>JAFEHU010000020.1 GCA_017848435.1 Burkholderiaceae bacterium | reverse complement strand
TTTACCGAGCTTGATGTAGAGCTTGACGGCACGGATTCGCTCTTCGTAGGAATACATGAACTACCTCCTAGGTAGTCCAAGTTTTTAGCCGCATCCCCTGGCGTTCGACTTTGATGTCTACCTGTCAGACGAAATCACCTCGGTGGGCGATGCTGCTTTTGTGAAGAAGGCATCGGCTGCGTTCCGCAGCCTGACCGACAGGGCGGGCCTGATCATGGTGTCCCATGCCGAGGCCACGCTGCGCGAGTTCTGCACCAGTGCCATCTGGCTGCACCAGGGCCAGGCCCACTGGTTTGATTCGATTGACGATGCGCTGCGCGCCCACAAGGAGCACCCGGTATGACGCGCTTGCACAGGCTGCGTGCCTGGCTGACCACCCACCTGTTCCTGTCTGTCCTGGCAGGCGCCTGTGTGTTGGCCAGCCTGTACTGGGGGGTCATCGCGTCTGACCGCTACGTGTCGGAAGCCCACGTTGTGCTGCAACGCACCGACAGTTCTGCAGGCCAGGCCTCGGACATCGGCGCCTTGTTGACCGGTGGCAGTGGCAACCGTGGCGACCAGATGCTGTTGCGCGACCACCTGCTCTCGACCGACATGCTGCGCCAGCTGGATGCCGGGCTGGGCTTGCGCGCGCACTTCAGCGACAGCCAGCGCGACCTGTTGTCGCGCCTGTGGTGGTCTGACGCGCCCGATGAACTCTTCCAGCGCTACGTGCGTTCGCGCATCAGCGTGGAGTTTGATGACTACGGCGGGCTGCTGGTGGTTCGCAGCCAGGCGTACGACCCGAACACGGCTTACGCCATCACCCGCATGATGGTGAAAGAGGGCGAAAACTACATGAACCGGCTGGCCAAAAAGCTGGCCCAGGACCAGGTGACGTTTCTCGAAGACCAGGTGGGTGCCCTCGGCAAACGGGCGATTGAGGCACGCCAGGACGTGGTGCTGTACCAGAACAACAAAGGCCTGCTGTCCCCCGAAGGCACGGCCGAGAACCTGTCGACCGTGGTCAACCGCCTGCAGACGCAGCTGTCGGAGTTGCAGTCGCGGCGTACAGCGGTGGCGGGCTACCTGACCGCCAACGCCCCCGGCATGGTGGAGCTGGACCTGCAGATCAGTGCCATCGAGCGCCAGATGCGGCGTGAACGCGAACGCCTCACCTCGTCCAGCGGCCAGACCCTGAACCGGACGGTGGAGGAATACCAGCGCCTGAAGATGGCCGCCGATTTCAGCCAGAACGTGTACAGCCAGGCCCTGGCTTCCCTGGAGCGTGGCCGCATGGAGGCCGCACGCACCTTGCGCCAGGTGCAGGTGCTGCAGTCGCCCACCTTGCCGCAGTACCCGCTGGAACCCCAGCGCCTGCACCACACACTGGTGAGCGTGCTCGGCTTGCTGCTGGCCGCCGCGCTGCTGCGCCTGATGCTGGCCATCATCAAAGACCACAAGGACTGATGCCATGAAAACACTGACCCCAAGCCGCTGGCTGGCGGTCGCAGCAGGCCTGTTGTGGGCCATGCTGCACGCGCAGGCCGCAGAGCTGACGATGACACGCACCTTGCTGGGCACGCCCAACACCGCGACCGCCATGCCAGCGCCAGGGGCTGTTGACTCTGGTGCAATCGTGCCACCCGCACCGCGCGACGAACCCCTGGCCGCCCCGCAAAAGGCAGATCGCCTGGCCAACCTCGGCAGCGATGTGTTCGGTGCACAGCTGTTCACCGGTGCATTTGCCCGCGCCAGCACGGCCACCTTCAACCCCGACTACGTGGTGGCCATCGGCGACCGCATCCAGGTGCGCATGTGGGGCGGCTACACCTTCGACAGCGCGCTGGTGGTGGACTCGCAGGGCAACATCTTCCTGCCGTTCTCCGGCCCGATTCGTGTACTGGGTGTGCGCAACAACGACCTGCAAGGCGTGGTCGAGGTGGCGGTGCGCAAGGTGTTCCGCGCCAATGTGTCCAGTTACGCCAGCCTGTCGGCGGCCCAGCCAGTGCGCATCTACGTGGGCGGCGCGGTCAGGCGGCCGGGCATGTACCACGGCACCTCGTTCGACAGCCTGCTCAACTACCTGGATCAGGCGGGTGGCATCGACCCCGAACGCGGCTCTTTCCTCAATGTCCAGGTCAAGCGCGACACCACCGTCCGCGCCACAGTCAGCCTGTACGAGTTTCTGCTGAATGGCCGCATCCCGCAGGTGCAGCTCAGCGATGGTGACGTGATTTTCATCCAGCCACGCCAGAAGACGGTCAAGGTGCTGGGTCTGGTGGAAAACACCAAGCGCTTTGAGTTCTCGGCCGCCCGCCTCAGTCTGGTCGATGCCCTGCAGATGGCCAAGCCCATGCCACAGGCCACCCATGTGCGGGTGGTGCGCAACACCGGCACCGTGCGCAATGTGGACTACGTTGAGTTGCCACAGGCCAGCAGCCTGATGCTCGACAACGGCGACGAGGTCGAGCTGGTCGCTGACAAGAAACCCGGCACCATCACCGTGCGCGTTGAAGGCGAGCACCAGAGTGCGCAGGAATACGTGCTGCCCTACGGCGCGCGTTTTGGGGATCTGATGCGCAACGTCCGTTTGACGGAACGTTCCGAAGGGGAGAGCGTTCAGCTGTTTCGCCGCAGCGTCATGGAGCGGCAAAAGGCGGTTCTGGGCACTGCCCTGCGCAGCCTGGAGGCGAGTGTGCTGACGGCCCGCAGTGGTACCACCGAAGAAGCCCGCTTGCGCAAGGACGAGGCCGATCTGGTGCTGCAGTGGGTCGAGCGGGCCCGCAAGGTGGAACCCACTGGCCAGGTCGTGGTTGCGCAGGCGGAAGCCCGCGACAAGCTGCTGCTGGAGAACGGTGACGTGGTGCGCATTCCCACCCGTGACGGCCTGGTGCTGATCGGTGGCGAGGTGCTGTTCCCGTCGTCCCTTGCACACGACCCGCAACTCAAGGTGCGTGACTACCTGGCGCGGGCTGGCGGTTATACCCAGAACGCCGACAGCTCACGGCTGGTGCTGGCCCGCCGCGACGGCAGCTTTACCGAAGTGGGTGAGTCCGCTGCAGTGCGCAGCGGCGACGAAATCCTGGTTCTGCCCAAACTGGACGTGAAATCGCGCCAGATCTGGAAGGAGCTGCTGCAGTCGGTGTACCAGGTGGTATTCAGCGCCAAGGTGGTTTTTGGACTGTGATCCGTTAACGCAAAGTGAAAACGAGGTGAATATGAAACGTGTGCTGTATTACGTGGAAGCCTGGACCGAGCTGACGTCGGACTTCCGTTTTGGCGCCTTCCAGGACGCGGTCTACCAGCTCAAGCTGCTGAAGACGCATGCGCCAGAGCTGGACTGCCGCTTGCTGATTGGCGACGGTGTGCGTGAGGCCATCCTGAAGGCCAACTACACCGCACACAGCGACTTTCCCACCGCCGTGTTGCACACCGCTGATTTGCGCCGGGTGTTCCGGGATTACCGGTCTGCGGCCCATGCCTTCATGACGAAGCAGATCACCCACGACGAACTGGACGCGCTGGCCCTACTCAGCCAGCAGGCACTGGGCGACTTCGAACCCGACGTGATCCTGATGCACGAAACGCACGCGCCTTTCCTGAGCCGTGCCTACCCGAACGCGATGCTGCTGCACAGCATGTATGGCATGACCTACCGCATGCCTTACCCGCAGCTCACGCTGTTCGACCCGGCTGGCCTGTACCAGCACTCGCTGCTGGCCACCCATGCCACTGAGATCGCCGCCACGCCACTGCCCCCGGCCGAACGCCGTTTGCTGGGCGAGGTGCGCAACTGGTTTGCCGCCCAGGTGGTGCCGCACGACCCGGTCTGGCCACTGATCGAGCCCGACCAGTCGCGCTACGACAAACTGGTTCTGGTGCCGCTGCAGGTCGACGGCTACTACGCTTTTGAGGAGTGCAGCCGCTACGGCAGCCAGGTGGAGTTTCTGGAAGATGTGCTGGAGCGCACGCCGCGTGGCTGGGGTGTGGTGGTCACCGAGCACAGCGAGTACAAGCCCTCGCTCGACGAACTCACCGTCAACCGCCTGCGCCGCCTGTACCCCAACCTGATCTACTCGCGCGAACTCAACGCCATTCCCTATGTGTCGCAGGCCTTGCTGGCGCATGTGGACGCGGTGGTCACCGTGTCCAGCTCGCTGGCTTTCCAGGCACTGATCTTTGACTGCGCGGTGGTTGCGGCCGGCCATTCGCACATCAACGCGGTGGCCACCTGCACGCTGGACCAGTTGGCCAACTGCTTCGAGTTGCATGTGCGTGGCGCCCGCGACAGCCTGCTGCATTTCCTGCTGACACGCTACCACCATGCCACCGCTCGGCACGTGCACGATGGCGCCGGCCTGTACACGCTCTTGACGCAGCGCCACCAGGCGTTTGAGTCGGGCCTGAGTGGCCTGGACACCTTGCCGGAGCAGACCCTGTCGGAGGTGTTCGAGCAGATCAAGGCACTGTCGCAATGGCGTGCCTGGACGCAGAGTTTGAAGGGCCGTGGCATCTTGGTGCAGCCACACCCGGTGCTCTCGCGCATGGTGTTCAACGAGGCGGTGTCGTTCGATCTGTTTGATACGCTGGTGGACCGGCCCTTTGTGCAGCCCCACGAGTTGTTCCAGTTCATCGAGCCCATGGTGCGCGAACGCACCGGCAACATCTACTTCCCGTTCCACCACCTGCGGCGCGAAGCCGAACGCAAGGCTCGCGAAGCCAATGGTCACCGCATCGAAGTCACGCTGGATGAAATCTACGCCCAGCTTGACATTGCCACCGGTTTTCCCAAGGCGCTGCTGGACGACATCCAGGCACTGGAGGTGCAGGCAGAAATCGCGTTGGTGGGTCCGCGTCGCGGCATGGTCAGGACCTGGCGCATGGCCCAGAGCTGGGGCAAGTGGCGCAGCATCCTGACCGACATCTACCTCGAAGAGCATGTCATCCGCACCCTGTTGGCCAAACATGGGCTGGCTGACTTTGATGTGTTGTTTGTGTCAGCGACCGAACGCATCCGCAAGGAAGACGGCTCGGTCTACCCCGACTACCTGGCCAAAGTACGGCAGCTTGACCCTGGTGTCAAAACCTATTTGCACATTGGCGACAACCCGCGCGCCGACGGCGAGATGGCACGCAAGTACGGCATCGAGGCGGTGGTCATTCCCAAGGCCATGGACCAGTTGCGCAAGACCGAGCTGGGCAAGGTGTTCCAGAACGCGCTGGCCGCACCGAGTTTTGACAGCAGCATCCATCTGGGCCTGATGGCCAACCGCTTCTTCTCGGCGCCGACCAGCGCCTACAAGGCGGGCAGCCTGTGTGACGGCAACCTGTTCAACGTGGGTTACAGCGTGCTGGGCCCGTTTGTGCTCGGTTATGTGCAGTGGGTGATCCGCCGCATGCAGGCGCACAAGGTGGACCACGCCTATTTCCTGGCCCGCGACGGCTACCTGGTGATGAAGGTCTACGAGGCCATGAAGCAGGTGGTCCCCAATCTCCCTGACCACTCCTACCTGTACTGCTCGCGCCGGGGGGTGATGGTGCCTGGCATCGGCAACGAGAAAGACATCTTCGAGATCGCCACGCTCAACTACGGCACCACCACCGTCAAGAACTTCCTGCATTCCCGCTACGGGCTGGAAACCGAAGACCTGCCATCTGCCCTGCTGAAAAAACACGGCATCAAGGCCGACGGCAGCACCCTGATCGGCTACCCGCGTGACCTGGCGCTGACCATCCGCCTGGTGACCGATCTCAAGCCTTTTATTCTGGAGAAAGCCGAGGCCGAGCGCAGCACCTACCTGCGTTATCTGGAACAGGAAGGCGCCTGCGACCCGAAACGCCGCAGCGCATTCGTAGACATCGGGTACTCCGGCACCATGCAACGCAAGGTGTCGGAACTGACCGGGCAGGACTACCACGGCTACTACATGCTGACGCACAACTACGTGCTGCACCATTTCCGAGACCAGGTGTTCGAGGCCTGGCTGGAGGAGTACGACAGCCAGCGCGCGGCCTACAAACACCCGTTCAACCAGTACATCCCGCTGATTGAAAGCCTGCTCAGTTCCACCGAGGGCAGCTTTGTCTGTTTCCACGACAAGAACGGCCAGCTCGAACCCGAGTACCTGTACGCCAGCAACGAGCGCGAGCGTTGCGCCTTTGTGGAAGGCCTGCATGCCGGTGCGATGGCGTTTGTGGACGATTACCTGCGCCTGTTCGGCAAGTTTGCTGCCGACTTCGAATTCTCGCCCCAGGTAGCCTCGTTCCCGATGTTCCAGTTTGGTGACCGGCCCAGCCAGGCCGATGTGGCGGTGTTTGAGGGTCTGGTGCTGGAGAACATGTTTGCCGGCGCCGAGTTCTCGGTCATCTCCAGCCCGCACAAGCTGCTGGACGCCAAGGGCCGGCTCAGCACCAGCGCGGTCGAGCGGCTGGTGGCCGAGTCCAAATGGAAGCAAGGTGCGCAGGTGGCCTACCGCAAGTATGTGGATGCAAACCCGGTGGTGCCGGCCACGCCAACACCGCCCAAGGCGTTGACGGTGGCTGCAGCGTTGCCAGCGGTCACCAATGTGCAGACAGAGCGCAAAAACCGCCTGGCCCGTAAGCTCAAGACCGACCCCCAACGGTTCTTCGCCGATGCCCGCATTGCCGCACTGCGGCCGCTGCGGCACTTGTTTGCCAACAACCTGATGGGGCGTCTGTCCACCTCGGTGGTCCGCACGCTGCTGTGAGCCTGCAGGCACTCAAAGCCGACCTGTGGCGGGCCTGCACACAGCTGCGCGAGGTCTTGACCACGCGCCGGCTTGACCGCGTGTCCGAGGTCGTGTTCCCGTTCGGTTTTCGGTGGTGCGAAGGGCCGCCGCCCGAGCTGGTGTGCTACGACTGCGGCCAGGCGGCCGACGTCCAGCGTTTGCTCGCCCTGGGCATGGTCGGGCTGACGCAGGCCGACCACGGTGCCGGCAACTGCGTCTGGCTCGCGCCGGGTGCGCAGGTGGCCGGTCTGGCCCTGCGGTTTGAACGGTCGCATTGCCATGTGGTGGTTGGGCCGGGGCGTGGTGTGCGTGGCTCGTTGCGGTTGTGTGGTCACCACAGCCTAGTGCTGGTTGGTGCCAGCAGCCATGCGCCCATCACCATGAACCTGGAAGTGATGGGCGAGGGCAATGCCTTTGTCATGGCGCAGCACGCCACCACCTGGGGCAGCCACTTCACGCTGGGCGGCGAGGGCCGGCTGATGGCGCTGGGCGAACACGCGATGCTGGCGATGCAGACGGCGCTGCTGAACCACGACCTGCACCCGATGTTTTTTCTGTCCGAGCCGGGGCAGGTCATCAACCCGCCACGTGACCAGCTGCTTTTCCCGCATGTCTGGCTGGCCCGGCAGGTGCAGGTGGTCAAGGCCGACATCGGTTACGGCGCCATTATTGGCACCATGTCGCTGGTGAACCGCGACGTGGCGCCTTGCACACTGGTGGCCGGTATTCCCGCGCGTGTGCTGCGTACCGGCGTGTCGTTTGACCGCGCGCCCAACCAGTGCCAGCCGGAAACTTTAGAGCGGCTGAAGCAGTATGAGGCCGCATTTTCAGGTCTTTTTCCAGACACCCCACTGGCCTTGCCGAACCCAGAATCAGGGTCATGATTCCAACGCGCAACGCCCCCGGCTTCCTCACCTGGTCGCCCGGCATTGCGCGGCTTCCCGGCATCGAACGCTTTCTTGACGGCCCGGTGGCACGCACGGCGCTGTGGCGCACCGCCACAGCCGCAGGTCCCACGCTGGTGGGCTGGGGCAACAAACCCGCGTCGCGTGCATGCCGTGCCTTCGCGCAACAGCACGGCTTGCCGTTTCTGGCGCTCGAAGACGGTTTTCTCCGCTCGGTCGGCTTTGGCCAGCAGGTGCCTTCGCTGTCGCTGGTGCAGGACGATCTGGGCATTTACTACGACGCGTCTTGCCCATCCCGGCTGGAAACCCTGGTGAAGGAGCCGTTGGAAACGGCTCAGCTGGCGCGCGCCGAGGCGCTGGTGCGGGCCTGGCGCGAAGGCCGTGTGTCCAAATACAACCATGCCCGCGAGCACGAGGCGCCGCTCCCGGCTGCTTATGTGCTGGTGGCTGACCAGACCGCAGGTGACCAGTCGGTCCACGGCGGCTTGGCCGGGCCAGACAGTTTTCAGCGCATGCTGGAAGCTGCTCTCGCACAGCACCCCCACTGCGAGGTGCTCGTCAAAGTGCATCCCGAGGTGGCCGCTGGCCACAAGCAGGGGCATTTCAACCTGCAAGCCTTGCGCCAGACGCCACGCGTACACGTGGTGGACGGTGACGTACACCCCGTTCGCTTGATTCAGCATGCCCGTGCGGTGTACGTGGTGACTTCTCAGATCGGTTTCGAGGCCTTGCTCTGGGGTCGACCGGTGTACACCTTTGGCATGCCGTTTTACGCTGGCTGGGGCCTCACCCATGATGCGTTGCCGGCTCCTGCACGGCGCCACACGGTCAGTGGCCTGCAACTGGTGCATGCCTGCCTCGTCGCCTACCCGCGTTACCTCAACCCCGAGACAGGCCTGCGCTGCGAGGTGGAGGTCGTGTTGGCCCACCTCGCCCTGCAGCGTGAAGAGCGTGCCCGCTACCCGGCACAGGTGTTTGCCTGTGGTTTCTCCCGCTGGAAACGGCCATGGGTGCAGGCTTTTCTGCAAGGCAGTGATGTGCAATTTGTCACCACCACCACCGGCCTGCCCGAAGGGGCCTGCATGGCCGTCTGGGGCCGGCGTGAATTGCCAGGGCAACCGCCAGCCCGGCACCAGGTGCTGCGCCTGGAGGACGGGTTTTTGCGTTCGGTCGGCCTCGGTGCCGACCTCACCCGCCCCCTGTCGTGGGTGGTCGATGCCGCCGGCATGTACTTTGACCGGCACCAGCCTTCGGTGCTGGAGCAGACGCTGCAGCACCACCACTTCAGCCCGGATGTGTTGGTGCGTGCGCTGCGCCTGCGGTCTGGCATCGTGGGCCATGGTGTGACCAAGTACAACGTGACTGGCCAGGCTTGGCAGCCCGCGCGGGTCAGCCAACCAGCGCGCAGGCTGGTGCTGGTGGCCGGGCAGGTGGAAGACGACGCCTCGGTGCGCTGGGGCGCTGACACCGTGCGCACCAACCGTGCCTTGCTGTTGGCGGCTCGGCAAAAGTGCCCCGACGCCTACCTGGTCTACAAGCCCCACCCCGATGTGCTGGCCGGGCTGCGACCCGACTCCCTCAGCCTGTCGGAGGCCGCCACGCTGTGTGACGAACTGGTGGGCAACGCCAGCCTGAACGACCTGTTGCGGGCGGCGGACGAGGTGCATGTGCTGACCTCGCTGACCGGGTTTGAAGCCTTGTTGCGTGGCAAACATGTGGTCTGTCACGGTCAGCCGTTTTATGCCGGCTGGGGGTTGACCGAAGACACCCAGCCCCATCCGCGCCGCACCCGGCGGCTCAGCCTCGACGAGCTGGTGGCCGGCAGCCTGCTGCTCTACCCCCGCTACATCAGCCGCACCACCGGCGCGTTCACCACGCCTGAACGGGCGCTGGAAGAGCTGCTGTTGTGGCGCAGCCACCCGCCCACCCGCTTCCCCATGGGCCGCTGGCTGCGTCGCCTGTGGAGCCAACTGCGCCAGTGGCGCGTGCAACCCGTGGCCAACGCATGAACCCCGCACAACCCGTCAACGCGTTCGTCTCCCCGCCTGAAGATTTTCGCAGCACCACCTGGTTTGGCAACCTGCTGGGCGATGTGGTGGAGCCGGTACCACGCCCGGTGTTGCCACGCCGTCGCGCCGTGACGCCACCAGCGTTCCCAACCGACACACCCGAATCCGACCCGGCCACACTGGCCTGGGCACACCGCCAGCGCCGCCTGGCCGAATACGCCGGCAAACGGGTGCTGCTGCTGCAGGGGCCGATGGGGCCGTTTTTCCAGGAATTGGCGCAAGAACTGCGCGGGCTGGGTGCCACCGTGTACAAGATCAACTTCAACGCGGGTGACTGGTGGTTTTACCGGCGCGACGCCATCGCCTTCCGCGGCAGCTTTGAAGAATGGCCTTTCTTTCTGCGCGAGCTGCTGCTGCGTGAAAACATCGACGCGGTGATGCTGTTTGGCGACTGCCGGCCGATCCACGAAATGGCCTGTCGCATCACCGCGCAGCTCCGGCGTGACGTGCGGGTGTTTGAGGAGGGCTACCTCCGCCCCTGCTACCTGACCATGGACCGTTTCGGTGTCAATGGCTGGACCTCGTTGCCCGATGCCTCGGGTTTCTACGCCGCGTTGCCGGTGGACGCGCAGCACCGCCCGCTGGCGCTGGGGCCGGTTTTCTGGGCTACTGCCCGCCATGCGGTGCAGTACGCCGTGGCCTTGCGGCTCGGTCGCAGCGTGTTCAGGGCCTACGAGCACCACCGGCCACTCGGTTGGGGCGAACTGGGCGCCTGGGTGCGCGGGGGGCTGCGCAAGTGGACCTACCGCTTCCGGGAACGTGGTCTGGCAGCGCAGCTGGCCGGGCCGTTGCGCAAGCGCTATTTCCTGGTGCCGCTGCAGGTGGCCACCGACAGCCAGATCCAGTTCCACTCAGCCTTTGACAGCGTCAGCCAGTTCATCGACGAGGTGGTGGCGTCGTTCGCCAGCCATGCCGACCCGTGTGACCACCTGGTCATCAAGCACCACCCCATGGACCGGGGCCACCACGATTACAGCCGCCAGCTGCGCGCTTTGGCCGAGGCCCACCAGCTTGGAGACCGCATCATCTACCTGCACGACCAGCACCTGCCCGCCTTGCTCAAGGGCGCGGCCGGCGTGGTCGTCATCAACAGCACGGTGGGCATGTCGGCACTGCATTTCAGCGCGGCCATCAAGGTCTGTGGCGCGGCGGTCTACAACCTCCGCGGACTGACCTACCAGGGCACGCTCGACAGCTTCTGGTGCGCTGCGCGCCAGTTCAAGCCCGACAAGCTGCTGCTGAGCAAATTCCGCAGCTATGTGATTGAGCACACCCAGCTGGTGGGCAGCTTTTACAAGCCCTTGCCACGCCCCGCGCCGCACCGAAACCCGGCATAAGCCCTAGACTCTGGCCTGAACATGGGCGCATTCAGCGCCCACCACTTGCCTGCGAATAGGACCTTTTGCCATGACGATTTCGATGTACGCCGCTTCCGTGCCCGTGCTCCAGCAAATGCTGGGCAGCCTGACCAACCTGCTGACCAAGGCCGAGGCGCATGCCACCGCCCGCAAGATCGAGCCCACGGTGCTGCTGCAGGCGCGCCTGTTCCCGGACATGCTGCCGCTGAACCGCCAGGTGGAGATCGCCTGCGACTTTGCCAAGGGCATTGCGTCGCGCCTGGCCGGGCAGGACGTGCCGGTGTTTGAGGGCACCGACCAGACGTTTGCCGAATGCCAGGCCCGCATTGCCAAGGTGTTGGCGCTGCTGGCCAGCTTCACACCCGAGCAAATTGACGGCAGCGAGGCGCGGCAGGTGGTGATCCAGCCCGGCACCGCGCGCGAGCGCACCTTTGCCGGCCAGACCTACCTGCTGGGCTATGGTCTGCCGCAGTTCTTCTTCCACATCACCACCGCCTACGCCATCCTGCGGCACAACGGGCTGGAAGTGGGCAAGAAGGACTACATGGGCAGCTACTGAGCATGCTGCTGCTCGCCCCGATGGAGGGGCTGCTCGACCACACGCTGCGCGACATCCTGACCCGCGTCGGCGGCATTGACCGCTGCGTGTCCGAGTTCATCCGCATCACCGACCAGCTGCTGCCCAACCGCGTTTTCACCCGCATCGTGCCCGAGCTGTTGAATGGCGGGCGCACCGGGGCGGGTGTGCCGGTGCGGGCGCAGTTGCTGGGCTCCGACCCGGTGTGCCTGGCCGAGAACGCGGCACGGCTGGCGGCCCTTGGCCCGGCCGGCATTGACCTCAATTTCGGCTGCCCGGCGAAACAGGTCAACCGCCACCGGGGTGGGGCGGTGCTGCTGGACGAGCCCGAACTGCTGGCCGAGATTGTGGCTGCGGTGCGGCGCGCGGTACCGGCCGACATGCCGGTGTCGGCCAAGATGCGGCTCGGCTTCAACGACGCCGACCGCATGCTGGACTGCGCCCACGCGTTGGCCGCCGGTGGTGCGGCCGAGCTGGTGGTGCACGCCCGCACCAAGGCGCACGGCTACCGGCCGCCGGCCTACTGGGAATGCATCGCGGAAATCCGCGCGGCGGTGAAGGTGCCGGTGGTGGCCAACGGCGAGATCTGGTCGGTGGCCGACGCTGTGCGCTGCCGCGCTGTCAGCGGCTGCCACGACCTGATGCTGGGCCGTGGCATGGTCAGCGACCCTGGGCTGGCGCTGGCGATTCTGGCGGCCGACGCCGGGCGTGCCCCCACGCCATTGCCCTGGCATGAACTCCTGGCGTTGCTGGTGGCTTTCTGGCACCTGGTACAGCAGCATGTGGCGCCCAAACATTCGGCCGGACGGCTCAAGCAGTGGCTCAACCACCTGCGCCGGGTCTACCCCGAAGCGCAGGCCGCTTACGAGCGGGTGCGCCCGGTGAACGACCCGGCGCTGGTGGCGGCGCGACTGTTTGCCGACGCGCCCGCCTGAACCGGACCGTCAGCCGAACAGCGCCTCAAACCCCTGTTCCGGCTCGAAGCGCCGGTTGCGAAACACCAGCCGCGTCGGGCCGGGCCAGGCGCGTTCGGGCACCGGGTGGCGCGGGTCGCCGGGGTAACAAATCACACGCTGGCCGTCCTGGTCAAACGGCTCGGGCAACACGCTGGGCGGTGCCCGGTGGCGGGCGGCGGCGAACACGCTGGCCACATCGGCATGCGGTGCCAGGTGCGCCAGCGTCATGATCTGCGGTGGCGCCAACGCCACCTGGCCAGCCCAGTACTGCGCCAGCGCTGCGCGGGGCGTGAGCCAGACGCTGGCGGTGGCCTCGAAATTGTCGTGCAGCGCAATTTGGTTGTTGGGCACCGCGGCCACAAAGAAGCGCGTGTCAAAGCGCTTGTTCATCTCCAGCGACGGCATGCGCGGCGTGATCCAGCGCGACCAGGGCAGCAGCGCGCGGGTGTGCAGTTGCACGCCCAGCTGCGCCAGTGCGGTACCGAAGGGCTGGCCGTCGCGCAAGCGTGCCACCACCTCGGCCGGGTTCACCGGCTGGCCTTGCGCGGTGTGGGCCAGCAGCACGCCGCATTCCTCAAACGCCTCGCGCAGCGCGGCCACGTACAGGCTGGCGGCGGTGGCGGGGCTGATGTCAGGCTCGTGCAGGGCCTGGTGTAGCGCGTCCACCGGCTGGTCCAGCAGGGCGTGGGTGGCGGGTGTGGCGTCGGCCGGGTCCACCTTGCCGCCAGGGAAGACGTACAGGCCACCCAGCACGTCGGAAGCGCGGTGGCGTTGCAGCAAAAACACCTCCAGCCCGGCCTGTGCCTGGCGCAGCAGAATGACGGTGGCGGCCATGCGGGGCGGGGTGTCAACGATCTCGGAACTGAGTTGCATCGGGCGGGGCTGAAAAGGGCTGGAAGGGCGGTTGGTGCGTATTTTTAAAGCCAAATCGGCGATTGGCCTTAGTAAAGCCTTGTATTGAAGCTATTAAAACAGGAGCAATCAGCGGCTGCGAAGGGCTTGGCACAGAGGTTACCGCAGACCGGCTGTGGCCCTGGCCGCACACAAAACGCCAACTCATGTTAGCTTCCGCCCCACAAAAACCAAAAACAGCCGTGACCCGCCTACCCACATCCTCCCTGCAAGCGCGCCTGGCAGCGCTCCCGCCCGAACGGCTCCGGGGCATGCGCCGTGGCCTGGAAAAAGAGAGCTTGCGCGCCCAGCCCGGCGGTGCTCTGGCCCTCACACCGCACCCGGCCGCACTCGGTTCGGCGCTGACGCACCCGCACATCACCACCGACTTCAGCGAGTCGCAGGTGGAGCTGGTCACTGGCGTGCACGCCAGTGTGGAGAGCTGCCTCAGCGAACTGACCGAAATCCACCAGGCCACCTACCGGGCGCTGGCCGAGGCGGGCGACGAACTGCTGTGGGTCTCCAGCATGCCCTGCGGCCTGCCGACCGACGAGACCATTCCCATTGGCCGCTATGGTTCGTCCAACGTGGGCCGCGCCAAGAGCGTCTACCGCATGGGGCTGGGCCACCGCTACGGCCGGCGCATGCAGACCATCTCCGGCATCCACTACAACTGGTCGCTGCCCGGGGTGGACAGCGAGGCCTACTTTGGCCTGATCCGCAACTTTCGCCGCCACGCGTTTTTACTGCTGTATTTGCTCGGCGCGTCGCCCGCCGTGTGCACCACGTTTGTGGCCGGTCGCCCGCACGAGCTGCAGCCGCTGGGCGACCGCACCATGCACATGCCCTACGGCACCTCGCTGCGCATGGGCCGGCTGGGGTACCAGAGCGACGCGCAGTCCTCGCTCGCGGTCAGCTACAACAGCCTCGACGGTTATGCCGCCTCGCTGCACGACGCGCTCACCCGGCCCTACCCGCCCTACCAGGCGATCGGTGTCCGCAACCCGGGGGGCGACTACAACCAGCTCGCCACCACGCTGCTGCAGATCGAAAACGAGTTCTACGGCACCATCCGCCCCAAGCGGGTGATCTTCCCCGGCGAGCGGCCGCTGCACGCGCTGCGCGAGCGCGGTGTGGAGTACGTGGAAGTGCGCCTGCTGGACCTGGACCCCTTCGTGCCCATTGGCATCACCGCGCAGACGCTGCGCCTGCTGGACGTGTTCCTGATGCATTGCCTGCTGAGCGACAGCCCGCCCGACTCGCCGCAGGAAATTGTGGAGTTGGCCCACAACCAGCACCGCACCGCCGCCCGTGGCCGCGAGCCGGGGCTGTGCCTGGAACGCCAGGGCCAGGAAGTGCCGCTGGTGCAGTGGGGTGCCGAACTGCTGGACGCCTTCGTGCCGATTGCGGCCGCGCTCGACGCGGCCCACGGCGCGGGCCCGTGGCACGCCGACGCGGTGGCCGCCGCACGTGCCGCACTGCACGACCCGGCCAGTGTGCCGTCGGCCCGCGTGCTGGCGGCGGTTGCGGAACACGACCAGTCGTTCATCCGCTTTGTGCAGTCGCGGTCTGAGGCGACGCAGGCCGCGATTGGCGCGCTGCCGTTCAGTGCCGAACAACAGGTGCGGTTTGCCGGCCTCAGCGAACGCTCGCTGGCCGACCAGCGGGCCATCGAAGCGGCCGACACCATGCCGTTTGAGATTTACCGCGAGCAGTACACCTCGCCACTGCGCCTTGGTTTGCCGCGCACCAAAGACCGCCAGACGGCCTGAAACGCCACCGCGGGCCGATTTTTAAGCCAAATCGGCGCTGGGCCTCAGTGAAACCTGGTGGTTTGCTATGAAATCAGGAGTTCTGCCTGCTCGCGCCAGTACGCCACGGCGCTGAACCAGCCTTCCCAGACGCAGCCATTGCAGCCACGCCCGCAGCAGGTGGTGGGCTCGGGCGGCGGGGGGCGCAAAACCACCCCGGCTGCGCCGGCCCGCTGCTGCCAGTGTTGGAACATCGCCAACGCGCTGTCCCGGTCGGTCACCTCACGCGGCACAGCCGCCATGGTCAAAACCCGTCACAGCCCCATCACACCTCGCCGCCAAACTTCTTGACGAGGTTGGCGATGTACTTTTCCACCAGCTTTTCGAACTCGCTCTCCACCACGGGTGCCACCACCATCTTCATCAGGCCAGGCAACGGCACTGTCATCTCGCCGGTGATTTTCAGCTCCAGCGCGGTGGACTTCTTGTTGTCGGTGATCTTCCAGTGGCCACCCACCAGCGCATTGCCAACGCCCTTCACCGGCGTCCACTTCACCAGGCCCTTGGCCTGGTCGGCCACGTACTTGCTGGCGTACACCGTCTGGATGTTCACCTGCGCGGTGCCCACTTTTTCCATCTCCCACTGGTAGACACCGTCACCCAGGTCAGAGAGTTCCTGCACCTTGGGGAAAAAGCTGGCCGAGGTGGGCACGTCTGCCAGCACGGCAAACACGTCGGCCGCCTTGGCTTTCACGCTGAATTCATAGCCCATGTCGATGTTGACCGTGATTGCCATGTTGTCTCCTGTTGTTGTGAGAAAGGGGAATTTCATTGTGCCACTGGCCAGCAAAGGCTGGCCAGTGGGTTGGGGGCAGCCCGCATGCACGGGCTGTGGGCTCAGGCCGCCTTGCGCGCGCGGGCTTTGCGGAAAGCCGGTGCCGGCCGCTTGGCGGGGGCGTCGGCAATCTTGCTGACCAGCTGGCCGGACTTGGCTTCGATCTGGCTGGCGAACTTGCTCACCACTTCCGCAGCAGGCAGGGCCGCCTGGGCGATCTGGCTCAGCGCGGTCACGCCGGTTTGTGCTTCAAAGCGGCTGGCGTTGGCAGCAACTTGGCTCACGCCCTGGCCAACCAGTTCGACGAACTTGTTCACCACGGCTTCGGCGCCATTGCTGGTGAGCAGCAGGCCCTTCTGGTAGTAGCTGGCGACAAAGTCGTGGGCGGCTTTGGCGTTCTTGCGCACGTCGCTGGCCAGCTGGCTGCGCGACTCGGCAAAGGCGCGGTCCCAGCGCGCGTCCACCAGGCGCGCTACGCGCTCACCGCCAGCGCGGTAGGCGTTGATGACGTTGCCGGCGGTGTTGCCGTAGGAAGTGATCAGGTCGTTGGTGACAGCGGAGAGGGAAGCACTGGTCATGGGAAGGTCCTCATAAGTTGATGGGTCCATTCTCAGTACTTACCCTAGTGGGCGCGCCCTAATTCCGGGCTTTTCGCTAGGGGCAGCTGTCTAGGCCGCACCCATTCCCGCTGCGATTCGGTTCACTTCGGTTTGGCAAGCTTGCCGCGTGGCATCACCGCCGTGACGGGGGGCGTGGGGCGGTCGGAAACGGCCGCCGTCTTCGGTACCGACGTGTCTTTCTTGGGCTTCTTTTCCATTTTGTTGCTGCGCTGTTCGCCTTTGGCCATGGTGACTCCTGCTGGGTAGTGGCACCCGGGCGCCATGGCCTGGGCAGAGCGTCAATGGTAGCCGCAAGTCGCGTCGGTCGCGCCGCTAATCGAGGGGCAACACCGTGTCGTTCGGGCCGGCTGTGCAGTCGTCTGGCAGCGGCACCCAGCCCTGGCGCACCACCACCTGGCGCGGGGTGTGGCACAGCTCCACGCGGCGAGCGCCGACCAGGTTGGCCTGCACAAAAGACTCGATGGCGCGGGGCGTGCTGACGCGGTAGCGCCAGGCGGCAAGGTCTTCGGCCGGGTGGTCGTTGCGGTGCAGCAGCGGCACCAGCGCGCTGACCCACATCGTCACCGGGTTGCCGGCCTCGAACACGGTGGGCGTGTAGCCAGCCTCCAGCAGCCAGCGCTGCGCGGCCGTGCGCGGTTCTGCCACGGCCGTGGGCTGGCCCCAGGCGGTGGCCAGCAGCTCGGCCACCCACTGGTTGCAGTTCTGGTAAGCCGCGCTGAACGGGTAGGCGTTGGCGCTGTAGGTGGCGCCCAGCAGTTGCAGCGCCTGCGCGTTGTTCAGCGCGGCGCGTTCCAGTGGTTCGGCTTTTTCCAGGGGCAGAAAGACCAGTGAAACAAAGCCCAGGTCGGGGTTGCTGCCGCCCAGCACAAAACCCGACATGCCCTGGTCAAACAGGCGCGGCTGCTGCTCGTCGCAGGCGTAGTAGAGCTGGCGTATGGCCCAGGGGGCGGCGGGGTTGGCCTGCAGGCTCAGGCCGGCGTGCGAGTAGCGCACGCCAAAACGGCTCAGGTCGGTGCCGGAACGGGCGATCAGTGCGACGGTCTGGCCGGAGTCGGCCAACGCCTGCTTGACCACCGCCCCAAAGCGGAACAGCCGGTCTTGCTGGGGGGCCGTGATGACCGGGTCTTGGCTGCAGAACGGCGCCAACGCCGCGTGGCTGCCCACCCAAGGTGCACACAGCAACGCCGCGCAAGCGGCCAGCCGGCCAGGCAGCTTCAACGGGGCCAGCGCTTACAGACGGACCGGCTGGTTCTGCAGTTCGCGGTACCAGTCGGCGGTGAGCGCCAGGAAGAAAGCCTGCCGGGTCTGGCCGTTGGCAAACTCCACGCCGTAAGGGCGGTGGCGCACGCTGACTGTGTGGTCTGGTGCCAGGCCGCTCTGGTCGTAGGCTTTTTGCGGCACGGTGACCAACACCTCGCCATTGGCGGTGGCGTCGGCCACGGCCTGCAGTGTCAGGGTCACGCTGCCCGGCTGTTCGGCGGCGGCAACCTGAATCACCTTGTAGTCGCCTTCGGCCACACCGGTGGCGCGCGACGAGCTGTTGCTGGAGCCTTTGACCGAGTCCGAAATGCTGCCCACCGAGGTGGCAATGCTGTCTGCCAGCGACGAGGTGGCGGTGGAGCTGGCCAGGGCTGGCAGCGCCACGGCGCCGAACGCGAGGGTCAGGCAGGCGAGGGTGGTGGTCAGGTGGATCATGCGGGTTCCTTGCGAAGGGCGGTTGTCGTCAAACGATGATACCGCCCCCCGCCCCGCAGAGGCGTCAGTTGGTCAACGCGAGGTTGATGATCAGCCCGGTGGCAATCGCAATCAGCGCGTAGTCGGTACCGACCTGCACCCACTGCTGGCCACGGGGCGGTGCGCTCAGGCGGTGGCCACGCCAGTCGTTCACGTAGTACTGGCGGCTGCGGTACTCGGCCGGGATGTGGCCACCGCGGTAAAACTGCGGGCCACGGGCGCCGGGGTAAAAGCGGTCGTTGCGGGCGTTGGCGTAGCCATGGCCCCGGGAACCCTGGTAGCCGCCGTTGTAGTAGCCGTGGCGGTTGTCATGGCGGCCATGGTCACGGCGGTTGGCGTGGCGACCATCCCGGCCATCGCGGTCGTTGTGGCCGCGCTGTTCGAAACGCTGCTCGTTGCCGCGGCCGCGACGGTCGTTGTCGTCGGCGTAAGACAGTGAAGCGAAGCCCATGGAGGCGGCGAGGGCACACACAATGGCGGTGGATTTCATACATGCTTTCGGGGTTGGTGAGGCTTCATCTTCTGGGCCGGGCGTGTCGCGGTTGCGTGGACTCGGCATTGTTTTGTAAAGACAGGTTGCAAGCTGTGCACGCTCAAGGCTTGCCCGGCTGGATGTTGCCTGCGCGCACATGGCGGTCGTATTCGTCGCGCGGTATGGCCGCCGAGCCGGCGCTGCCGTCGCTGGCGGTCCAGCCCAGCGTCGCGCTGTCGGTTGCGATGTCGATCTCCAGTGGGCCAACGGGAATCGGCATCAGCACACCGTCCCCCGCACGAAAACAGACTTTCCCGGTGATGCGACCTTGTTGTGACATGCCATTCTCCTGACGGTGGTTTTTCAATGCCCCATTGAAACGCTCGCAGGGGCCAGCAGGTGTCAGCCAAACACCCGGCTGTGGGCCAGACGGCGGCGCGATGCGCCACGCCACCGACCTGGAGGTGGTGCCCCGGCGTCACCGGAAAGTGCCAGAATGTTCATGTCAATGGGCACACAACCAGGAGCACGCCATGAACACCACCGTTTGTTTCAACCCCCTTCGGTCGCTGCGCACCGCCCTGAAAGCGGCGCTGCTGGCCACCCTGCTCGCCGCCGTGCCTGCCTTCGCGGCGGACGACAAGACCTTTGACCAGGAATCGGTGTTGAAAGACGCCACCGAGTTCTTTGGCAGCAGCACCGAGGGCCTGGCCAAGGTCATCGAGAAGGCGTTCAAAGACCACGGCCGCCCGGTGGGGTACATCAAGGGCGAAGAAGCCAGCGGTGCGCTCACCGTCGGCCTGCGTTATGGCGACGGCGTGCTCACGCTCAAGGGCGGCGCCAGCCGCAAGGTGTTCTGGCAAGGTCCGTCCATCGGCTTTGATGTGGGCGCCAATGCCTCCAAGGTGTTCACGCTGGTCTACAACATGAGCAGCACCCAGCAGATCTTCAAACGCTACCCGTCGGTGGACGGCAGCCTCTACTACGTGGGCGGCGCCGGCATCAATTACCAGCAGCGCGGCAAGGTGGTGCTGGCCCCGATTCGCCTTGGTGTGGGCCTGCGCGCCGGCGCCAGCGTGGGCTACCTGAACTACACCGCTGAAAAAACACTGAACCCGTTTTGAACGCGCCCATGCCTACCGCTCTGTTACCGGTGGCCGTGATGGGCGCCGGCGCCGTCGGCTGCTTCTTTGGCGGCATGCTGGCCCGCGCCGGGCACGACGTGGTGCTGATCGGCCGGCCCGCGCATGTGGACGCCATCCAGCGCCATGGCCTGCACCTGCAGGCCAAGACCTTTGACGAACACGTGCCGCTGCGCGCCAGCACCAACGCGAGCGCGGTACGGGGTGCGGGGCTGGTGCTGTTCTGCGTCAAAAGCACCGACACCGCCTCGGCAGGCGCCGAACTGCGCCCGCACCTGGCCCCTGGGGCATTGCTGTTGACGATGCAAAACGGCGTGGACAACGCCGAACGCCTGCGCACCGTGGTGGCCCACGAGGTGGCCGCCGCCGTGGTGTACGTGGCCACGGAAATGGCCGGCCCCGGCCATGTGCTGCACCACGGGCGGGGCGAACTGGTGATCGAACCCTCCAGCGCCAGCGCCGAAGTGGCGCGCCAGTTCATCGCCGCAGGCGTGCCCACGGAAGTGTCGGCCAACGTGCGCGGTGCGCTGTGGGCCAAGCTGACCGTCAACTGCGCCTACAACGCGCTCTCGGCGCTGTCAAAAAGCCCCTATGGCCGGCTGGTACTGGCCCCAGGCGTGACCGACGTGATGCGCGACGTGGTGGCCGAATGCCGTGCCGTGGCGCAGGCCGACGGCGTGGTGCTGCCGCCCGACATGGACGCCGCCGTGCGCCGCATTGCCGAGACCATGCCGACCCAGTTCTCGTCCACCGCGCAAGACCTGATGCGCGGCAAACCGAGTGAGATCGACCACCTGAACGGCTACGTGGTGCAGCGCGGCGAAGCGCTGGGCGTGCCCACGCCCGCCAACCGGGTGCTGCACACGCTGGTGAAGCTGGTGGAGGCCGGCCGGCCCGCGTGAGACTCAGCGCTTCGGCGCAAAGCCGATCTCCAGCCCGTCGCGGGTGACGGTGATGGTGTCGGGCTGCAGCCCCATGCCGTCGGGCAGCGCCAGGTCTTGCGGGCGCAGCCGGTGTACCACCACCTCGCGCAGGTTGTCGCGCACCAGACCGGGCAGGGTGGCCTGCAGCAGCTCGGTGGTGCCGGGGTTGAGCCCTTCCATGCGCAGCGAGCGCACCTGCAACTGGTGCGCTCGGACGGTCTGGTCGCTGGGCTCGTAGCGCAGCGCAAAGTCAATGTCGAAGGTGCCCGGGTAGCTGCGCCCCAGCGCGGGCCCAGCGGCGTTGATGGCCACTGCCGCCGCGAGCCGGTTGTGCTCGGGCAGCAGGCGCAGCAGCGGCGACTTCACGTCCAGGTCCACCAGCCCGGCCACCTGGTAGCGCATCGGGAAACGCTGTGCCACCGCCTGTTGCAGCTGCGCGGCCGACACGGTGTAGCTGGGCTTGCCTTGCGCCCGGGCCGCGTGGGTGCCAGCCAGCGTGGCCCAAGTGAGCAGCGCCAGCAGCATGGCTTTGGCAACCGTGAATGCGGGGTGGGGGCGGGGCAATGTCTTCATGGGTATGCACTGTAGAGCCTGCGCCAGACCATGGGCGGTGGCGCAGAGCAGCCTTGCGGCAAATAGGGTATCGTCGCGCCCAATGTCCGACACCATCCTTGCCATTGCTGGCCTGTCCAAGACCTACGCCTCGGGCTTCAGCGCGTTGAAAAACATCGACCTGGACATTCGGCGTGGTGAGATTTTCGCACTGCTCGGCCCCAACGGCGCCGGCAAAACCACGCTGATCAGCATCGTGTGTGGCATTGTCAACGCCAGCAGTGGCACCGTCACGGTGGACGGCCACGACATTGCCGCCGACTACCGTGCCGCCCGTTCGCTGATTGGCCTGGTGCCGCAGGAGTTGACCACCGAGGCGTTTGAAACGGTGTGGAACACGGTGAGCTTCAGCCGTGGCCTGTTCGGCAAACCAGCCAACCCGGCGCACATTGAAAAAGTGCTGCGTTCGCTCTCGCTGTGGGACAAGAAAGACAACACCATCCGCACGCTCTCGGGTGGCATGAAGCGCCGGTTGCTGATTGCCAAGGCGCTGTCGCACGAGCCGCGCCTGCTGTTTCTGGACGAGCCCACGGCCGGTGTGGACGTGACGCTGCGCCAGGGCATGTGGGAGCTGGTGCGCACGCTGCGCGACACCGGCGTGACCATCATCCTCACCACCCACTACATTGACGAAGCCGAGGAGATGGCCGACCGGATTGGCGTGATCCGCGAGGGCGAGATCATTCTGGTGGAAGACAAGGTGGCGCTGATGCACAAGCTCGGCAAAAAGCAGCTCACGCTGCAGCTGGCCCACACCCTGGCGGCGGTTCCCGCCGCGTTGTCGGCCTACCCGCTGACGCTCTCGGCCAATGGCAATGAGCTGACCTACACCTACGACGCACAAAACGAGCACTCGGGCATTGCCGCGCTGCTGCAAGACCTGGACGCGGCCGGCATCGCCTTCAAGGACCTGAAAACCAGCCAAAGCTCGCTGGAAGACATCTTCGTCAGCCTCACCTCGGACACTGCCGCATGAATTTCCACGCCATCCGCGCCATTTACGCGTTCGAAATGGCGCGCACCTTCCGCACCCTGCTGCAGAGCATCGTCTCGCCGGTGGTGTCCACCTCGCTCTACTTTGTGGTGTTTGGCTCGGCCATCGGCTCGCGCATTCCCGAGGTGGGCGGCGTGAGCTACGGCGCTTTCATCGTGCCGGGGCTGGTGATGCTGTCGCTGCTGACGCAGAGCATTTCCAACGCGTCGTTCGGCATCTACTTCCCCAAGTTCACCGGCACCATCTACGAGCTGCTGTCGGCCCCGGTTTCCACGCTGGAGATCGTGATTGCCTACGTGGGCGCGGCGGCCACCAAATCGATTGCGCTGGGGCTGATCATCCAGGCCACGGCAGCACTGTTTGTGCCGCTGCAGATCATGCACCCCGGCTTCATGCTGCTGTTTCTGGTGCTCACGTCGGTGACGTTCAGTCTGCTGGGTTTCATCATCGGCATCTGGGCCGATGGTTTTGAGAAACTGCAGTTCATTCCGACCCTGATCGTCACGCCGCTCACCTTTTTGGGCGGCAGCTTTTATTCCATCGACATGCTGCCGCCGTTCTGGCAGGGCGTGAGTCTGTTCAACCCAGTGGTCTACCTGGTGAGCGGCTTCCGCTGGAGCTTCTACGGCGTGTCCGACGTGGGCGTGGGATTGAGCCTGGGCATGACGCTGCTGTTCACCGCGCTCTGCCTGGGCGGTGTGGCCTGGATCTTCAAGACCGGCTACCGCCTCAAGAGCTGAAGTTCAGGCGCGCACCATCAGGGCCGCGTCGCTGGCGGCAATCGGGTCGCCGGTGCGGTTGAAAGTGTCCAGCCAGGTGGTGTAGCCGCTCATCTGGCCAATTTCCCAAGGGTGGAAGCCGGGTTTGAAGTAGGCCATGAAGTGGCCCAGGATGGGCATGTACAGGCCGCCGGGTTTGTACATCCACCACAGGCCCTTGAGCATCAGGCCCGCGCGCTTGAAGAAGCCGAAACCATCGGCCTTGAACATGCGGTTGATGACGATGAAGGTGCCAATCGGGAAACCGATGGTGGTGATGATCAGGGCCAGGATGCGCTGGAAGTAGCCCACGCCAGCCACCTTTTGCATCACGTCAAACGCCACCGCCTTGTGCTCGACTTCCTCGATCGAGTGCCAGGTGTACATGGCGCGCACGCGGCGGTCGGCCCGCTCCAGCACCTTGGCTTCTTCAAAGCCGTGCGCCATCAGCGCCGTCATGTGCTCCAGCGCGGCGGTGATGGCCAGCGTCATCTTGCGCGACAGGATGCTGCGCGCCAGCTTGAACAGCACCCACACGGTGATCTTCTCGATGCGCTCCACGTCCACACCCTGTGCCTGCACGCGGTCATTGAACTGGCGGTGCACCATGCCGTGCTGGCCTTCCTGGCGGGTGAAGTCTTTCACTTCGGCCAGCAGCTTGGGGTCGGTGATCTGGGCCTTGAAGTCGCGCACGCAGGTGATGAAGAAGCGCTCGCCTTCGGGGAAGAAGGTCGACATGGCGTCAAAAAACCGTGTCTTGAACGGGTCGTTGTCGAGCCAGAAACGGGGGATGTCGCCGTCGAGCCCGAAGTCGAGCTTTTCGCGGGGGACGATGGCGTGGTCAGTGTGTTGTGCGTTCATAAAAACCTCTCAAACAAGGGGGGCCTTGGTAACAGCGGATTTCAAGGGCAGCTACTGCGGGGCCTGAATTGGTACCTATGGGTACCGAATGGCTACAATTTAAATGTGACAGTGTTCAATGTCAAGTTCTTTTGTGAAGTTTCCTGTAAATCTTTTGCCTGTACCCAGTGAACACCCGTTTGTCTGAAGGCCTTCCTGAGGGGTTGAAAGTGCCTTCAACGCTTTGCAAGGTGCATTTTTTACATAAAAAGTGCGACGGACCTTGGTGTTTGCTCGGTAGTTTGCTATAAAAATAATATCAATGTCTGCCAGCGCAACGTCGTTCGCCAAGGCCATTGCCCTATGCCGGACAATCGGGCTTCAACAAGAAACAGAAGAAGCACGCGCACCCATGGCCATCCAGTGGTTCCCCGGACACATGCACCTCACCCGCAAGGCGATCACCGAGCGGGTGAAAGAGATCGACGTGGTCATCGAGGTGCTCGACGCGCGCCTGCCCGGCTCCAGCGCCAACCCGCTGCTGAGCGAGATGACCGGCCACAAGCCCACGCTGAAAATCCTCAACAAGCAGGACGTGGCCGACCCCGTTCGCACCGAGGCCTGGCTGGCCCACTACAACGCCCAGCCCGACACCCGTGCACTGGCGCTGCAGGCCACCGACGGCGCCGCCGTGCAAAAACTCGCCGCCCTGTGCAAGGCCCTGGCGCCCACCCGTGGCGGCATGGCCAAGCCCATGCGGGTGCTGATCTGCGGCGTGCCCAACGTCGGCAAGTCCACCCTCATCAACGCGCTGAGCAACAAGCGCCAGGCCAAAACCGGCGACGAAGCCGGCATCACCAAGCTGGAGCAGCGCATCACGCTGGCCGACGATTTTTACCTGTGGGACACGCCCGGCCTGCTGTGGCCGCGCATCATCGTCGCGCAAAGCGGCTATTTGCTGGCCGCCAGCGGCGCCATCGGCCGCAATGCATACGACGAAGAAGAAGTGGCGCTGGAGCTGCTGGCCCGGCTGCGCCAGCACTACCCCGGCCTGCTGGAGGCGCGCTTTCGCTTCAGCGGCGTGGCCGCCATGCAGGACGAAGAACTGCTCGAAGCCATAGGCCGCCAGCGCGGCGCGCTGCTGGGCAAAGGCCGCATCAACCTGCAGAAGGCGGCAGAAATCACCATGCTGGAATTCCGCTCCGCCACGCTCGGTCGCATCACGCTGGAGACGCCGGAAGAGTTTGCGCAGTGGCTGGCCGCTGGCCAGCAGTTGGACGCCGAACGGCTGGCGAAAAAAGAGGCGAGGGCGGGGAACAAGGGCAAAAGAGAAGCCAGGCAAGAGGGCAAAATACAGCCATGACCGAAGCAACCAACCCCCCCTCTGACGCCGCCCCCAGCCGCCCCGCGC
>JAFEHU010000042.1 GCA_017848435.1 Burkholderiaceae bacterium | reverse complement strand
GCCCCCCCCACCCACAAAACGCGCTGCATTGCTGACACCAGAAGCGCTCGAAGCGCCCGTTCGCGGCCACACAAAACCAGCACGTCGGTCACCATCCAGCACAAACACCGCCCGGACAGTCACGCCTGCGCCACAACCCTCCCCTGCGACTGAAGCCACGCCCATCGCTCAGAACACGGCACCGGACCACCACGCCGTGCACAAGCCTGAAGAGCCCGCACCGGTCGCTCGGGCCAAACGCCCCCGGCCAGCCGGACCGGCCAAGCTGTTTGTGCTTGACACCAATGTGCTGATGCACGACCCGATGTGCCTGTTCCGCTTTGAGGAACACGACATCTACCTGCCGATGATCGTGCTGGAAGAACTGGACGGCCACAAGAAAGGCATGACCGAGGTGGCGCGCAATGCCCGCCAGACCAGCCGCACGCTGGACGCCCTGGCCGGGGCACCGGGCGCCGACATCGGCGCCGGCCTGAAGCTGGATGCCACCGGTCACCGCGGTGTGGGTGGGCGCCTGTTTTTCCAGACCCAGTCACTGAACTACACCCTGCCTACCAGTCTGCCGCAGGGCAAGGCTGACAACCAGATTCTGGGCGTGGTGGACGCCTTGCGCCTGCAGTACGCACCACGGGAAGTGGTGCTGGTGTCCAAAGACATCAACATGCGCGTCAAGTCACGTGCGCTCGGCCTCGCCGCCGAAGACTACCAAAACGACAAGACGCTGGAAGACGGCGACCTGCTGTACTCCGGCGCCATGGCCCTGCCCGCCGACTTCTGGGACAAACACGGCAAGACGGTTGAAAGCTGGCAACAAGGGAGCCACACCTTCTACCGGATCACCGGGCCGGTGGTGCCCAGTTTGCTGATCAACCAGTTCGTGTACTTTGAGGCCCCCGGAGAACCCTCGTTGTACGCGCGGGTCACCGAGATCCGCGCCAAAACGGCAGTCCTAAAGACACTGAAGGACTTCAATCACCTGAAAAATGCCGTCTGGGGCGTGACCACCCGCAACCGCGAGCAGAACTTCGCCATGAACCTGCTGATGGACCCGGAAATTGATTTCGTCACTCTGACCGGCACAGCAGGCACGGGCAAAACCCTGATGGCCCTGGCCAGTGGGTTGACCCAGGTACTGGACGACCGGCGCTACACCGAGATCATCGTCACCCGCGCAACGGTGTCGGTGGGCGAAGACATCGGCTTCCTGCCGGGCACCGAAGAAGAAAAGATGGGCCCCTGGATGGGCGCGCTGGACGACAACCTGGAAGTGCTGGGCAAAACCGACACCTCATCGGGCGAATGGGGCCGTGCCGCCACCAACGAGTTAATCCGCTCACGCATCAAGATCAAAAGCATGAACTTCATGCGTGGCCGCACTTTTTTGAACAAGTACGTGATCATTGACGAGGCGCAAAACCTGACACCCAAGCAGATGAAGACACTGATCACGCGCGCTGGCCCTGGCACCAAGATCATCTGCATGGGCAATCTGGCGCAGATCGACACGCCTTACCTGACCGAAGGCTCCTCAGGCCTGACCTTTGCTGTTGACAAATTCAAGGGTTGGCCCCACAGCGGCCATATCACCCTGGCACGCGGTGAGCGCTCGCGCTTGGCCGACTTCGCCAGCGAAGTGCTTTAACCGCAGCGCCCCCGGTTCGGCATGCACGCTGAACCGGTTTCTTTTCCCAGAGCCATAAAAAAACCCCGCCGAAGCGGGGTTTTTTGTACCGGGGGTGAGCCGATTACTTGGCAGGTGCGCGGGTACCGACCACTTCGATCTCGACGCGGCGGTTCTTTGCACGGCCTTCCGAGGTCTTGTTGTCAGCGATTGGCTGCTTCTCGCCCTTGCCTTCGGTGTAGACACGGTTCTTTTCAACACCGCTGGACACCAAGTAGGCCTTGACGGCTTCCGAACGGCGGATCGACAGCTTCTGGTTGTAGTCGTCGCTGCCCACGGAGTCGGTGTGACCCACGGCAATAATGACTTCCAGATTGATGCCCTTGATCTTGCTGGTCAAATCGTCCAGCTTGGCTTTGCCTTCTGGCTTCAGCACGGCTTTGTCGAAGTCGAAGAAAGCGTCGGCAGCGTAGGTGACCTTGGTCGCGACTGGTGCGACTGGCACTGGAACCACTGCAGGTGCTGGTGCAGGTGCTGGGGCAGCTACAGGTGCAGGTGCTGGCGCTGGTGGAGGAGGTGGAACGAGTGCGCCGTCGCAGCCCTTGGCAGCGGTGGCTGGGGTCCAGCTGGCATCGCGCCAGCAGAGTTCGTTGGTACCGTTTTTCCAGACGAGTTCGCTCGTGCCGTTAACCCAGTTGTCCACGGTAGCGCCGCCGTTTGCTGCAGTTACCTTGGTTTGAGCGCCAGCTGCCGTTGCAAGTGCAGCTGCGGCAAACAACATCGCCACTTTATTGAGTTTCTTCATGGTTCTCCTCAAGGGGAAAGGCCGCAGTCTCGCTGCGTAATTTACACGGCCCAGGTGACCATCACATGAACCGTTAAGTTTATTGTGCCATAGGCATTGTGACGGGAACCCCCATCTGGAACGCGTTCCTGTCACATCCGGGCGATTCTGGCCGGTGTGTTGCGTGCTTGCGACAGCCGGTCCAACCGCCTGCGGCACTTAAAATGGCAGCTTACGCCAGATTATTAAGAGACACCGCCCGACATGACACAGTTCGCCAAAGAAACCCTGCCCATCAGTCTTGAGGAGGAAATGCGGCGCAGTTACCTCGATTACGCGATGAGCGTGATCGTGGGCCGTGCCTTGCCGGACGCGCGGGATGGTTTGAAGCCGGTGCACCGGCGCGTGCTGTTCGCGATGCACGAGCTGAACAACGACTGGAACCGTCCTTATAAAAAGTCGGCCCGTATTGTCGGCGACGTGATCGGCAAGTACCACCCGCACGGCGACCAGTCGGTTTACGACACCATCGTGCGGATGGCGCAGGATTTCTCCATGCGGCATTTGCTGGTGGACGGCCAGGGCAATTTCGGTTCGGTCGACGGCGACAACGCGGCCGCCATGCGGTACACCGAAATCAGGCTGGCCAAAATCGCCCACGAGCTGTTGGGCGATCTGGACAAGGAAACCGTCGATTTCGGTCCGAACTACGACGGCAGCGAAAAAGAACCGCTGGTCATGCCAGCACGCTTTCCCAACCTGCTGGTGAACGGCTCGGGTGGCATCGCGGTGGGCATGGCGACCAACATCCCACCACACAACCTGAACGAGGTGGTTGATGCTTGCCTGCATTTGCTGCGCAACCCCGAAGCCTCCATCGACGAACTGATGGAGATCATTCCGGCACCAGACTTTCCAACCGCCGGCATCATCTACGGCATCAACGGCGTGAAGGACGGCTACCGCACCGGCCGTGGCCGCGTCATCATGCGTGCCAAATGCCACTTTGAGGACATCGACCGCGGCCAGCGCCAGGCCATCATCGTCGACGAGCTCCCTTACCAGGTCAACAAGAAGACGCTGCAGGAGCGCATGGCCGAGCTGGTGCACGAGAAGAAAATCGAGGGCATCAGCCACATCCAGGACGAGTCCGACAAATCGGGCATGCGCCTGGTGATCGAACTCAAACGCGGCGAAGTGCCCGAGGTGGTGCTGAACAACCTCTACAAACAGACGCAGTTGCAAGACAGCTTCGGCATGAACATGGTCGCCTTGATCGACGGCCAGCCGCGTTTGTGCAACCTGAAGGACCTGCTGCAGGTGTTCCTGAAACACCGCCGCGAGGTGGTCACACGCCGCACGGTGTTCACACTGCGCAAGGCGCGTGAACGCGGCCATGTGCTGGAAGGTCTGGCGGTGGCGCTGGCCAACATCGACGAGTTCATTGCCATCATCCGCAATGCGCCCACCCCGCCCGTGGCCAAGACCGAGCTGATGAACCGCCCCTGGGACAGCCAGCTGGTGCGTGAAATGCTGACCCGAACCCGCGCCGACGGTGGCGTGGTCAACGCCGACGACTACCGCCCTGACGGGCTGGAGCGTGCCTTCGGCATGGGCAACGACGGCCTGTACCGCCTGAGCGACACCCAGGCACAGGAAATCCTGCAGATGCGTCTGCAGCGCCTGACCGGGCTGGAGCAGGACAAGATTGTTGCGGAATACAAAGAGGTGATGGCCGAGATCGACGACCTGCTCGACATCCTGGCCCGGCCGGAACGCGTTTCCACCATCATTGGCGACGAGTTGTCCCACATCAAACAGGAGTTCGGCCAGACCAAGCTGGGCACACGCCGCAGCGTGATCGAGCACAGTTCCTACGACCTCAGCACCGAAGACCTGATCACGCCCACCGACATGGTGGTCACGCTCAGCCACAGCGGCTACATCAAGAGCCAACCACTCAGCGAATACCGGGCGCAAAAGCGCGGCGGTCGCGGCAAACAGGCCACTGCGACCAAGGAAGACGACTGGATCGACCAGCTCTTCATTGCGAACACCCACGACTACATCCTGTGCTTCTCCAACCGTGGCCGTTTGTACTGGCTCAAGGTCTGGGAAGCGCCTACAGGCTCCCGCGGTTCGCGTGGCCGCCCCATCGTCAACATGTTCCCGCTGGCCGAAGGTGAAAAGATCAACGTGGTCTTGCCACTCACCGGCCCCAAACGCAGCTTCCCGGCCGACCAGTATGTGTTCATGTCGACCTCGATGGGCACGGTGAAGAAAACCTCGCTGGACGAGTTCAGCAACCCGCGCAAGGCCGGCATCATCGCGGTCGACCTCGACGAAGGCGACTACCTGATTGGCGCTGCCCTCACCGACGGCAAGCACGACGTGATGCTGTTCTCGGACGGTGGCAAGGCGGTCCGCTTTGACGAAAACGACGTGCGCCCCATGGGCCGCAATGCCCGCGGCGTGCGCGGCATGATGATCGAAGACGGCCAGAGCGTGATCGCCATGCTGGTGGCCGAAGACGAGCAGCAAAGCGTGTTGACCGCCACCCAGAACGGCTACGGCAAACGCACCAGCATCACCGAATACACACGGCACGGCCGCGGCACCAAAGGCATGATCGCGATTCAGCAATCCGAGCGCAACGGCAAGGTGGTGGCCGCCACCCTGGTGCATGCCGACGACGAAATCATGCTGATCACCGACAAGGGGGTGCTGGTGCGCACCCGGGTCAGCGAGATCCGCGAGCTCGGCCGCGCCACCCAGGGCGTGACGCTGATCGCGCTGGACGAAGGCACGCAGCTCAGCGGCCTGCAGCGCATCGTGGAAAACGACGCGAACGCGGTCCTCGGCACTCTGGACACCGACGGTGGCGACGCCCCCGCCGAGCCCACCGACGCTTGAGGTTACCCGCCGACATGACCCGAACCCTTCCCGAACTGCGCGTTCAGATCGACGCCGTTGACCAGGACCTGTTGACCCTGTTGAACCGCCGCGCCGCGTTGGCCAACGAGGTCGGCGAGATCAAACGTGTGGAAGGCTCGCCGGTGTTCCGGCCCGAGCGCGAAGCCCAGGTGATCCAGTCGCTGCAGACGGCCAATGCCGGGCCGCTCAAACCCGACAGCGTGGCCAGCATCTGGCGCGAAATCATGTCCGCCTGCCGTGCGCTGGAAGCCCCGCAGCGCGTCGCCTACCTCGGTCCGGTGGGCACCTTCAGCGAGCAGGCGGCGGTGCAGTTCTTTGGCGGCAGCATTGAGCATGTGCCCTGCGCCAGCATCGACGAAGTCTTCCGTGCCACGGCCGCTGGCAGCGCGCATTTTGGCGTCGTGCCGGTAGAGAACTCGACCGAGGGCATGGTCTCGCGCTCGCTGGATTTGTTCCTCACCTCGCCGCTGCACATCGTGGGAGAAACCAGCCTGCTGGTGCGCCACCACCTGCTGCGCCTGAGCAACTCGCTGGACGGCATTGAGGTGGTGATGGCCCACCCACAGGCCCTGGCCCAGTGCCAGGGTTGGCTCAGCACCCACCTGCCGAATGCCGAGCGCCGCACCGCCTCCAGCAATGCCGAAGGCGCACGCCTGGCCAGCACCAACCCGGCCTGGGCTGGCATTGCCAGCGAGCGCGCCGGTACGGCGTTTGGCCTGCACACCGCCGCCCACGCGATCCAGGACGACGCCTTCAACCGCACCCGCTTCGCCGTGGTCTGTCTGCCGCACACACTGGCCACGCCCACACCGTCGGGCAAAGACTGCACCAGCGTGATCGTCTCGGTGCCCAACCGGCCCGGTGCGGTGCACGACCTGCTGGTGCCCCTGAAAGCGCACGGTGTGTCGATGACGCGGTTTGAGTCGCGCCCGGCCCGCTCCGGCCAGTGGGAGTACTACTTCTACATCGACATGCAGGGCCACCCCGGCACACCCAATGTGGCAGCCGCTTTGGCCGAGCTGCAGGAACGCTGCGCGTTTTACAAGGTCCTTGGCACCTACCCTGCAAGCGAATGATGTTTGAACAACTGGGTTTGATCGGCTGCGGCCTGATGGGCGGCTCGTTCGCGCTGGCGCTCAAGCGCGCGGGTCTGGTGAAGCGTGTCGTGGGCTACAGCAAGTCACCGTCCACGGTGGAACGCGCCAAGGCACTGGGGGTGATTGATCTCGAAGCCTCCTCGGCATTGCTGGCGGTGTCGGGCTCGGACATTGTGCTGCTGGCGGTGCCGGTGGCGGCGACCGAATCGACGCTGAAAGCCATTCGCCACCTCATCACCCCCAGCATGCTGGTGATGGACGTGGGCTCCACCAAGGGCGACGTGGTCGACGTGGCGCGGCAGGTACTGCGCGACCAGGTCGGCTCGTTCGTGCCGGCGCACCCGATCGCGGGCAAGGAAAGCGCTGGCATCGACCACGCCGATGCCAGCCTGTATGCCGGTCGCCAGGTGATCCTGACACCCATCGAGCGCACGCTGACAGCCCAACTGCAAAAAGCCAGCGCCGTCTGGACCGCGCTCGGCGCCCAGGTGCTGAAGATGTCACCCGAGGCACACGACGCCACCTACGCCGCCGTCAGCCACCTGCCCCATTTGCTGGCGTTTGCCTTCATGAACAGCATCGCGTCCCAGCCCAAAGCCGGCGAGCTGCTGTCCCTCGCCGGCCCGGGCTTCCGCGACTTCACCCGCATTGCCGCCAGCGACCCGCGCGTATGGCGCGACATCTTGCTGGCCAACCGCGACGAGGTGGCGCGCCAATGCGCCGCCTTCCGTGCCTCCCTGCAAGTGCTGGAGACGCAGATCGCCAATGGCCAGGCCACCGAGCTGGAAGCCGCCATTGCCCAGGCACGCGATGCGCGCAGCGGCTGGCAACTGCCTGGCGTGCAACCCGCCACCTGAGTTTGCCGAGCCGCCCGCGCGGTGACGCGTGGGCACACACCTTATTCCGACAGCCTGAACCGAGCGGCCGATGTACAGCACCGAATTTCTCGACCTCCCCCCGTTGGCCCATGCCGCGGGCTGCCTGCGCCTGCCTGGCTCCAAGAGCATTTCCAACCGGGTGCTGCTGATGGCCGCACTCAGCCAGGGCAGCACCACCGTGCACGACCTGCTCGACTCCGACGACACGCGCATCATGCTCGACGCGCTGCGCCAACTCGGCTGCGGCGTGGCACGCGACGGCACCACCGCCACCATCACCGGCCTGGGCGCCACGCGCCCTGCCGGGGCCAGATTGTTCATGGGCAATGCGGGCACCGCCATGCGCCCCCTGACCGCCGCTTTGGCCGTGTTGGGCGGTGAGTTCGAGCTGAGCGGCGTACCGCGCATGCACGAACGGCCGATTGGCGACCTGGTGGACGCGCTGCGCCAGCTCGGCTGCCGCATCGACTACCTGGGCGAACCCGGCTACCCACCGCTGCGGCTGGGCGCCGGTGGCGCCGCGCCCGCCTTGACGCTGACGGCACCCATCCAGGTGCGGGGCGACGTCTCCAGCCAGTTCCTGACCTCGCTGCTGATGGCACTCCCGCTGGTCGCCCAGCGCGATGTGGTGATCGAGGTCATCGGCGAACTGATCTCCAAACCCTACATCGACATCACCCTCAACCTGCTGGCCCGTTTCGGTGTGACCGTGCGGCGTGACGGCTGGCAGCGCTTCACCATTCCCGCTGGCAGCCGCTACCAGTCGCCTGGCGTGATCCACGTCGAAGCCGACGCCTCGTCTGCTAGCTATTTCATAGCACTCGGTGCAGTCGCGACTATGGCTCAAGGCCAAAAAGGCTTGAAAACCATCAAAATCGAGGGCGTGGGCGCCAATTCCATCCAGGGCGACATCCGTTTCATCGACGCCGCCGTGGCCATGGGCGCAACGGTGAACAGTGGTCCAAACTGGCTGGAAGTGTCCAACGCCCGCTGGCCGCTGCAGGCGATTGACCTCGACTGCAACCACATCCCCGACGCGGCGATGACGCTGGCCGTCATGGCGCTGTACGCCAACGGCACCACCCGGTTGACCAATATCGCGAGCTGGCGCGTCAAGGAGACCGACCGCATTGCCGCCATGGCCACCGAACTGCGCAAACTCGGCGCCACGGTGGAAGAAGGTGCGGACTTCATCGCCATCACGCCACCGAAGCCCGGCCAGTGGAAGGCGGCCAGCATCCACACCTACGACGACCACCGCGTCGCCATGTGTTTCTCGCTCGCTGCGTTCAACCCAGCGGGTGTGTCGGTGCGCATTGAAGACCCGAAGTGCGTGGCCAAAACCTTCCCCGACTACTTTGAAGCGCTGTTTGCGCTGGCCGAAGCCCCACCCGGCGCGATTCCGGTGCTCTGCGTCGACGGCCCCACCGCCTCTGGCAAGGGCACGCTGGCGTCTGAACTCGCCGCCCGGCTGGGCTACCACTACCTCGACTCCGGCGCGCTGTACCGCATCACCGCGCTGGCCGCACTGCGCGCCGGGCTGGCACTGGACGCGGCGCACGAGGGCGCGGTGGCCGTACTGGCACGGGCACTGCCGGTGCGTTTTGTCGGTGACAAGGTCTGGCTGGGCGATGACGATGTCAGCGACGCCATCCGCACCGAAGAAGCCGGCATGAACGCCTCCAAGGTCTCGGTGTTGCCGGCGGTACGCACCGCGCTGGTCGACTTGCAACACAGTTTCCGCCGACTGCCCGGCCTGGTGGCCGACGGGCGCGACATGGGCACAGTGATTTTCCCGGACGCGCCACTCAAGGTTTACCTCACCGCCAACGCCAGCCAGCGCGCCGAGCGGCGCCATAAGCAGTTGATTTCAAAGGGAATTCCCGCTATAATCCAAGACCTTCTGGCCGACTTGGAAGCGCGCGATTTGCGGGATTCGTCCCGCACCGTGGCGCCCCTCAAGCCGGCCGAAGACGCCTTGTTGCTGGACAACTCCGCGCTGTCGATCGAATCTTCGGTCACGCAGGTGTTGGACTGGTGGCAGGCACGGCAGCCTTTCTCGCCTGGCTCAACCCCTGCTTGAATGGCCGCCAACGCCGTTGAAAAACGGCGTTTGTGTGGTCCACACCGTCCCCTCCCGCGCACCCTGCGCATTGGCGGTGTGGTTGTTTAACTTAACCGCGGTGTCCCCGCAACAAACCGCTGCCGTCAGTCTTTGAAACAGCCGCAATCGTGCAGCTGTCAACCTGTTGGCCGGTCAAGGAAATCCATGTCTGAATCTTTTGCAGAGATGTTTGCTGAGTCACAGCAACACTCCGAAACCCGTATTGGTGAAGTCGTTACCGCCGAAGTCGTGCGCCTGGAGCACGGCTTTGTCGTCGTGAACGCCGGCCTCAAGTCCGAAGCCTATGTGCCCATCGCCGAATTCAAGAGCGACAAGGGCGAGCTCGAAGTGCAAGTGGGTGAGTTTGTCTCCGTGGCCATCGTCGCCATGGAAAACGGCTACGGCGACACCATCGTCAGCCGCGACACCGCCAAGCGCCTCGCCTCGTGGATGTCTCTGGAAAAGTCGCTGGAAACCGGCGAATTCGTGACCGGCACCACCAGCGGCAAGGTCAAGGGCGGCCTGACCGTTCTGGTCAACGGTATTCGCGCTTTCCTGCCCGGCTCGCTGATCGACACCCGCCCCATCAAGGACTTGTCTCCGTACGAGAACAAGACCATGGAATTCAAGGTCATCAAGCTCGACCGCAAGCGCAACAACGTCGTGTTGTCGCGCCGTGCCGTGGTCGAAGCCTCGATGGGCGAAGAGCGCGCCAAGCTGATGGAAACGCTGCGCGAAGGCGCTGTGGTCCACGGCGTGGTCAAGAACATTACCGAATACGGTGCCTTCGTTGACCTCGGTGGCATTGACGGCCTGCTGCACATCACCGACATGGCCTGGCGCCGTGTCCGCCACCCCTCGGAAGTGGTGACGGCTGGTCAGGAAATCACCGCCAAGATCCTCAAGTTCGACACCGAGAAAAACCGTGTTTCGCTGGGTCTGAAACAAATGGGCGACGACCCATGGATGGGCGTGAACCGCCGCTACCCACAAAGCACCCGTTTGTTCGGCAAGATCACCAACATCGCCGACTACGGCGCGTTTGTGGAACTCGAACCCGGCATCGAAGGCCTGGTGCACGTGTCCGAGATGGACTGGACCAACAAGAACATCGCGCCAAGCAAGCTCGTGACGCTGGGCGACGAAGTCGAAGTCATGGTTCTGGAAATCGACGAAGACAAGCGCCGTATCAGCCTGGGCATGAAGCAGTGCAAGGCCAACCCATGGCAAGAGTTTGCGCAGGAAACCAAGCGCGGCGACCGCGTCAAGGGCCCGATCAAGTCGATCACCGACTTCGGCGTGTTCGTCGGCCTGGCTGCTGGCATCGACGGTCTGGTGCACCTGAGCGACCTGAGCTGGAACGAAACCGGCGAAGCCGCCGTGCGCAACTACAAAAAGGGCCAGGAAGTCGAAGCCATCGTGTTGGCCGTCGATGTGGACCGCGAGCGCATCAGCCTGGGCATCAAGCAGCTGGACAGCGACCCGTTCACCACCTTCTCGACCATCAACGACAAGGGCGCCACCGTGACCGGCAAGGTCAAGACCGTGGACGCCCGTGGCGCTGAGATCGACCTCGGTGAAGACATCATCGGTTACCTGCGTGCCTCCGAAATCAGCCGTGACCGCGTCGAAGACGCACGCAACGTGCTGAAAGAAGGCGACGAAGTCACCTCCGTGGTCGTCAACATCGACCGCAAGACGCGCAACATCCAGCTGTCGATCAAGGCCAAGGACATGGCCGACGAGCAAGGCGCGATGGCCACGCTGAGCCAGCAGTCGTCGCGTGAAAACGCCGGCACGACCAGCCTGGGTGCGTTGCTGCGTGCCAAGCTGGACAATTCGGAAAAATAAGACTTGAAATGTTGAGGACAGGGCGACGGGGCGCGTAGCGCGTCCGTCGGTCTGTCCCGCAATGTCTTCGAATTCATGACCCGTTCCGACCTCGTTGAAGAACTGGCTGCCAAGTTCAACCAACTCACCCACCGCGATGCCGAATACGCGATCAAGACCATTCTTGACGCGATGGGCGACGCGCTGGTGCGTGGGCACCGGATCGAAATCCGGGGGTTTGGCAGTTTTTCGGTGAACCACCGCCCTCCCCGCATTGGGCGCAACCCGCGTTCGGGCGAGAGCGTGGCCATCCCTGAAAAGCGCGTACCGCATTTCAAGCCGGGCAAGGCCCTGCGCGAAGCGGTGGACCAACGCACCGAGGAAATGGAAGCGCTCACGCGCAAGACAAGTCGATAGAATCCAAGGGTCACCAAGGACCCGCATGAAACACCTGATGTGGCTGCTTGAGTGGGTACTCAAGGCAGCCATTTTTTTTACCCTGTTCGCCTTCGCGCTGAACAACCAGCAAGACACCGTCCTGCACTTCTTCTTTGGCACACAGTGGCGTGCGCCCATGGTGCTGGTGGTGCTGACGGCGTTCACCGTGGGTGTCGTCGTGGGCGTGCTGGGCATGGTGCCACGCTGGTGGAAACACCGGCGCGCCGCCCGCAAGGCACAGCCACCGGAAGCCCCCTCGGCACCCGGCACCACACCGCCCCCTGACACGCCTGCCCAACTGCCACCGTATGGACTTTGACTTCAGCTGGATCCTGCTCGGGCTGCCGATCGCTTTCGTGTTGGGCTGGCTCGCCTCCCGCCTCGACTTCCGCCAGCTCCGCATCGACAACCGCCAGGCGCCCAAGGCCTACTTCAAGGGCCTGAACTTCCTGCTCAACGAGCAGCAGGACCAGGCGATTGACGCCTTCATCGAGGCAGTGCAAAACGACCCCGACACGTCCGAACTGCATTTCGCGCTCGGCAACCTGTTTCGCCGCCGTGGCGAGTACGAGCGCGCGGTGCGCGTGCACGAGCACCTGCTGTCACGCGGTGACCTGGGCCGCATCGACCGTGAACGCGCCCAGCACGCGCTGGCGCTCGACTTCCTCAAGGCGGGCCTGCTTGACCGCGCCGAAGACGCGCTCTGCAAGCTCGAAGCCACGCCGTTTGAAGCCCAGGCCCGGCTGGCCTTGCTGGCCATCTACGAACGTTCACGCGACTGGCGCCACGCCGCCGAGATCGCGGCCAAGCTGGAACATTCCGGCCAGGGCGCCTTCAATGGCCGGCTGGCGCACTACCTGTGTGAAGAAGCCCACACGCTGCAAGCCCGCCAGCAGCCCGACGCGGCGCTGGCCCTGCTGGCCCAGGCCGTGGACACGGCCCCGTTGTCGCCGCGTCCCCGCATTGACCTGGCCCGGTTGCAACTGCAGACCGGCGCCACCGAAGCCGCGCTGGACACCCTGCGCGCGCTGGCCGAACACACGCCCACCGCGCTGCCCCTGGCGGCCCACCTGCTGGCCGAACTGGGCCAGCAACCCAACCTGCAGGCGAGTGCGCTGGCCCTGCTGGCCACCAGCTACGACGACACCCCGTCGCTGGACGTGCTGGACGCGCTGGTGCGCCTGGAAGCGACCGTCAGCGGTGCACCCGACGCGGCACGTGACCGCTACGCCCGCCACCTGGAACGCGAACCGTCGCTGGTGGCGGCTGCGCGCTGGATCGAAGGGGAAAAAATGGCGCGCGAGCAGTTCCACCCGCAGGTGCAACGCGCGCTGGCCCACGCCGTCAAACCGCTGCTGCGCTACCGCTGCGCCGCCTGTGGCTTTGAGGCCAAGCAGCATTTCTGGCACTGCCCCGGCTGCCAAGCCTGGGACAGTTACCCGCCACGCCGCGTCGAAGAGCTCTGACGCCCCAGGGCGCTGACGGGTGGTTCAGGCCTGCCAGAAGCGCGCAATCCAGCGCGCTGGCCGGATGAAGCGGAAACGCCGGTTGCGCTGGCCCAGCAAGGCGTCGGGCGGGTTCACCTCGCCGTGGAACACCACAATCTTGGTGGCCGGTGGGAAAACCGGTTCACGCCAGAAATTGCTGGGCCACAGGGGGATGCAGTGGTACTTGAAACTGGCGCACCAGTCGTCCGGCCAATAGGCCAGCAAGCCTCGCTGGTGCATGTACTCCGAGAGAAACGCCTGTTCATTGCGGTGGCGCTTGCGGATGGTGTCGAAATTGGCCACCAGTTCGCGCAGGATGTCGCCATGCTTCAACAGCTCAAACCGGTAGACCGACGAGTTGCCGGTGATGCGCCAGCGGCGCTTCCAGTCGTGGATGATCAGGAATTCGCCCGGCATCTCGAAGAAACCGTCGATGTTGTCGACGATGACGATGTCCAGGTCCAGAAACAGCGCTGTACCCGACAGGCCGTACAGGTTCTCGTTGAAGATGGTCAGCTTCTTCCAGGCGCGGTCGGGGCCGGCCGGTTGCTTCACATCCAGGTACGGCAGCGGCAGGCACTCCACTTCCGGGCGCACCCCACTGGCGTCGTCGGTGAGGCACACGAAGCGCAGCGGGCCGGTGAGGTGGCGGCGCACCATGCCGTAGAGGCGGTCCACGTACTCGGGGCCATACTTGGTGCCCCACTTCATGCAAATCACCAAGCGCGGCGGGGCTTTGTTCGTATCATCAACGGCGGTCATGCCGGGAGTATACGGACCGGCTGCAGCCCATCTTCAAAGGAACACACCCATGTGCTGGACGGTAAAAAATGGCTTGGCCTGGCTGGCCCTGTGGTGCGCAGCCAGCGCTTTCGCAGCGGTGGATGTGAACCAGGCCACCGTGGCCGAGCTGGACGGCATCAAGGGCATTGGCCCCGGCCTGTCGCGGGCGATTCTGGCGGAGCGCAAGACGGCGCCCTTCAGCAGTTGGCCAGACTTCATCGGCCGGGTGCGCGGCGTGAAAGAAGCCACCGCCATCAAGCTCTCCAGCGGCGGGCTGACGGTGCAGGGCCAGAGTTTTGCCGGCTTCAGGGTTGGCCAGCCGGTGGCCGATCCGAAAGGCGAGGCCAAGGCCCGCGCCGAAGAGGCAGAGGGCGTGACGGTGCAACAGCAGGTCGAGCAGATCCTGAAAACCGCGCCTGCCGGGAAGCGGTGATTGCTATCGTAAGCATAGCTACACCACCAGGTTTCACTAAGGCCCAAGCCTGATTTTGCTTAAAAATCGGGGTTTTCAGCCGGCTGGCGGCCCAAAACCGCCGCCACCGGGCGTGCTGACCTCAAACTGGTCGCCCGGCTGCAGTTCAACCTGCCCAATGTGTTCCAGCACGTCCACCCGGCCATCGGCGCGCAGCACGCGGTTCGCGCCCACCTGCCCGGCCTGGCCACCGGCCATGCCAAAGGCGCCGTGCAACCGGCCATTGGACAACATGCCGGCGGTCATTGCCTCCAGAAAGCGGATGCGCCGCACCCCGCCGTCACCGCCACGCCAGCGCCCGGCGCCGCCGGAGTCGGCCCGGATGGCGTAGCTCTCCAGCCGCACAGGAAAGCGGAATTCCAGCACCTCGGGGTCGGTCAGGCGCGAGTTGGTCATGTGCGTCTGCACGACGGGGGTGCCGGCAAAACCACCCAGCAGCGCACCGCTGTGGCTGAACACACCGCCCGCACCGGAGCCGCCGGAAATGGTTTCGTAGTACTGGTGGCGCGCGTTGCCGAAGGTGAGGTTGTTCATCGTGCACTGGCTGGCCGCCATCACGCCCAGCGCGCCGTAGAGCGCGTTGGTGATGCAGGTCGAGGTTTCCACATTGCCCGCCACCACCGAGGCGGGCGGGTTGGGGTTCAGCATCGAGCCCGGTGGGATGATCACCTTCAGCGGCTTGAGGCAGCCGGCGTTGAGCGGGATGTCGTCCGCCACCAGCGTGCGGAACACGTACAGCACTGCCGCCATGCAGACGGCGGTGGGCGCGTTGAAGTTGTTGGTCTGCTGCGACGAGGTGCCGGTGAAGTCGATCTCGGCACTGCGCTGCGCTGCGTTCACGCGGATGGCCACCTGGATCTGCGCGCCGTTGTCGAGCGGCAAGGTGAACGCGCCGTCTTTCAGCCGGGTGATGACGCGGCGCACCGACTCTTCGGCGTTGTCCTGCACATGGCGCATGTAGGCCTGCACCACCGCCAGGCCGTACTCGTCGGTCATCTGGCGCAGGCCCTGCACGCCTTTTTCGTTGGCGGCGATCTGGGCCTTGAGGTCTGCCATGTTCTGCGATGGGTTGCGGCTCGGGTGGGTGCCGCTGCCGAGCAGGGCCAGCATCTCGGCTTCCCGCAGCACACCTTGGTCGACCAGCTTGAAGTTGTCGATCAGCACGCCCTCTTCCTCGATGCGGGTGGAGAACGGCGGCATGGACCCCGGCGTGGTGCCGCCAATGTCGGCATGGTGGCCGCGCGAGCCGACGTAGAACACCGGTGCGTCGCCGATGTAGACCGGGGTGATCACCGTGACGTCGGGCAAATGGGTGCCGCCGTGGTAGGGGTCGTTCAGCGCGTACACGTCACCGGGCCGCATGCGGGCGCGGTTGGCGCGGATCACGGTCTGGATGCTCTCGCCCATGGAGCCCAGGTGCACCGGCATGTGGGGCGCGTTGGCGATCAGCTGGCCCTCGGCGTCGAACAGCGCACAGGAGAAGTCGAGCCGCTCCTTGATGTTGACCGAGTGGGCGGTGTTCTGCAGCTGCAGCCCCATTTGCTCGGCGATGTTCATGAACAGGTTGTTGAACACCTCCAGCAGCACCGGGTCCACCTGCGTGCCGGCCGCAAAGGCCGCGCGGCGCGGGGTCTGGCGCGTCAGCAACAGGTCGCCGCTGCGCTTGCGCTCGGCCACCCAACCGGGCTCCAGCACGGTGGTGGCGTTCTTCTCGCTGAGGATGGCCGGGCCGGCCAGCGGCGTGCCGGGCACCAGCGCGTCGCGGGGCACCAGCGGCGCGTCGTGCCACTGGCCGTCGGTGTAGAGGCGCACAGTCTCGCTGTGCGCAGGCACCGAAGGCGCGTCCGCCACCACCGCACCGGCTAGAACATCGCCCGGCAGCACGGCCTCCACCGACACCGCGTCGGCCACCAGCGCACGGCCTGGCATCAGAAAGGCAAAGCGCTGGCGGTAGGCGGTCTCGAACGCTGCGTGCAGTTCAGCAACGGATTCTGACCACGGCACCACCAGCGCGCTGTCGCTGCCCTCGTAGCGCAGGTGCACGCGCTGCAGCACATGGGGCGTGCCACCGCTGGCCTGTTGGCGCGTCAGCGCCGCCAGTGCGGCGTGCACCAGGGCATCCAGCACCTGCGCCAGGCGGGGGAGCGCTACCGCATCAAGCCGGCATTCGACCGACTGTTCGCGGCTCACGCTTTGGTCGGCCAGACCCATGCCGTAGGCGCTCAGCACGCCGGCCAGCGGGTGCACGAGCACGCGCGTCATGCCCAGCGCATCGGCCACCAGGCAGGCGTGCTGGCCGCCAGCACCGCCAAAACACTGCAGCGTGTAGCGCGTCACGTCGTAGCCGCGTGCGACCGAAATCTTCTTGATGGCGTTGGCCATCTGCTGCACCGCGATCTGCACACAGCCCTGCGCCACCTCGTGCGGGCTGCGGCCTGATTCGGCGGCGAGGGCGGCAAATTGCTGCTGCACCACCGCCACGTCCAGCGGCTGGTCGCCGCCCGGCCCGAAGACGTGCGGGAAACTCTGCGGCTGCAGCTTGCCCAGCAGCACGTTGGCGTCGGTCACCGTCAGCGGACCACCGCGCCGGTAGCAGGCCGGGCCGGGGTTGGCGCCGGCGCTCTCGGGGCCGACGCGGAAGCGTGCACCGTCAAACCGCAGCAGCGAGCCGCCGCCAGCCGCCACGGTGTGGATGCTCATCATCGGTGCGCGCATGCGCACGCCGGCCACCTGCGTCTCGAACTCGCGCTCGAACGCGCCGGCATAGTGCGACACGTCGGTGGAGGTGCCGCCCATGTCGAAGCCAATCACGCGGACAGGCGTGGCCGGTACACCGGGCGACCGCAGTGCCTGCTCCGCCGTCCGCGCCATGCCCACAATGCCCCCCGCCGGACCGGACAGGATCGCGTCCTTGCCCTGGAAGGCGCTCGCCTCGGCCAGCCCGCCGGACGACTGCATGAAGAGCAGCCGCACGCCCGGCATCTCGGCCGCCACCTGCGCCACGTAGCGGCGCAGCACCGGCGACAAATAGGCATCGACCACGGTGGTGTCGCCCCGGCTGACAAACTTCATCAGCGGGCTGGTTTCGTGCGAGGTGCTGACCTGGGTGAAGCCCGCCTCAAAGGCCAGGCGCGCCGCGGCCTGTTCGTGCGCCTGGTAACGCCAGCCGTGCATGAAAACAACTGCAACGCTTCTGAGCCCCAGTGAATACTGCTTCTTCAGCGCTTCTTTTAGCCGCAATTCGTCCAGCGGTATGACCACCGTGCCGTGTGCGTCCATGCGCTCCTCGGTCTCCACCACCGCGCTATACAGCAGCTCGGGCAGCACGATCTCGCGGTCAAACAGGCGTGGGCGGTTCTGGTAGGCAATGCGCAACGCGTCCCGAAAGCCTCGGGTGGTGACCAGGAGCGTGGGCTCGCCCTTGCGCTCCAGCAGCGCGTTGGTGGCCACCGTCGTGCCCATCTTCACGCAGTCCACCTGCTCGGCGGTGATGGGTTCACCGGGCTGCAAACCCAACAGGTGACGGATGCCGGCCACCGCCGCGTCGGGGTACTGCTCGGGGTTGTCGCTCAGCAGCTTGTGGGTCAGCAGCGTGCCGTCAGGCCGGCGGCCCACCACGTCGGTGAAGGTGCCGCCGCGGTCGATCCAGAACTGCCAGCGTGGCTGCGTATTCGGTGTCATCTGCTGGCTATGATGCCAGCATGTTGTCTGTGATGGCCATTTGCATCGGTGCCTGCCTCGGCGCACTCGCCCGCTGGCGGCTCAGCCTGTGGCTCAACCCCGGTGCCCTGCTGCCCTGGGGCACGCTGGCGGCCAACCTGGTGGGTGGCTACCTGGTGGGGGTGTGCGTGGCGGTGTTCCAGGCGCTGCCACAGCTCGACCCGGCCTGGCGGCTGGCCCTCATCACTGGCTTTTTGGGCGCGCTGACCACCTTTTCCAGCTTCTCGGCCGAGGTGGTGGCGATGCTGCAAAACGGCCGCTATGGGCTGGCGCTGGGCACCACCAGCCTGCACCTGTTCGGCTCGCTGTTGCTCACCGTGGCCGGGCTGAAAAGCGTGGCGTTCTGGCTCGCCACACGAGGCCACTGAGCGCGGTTCAGTGGCTGGCCGGCGTGGCGCGCGGCAGACCGCAAACCAGATCGCCGGGGTCGTTCGCCTTGATCGCGAGTTCGTTTTTCGCATGGGCCACGTGCATGTCGCGTGGCAAGGTGACGTTGTTTTTCACCGCCAGAATTTCGGCCATCACGCTCACCGCGATTTCTGGCGGCGTCTTGCTGCCAATGTAGATGCCAATCGGCCCCCGCAGGCGCGCCAGGCTGGCCTCGGTCTGCTCAAAGTGTTCGATCATCCGCTCCTGCCGAGCCTCGTTGTTGCGGCGTGAGCCAATGGCGCCGACGTAGAAGGCGTCGGTCTTCAAGGCTTCCAACAAGGCAAGATCGTCGAGCTTGGGGTCGTGGGTCAACGCCACCACACAGCTGCGGCGGTCGGGCCGGAAGGCGGTGACCACGTCGTCGGGCATCTCGCTCACCACCTTGGCGCCGGGCACCGACCACGCACCCCGGTACTCTTCGCGCGGGTCACACACGGTGACAGCGAAGCCGCTGAACAGGGCCATGGTGGCGAGGTACTCGGTCAGTTGGCCGGCACCGATCAGCAGCATGCGGTACTCCGGGCCGAAGGTGTTGACCAGTTCGGTCTCGGACGCCACCAACTCCTCGGGTACCAGCGCTTCGGCCAGCGTCACCGCGCCATCGGCCAGGCGCACGGTGCGCCGTACCAGCTGGCCACTTTCGAGCTGCGACACCAGCGCGGCGAGCGACGCTGGATCGGGGTCGTATTCCAGCAGCAGCTCCAGCGTGCCGCCACAGGGCAAACCAAAGCGGTGCGCTTCGTCGGCGGTGATGCCGTACTTCACAAAGCCAGGCGCGCCAGACGGAATTTCGTTCGTCGCGTCTTTGCCCGCATAGGCTTGGGTGAAGCGGTAGATCAGATCGTCTTCAATGCAACCGCCCGACACCGATCCGACCACCGCGCCGTCTTCACACAAGGCCATGATGGAGCCCACCGGCCGGGGCGACGAGCCCCAGGTGCGGACCACCGTGGCCAGCAAGCCGCGCTTGCCGGCCACACGCCAGTCGCGCAGCGTGCGCAGCACCATCACATCAAGATTTTCCATCGCCTGCTTTCCGTTGTGCCGCCCCACGGGCGGGTTGAATTGGCGCCGATTATGCGGCCCTCAGCCAACCCAGTTCGGGGCGCTGGCGGCCAATTCAGCCTAGGCTAAACCCTAGGGCATCCGAGGCGCCGGGCGCGTGGTGCGGCCTGGCAAGTGGCCCCAAAACTTACTATAGTGTGCAGTTCTGTGCCCTTCCACCTGCTTCGGGATGCCCCCACAATGACCCCCATCGCCGCCGCGTTCGCCAACGACCGACTGGCCGGGATTGAACGTGCCCGCCGCGCGGTGATCACCGAAGACAAGCCACTGAGCCAGGTCGCGCCAGCCGAGCTGCAGGAACGCGAGTGGATCGCCCAGTCCTGGCGGCGCTGCTTGGAACGTTCCCGCAGCCCCAACCAGCGGCTGGCCTTCGACATGCTGCCCGACGCCGAGGCCCGCCGCACGCTGGAGGCCAACGAACTGCTGGTGCAAGCCGGCCGGCCCGTGCTGGAGCACCTGAGCCGGGCGATTGCCGACATGCGCTACTTCACCATCCTCACCAGCGCCAACGGCGTGGTGGTGGACGCCAATGGCCCGATTGACCGGATGGACCGCCGCGCCCACCTGATCACCCGGGTGGGCGTGGACCTGTCGGAAGGCAGCATCGGCACCAGCGCCATCAGCACCGCGCTGAAGGAACTGCACCCGGTGTGGCTGCACCGGGGTGAACACTTCTACACCGACATGCGCTACTACAGCTGCGCCGGTGCCCCGATCTTCGGGCCCGACGGCCACTGCGCCGGCATGCTGGACGTGACCGGCATCGAACAACCCGAACGGCCCGAACTGATGCACCTGGTGGCGCAGTCGGCCCACAGCATCGAGAACGCGATGGTGCTGAGCCGCCCGCACGCGCTGGTGGTGCGGCTCAACTGGCCGGGCCGCGTGATGGGCGACGACGCCGACGGCATTGTCTGCCTCGACGCCAACGGTGTGGTCGTCAGTGCCAACAGCATCGCCCGCCAGATGGTGACCCAGCTGGTGCCCGACATCGGCCAGACACAGCACTGCAGCGAGTTGTTTGCACTGCCCTACGAAAGCCTGTTCGATGCCGCCCGCACCGACGGCCAACCCATCGAGGCACCGCTGTGGACCGGCCTGCGGCTGCACGCCCTGCCCCTGAAGCCAGGCCAGACCCGGGTGCGCCGCCTGACCCGGCAAGACAACAACGACACACCGCTGCCCCTGAAAGACGTGGAGATCGCCCTCATCAAGCGCGCGGTAGAAGAAGCCGGTGGCAACGTGATGCAGGCCGCCCGCAAGCTAGGCATCAGCCGGGCCACGGTGTACCGGAAGCTCGGCCTGGGCCGGCAAAAATAGGCTGCCAGCGCAGTTTTTAGACAAAATCCGCCTTGAGCCTCAGTACAGGCTCAACAGTTAGCTACTGATTCTGTAGCAACTACCCACCGCGCCTTCCGACGCGGGAACAAAAAAACAACACGCACCCCTGCCACCGGCACATGCCGGTTCTGCGAAGCTGTGCTGCGCTATATACTTTTTTATATAACAGTTTTCGCAACCATTCCACACAAAAACATGTCCACCCCCCGTTCCCGCCTCGCCGCCTGGCTCTGGCTGACGCCACTCGCCACCCTCTCCGCAGGGCTCGCCCACGCCAACGAAGACGCGCCCTTCCAGCTGGGCGAAGTCCGCGTGTCTGGCAGCAGCGCCAACACACCGCTCGACCCCACCACCCGCACCCTCAGCGCCGAAGACCTGGCGCGTTTTGACCGCAACACCGTTGGCCAGGCGCTGAACCTGCTGCCCGGCGTGACCACCGCCACCAACATGCGCAACGAGCAGACCCTCACCGTGCGCGGTTTCGACGGCCGGCGCACGCCGCTGTTCCTCGACGGCATCCCGGTCTATGTGCCCTACGACGGCCAGGTCGACTTTGGCCGTTTCCTGACCTTTGATCTGGCCGAGATCGACGTCGCCAAAGGCTTCTCGTCCATCGCCTACGGCCCCAACACCATGGGCGGCGCGATCAACCTCGTCACGCGCAAGCCGCAGAAAACGCTGGAAGCCAATGCCCAGGCCCGTGTGGCCTCAGGCAACGAGCGCGCGCTGACGGCCAATGTCGGCACCCACCAGGGCCTGTGGTACCTGCAGGCCGGTGCGGCCACGGTCAGCGCCGACGGCTACCGCCTCGCCAGCGACTTTGCACCCACCCCACTGGAAGACGGCGGCCAGCGCAACAACGCCGACCGCCAAGACAGCAAGCTGTCGCTGAAACTCGGCCTCACGCCGGGTGGCGGCAACGAGTACGCGCTTGGGCTGAGCAGCCAGCGCGGTGAAAAAGGCCAGCCCCCCAATGTCTTTCCCAACGCCCAGCCGCTGAACTTCTGGCGCTGGCCCAGCTACGACAAAAACAGCCTGTACCTGATTGCCGACCAGCACCTCACCGGCGACGAGCGGCTGAAAGTGCGCTGGTACAAAGACAGCTACGACTACCAGCTGACATGCTTCACCAACGCCACTTACAGCATTGGCCGCAACTGCCAGTTCGGCACGCCTGCCGCACCCACCTTTGACCTGCAGGACGAGGTCAACGGCGCGTCCTTCATCCTGGAAAGCCGCCGCCTCTCGGGGCACCTGCTGCGGCTGGCCTACCACCGCAAAACCGACACGCACGACGAGCGCACCACCGGCGCGGTGACCACCTACCGCGACCGCACCGTGTCCTACGGCCTGGAAGACACCCTGCGCCTGACCGACCGGCTCGACCTGTCGCTCGGCGTGAGCCGCGACGAACAAACCGCGCTGACGTCGGGCAACTACGGCCAGCCGGCGGACCAGGCCAAGACCAATGCGCAGGTCGGGCTGTTCTACCTGCTCGACAACGGCACCCAGCTCTACGGCACATTGGCCCGCAAGAGCCGCTTCCCCAGCATCCGCGAGCGCTTCTCGCAACAAGTGGGCACCCAGGGCGGCATGCTGCCTGGCGTGGCCAACCCCAACCTCGGCGCCGAGTCCGCCCGCCATGCCGAAATCGGCCTGCGCAGCACGTTTGACCGCTGGTCGCTGGAAGCCGCGCTGTTCCAGGCGCGCATCCAGGACAGCATCCAGTCGGTCAGCTTCCAGCAGGGCAACACCACCTTCGGCCAATTGCGCAATGTGGGTCAGGCCGAAAGCAAAGGCGTCGAACTCTCCGCGCGCTACACCACCCCCGCGCTCACCACCGGTGCGGGCTACACCTACCTCGACCGCCGCAACATCGACACCCCCACCCTGCCCGCCACCGACACGCCGCGCAACAAGGTCACGCTGTTTGCCGACTGGCTGTTCACCCCCGGCTGGCGCCTGGTGGGTTCGCTGGAAGCCGAGAACGGCCGTGTGGTCTCGCGTGCCAACAGCCGCACCACCTACTTCACCAACGGCGGTTTTGGCCTGCTCAACGCCAAGCTGGTCTACGAGTTCAGCCCCGGCTGGCGCATCGAGGCCGGCGCCAGCAACCTGACCGACCACAACCACCAGCTGATGGATGGCCTGCCCCTCAGCGGCCGCACGCTGTTCACCCAACTGAGCGTGCGCCTGTGATGGCCCGGTTGCGCAGCGCCATGCGGCTCTGGCCCCTGCTGGGTCTTCTGCTTGTGCCGGGCCACGCCGCCGCCCAGACCCCCGCCCCCACACCGGTGCGCGTGGTGGTCATCGGCGGCCTGGTGGGCAGCGGCTTCTGGCAGCGGCTAGCCCCCAAAGTAGAAGCCGCCACCGGCACCGCGCTGGTGCTGGTGGGCAGCGGCAACAAGGAGGCCATCGTGCCGCTGTTCACCCAGGGGCAGGCCGACCTGATGCTGATCCACGGCAGCGACGAGGTGATGGCACTGCTGGCCGACGGGCAGGCCGGCCGTGTGACGGCCTGGGGCGCGAACGAACACGTCATCGTCGGGCCGGCAGACGACCCGGCGGGCGTGCGCCAGGCCCAAAACGGCAGCGAAGCGGTGCAGAAAATCGCCGCCTCGGGCGCGCCGTTTGTGGCCTTCGACGACCCCGGCAGCCACGCCATCGTGCAAAAGCTCTGGCGCATTGCCGGCACCCGCCCACCGGCCGGCGGCTGGCGCCTGCCGGACGAGGCCGTGCGTGCCCAACAGATCGTTGAATTTGCCGCCCAGCGCAAGGCCTACGTCGTCACCGGCCACATCCCGGTGGCCTACGGCAAGATGCAGGCCCCCGGCATGGCGGTGCTGCTCAAGGGCGACCCGGCCATGCGCCGGCCCTATGTGCTGGTAGAACAGCCGGGCAGCCCCACCGACGCAGCCACCACCCGTGTGGTCAGCCACCTCGCATCCCCTGCCGGTCAGGCCGATGTCGCCCAGGCCGGCTTTGACCGGGGCGAAGCCTGGATTTTTCCGGTGCGGCCCGCACGGGCGGCAAAAGCGCACGGCGACTGACCGCTTTCGACCGGTTGGCATGTGGTTGAAATGCAACGCGCCTGCACACCACATGGCGCCACAAACGGTTGAATGCGGCCTCTTTCGTTATATACTTTTTTTTATATCGAAACCGGGACAAGCGCTTGGCGTTGCGTACCGATACGTTGGTTTTGAGCATATGAGAACTTGTACGTATGCCGACCTGTTGATGCCGCTGATACTGTGATGACACCTTTAACTGGAGACCTCTTTCAATGAAAAAACTGCTCGTTCCCCTGCTCGCGATTGCGGCCGCATGTGCCGCCCAGGCGCAAAGCTCGGTCACCATTTTTGGTGTTGTTGACACCGGCTTCACCCGCGACGGCGGTTCGGTTGCCAGCGTGTCTGGCCTCAGCAATGGCAGCAATGCCAGCAGCCGGCTCGGCTTTCGTGGCACCGAAGACCTGGGTGGTGGCCTGAAAGCCGGCTTCTGGCTGGAAGCGGGCGTCAACACCGACAGCGGCTCCGGTTCCACCAACAGTAGCCTCGACAACGTGGCCGCCAGCACCACCGCTGGTTCGCTGCAGTTTGGCCGCCGCGCCACGGTGAGCCTGCTGGGTGGCTTCGGCGAAATTCGCCTCGGCCGCGACTTCGCACCGTCTTACTACAACGAAGCCGTCAGCCCCTTTGGGGTGACCAGCGTGGGCACCGATGTGCTGCTGCAGGCCAACCTGCTGGGCCAGGTGCAGCTGCGCACCTCCAATGGCGTCCATTACTTCACCCCCAACACGCTGGGTGGCTTTTTTGCACACGTGAACTACGCGTTCGGCGAGCAGCCGTCCAACCTGCCGCTGGGCACAGACAACAACGGCAACTACGTTGGCGCGCGCATTGGCTACAACCAGGGCCCGCTGCTGGTGGCATTGGCTTACGGCAAACTCGACGTGACCCGCGCCACTGGCCAGAGCAACGACCGCAGCGTCGTGTCGCTCACCGGCGCCTACGACTTCGGCGTGGTCAAACTCACCGGCGAATACCAGCGCCAGTCGATCGACAACACCGTCAATGCCGGTTTTGGCAATGGCGGCACCGCCGCCGCAGGCAACGACACCGAGAGCGACGGCTTCGCCATCGGCGCCATCGTGCCGGTGGGTGCAGGGCAGTTCAAACTGGCCTACAGCCGCATCAACATCGAGAACGGCCATGGCCTGGGCACCGAACCCCGTGCCTCCAAGTTCGCACTGGGTTATGTGCACAACCTGTCCAAGCGCACGGCGCTCTACACCTCGGTCGCACGCCTGAAAAACTCCAACGACAGCCTGACCGGTGCCACGCTGACCGCCGCCGCCGGGCGCGTTGCGGGCATCAGCGGTGCCGTGGCTGGCCGCAACTCGTCGTCCACCGGCTTTGAAGCGGGCGTACGCCACAACTTCTGATGCCAGGCACCCTGGTGGTGCCCTCACCCTCGTCTCTCTGAGGTACCTGCCGCCTGACACTGTCAGGCGGCTTTTTTATGCCCCAAGCGCAATGCGACGCAAACACCTGAAATTCACCGATTTCCAGGGCCGCCAGCTGCAAGACCTGCTGGACAGCCATCTGGGCATCCAACTGACGCCGCAAACCCGGGCCGTGGTCCAGTCGGCCGGCCGCACGATCAACATCTGGGTCCTGACACCCGCCGCGCCGGACGAGCCCGCACTGCCGGCCCCCCTCC
>JAFEHU010000024.1 GCA_017848435.1 Burkholderiaceae bacterium | reverse complement strand
CCCCCACCCCGTACTGCCCCGCACGCGGCAGCCGCGCCAGCCCGGTCTTGAGGCTGCAGGCGGTGACCAGCCACAGCAAGGTGGCGGGCAGCACGCCCCCGGTGAACAGCGCCACCTGCGTCAGCCAGTCCCGGGGCGACGTGGTCATGAACAGCGTGCCGGCACCCAGCACCACCTCCACAAACAGCACCGCGCGCAGCACCACGCCGACGTGGCAGGCGTCGAACACCAGCGCCCCAGACGCACCGCTGGCAGGGGCCTTGGCGGCTGGGGGTGTGAAGGTCGATAAAATTTGGCTGTCTTTCATGCACATGGGCGTTCGCCGTGCCGGACGGACACCCTGAAACGCCACCTGATTATTGGTGATTTGCCTGCCCCGGACCATCCGGCCTTTCCAACCTGGGGAATCACCCCCTCAACGCATTGCCACCAATGTCCCAAAACCAGTTCGACAAAAAATCCGAAGCGTGGTCCGCGCTGTTCTCCGAGCCGATGAGCGAACTGGTGCAACGCTACACCGCCAGCGTGTTTTTTGACCAGCGGCTGTGGCGCGCCGACATCACCGGCTCCCTCGCGCACGCCGAGATGCTGGCCGCACAAGGCGTGATTTCCGCCGACGACCACGCCGCCATCCAACGCGGCATGGCGCAGATCACCCAAGATATCGAGTCCGGCCAATTTGAGTGGAAGCTGGCGCTCGAAGACGTGCACCTCAACATCGAGGCCAGCCTCACCGCGCTGGTGGGCGACGCCGGCAAACGCCTGCACACCGGGCGCAGCCGCAACGACCAGGTGGCCACCGACGTGCGCCTCTGGCTGCGCAGCGAGATCGACCTCATCAGTGGCCTGCTGACGGCGCTGCAAAAGGCACTGGTCGAGATGGCCGACCGCAACGTCGATGTCATCCTGCCCGGCTTCACCCACCTGCAGGTGGCACAGCCGGTGAGTTTTGGCCACCACATGCTGGCCTATGTGGAAATGTTCGCCCGCGACGCCGAGCGCCTGGCCGACGTGCGCAAGCGCGTCAACCGCCTGCCGCTGGGTTCGGCCGCGCTGGCCGGCACCAGCTACCCCCTCGACCGCGAGCGCGTGGCGCGCACCCTGGGCATGGACGGCGTCTGCCAGAACAGCCTGGACGCGGTCAGTGACCGCGACTTCGCCATCGAGTTCACCGCCGCCGCCGCGCTGTGCATGGTGCACATCAGCCGGCTCAGCGAAGAGCTGATTTTGTGGATGAGCCAGAGCTTTGGCTTCATCGACATCGCCGACCGCTTCTGCACCGGCTCGTCCATCATGCCGCAGAAGAAAAACCCCGACGTGCCCGAACTGGCGCGCGGCAAGACGGGCCGCGTGGTGGGCCATCTGATGGGCCTGATCACGCTGATGAAGGGCCAGCCGCTGGCCTACAACAAGGACAACCAGGAAGACAAAGAGCCGCTGTTCGACACGGTGGACACGCTGAAAGACACGCTGCGCATCTTTGCCGAAATGGTCGGCGGCATCACCGTCAAGCCCGAGGCGATGGAACGCGCCGCGCTGCGCGGCTACGCCACCGCCACCGACCTGGCCGACTACCTGGTGAAAAAAGGCCTGCCCTTCCGCGACGCCCACGAGACCGTGGCCCATGCGGTCAAAACCGCCATCGCCGGTGGGGTGGACCTGTCGGAACTGCCGCTGGCCACGCTGCAGCAGTTCAACCCCCACATTGGCGACGACGTCTACGAAGTGCTGAGCCTGCGCGGCTCGCTCAACGCCCGCAACACGCTGGGCGGCACCGCCCCGGCGCAGGTGCGCGCGCAGGTGGCACGGCACCGGGCCCGGCTGGGCTGAGCGGCACTGGGGGTCAAGCTGGACCCATGAAGCCCAGGTTGCGGGTGCTGTAGTTCGCCAGGTTGGGCAGCACCAGCGCCTGGTCGGCCGCCGACACGCCAAACCAGTTGGCCAGCGTGCCACCGAACTGGTCCACCGACAGTTCGGGCAACAAGCGCCCCTGGCCCACGTCGTTGGCGCCGTTGTTGGCCACCTCGGGCGCGTTGCCAACAAACGACTTGCCCAGCACGCTGCCGCCCACCACAAACTGCATGCCGCCCCAGCCGTGGTCTGAACCCGAGCCGTTGCTGACCAATGTGCGGCCAAAATCGGACGCGGTGAACGCGGTGACCTGGTTGGCCACGCCCATCTCCACCGTGGCGTTGTAGAACGCGGCCATGGCGCTCCCCACCTGGGCCATCAAACCCGGGTGGTCTTGCACCAAACGGTCGTGGGTGTCGAAGCCGCCCAGCGAGACAAAAAACACCTGGCGTTTGGCACCCAGCGCGTTGCGCGCCGAGATCAGTTTCGCCACCATTGCCAACTGGCTGGCCAGGCTGTTGCCGCTGGGGAAGGTGGTGCGCAGCGCGGGTGCGCCCGCCAGCCCGGCGGTGACCTGGTCGCTTGCGTCGATGGCGCGCTTGGACACCCGTGCGTGTTCAGATTCGAACACATGGGCACGCGGCGCGGTCATCAGGTTTTGCAACGCTGTAGAGCAGGCCGCCGAGCCAAACAGCGGGCTCTTGATGCCCTGCACCGGCACCGAGCCATTGGGCGTGACCTGGTACTGCACTGCGTTGTTGCCCGAGAGGTAGACGGTGTTGCCCGACACACTGATGCAGGTGAAGGTCGAGTTGCCATTGCCCGATGCGAACAGGTCACCCATGCGCCCGCCCCAGCCAGACTGCGCGCCTTCCGGCGACGAGGCCTGCCAGAACGACTGCTGGTCGTTGTGCGAAAAGAGCTTGGGCGGCAGGGGCACGGAGCGGCTGGTGTACTGCGCCTTGGTGGTGGGCTGCACCAACGTGCCCACATTGAGCAGCGCGGCCATCTTACCGGCCTCGAACATCGGCATCAGCGGCGCCAGGCCGGGCGCCATCGCGTACTGGCGGCCACCGGCGAGCGGGTTGGTGGGGTTCAGCAGGGTACTGGCCAGGCTGGCGCGGTCAATGGCGAGGTTGCTGCGCAGGGCACTGTAGGCGTTGTAGCTGGCCTGGTCGTACGGCACCAGGGTGTTGGCGTGGTCGTTGCCACCGAACAGGAACACACACACCAGGGCCTTGTAGTCGTTGGCGCTTTGCGCGGCGGCTTCGCCCATGGCGGCCAGGCTCATGGCCCAGGGGGTGGCGGCTGCGGCAATTGACAGGGCGCCACTGCGCTTCAAAAAGGCGCGGCGGGAGGCGCTGTCGGGTGCAATGTTGGCATGGTGTTTCATGGAGGTCACCTTATTTCTGTGCGATGTATTCGGGTGCGGCCATCACCAGCGTGAGGGCGGCGTGGACGCGGTTGAGCTGGCCGGCTGGCGTGGTCACCAGAATGGTGTCCAGCGCGGTTCTCAGGGTGGCCAGCGTGGCGGCCGACACCTGGCCTGCCGCCAGCACCAGGTTGATCTCGTTCAGCAGGGCTGCCGAATCGTTCACCAGCGCCAGCAGGGGGGTGTAGTCGGCCCGCACATCGCCAATGCCCACGCCGCTGATGGCGCGCTGCATGAAGTTCACGTAGCCGGCCACCGACGATTCGGTGGTGATCTGGAACTCGGGACCGCTCAGGCCCTGGCTGCCGATGGCGCTGTTGGGCGGCACATAACCGGGGCGGAAGAAGTTGAACACCGAGCCCGCGTGCATCGGGCTTTGGCCCAGCCGCGTCGCCGGGTCGGACAAATCGCCAATGGCCCACGCGCCTGACGGCGAGGTGGCGCCGAAACCGCGCGCCCAGTTCAGGAAACGCACCACCGGCTCGCGCAGCTTGCCAAAGTTGTTGTTGGTCAGGTTCGTGTCGCTGCGGGCTTCACCGTCGAGCAGGATGGCACGCAACACCGCCTGCAGGTCGCCACGCACGCCGGCGCCGTTGTTGGCAAACACCGCGGCCACACGACCCACATAGCCGGGGCTGGGGTTGCTGGTCACCAGGCGCTGGATCAGCTGGCGGCTGACAAAAGGCGGCAGATTCGGGTGGTTGAACAACACGTTGAGCGCCATGTCCAGACTTTGTGGCCCATTCGTGCCTGCCGGGATGGTGGTGCCCAGAAAGGTCTTGGCACCGGTCTCGTGGCGGCTGGCCACCACGGTCATGGGACGGCGGTAGGCGTCGGAGGGGAAAGGCGCGCTCAGGCCAGCGGTGTTCAGGTCGAAGCCTGTGAGCACGCGGGCCAGGCCTCCGACGTCCGCCTGGTCGTAGGTGTCCAGGGGCACACCGTTGTTGAACTTGGGCGTGCCATCGCCGTTCAATTGGGTCAACCCCAGGGTGAACAGCTGCATCAGTTCACGGGCGTAGTTTTCGTCGGGCTGGCTGCCGGTGGTCGGGTTGGCCTTGGCACTGCCACGGAAGGTGAGGTAGTAGCCCATGGCCGGGCTGGTGGACATTTGCTGCAGCAGGTTGCGGTAATTGCCAAAGGCATTGGCTTCCAGAATGTCCAGGTAGGCGGCCACCACAAACTGGCGCCACTCCGAATTGATGCCCAGGATCGACACCACACAGATTTCAGACAACGCCAGCACCATCCGCTGGCGCAGCGCATCAGGGCTGCCAACCAGCTTGCGCCAGATGGTGTTGTCCAGCCCCGTGGTGATGTGCCGGTTGGCTTCGATGTCGTACCCATTGGCCACCAGCCAATCCACATGGCCCTGGGTGGCGGGCAGGTTGAACTGGCTGTCCAGCCAGGCGGCGTAGCCACTGGACTGGACAGCGGCGATCTGCGCCTTGCCAGCGCCCAGCGTGGCCTGGGCCAGGAAGCGGGCGGCCTGGGTGGCGCTGGGGGGTGGGGAAGCGTCGATGGTGGGCGTTGGCTGGCCGGGGGCTGGTGCCGGCGCAGTGCCACCGCCGCCGCCACCACCGCCGCAAGCAGCGAGTGCCGCGGTCAGCGTTCCCAGCGCGGCCAGGTCCGCTGGGCGCTGTCGGTTGGCAGAAGAGGCAGAAGGGGCGGCTGGCGGGCGCTCGCCAGAAAGGGGGGTGTCAAGGGGGTGCATGCCAAGCCTTTTGTTGTGTGTTGGGTGAAGAATGTCGCGTGCTTTTGTATTACTTCGACACCCCAACATGCGCGCTTAAGCATTCAAGCTGGCAAAAAGTCACACTTATCCGGCAATACCAAAGTTCTCGCCATGGCTGGGCAGAAACCCGCACCCCGAAACTTTCCACAATCTGGCAAACTCTCGCCCATGAACGCCTCCATGTCCCTCCCCGTCTGGTCTGACGACCTGCTGCTCGACGACGAGCGCACCGACGCCACCCACCGCGAGTTCATGCAGTTGCTGCGCTCGTCTTTCATGGCCACCGAGTCCAACCGGCTGCAGCGCTTCCAGAAGCTGCTGGAGCACACGGTGGAGCACTTCGCGCAGGAAGACCGTTGGATGATTGCCACCGGCATGGAAGACGACAACTGCCACAGCAAAGACCACACCATGATCCTCGAGACCATGCGCGAGGTGGAAAAACGCGCATTGGCCGGAGACACCAGCTTCATTACCGTGATGAACCAGGCGCTGGCGCAGTGGTTTCCCGAGCACGCCAAAACCAAAGACGCCGGACTGACCCAGTACCTGAAGGAAGTGGGTTTCTCCACCACCGACGAGGTCCTGGCCAACCCCGAAACCGCCCAGCTCAACGCACACGGCGGCTGCGGCACGCAAAAAGCCTGCACCTGAGCCCCGTCGGGCCTTCCGCCTGACCTGCCCGCCTGATAAGGTGTGCCCTCCAAGAGGGGAGGGCACATGAACCGATTCGCGAGCACGTCAGGCCGTCGTTTTTTCTTGAGCAGTGCGCTGCTGCTGGCAGGGGCAAGCCTCAGCAATGCGGTTTCGGCCTTCCAGGTCAGCAGCTTTTCCCCCCAGAAAGAAGTGGCGCAGGTGCGCCAGGTGGTCGTCAAGTTTGACGAAGCCGCCATCCGTTTTGGCGACGCCAAGGCGCCCGACCCCCTCGCCCTGAGCTGTTCCGACGCCGACGCGTCCAAAGGCACGGGCCGCTGGAACAGCGAACGCGAGTGGGTGTTCGAGTTTTCGCGCGACCTGCCACCCGGCGTGCGCTGCACCGCGCAGCTGAACCAGCCACTGGCATCGGTCGCAGGCCAGCCGCTCAAAGGCACGCAACGCTTCCAGTTCAACACCGGCGGGCCTTTTGTCAGCCAGATCTGGCCACGCTATGGTGCGGTCGACGAAGAGCAGCTCTTCGTGCTGCAGCTCAACGGCGCCGCCACCACCGAGAGCCTGCAGGCCAACCTGTGGTGCAACGCCGAAGGCGTGGGCGAGCGCCTGCCGGTCAAGCTGGTGGACAACAAAACCCGCGAGGCCTTGCTGAAAAACCTCGGCCTGACCAAAACCGCGGCCAAGGAGCCGCAGCGCTTCGTCGCACTCGGTTGCCCCCTGCGCCTGACGCCCGCCACGCGCATGCAACTGGTCTATGGCAAGGGCGTGGCCACCCCCAGCGGCTTGGCCAACCAGGTTGAGAAACGCTTCGATTTCCAGGTGCGCGAGCCCTTCACCGCCAGCTTCAGCTGCGAGCGTGAGAACGCGCAGGCCGCCTGTCTGCCGATCCGCCCGATGGCCCTGCGCTTCACCGCGCCCATCCCACGCAAGCAGGCCGAGGCCATCCGCCTCAAGTCCGACCAGCAGACCTACAAACCCACGCTCGACAGCGACGAGGCCGGCGCGGCGCTGGTCAGCAGCGTGCGTTTCAAGGCGCTGTTCAACGAACAAACGAAATTCACGCTGGAACTGCCCAAAGACCTGCGCGACGACGCCGGCCGCGCACTGGCCAATGCCGACAGCTTCCCGCTCGCCGTGGCCACCGCCACCATGCCGCCGCTGGCCAAGTTCGCGGCCGCGCCGTTCGGCATCGTCGAGCGTTTTGCCGAGCCTGGCCTGCCTCCCCTGCTGCCGGTGACGCTGCGCAAAGTGGAGGCGGTGCTGCCGGCGCAGGCACTGCAGGTGGGTGGCAAGGTGAACGACCTGCAACCGCAGACCGACGCCGACATCGTTCGCTGGTTCCAGCGCGTGAAGCGCTACGACAACTTCTGGGTCACCCGCAAACAGGCGGCCAAGGATGTGCAAGCCACGCTGCCGCCTGCGGTGGGTGACAGCGATGTCACCTCGGTGCAGTCGCGCATGGTCTCGCTGCTCCAGGGCCAGCCAGGGTTGAAGTCACTGCAGCTGCCCAAGCCCGACAGCGCCGACCCACGCCCCTTCGAGGTGGTGGGCATTCCGCTCACGCCCGGCTTTCACGTGCTGGAGCTGGAATCGGCTGCGCTCGGCCAAGCCCTGCTCGACGACAAATTCGGCACGCCGCGACGCTTTTACGTCCGCACCTCGGCGCTGGTGACCAACCTCGCGGTGCATTTCAAGTCGGGCCGAGAGAACGCCGTGGCCTGGGTGACCTCGCTCGACAAGGGCCAACCGGTCGCCAACGCCCGGGTGCAGGTGTCGGACTGCCAGGGCCAGGTGGTGGCCCGCGCCACCACCGACGCGAATGGCATTGCCGCGCTGGCCAAGGTGCCGCCCGAAGCGCCGACATGTCACAGCAATGGCGGCGCTGGCGAAGACGACGACTACCGGCGCGCCTGGTTCGTCAGCGCCCGCGCCACCGGCGCCGACCAGGTGGAAGACCTGGCCTTCACCTGGAGCGACTGGCAGCGCGGCATCGAGCCCTGGCGCTTCAACCTGCCCACCAGCCGCGACGCCCTGCCCGACCAGCGCGCCCACACCGTGCTCGACCGCAACCTGCTGCGCGTGGGCGAAACCGTCGGCATGAAACACCTGCTGCGCAGCGAGTCCAGCCAGGGTTTCGGCCTGCCGGCCAAGCCACCGGAGACGCTGGTCATCACCCACACCGGCAGTGGCCAGCGCTTTGTGCAACCGCTGGCCTGGCGCAAAACCCCCACCGGTGGCCTGAGTGCCGACACCACCTGGCAGGTGCCGCCCGGCGCCAAGCTGGGGCAGTACGACATCGCGCTGCAGACCGGAGACAGCGAGAGTGGCCGCAGCTTGTCCAGCGGCCAGTTCCGCGTGGAGGAGTTCCGCCTGCCGGTGCTGCAAGGCCGCGTCGGCCCGGCGCAAAAAGGGCCGCTGGTCAATGCCCAGGCGGTCACCGCCGACGTGCAGGTCAACTACGTCTCGGGCGGGCCTGCGGCCAACCTGCCGGTGCGGGTGTCGGCCCTGGTGCGTGAACGTGCACTTGTGCTGCGCGACTACGACGACTTCAGCTTCACGCCCCCACGTGCGCCGCGCAGCACCGCCACCGAGGTCGACAGCGACGAAGAAGAACCCAGCGCGGCCCAAGACCAGCGCGTGGTCGCCAGCCGTCTGGCGCTGACGCTCGACAAGAACGGCACTGGCCGCATTGCGCTGCCCAAGCTGACCGCCTCGCCCCGGCCGCAGGATCTGCTGATGGAAGCCACCTACGCCGACCCGAACGGCGAGGTGCAAACGCTGCGCGGCAGTACCGTGCTGTGGCCAGCGGCGGTGATGACCGGCATCAAGGCCGAGAGCTGGACCTCGGTGAAGCACAAGGCCGTGTTCCAGGCGGTGGCGCTCGACCTGAATGGCCAACCCCAGGCCGGCGTGAAGCTCGACGTGAAGGCGGTGGCGCGCATTGTCACCAGCAGCCGCAAGCGTTTGGTCGGCGGCTTCTACAGCTACGACAACCGCACCGAACTCAAAGACCTTGGCAGCGTCTGCTCGGGCAAGAGCGACGCGCGCGGCCTGCTGGTGTGCGAGGCCCGCATCGAGCAACCCGGCGAGGTGGAACTGGTCGTCACGGCGCACGACGCCGAGAGCCACACCATCCAGGCCGCCACCTCGATTTTCATCACCCGCCAGGGCGAGTTGTGGTTTGGTGGCGAGAACCACGACCGCATGGACCTGCTGGCCGAGAAGAAGAATTACCAGCCTGGTGAGACCGCGCGCTTCCAGGTGCGCATGCCATTCCGCTACGCCACCGCGCTGGTGGCGGTGGAGCGCGAAGGCGTGGTCGAAACCCAGGTGGTGCAGCTCAACGGCAAGGACCCCACCGTCAGCCTGAAGGTGCAGGACAGCTGGGCACCCAACGTCTACGTCAGCGTGCTGGCGCTGCGTGGCCGCCTGCGCGACGTGCCCTGGTACTCGTTCTTCACCTGGGGCTACAAAACCCCCAGCCAATGGTGGACGGCGTTTTGGCATGAAGGCCGTGACTACGTGGCTCCCACCGCGCTGGTGGACCTCAGCAAGCCCGCCTACCGGCTGGGTGCGGCCGAAATCCGCGTCGGTGCGCAGGCGCACCAGTTGAAGGTCACGGTCAAGGCCGACAAAGAAAGCTACCCCGTGCGTGGCCAGGCCAAAGTGACCATCAGCGCCACCCGGCCCGACGGCCAACCCGCGGCCAACGCCGAGGTGGCGGTGGCGGCGGTGGACCAGGCGCTGCTGGAACTCTCGCCCAACACCAGCTGGAACCTGCTGGAGGCGATGCTGCAACGGCGCAGCTGGGGCGTGGAAACGTCCACCGCGCAGATGGAGATCATCGGCCGGCGCCACTATGGCCGCAAGGCGGTGGCGGCCGGTGGCGGCGGTGGTCGCAGCCCCACCCGCGAGCTGCTCGACACGCTGCTGCTGTGGAACCCGCACGTGCTGCTGGACGCCAACGGCCAGGCCACTCTGACGGTGCCGCTGAACGACGCACTGACCAGCTTCAAAATCGTCGCCGTGGCCGACGCCGACACCGGCCTGTTTGGCACGGGCCAGACCAGCATCCGCGCAACACAAGACCTGCAGATCATCAGCGGCCTGCCGCCCCTGGTGCGCGAGGAAGACCAGTACCGCGCCCAGTTCACGCTGCGCAACACCACGGCGCGGGCGATGGCCGTGACCGTGTCACCCCGCGCAACGCTGCTCACACTCGCACCCCAAAACATCCAGCTGCCGGCCGGCGAAACCAAAGAAGTGGCGTGGGACGTGACCGCCCCCGCGCAACTGGCCTTCACCCGCGCCGAGGCCATCCTCTGGGAGATCGACGCGCGCGAGACCGGCACCGCCGCAGGCACCACGCCGGCGCGGGACGCGCTCAAGGCCAGCCAGCGCATCGTGCCGGCCGTGCCCGTCACAGTGCAGCAGGCCACGCTGGTGCAACTGGATAGCAGCACCAGCCTGGCGGTGCAGCCGCCCCCAGCAGCCCTGTCCACCAACGGCCAGGTCCGTGGCGGCTTGAAGCTGGGCCTGCAGGCCAAACTGGCCGACGGCCTGCCCGGCGTGCAAGACTGGTTTGCCCGCTACCCCTACACCTGCCTGGAGCAAAAAACCAGCAAGGCGATTGGCCTGCGCGACGCCAAGCTGTGGCAAACGCTGGTGGCGCAACTGCCCGGCTACCTCGACGGCGACGGCCTGGCGACCTACTTCCCGCCGCGCGACGGCGACAGCAACCGCGGCAGCGACGCGCTCACCGCCTACCTGCTGCTGGCCAGCGCAGAAGCCGCCAGCCAGGACCCCAGCTTCGCCCTGCCCGCCGACGCCCGCGCCACCATGGAGCGCGGCCTGATGGCCTTCGTGGAAGGCCGCATCAGCCGCAGCGGCTGGAGCCCGCAGAAAGACCTCGACGTGCGCAAGCTCGCGGCGCTGGACGCCCTGGCGCGTGGCGGCAAGGCACGGGGCCGCATGCTGGCCAGCATCACCGTGGCGCCCAACCAGTGGCCCACCCACGCGGTGCTGCACTGGGCCAACGTCCTGCAGCGGGTGACCGACGCGCCGCAGCGCAGCGAGCGCCTGGCCGAGGCGATGCAGATCCTGCGTGCCCGGCTGGCCTACCAGGGCACGCGCATGGGCTTTTCCACCGACAGCAGCGACGGCTGGTGGTGGCTGATGGCCAGCGCCGACACCAACGCCGCGCAGCTGGTGCTGACGGTGATGGACGACGCCGCCTGGAAAGACGACATGGGGCGGCTGGCCACCGGCCTGCTGGCCCGCCAGCAGCGCGGCGCCTGGGGCACCACCACCGCCAACCTGTGGGGCAGCCTGGCGCTGCGAAAGTTCTCCACCCGGTTCGAGTCCACCCCGGTCACCGGCACCACGCGCGCCAGCACGGCGGCGGCCAGCGGCAGCGTGGACTGGGCAAAGGCAGCAACAGCCGCCAGCCTTTCCATGACCCTGCCCTGGGGCAAAGACACCTCGGCCGACAAGCTCAGCGTCACACAACTTGGCACTGGCAAGCCCTGGCTCACGCTGCAGTCGTTGGCGGCGGTGCCACTGACCCAGCCCTTCAGCGCCGGCTACCAGATCAAGAAAACCCTCACGCCCACGCAGCAAGCGGTCAAAGGCCAGTTCAGCCGGGGCGACACCGTGCGCGTCACGCTGGAGATCAACGCCTCGGCCGACATGACCTGGGTGGTGGTGAGCGACCCCATCCCCGGCGGCGCCACCATTTTGGGCGGTGGCCTGGGGCGCGACTCCGAGATCGCCACCCAGGGCGAAAAACAAGGTGGCAACGCGGTGCCGGTGTTCGAGGAGCGCAGCTTTGAGGCCTTGCGCAGCTACTTTGATTACCTGCCCAAAGGCAACGTGAAGGTGGAGTACACCGTGCGCCTGAACAACGTCGGCGACTTTGCGCTGCCCCCCACCCGGGTGGAAGCGATGTACGCGCCCGAGGTCTATGGCGAGCTGCCCAACGCCCGGGTGAAGGTGGGGGCCACAAAGTGACAAGTCGGGTGACAGCACGCCCGATGCGCGCGCTATTTGCTACTTTATTAGTAGCGCTGTCGCTAGATTCGGCTAGGGCTCTCCCGGCTTTTGAGCATGTAAAGGCCGATTTCAGACCTTCAGACGTGCTGGTGACCGACCGACACGGCGACACCCTGCAGCGCCTGCGCACCGACGCCTCGGTGCGGCGTGGCCCCTGGGTGGCACTGGCCGACATCTCGCCCGCGCTGCGCGAAGCCATGCTGCTGTCGGAGGACCGGCGCTTCTACGAACACAGCGGCGTCGACTGGCGCGCCGCCTCGGCCGCCGCGTGGGGCAACCTGTGGCACAGCAAGACGCGCGGCGCCTCCACCATCACCATGCAGCTCGCCGGCCTGCTGGACGACGACCTGCAGCACCGCCCCGGCGGCCGCAGCCTCACCGCCAAACTGGGCCAGACCGTGGCCGCGCAGGTGCTGGAACGCCGCTGGCGCAAAGACCAAATCCTGGAAGCCTGGCTCAACCTGGTGCCGCTGCGCGGTGAGCTGGTGGGCATTGACGCACTGAGCCAGACGCTGTTCGACAAAGCCCCGCACGGGCTGGACGACCGCGAAGCGGCCATTGCCGCCGCGCTGGTGCGCGCCCCCAACGCCCGTCCCGCGCAGGTGAGCCAGCGCGCCTGCGGCCTGCTGACAACCATGGCCAGCGGTGCAACATCCACCAGCTCGGCAGACTGCACCGGGCTCGACACCTTCACCGCACTGGTGCTGCAACGCAAGGCCTTTGCGCCGAGCGAAGGCACCGCACCCCACCTGGCGCAGCAACTGCTGCGGCAAACCCGTTCGCCCCACCCCACAAGCCTGACCACCAGCCTGCGCGCGCCGCTGCAGCGCTTTGCCAGCCAGAGCCTGCAGCAGCACCTGCGCGAGCTGCGCGGCCGCCACGTGCAGGACGGCGCGGTGCTGGTGCTCGACAACGCCAGCGGCGAGGTGCTGGCCTGGGTCGGCTCGTCTGGCCCGCTCAGCACCAGCGCCGAGGTGGACCACGTGCTGGCGCTGCGCCAGCCCGGCTCCACGCTCAAGCCCTTTCTGTACGCACAGGCGATTGCGCAGCAGCGGCTCACCGCCGCCTCCCTGCTGGACGACGCACCGACCCACATCCCCACCGCCGGCGGCCTGTACGTGCCGCAGAACTACGACCACCGCTTCAAAGGCCAGGTGTCGGTGCGCACCGCGCTGGCGGCCTCCCTCAACGTGCCGGCGGTGCGCACGCTGACCATGGTCTCGCCCGACGCCTTCCACAAACAGCTGCGTGCGTTCGGCCTGCCCCTGAAGGAAAGCGGCGACTACTACGGCTTCAGCCTGGCACTGGGCAGCGCCGAAGTCTCGCTGCTGAACCTCACCAACGCCTACCGCGCGCTGGCCAACGGCGGCCAGGCCAGCGCGTGGCGCTTGACACCCGGCCCCGCCCTGCCCAGCCGCCCCGTGCTCGACCCGCGTGCCGCGTTCGTGGTGGCCGACATCCTCAGCGACCCGCACGCCCGCGCCCGCACCTTTGGCACCGACAGCGTGCTCGCCACCCGTTTCTGGACCGCCGTGAAAACCGGCACCAGCAAAGACCTGCGCGACAACTGGGCGCTCGGCTACTCGGCCCGCTACACCGTGGGCGTGTGGGTCGGCAACACCAGCGGCGCGCCGATGTGGGACGTCAGCGGCACCAGCGGCGCCGCGCCGGTGTGGGCGGCGGTGATGCAGTTTCTGCACCAGCACGAACCCAGCCGCCCGCCCGCACCACCCGCCGGCCTGCAACACACGCACGTTCAGTTCGGCCCCGGCCTGGAAGCGGCGCGCGACGAGTGGTTTCTGCCGGGCACGGCGCAGGCCCGATTTGCTATGGATTCAGGAGCTAAATCGCAAGATTTCACTAAGGCTCAAAGCCAAAAAGACTCAAAAATAACGGCCAGAATCACCAGCCCGGCCCCTGGCACCATCGTGGCGCTCGACCCCGACATCCCCCCCACCCACCAGCGCCTGCAGCTGCAGGCCAGCGGCAGCAACGTGCGTTGGCTACTGGACGGCAAGCCACTGGCACGCGGGGCCAGCGTGGCCTGGCTGCCCTGGCCCGGCAAACACCGGCTGCAGCTGCTGGCCGCGAACGGCGAGCTGCTGGACGACATCCATTTCGAGGTGCGTGGCGCCGGTGTGCGGCTGGCGCAAGGCCAGCCCCCGTCCACCAGCAAATGACGCCCAAATAATTTCATGCAGGTGCCGCGCAATCTCAGCCCACAGCCGCGGTACAGCCACTAGCATGGTGGCCTGAGGAGACATTCACCATGGCCGTCATCACCCACATCGAAGACCTGCGCGTGCTGGCGCAACGACGCGTGCCGCGCATGTTCTACGACTACGCCGATTCCGGCTCGTGGACCGAGAGCACCTACCGCGCCAACGAAAGCGATTTCGCCAAAATCCTGCTGCGCCAGCGCGTGGCGGTGAACATGCAAGGCCGCAGCACCGCCACGCACATGGTGGGGCAGGACGTGGCCATGCCGGTGGCGATTGCGCCCACCGGCCTCACCGGCATGCAGCATGCCGACGGCGAGATGCTGGGCGCGCTGGCGGCCAAGAAATTCGGCATCCCGTTCACCCTGTCGACCATGAGCATCTGCTCCATCGAAGACGTGTCGCGCGCCACCGGCGGCCACCCGTTCTGGTTCCAGCTCTATGTGATGAAAGACCGCGCTTTCATCGAACGGCTGATCGACCGCGCCAAAGCCGCCAACTGCTCGGCGCTGGTGCTGACGCTGGATTTGCAGATCCTCGGCCAGCGCCACAAGGATTTGAAAAACGGCCTCAGCGCCCCGCCCAAACTCACCCTGGCCAACATCCTCAATTTGATGACCAAGCCGCGCTGGTGCCTGGGCATGGCGGGCACGCCGCGCCGGCAGTTTGGCAACATCGTGGGCCACGTGAGCGGGGTGGACAACATGGGAAGCTTGAGCGAATGGACGGCCAAGCAGTTCGACCCGGCGCTGAACTGGGGCGACGTGGAATGGATCAAGAAACGCTGGGGCGGCAAGCTGATCCTGAAAGGCATCCAGGACGTGGAAGACGCCCACATCGCCGCCAACAGCGGCGCCGACGCGCTGATCGTCTCCAACCACGGGGGCCGGCAACTCGACGGCGCGCCGTCGTCCATCAGCGCATTGCCCGCCATCGTCAATGCGATCGGCAGCAAAATTGAAGTGCACATGGACGGTGGCATCCGCAGCGGGCAGGACGTGCTGAAAGCCGTGGCCCTCGGCGCCAAAGGCACCTACATCGGCCGCGCCTTCCTCTATGGCCTGGGCGCCATGGGCGAAGCCGGTGTGACCAAGGCGCTGGAAATCATCCACAAGGAACTGGACTTGACGATGGCGTTTTGCGGCCGCACCCAGATCCATCAGGTGGACACCACCATCCTGCAGCCCGGCACCTACCCGGTGTGAGCCAGGCGGCCACCGCACTGCGGTAGGCTTGTGGTGTGACCGCCGTTGCCCCCCCGGGTGCCCTGCCCCGCCGCATTGCCCACCTCGACATGGACGCGTTCTACGCGTCGGTCGAGCTGCTGCGCTACCCGCAGCTCAAGGGTTTGCCGGTGGTGATTGGCGGCAGCCGGCGCCGGCTGGACGACGCGCTGCTGACCCGCTTTGCCGACATGCCGCTGGACCGCATCCCGGTGGACGCCTTCCCACTGCTGAAAGACTACACCGGCCGCGGCGTGATCACCACCGCCACCTACCCGGCGCGGGCCTTTGGTGTCGGTTCGGCCATGGGGCTGATGAAGGCCGCCAAACTCTGCCCGCAGGCGATTTTGCTGCCGGTGGACTTTGACGAGTACCGCAGGTACTCGCGCGCGTTCAAGGCGGTGGTGACCGAGATCGCACCGCTGATGGAAGACCGGGGCGTGGACGAGGTCTACATCGACTTCACCCACGTGCCGGGCGGCCAGCGTGAAGGCGGCCGGGTGCTGGCACGCTTGATCCAGAAAGGCATTTTTGACGCCACGGGCCTCACCTGCTCCATCGGCGTGGCGCCCAACAAGCTGCTGGCCAAGATGGCGAGCGAGTTCAACAAGCCCAAGGGCATCACGGTGCTGCAACCCGACGAGCTGGCCGAACGCGTCTGGCCGCTGCCGGTGCGCAAGGTCAATGGCATTGGCCCCAAGGCCGAAGCCAAACTGGCCAGCCATGGCATTGCCACCGTGGGCGACCTGGCGGCACGCGAGAAAACCTGGCTGGCAGAACACTTTGGCAAACGCTACGGTGCCTGGCTGTTTGAAGCGGCCTGGGGGCACGACGAACGGCCGGTGGTGACCGAGAGCGAGCCGGTGTCCATGAGCCGCGAGACCACCTTCGAGCGCGACCTGCACGCGGTGCGCGACCGTGCCGAGCTGGGCCGCATCCTCACCGCGCTGTGCGAGAAGCTGGCGGACGACCTGCAGCGCAAGGGCTATGTCGGCAAAACGGTGGGCATCAAGCTGCGTTACGCCGACTTCAAGATCGTCACCCGCGACCAGACCATGGCCGACCACAGCGCCGACGCGGCGGTGCTGCGGCGGCTGGCCGGGCTGTGCCTGAAGCGGGTGGACCTGGGGCCACCGCTGCGGCTGCTGGGCGTGCGGGTCGGGTCGCTGGTGCGGCCTGGCCTGGTGGACAGCACCGCACAGGTGGCGGAAGACACACTGCCTGGTCTGTTCGACACGCCTTGAAGCGTTGCCACGCACCATGAAAAAAGGCGTGCCGAAGCACGCCTTTGTGGGAGCAGCGCAGGCCTTAAATGGGCGCTGGCTCGTCGGTCTCGCTGGTGGCGAGCTGGGCATCGCCCAACACGATCGGCTCACCGGTGTCGTTGGTGCTGCCGGCGAGGTTGGCCGTGAACGAGAACGCCTGGGCGCTGTCCTGCGTGGCACGCACGCTCACGTCGGAACCAGCCACGTTGCCGTTCCCGCCGCCGCCACCGCACGCGGCAACAACGAGGGTCAAGGCCACGGCCGCAGCGGCCAGCCCGGTGGTTTTGGGGGTGTGTGTCGTGGGGTTCATGTCAGTTCGCCGGGAAGTTGCGGGCACCTGGCAGAGGCGTGTTCAGGTAGGGGAACACGGTCTTGAAGTCGGTGGCGGCAGCGCGCACGCCATCCACAAAGGGCACACCGCCGGCGGGTGCGTCGGCGGGCTTGCAGCCCACTTTCAGCGCGTCGGAGGCACCGGTCAGGGTGCACAGGGCGCCCATCGCCACACGCAGCGACACGTCCACCACGTCGTCACCCAGGCGGCGGCCGTTCGGGAAGCCGGCGTTGTCACCAGCGGCCACGCCCAGCACGTTCTGCATGGCAGCAGGCGTGGGCGGTGTCGAGGTGTTCAGGCGCAGCATCTCGGTCAGCGGGCCACCGGCGCCAATGGCGGTGATGTTGGCCGGGCGGTTCAGGCCGGGCAAACCGGTCAGGAACACCGTCATCAGGTCCGTGCGCGGGAAGTTGGTTGGTGCCAATGCGGTGGGGAACAGCGCCTGGATCAGTGCCGGCAACGTGGGGTTGGTCACGTAGTCGGCAAAGTTGGTGGCGTCGTTCAAGGGCTTGGAGCCGTTGAACTTGTCTTTGTCACGCAGGCCAATCACCACCTCGTTCACCAGCGGGTGGCCGAGTCGGGACACCTGGGTCCAGGCGCCGCCGGCACGTTCGCTGGCCTGCAGGCCAGTGGGTGTGGCGCCGTTCAGCAGGCGTGCCTGGCGCATGCTGGCGGTGGTCCAGCCCCCAATGACGCGGTCGCCGCCGGTGGCGGTGGCCGTCAGGCAACTGGCGGGCACTTCCAGCGCCAACGAGGTGACGTTCTTGTCTTCGAGTTCACCAAACTTGCCCAACGCGGCGGCGTTGGCCTCGCTGGTGATCACGGCCGCCGGGGCGTTGACCAGGTCAAAAATGGTGCCCAGGTTGACCGAGAAGGCCTCCTTGCGCTGGCCCACAAACACCTTGGCAGGTGCCGAGCAACCCGGAATGCTCACCGTGTGGATGAAGCTGTTGGCATAGGTGTCGTAGGCCGCAGCGTTGCCAAAGGTCTTTTCGCCGATGTAGTCCACCGGTTTGGCAAAGGTGGCACTGCCACCGCTGGCGTTGGTCACTGCCGAACGGGTGCCACTGCGGCGGTCACCGCGCACCACGGTCACGGTGTAGCTTTCGTTGTAGCTCAGGTTGGCGCTGTTGGCCGCGGTCACCGGGCCGGCCTGGCGCAGCGGGATCGCCACGGTCTTCTGGTTGGCCCCGGTGCCAATTGGCAGGGCAATGCCGGCGCCGTTGTTGGCCAGCGTGTTGCTGAAGCGGAACTGGAAAGTGATGTCTTCCTTGCCGTCGCCGTTGTTGTCCACATGGATTTCGTACAGCGCGTTCGGGTCGAGCGAGAAGTAGTTGGGGCCGCCGTACGGGTCTTGCAGCGGCAGGTAGTTGGCCACCAGCGTGACCATGCCGGTGCGGTTGGGTTCGTAGCTGTTGAACATGTAGAAATCGGTGCCGTCGGCCTTGGGCACCGTGGTGATGAACGGTGCCTCGCGGTGGCTCGACGCGATGGCCGCGCCGGCAACTGCCAACAACAGACCGGCTTGTGCCAGCTGCTTGAATTTGAACGCCATGGTGTGCTCCTGTGGGTGAACTTGTAGGTCTGACTGACCCATTACCTACGCAATGGGTACAGGGCCAGATGTCAGACGGCGAGTACCCCACTGCCGTGTGTTGAGATGCAACGGTTTGCATCCACAAGCCACTGCACTGCGTAACATCAAAGATAAGAAGTTGTATATATTGTTCATACGCGCAACACGGCGCGATGCATCCCCACACCGGCTGAACACCATGACCCACCGCCCCCTTCTGCCACGGCCTGTGCCACACGCGCGCCTGTGGGTGTCTGCGGCCACGCTGCTTTCGGCCCTCGCGCCACTCAGCGCTGTGGCGCAAGAAGACAAATCGCTCAAGCCGGTGGTGGTGCAAACCTCGCGCACCAGCCAATTGGGCGAGGCCGCCACCGCCAACACCGGCGTGGTGACACAGGAGCAGCTGGACGCGCGCACCGTGTACCGGCCAGGCGAGCTGCTGGAGGTGGTGCCCGGCCTGGTGGTGACGCAGCACAGCGGCGAGGGCAAGGCCAACCAGTTCTACCTGCGCGGCTTCAACCTCGACCACGGCACCGACTTGCGCACCACCCTCGACGGCATGCCGGTGAACCAGCGCAGCCATGGCCACGGCCAGGGCTGGACCGACCTGAACTTCCTGATTCCCGAACTGGCCACCCTGCTGGACTACCGCAAGGGCCCGTTCTACGCCGCCGAAGGCGACTTTGCCTCCGCCGGCGCGGTGGGCATCCGTTACGCGGACACCTTGAAGAACGGCGTGGCCAGCATCAGCCTCGGACAAAACGGCTACCGCCGCACGCTGTTGGCCGATTCGCCACCACTGGGCCATGGCCGCCTGCTCTACGCGCTGGAACTGTTCCAGAACGACGGGCCGTTTCTGGTGGGCGACAACTTCAAGAAGGCCAACGGCGTGCTGCGTTACAGCGAAGGCACGGCGGCGCAAGGCTTCAACGTCACCGCCATGGCCTACAACACCAACCGCTACCACGCCACCGACCAGATTCCGAAACGCGCGGTGGACGCCGGCCAATTGGGCCGCTTTGACGCGATTGACCAGACCGATGGCGGCAAAGTCTCGCGTTACAGCCTCTCCAGCGCCTGGCACCGCGTGACCGACACCACGGCCACGCAGGTGAACGCCTACGTCATCCGCAACCACCTCGACCTGTACTCCAACTTCACCTACTTCCTGGACGACCCGGTCAACGGCGACCAGTTCAACCAGAAAGACCAGCGCGTCACCTCCGGCCTGAACGCCAGCCACACCTGGAACACCCGGCTGTGGGGCCGCGACGGCGAGAACACCCTGGGCCTGCAACTGCAGAACGACCACATCCGCAACGGGCTGTACAACACCGTGGCACAACGCCGGCTCGCCACCACACGGCAGGACAAGATCGTGGAAGGCAGCATCGGTGTGTACTTTGAAAACACCACGCGCTGGACCGACACCTTCCGCACCGTGGCCGGCCTGCGCACCGACAGCTACCGCTTTGACGTGGCCAGCGACAACCCGGCCAACTCGGGTAAAACCAACGACAGCATCACCAGTCCCAAGCTGAACCTGATTTTTGGCCCGTTCGCCAAGACCGAGTTCTTCGCTGGGGTGGGCCGCGGCTTCCACAGCAACGACGCGCGCGGCACCACCATCACCGTCGACCCCAAAACATTCGACCCGGTGGACCGCGTGCCTGGGCTGGTGCGTTCCCAGGGCGCCGAGCTGGGCGTGCGCAGCGAGTTCATTCCCGGCCTGCAGACCGCGCTGTCGTTTTACAGGCTGGACTTTGACTCGGAACTGGTGTTTGTGGGCGACGCTGGCAACACCGAAGCCGGCCGCCCGAGCCGCCGCACCGGCTTCGAGTTCTCCAACTACTACAAGCCCAACCGCTGGTTGACGGTTGACGCCGACATCGCCTTCGCCAAGGCCCGCTTCAAGGACACCGACCCGGTGGGCCAGCGCATTCCGGGCTCGGTGGAGGGCGTGGCCTCGGTGGCGCTGGCGGTGGACCACCTCGGCCCCTACTTTGGCGCGCTGCAGCTGCGCTATTTCGGCCCCCGGCCGCTGGTTGAAGACAACGCGGTGCGTTCGCAAAAAACCGTTACCCTCAACGGCCGCGTGGGCTACAAAATCAACCCCAAGCTGAAGATCGAGCTGGAGGGTTTCAACCTGCTCAACACCAGGGCCTCCGCGATCGACTACGTCTACACCTCGCAGCTGCGCGGCGAGGCCAGCCCGGTGGACGACGTGCACTTCCACCCGATCGAATCGCGTTCGTTCCGGGTCACCTTGGTGGCCAATTTCTGAGAAAGGGGCAAATGGGCGGCAACCGGCCATTTTTTTGCCGCATGCCCCACCCCGGTTTGGGTTGACGATGTCTTACTGATTACTTACAGTAAAAACGTCGACCAAAGGGTTTTGCCATGACCGCGCTCCTCACACTCAACGAGCTGCAACGTATCAAGCAATGGCACGTGGCGCACCGCCACGACCACCCCCTTGAATACCACCTCTGGGACCTGATGCTGATCGGCTGGGTCATGGGCCTGATTGGCCTGCTGCCGGTGACGGTGCTGGTCGGCTGGTGGGCCGCGCCGCTGTGCGCCATGGCCTTCTTGCTCCCCAGCACCTACGTGGGCTGGCGCGCCAAGGCGCACGCGCGGCAGGTGCTGCGCTGCGACTGGCTGCCCACCAAACGCTGAACGCCAGCGGCATTACCGCACCGCTACTGCCGCGCGGTGCGCGCGTTGGCCGGAAACGCCTGCGGGTGGCTGGTGCGGAAGGGGTTGATGTCCAGCCCGCCGCGCCGGGTGTAGCGCGCGTACACGCTGAGCTTGATCGGCTGGCAGCGCGTCCAGATGTCCATGAAGATGCGTTCGACACACTGCTCATGAAACTCGTGGTGGTTGCGGTAGCTGACGATGTACTGCAGCAACCCGCCCTGTTCGATCTGCGGGCCGGTGTAGGCAATCTGCAGGCTGGCCCAGTCGGGCTGGCCGGTCACCAGGCAGTTGCTTTTCAGCAGCTGGCTGGTCAGCACCTCGCTCACCGGTTGTTCGCCCATGGCAGCGGCCAACAGCTCGGGCGCCGGGGTGTAGCGGTCGCATTCGATGTCGAGCCGGTCCAGGCTCAGGCCGTCCAGCTCGTGCACCGTCTCGCGGCCAAACACCTCGGGCGAGAGCAGCCGCACGCCCACCGACGACAGCACCGGCCCGCCGCGCCACACGGCTTCGGACACGTCAGTGCGGATGCGCGCGAGCACCTCGGCCGCGTCGGCAAAGCGGGTGTTGTTGAAGCTGTTCAGGTAGAGCTTGAAGGACTTGCTCTCCACGATGTTGCGCGACTCGCAGGGCACGGTGATGTGCGCGATCGCCACCTGCGGCCGGCCACGGGCATTGAGCCAGCCCAGCTCGAACGCGGTCCACAGGTCCACCCCGAAAAACGGGGGGCGCTCCCCCAGGCCCAGCTCAGTGCGTTTGTCGCTGCGTGGCAGCGGGAACAGCAGCGCCGGGTCGTACTGGTCGGCGTAGGCGCTGGCTTTGCCGAGCGGGGAATGGGCGGGGGTGGTGTCGGACATGGGTTCAGCGGGCGGTAGCGGACTTCAAAAAGGGCAGCAGCGCGGCCAGCAGGCGCTGCACCACGCCGGGCGGCAGGTCGTGGCCCATGCCTTCGACGCCCACCAGCTGGGCGCCAGGGATGCGGCTGGCGGTGTCTTCGCCACAGGCAAAAGGCACCAGCGGGTCGGCCTTGCCGTGCACCACCAGGGTGGGGCAGCGCAGCTTAGGCAACGCCGAGGCGCGGTCGTCGGCCACCACGGCCAGCATCTGGCGCGAGATGCCGGCCGGGTGGTGGCTGCGCGCCACACTCAGGCGGACACGTTCGCGCAGCTCGGCTTCGGGCAATGGAAAGCCGGGGCTGCCAATCAGCCGGAACAGCGCGGTGGTGTGGTCAATCGCGGCTTCGTGGCTGGCGTTGGCGGGGCGGCCCAGCATGGCGCGCAGCACCCGCGGCTCGGCCGATGGCAGGCGGCGTGCGCCGCTGGAGCTCATCACGCTGGTCAGGCTCAGCACGCGGCCGGGTGCGGCAATCGCCATGCGCTGGGCGATCATGCCGCCCATGCTGACGCCCACCACGTGCGCCTGCGGAATGGCCAACGCGTCCAGCACGCCCAGCGCGTCTTTGGCCATGTCGATCAGGGTGTAGGGCGGGTGCAGGCGCATGCCCAGCTTGTGCTTGATGGCGGCCAGCGCGAGGTTGGGCACGCCGAGTTCGTCAAAGTGCTGCGACAGGCCGATGTCGCGGTTGTCATGGCGGATCACGCGGTAACCGGCGTCCACCAGCGCGTCCACCAACGCCTGCGGCCACGCGATCAGCTGCATGCCCAGGCCCATCACCAGCAGCACCGGCGGGCGCGACACGTCGCCGCTGTCTTCCACCTCCACCTGGATGCCGTTTGCTCTTATTTTCATAGCTACACCTTCAGGAAGTACTAGGGCTCAGGGCCGATTTGGCTTCAAAAATGGCCCGGAAGCGGTTGCAGGGCCACCCAAGAGGCCCAATTCAGGTGAATTCCCGCTCGCGCAGCCATTTGGTGGCGATCCACTTTTCACCGGCGATCACCGGCGCGCCGCCGTGCAGGCTCTGGGTGGACGGGTCGGGCCGGTCGTAGCTGAAGAACACCGCGTTGCCGCGCTTGGGCGCGACTTCCAGCCGCACGTCGGGGAAGGTGGTGCCGCCGCCTTTGTCGGGCTCGTTCAGGTACATCAGAAAGGTGCCGACGCGCTGGCCGCCGCGCTTCAGGATGCTGGGCGTGCCGGGCTCGGCCGGGTTGAAGTAGTCGTAGTGTGGCCGGTATTCCGCGCCCGGGTGGTAGTGCAGCACCTGGATGCCCTCGCCGTTCTCCACCGGCCAGCTCAACAACCGCGCAATGCGCGCCTCGATGCGCTGGACGATCTCGTTCTGGCCGCGTGAAAAGAACATGCCGCTGCTGGTGCGCGCGTCGTTCAGTTCTTCGCCGCCGGTCTGCGTGTCCACCGTGCGGGAACGGGCCATCTTGGGCCGGGCGGCTTCCACCATCAGCGCGCACTCTTCGTCGCTCAGGAAGCCGCCAATCACCACGATGGGGGGCTTTTGCATGTGGCTGATGATGTGCACCCGGCGGTCGCCCAGGTCGAGGTAGAGCGGCGAACCGTCCAGCGGCACGCGCGGCACCGGCACGGCGGGCGGCAGCCGGGCTTCTATCGCCTGCTGGCTCAGGTGCACGCGCAGCGTGTCTTCGATGGCCTGCACGGCCACCGCCTGCTGCCAGCCGGCCTCCAGCATGGCCTGCAGGATTTTCTGAACGCCCATGCCCGCCGTGGCCTGCGCCACGACCCATTCGCGCAGCGCCGGGGTCACGCTCTGGCTGGAAGTGCTGTTGCCCATTGTGGTCACCCTGCCTTGCGGCGAAACACCAGCCGGTCCACCACCGACACCGACGCGTCGAAGGCATAGCCGTCGAGCTTGAAGGTTTCGAGTTTTTTAGGCGTGACCATGCGCTGTGTGATGGCATGCCGCGCCATCAGCCCGCGTGCGCGCTTGGCGAAAAAGCTGATCACCTTGTACGTCCCACCGGTGGCGGCGTTCTTCGCATCGGGCCGCCATTCCTCAAACACGCACTCGATCACGCGGGCGCGCAAGGCCTGGCGGTCCACCGCCTTGAAATACTCCTGCGAGGCGAGGTTGACCACCACCGGTGTTAGGTCGGCCCGCAGGCGCTGGTTCAGATGCTCGGCAATCTGCGGCCCCCAGAATTTGTACAAATCCCGGCCCTTGGGGTTGGCCAGCGCCGTGCCCATTTCGAGCCGGTAGGGTTGCATGCGGTCCAGTGGCCGCAGCACGCCGTACAGGCCGCTGAGGATGCACAGGTGCTGCTGCGCCCAGTCCAGGTCCTGCGGCTTCAGTGATTTGGCGTCCAGCCCGTCGTACACATCGCCATTGAAAGCCAGCACCGCCTGTTTGGCGTTGTGCGCAGTGAAACGCGGCGACCAGGCCTGGTACCGCGCCACGTTGAGTGTGGCCAGCGCGTCGCTCAAGCCCATCAGTTCGGCAATCTGCGGCGGTGTTTTGGGCTTGAGCAAGCCAATCAGCTCGGCCGACTGCGCCACAAACTGCGGTTTGGTGTGTGGCAGGTCCCCATTGGGCGGGGTGTAGTCCAGCGATTTGGCGGGAGAAAGCAGGAACAGCATGGCGCGGTGACGTCCCGAAAAATGAAGGCAACACAGAGGTCACCCGATTATCCCGATTCGGCCATGGGGGGCCGGTAAAATCGTTTCACATCTGTGCACAACGACAAACCGCATTCTTTCAGGATGCCGTACCTCATTTCCTTTGGGTCACCATGAACGACACCGCGCCCCAGCCGGGCCTGCAATCCCTCTCCAAATCCTTTGAACCCGTGGCCATCGAGGCGCAATGGGGCCCCGAATGGGAACAGCGCGGTTATGGCGTGGCCGGCTTCCGGGGCACGCAGGCGCCCAAGGCCGGCGCACCGGCCTTTGCCATCCAGCTGCCACCACCCAACGTGACCGGCACCCTGCACATGGGCCACGCCTTCAACCAGACCATCATGGACAGCCTGACCCGCTACCACCGCATGATGGGGTTCAACACCGCCTGGGTGCCCGGCACCGACCACGCCGGCATTGCCACGCAAATCGTGGTGGAGCGCCAGCTGCAGGAGCAACAACTCAGCCGCCACGACCTGGGCCGCAAGAACTTCGTCGCCAAGGTCTGGGAGTGGAAAGAGCAAAGCGGCAACACCATCACCACCCAGATGCGCCGCATGGGCGACAGCGTGGACTGGAGCCGCGAGTACTTCACCATGGACGAGAAGCTCTCCACCGTGGTGACCGACACCTTTGTGCGCCTGTACGAGCAGGGCCTGATTTACCGCGGCAAACGCCTGGTGAACTGGGACCCGGTACTGATGAGCGCGGTGTCCGACCTGGAAGTGGAAAGCGAAGAGGAAGACGGCAGCCTGTGGCACATCGCCTACCCCTTGGCCGATGGCAGTGGCTCGCTCACGGTTGCAACGACGCGGCCCGAGACCATGCTGGGCGACGTGGCGGTGATGGTGCACCCCGAAGACGAGCGCTACGCGCACCTGATCGGCCAACTGGTCAAGCTGCCCCTGTGCGACCGCGACATCCCGGTGATTGCCGACGACTACGTCGACAAGGCCTTCGGCACCGGCGTGGTGAAGGTCACGCCCGCCCACGACCCGAACGACTACGCTGTGGGCCAACGCCACAGCCTGCCAATGATTGGCGTGCTGACACTGGACGCCAAGATCAACACGCAAGCCCCCGCCGCCTACCAGGGCCTGGACCGCTTCGTGGCCCGCAAAAAGATCGTCGCCGACCTGGACGCGCTGGGCGCGCTGGTCGAAGTGAAGAAACACAAGCTGATGGTGCCGCGCTGCACCCGCACCGGCCAGATCGTCGAGCCCATGCTGACCGACCAGTGGTTTGTGGCCATGAGCAAGGCGGACGAAACCGGCAAGAGCATCGCGCAAAAAGCCATTGATGCCGTGGCCAGCGGCGACGTGAAGTTCGTACCCGAAAACTGGGTCAACACCTACAACCAGTGGATGAACAACATCCAGGACTGGTGCATCTCGCGCCAGCTCTGGTGGGGCCACCAGATCCCGGCCTGGTACGACCAGGACGGCAACGTCATCGTCGCCCGCAACGAAGCCGAAGCGCAGGCCAAAGCACCAGGCAAAACGCTGACCCGCGACGAAGACGTGCTGGACACCTGGTACTCCTCAGCGTTGGTGCCCTTCAGCACCATGGGCTGGCCCGAAGC
>JAFEHU010000011.1 GCA_017848435.1 Burkholderiaceae bacterium | reverse complement strand
CAAGGAAATGGTCATGCCCGGCGACAACGTCAGCATCACCGTCAAGCTGATCAACCCGATCGCCATGGAAGAAGGCCTGCGCTTCGCCATCCGCGAAGGTGGCAAAACCGTCGGCGCAGGCGTCGTCGCAAAAATCATCGCGTAATGGTTTTCCGCGGGGTGGGCAAAGCGTTGACGTTTTTGCCTCTGCCTCCCGGCTGAAGAAGTTGTAGGGGCGTAGCTCAATTGGCAGAGCGCTGGTCTCCAAAACCAGAGGTTGGGGGTTCGAGGCCCTCCGCCCCTGCCACCCAATAGGTGGCGTCCAAGCCCGCCACACCCTGGCGGGCTTATGTGTCTCAGAGATAGCGCGGGTTAGTTACAGGATTTTCGGCAAACATGGCCACTTCACAAGTAGAAACTGTCACCACCGGTGTTGACAAAGCCAAGCTGGGTGCTGCCTTGCTGTTGGTGGTGGGTGCGTTGGTGGCGTTCTACCTGCTCGCCAAGCAGGGCTCGCTGGTCCAGTGGGCTGCGTTGCTGGTGGGGCTGGGTGTGGCTGTGGTGGTGTTTCTGACCGCCGAGCCTGGCAAGCAGTTGCTGGCATTCGGTCGCGATTCGTGGCGCGAAGTCAAAAAAGTGGTTTGGCCCACGCGCAAAGAGGCCATTCAGATGACGGCCTACGTCTTCGCCTTCGTGGTGGTGATGGCGCTGTTCCTGTGGGTCACCGACAAAACGATCGAATGGTTGTTCTACGACCTGATCCTGGGCTGGAGAAAATGATGAGCGAATCCCAAGCCCCCGAAGCGCAATTGACGCCTGACCTGACGCCAGAGCCAACCGCTGCTGCAGCCAACCCGGACCTGCGCTGGTATGTCGTGCACGCCTATTCCGGCATGGAAAAGGCGGTTGAGCGCAACATCATCGAGCGCATCAACCAGGCCGGCATGCAGAGCAAGTTTGGCCGCATCCTGGTGCCCACCGAAGAAGTTGTTGAGATCAAAAACGGCCAGAAGAAAACCACTGAGCGCCGGTTTTTCCCGGGCTATGTGCTGGTCGAGATGGTCATGGAAGACGATACCTGGCACCTGGTGAAGCACACCAACAAGGTCACGGGTTTTGTTGGCGGTGCCAAAAACCGTCCGGCACCGATTTCTGAAGCCGAAGTCCAGAAAATCGTCAGCCAGATGCAGGAAGGCACGGACAAGCCGCGCCACAAGGTTGAATTTGAAGTGGGCGAATACGTCCGCGTCAAAGAGGGTCCGTTCACCGACTTCAATGGCACGGTGGAAGACGTCAACTATGAGAAGAGCAAGGTCCGCGTGTCGGTCACCATCTTCGGACGCGCCACACCGGTTGAGCTGGAATTCGCGCAGATTGAAAAAACCTGAGCGGCCTGCTCAAGCTGATTGGATGAGAAATTCTGTGCTACCCGACTCGGCACAGATGGCAGTCAAGAGTCGTTAACCCCGGGGAGCTGCGGCATTTTGCCAAGGCGTTACGACCCGCAAGGAGAAAATCATGGCGAAGAAAATCGTCGGTTTTGTCAAGCTGCAAGTGCCAGCTGGTAAGGCCAACCCATCCCCACCGATTGGCCCGGCATTGGGCCAGCGCGGTTTGAACATCATGGAATTCTGCAAGGCGTTCAACGCCCAGACCCAAGGTGTTGAACCAGGTCTGCCATTGCCCGTGGTGATCACGGCGTATGCCGACAAGAGCTTCACCTTCATCATCAAGACGCCACCGGCGACCACCTTGATCAAGAAGGCCATCAAGCTGGACAAGGGCTCTGCCACGGCGCACAGCGTCAAGGTTGGCAAGATCACCCGCGCCCAGCTCGAAGAAATCGCCAAGACCAAGCTGAAGGACATGAACGCCGCCGATGTCGACGCCGCTGTCCGCACGCTGGCAGGTTCCGCACGCTCCATGGGCGTCACGGTGGAGGGCCTCTAAATGACCAAGCTGACCAAAAAACAAAAGGCCCTGCAGGGCAAGATCGACAGCAACAAGCTGTACCCGCTCGTCGAAGCGATTGGCATCGTGAAAACACACGCCACCGCCAAGTTTGACGAGTCGATCGACGTGGCTGTGCAGCTCGGCATTGACGCCAAGAAGTCTGACCAGGTTGTGCGTGGCGCTGTTGTGTTGCCCAATGGCACCGGCAAGACCAAGCGCGTGGCTGTGTTCGCCCAGGGTGCCAAGGCCGAAGAAGCCAAGGCCGCCGGTGCCGACATCGTCGGCATGGACGACCTGGCCGCAATGGTCAAGGCCGGTGACATGCCGTTTGACGTGGTGATTGCTGCCCCTGATGCGATGCGCATCGTCGGTACCCTGGGTCAGATCCTGGGCCCGCGCGGCATGATGCCCAACCCCAAGGTGGGCACCGTCACCCCTGACGTGGCCACCGCAGTGCGCAACGCCAAGGCGGGTCAGGTGCAGTTCCGTGTTGACAAGGCCGGCATCGTGCACGGCACGATCGGCCGTCGCTCGTTCGACACCGACAAGCTGCAAGGCAACCTGGCCGCGCTGGTGGAGGCTTTGCAGAAGGCCAAGCCAGCCACCAGCAAAGGCGTGTACCTGCGCAAGATTGCTGTTTCGAGCACGATGGGTGTCGGTGTCCGCGTGGACACACAAACCATCGCAGCGTGAGCGCAAGAATTCGGGTCACCGGTTCGGTGACCTGAGTGTGGTGGGCTGCAGCAACCTTCGGGGCGCTGCAGGCCATCCAAGACCGTTGGTGTGCAAGCGATTGCACTTAATCGGTGGGCCAGAGGAGTTGTCCAACCGCCCAGGCCAACGCAGATGGCGATCCCGCTGCAGATGGAACAAGTTCCGAAACAGTTGGTCGCTGCAATAAGGCGTGTGAACCGGTCTCCGGTGAGCACATACAAAGGAGTAGACCTTGAGTCTGAATCGCAGTGAGAAAGAAGCGGTCATTTCCGAAGTGACCAGCCTCGCCGCAAAAGCTCAAACGCTGGTGATGGCGGAATACCGCGGCATCACGGTCGCCGACATGACCAAACTGCGCTCCACCGCGCGCAGCCAGGGTGTGAGTCTGAGTGTGTTGAAAAACACCTTGGCACGCCGGGCTGTTGCGGGCAGTGCGTTTGACATCGTGTCCGACCAGATGACCGGCCCGCTGATCTACGGTTTTTCGACCGACGCAGTGGCCGCCGCGAAAGTGGTGTCCGACTTCGCGAAAACCAACGACAAGTTGGTGATTCGCGGTGGTGCGTACGGCGGCAAGGCCCTGGACGTCAATGGCGTGAAGCAACTGGCCAACATCCCTTCGAAAGAAGTGTTGCTGGCGCAGCTCTGTGGCTTGTTGATGTCGCCAATCTCCCGCACCGCTGTGGTGTTGGGTGCCCTGGCGGCGAAAAAAGGCGAAGGCGCAGCAGCGCCCGAGGCAGCCGCAGCCTGAGCGCGCGGCAGTTCAACCAACATTGTTAGGAAATTTAAAATGGCATTCGACAAAGACGCATTTTTGACCTCGCTGGACAGCATGACGGTCATGGAACTCAACGACCTGGTGAAAGCCATCGAAGAGAAGTTTGGCGTGAGCGCAGCCGCCATGGCCGCGCCCGCAGCCGGTGGTGGCGGTGCCGCTGCCGCAGTGGCCGAAGAGAAGACGGAATTCAACGTCGTTCTGGTGGATGCTGGCGCCCAGAAGGTCAGCGTCATCAAGGCCGTTCGTGAAATCACCGGTCTGGGCCTGAAAGAAGCCAAGGACCTGGTGGACGGCGCTCCGAAGAACGTCAAGGAAGGCATCTCCAAGGCCGACGCCGACGCTGCCAAGAAGAAGCTCGAAGAAGCTGGCGCGAAAGTCGAACTCAAGTAATTGGTTCGGCCACAAGGCTGGAGAGTCCTGGAATCTTCCGGGGGCCTCCAGCCTTTGGTGCTTGTAAGAGCACACCTGAAAGCACGGTCAAGACTGTTGTTTTCAAGTGTCTTCTGACCCCGACTGCAGAAGATGCCTTGGTTCGGGTGGCGTGCAATGCGCCACCGTCCGCCAGGGTTGGTAGTGGCCAACCGCCAAGTGAGTCTTGAATCATCGCGGGACAAACCAGGCCGTGCCTCGTTTGCCCATTGGAAATAGACAGCCTGACAGTCGCCGAAGTCCCAGGACCCCACTTTGCCCGGAGATCTCATGTCCCAATCGCCCAGTTACAGCTACACCGAACGCAAACGAATCCGCAAGAGCTTTGGCAGTCGCGACAGCGTGGTAGAAATTCCTTACCTGCTGCAGATGCAGAAAGACGCCTACACGGCCTTCCTGCAGGCCGATGTGCCGCCCAAGAAACGCACCATTGAAGGCCTGCAGGCCGCGTTTGACGCCGCTTTCCCGATCGTTTCGCACAACGGTTTTGTCGAGATGAAGTACCTCGAGTACAACCTCGCCAAGCCCGGGTTTGATGTTCGTGAATGCCAGACCCGGGGTCTGACATTCGCTTCGGCTGTGCGTGCCAAGGTTCAGCTGATCATTTACGACCGTGAGTCGTCGACATCGCAGTCCAAGGTGGTCAAGGAAGTCAAAGAGCAAGAGGTCTACATGGGCGAAGTGCCGCTCATGACCGACAAAGGCTCCTTCATCATCAACGGCACGGAGCGTGTGATTGTTTCGCAGCTGCACCGTTCGCCTGGCGTGTTTTTCGAGCACGACAAGGGCAAGACCCACAGCTCGGGCAAACTGCTGTTTTCGGCACGCATCATCCCCTACCGCGGTTCGTGGCTGGACTTTGAATTCGACCCGAAGGACATCCTGTACTTCCGTGTTGACCGCCGCCGCAAAATGCCGGTCACCATCCTGCTGAAGGCGATTGGCCTGAACCCGGAATCCATCCTCGCCAACTTCTTTGTCAACGACAGTTTCCGCCTGATGGACAGCGGTGCGCAGATGGAGTTCGTGGCCGAACGCCTGCGCGGTGAAGTGGCCCGTTTTGACATCACCGACAAATCCGGCAAGGTGCTGGTGGCCAAGGACAAGCGCGTCACCGCTCGCCACACCCGCGAGCTGGAGCAGTCGGGCACCACGCACATCAGCGTGCCAGAAGACTTCCTGGTTGGCCGCGTCGTGTCGCGCAACATTGTGGACGCCGACACCGGCGAGATCATTGCCAAGGCCAACGACGAGCTGACCGACGCCTTGCTGAAGAAGCTGCGCACCGCCGGTGTGCAGGAACTGCAGTGCATCTACACCAACGAACTCGACCAGGGCGCGTACATGTCGCAGACCCTGCGCATCGACGAAACCGTGGACGAGTTTGCCGCCCGCGTTGCCATCTACCGCATGATGCGTCCTGGCGAGCCACCGACCGAAGACGCGGTGCAGGCCCTGTTCCAGCGCCTGTTCTACAACCCGGACACCTACGACCTGTCGCGCGTGGGCCGCATGAAGTTCAACGCCAAGGTCGGCCGCGACGAATCGACCGGCCCGATGGTGCTGACCAACGACGACATCCTCGCCGTGGTCAAGATCCTGGTGGACCTGCGCAATGGCCGTGGCGAAGTCGACGACATCGACCACCTGGGCAACCGCCGCGTGCGCTGCGTCGGCGAGCTGGCCGAAAACCAGTACCGCACCGGCTTGGCACGGATCGAAAAGGCCGTGAAGGAACGTCTGGGCCAGGCCGAGCAAGAGCCGCTGATGCCGCACGACCTGATCAACAGCAAGCCGATTTCGGCCGCGTTGAAGGAGTTCTTCGGTGCGTCGCAGCTGAGCCAGTTCATGGACCAGACCAACCCGCTGTCGGAGATCACCCACAAGCGCCGTGTTTCGGCCCTTGGCCCCGGTGGTTTGACCCGCGAACGTGCCGGCTTCGAAGTGCGCGACGTGCACGTGACCCACTACGGCCGTGTTTGCCCGATTGAAACGCCGGAAGGTCCGAACATTGGCCTGATCAACTCGCTGGCACTGTACGCCCGCCTGAACGAGTATGGCTTCATTGAAACCCCGTACCGCCGGGTGATCGACGGCAAGGTCACGACGCAGATCGACTACCTGTCGGCGATTGAAGAAGGCAAGTACGTCATTGCGCAGGCCAACGCCACGCTGGACAAAGAAGGCAAGCTGACCGGTGACCTGGTCTCTGCCCGTGAAAAAGGCGAATCCATCCTGGTGGGCGCCGAGCGCGTGCAGTACATGGACGTGTCGCCCGCGCAGATCGTGTCGGTCGCTGCGTCGCTGGTGCCCTTCCTGGAGCACGACGATGCCAACCGCGCGCTGATGGGCGCCAACATGCAGCGTCAGGCCGTGCCTGTGCTGCGTCCTGAAAAAGCGTTTGTGGGCACCGGCATCGAACGCGTGTCCGCGATCGACTCCGGCACCGTGGTCACCGCGACCCGCGGCGGTGTGGTCGACTATGTCGACGCCACCCGCATCGTGATCCGCGTCAACGACGCGGAAGCCCTGGCCGGTGAAGTCGGTGTGGACATCTACAACCTGATCAAGTACCAGCGTTCCAACCAGAACACCAACATCCACCAGCGCCCCATCGTCAAGAAGGGCGACAAGCTGGCCAAGGGCGACGTGATCGCCGACGGCGCCTCCACCGACATCGGTGAGCTGGCACTGGGCCAGAACATGCTGGTGGCCTTCATGCCCTGGAACGGCTACAACTTCGAGGATTCGATCCTGATCAGCGAGCGCGTGGTGGCCGAAGACCGCTACACCTCGATCCACATCGAGGAGCTGGTGGTGATGGCCCGCGACACCAAGCTCGGCGCCGAAGAAATCACCCGCGACATCCCGAACCTGAGCGAACAGCAGCTGAACCGCCTGGACGAGTCCGGCATCATCTACGTGGGTGCCGAAGTCATGCCCGGCGACACTCTGGTCGGCAAGGTCACGCCCAAGGGTGAAACCACGCTGACGCCGGAAGAAAAGCTGTTGCGTGCCATCTTCGGCGAAAAGGCCAGCGATGTGAAAGACACCTCGCTGCGCGTGGACCAGGGCTCGCAAGGCACGGTCATCGACGTGCAGGTCTTCACCCGCGAAGGCATCACCCGCGACAAGCGCGCCCAGCAGATCATCGACGACGAACTCAAGCGTTTCCGCCTGGACCTGAACGACCAGCTCCGCATCGTGGAAGCCGACGCGTTTGACCGCATCGAGAAGCTGTTGACCAACAAGGTCGCCAATGGGGGCCCGCAGAAGCTGGCCAAAGGCACCAAGATCGACAAGGCCTACCTGGCCTCGGTGGAAAAATTCCACTGGTTCGACATCCGCCCGGCCGAAGACGAAGTGGCCACCCAGCTGGAGTCGATCAAAAACGCCATCGAGCAGCAGCGCCACAGCTTTGACTTGGCCTTTGAAGAAAAGCGCAAGAAGTTGACGCAAGGCGACGAGTTGCCCGCCGGTGTGCTGAAGATGGTCAAGGTCTACCTGGCCGTCAAGCGCCGCTTGCAGCCGGGTGACAAGATGGCCGGCCGCCATGGCAACAAGGGTGTGGTCTCCAAGATCGTTCCGGTCGAAGACATGCCCTACATGGCCGACGGCACGCCGTGCGACATCGTACTGAACCCGCTGGGCGTGCCATCGCGCATGAACGTGGGCCAGGTGCTGGAAGTGCACCTGGGCTGGGCCGGCAAGGGCATCGGCCAGCGCATCGGTGACATGCTGCAAGCCGAAGCCAAGGTGGCCGAGCTGCGCAAGTTCATGGACCAGCTCTACAACAGCACCGGCCGCAAGGAAGACCTGACGCGGCTGTCTGACGAGCAGGTGTTCGAGATGGCCACCAACCTGTCAACCGGTGTGCCATTTGCCACCCCGGTGTTTGATGGCGCGTCGGAAGACGAGATCCGCGCGATGCTCAAACTGGCCTACCCCGATGCGGTGGCCAAGGCCAAGGGCCTGACCGAGACGCGCACCCAGGCGCACCTGTACGACGGTCGCAGCGGTGAACAGTTCGAGCGTCCCACCACCGTGGGCTACATGCACGTGCTGAAGCTGCACCACCTGGTGGACGACAAGATGCACGCCCGCTCGACCGGCCCATACAGCCTGGTGACACAGCAACCGCTGGGCGGCAAGGCCCAGTTCGGTGGCCAGCGTTTCGGCGAGATGGAAGTGTGGGCGCTGGAAGCGTACGGCGCCTCTTATGTGCTGCAAGAAATGCTCACCGTCAAGTCCGACGACGTGGTGGGCCGCACCAAGGTGTACGAGTCCATCGTCAAGGGTGAGCACGCGATCGAAGCCGGCATGCCGGAGTCGTTCAACGTGCTGGTCAAGGAAATCCGCTCGCTCGGTATCGACATTGAGCTCGAGCGCTCTTAATTGCAGGAAAGAACAAGGATTTAAACAATGAAATCACTACTCGACCTGTTCAAGCAATTCACGCCCGACACGCATTTCGATGCGATCAAGATCGGCCTGGCCTCGCCGGAGAAAATCCGCTCGTGGTCTTTCGGTGAAGTGAAGAAGCCCGAAACCATCAACTACCGGACCTTCAAGCCCGAGCGTGACGGCCTGTTCTGCGCCAAGATCTTCGGGCCCATCAAGGACTACGAATGCCTGTGCGGCAAGTACAAGCGCCTCAAGCACCGCGGTGTGATCTGCGAGAAGTGCGGCGTTGAAGTCACGCAGACCAAGGTGCGCCGCGAACGCATGGGCCACATTGACCTGTCTGCCCCTTGCGCGCACATCTGGTTCCTGAAGAGCCTGCCGAGCCGTCTGGGCCTGGTGCTCGACATGACGCTGCGCGACATCGAACGTGTGCTGTACTTTGAAGCCTACGTGGTGACCGACCCCGGCATGACCCCGCTGAAGAAGTTCAGCATCATGTCGGAAGACGACTACGACGCCAAGGTCAAGGAATTCGGCGACGAGTTCACCGCCAAGATGGGCGCCGAAGGCATCAAGGACCTGCTGGAATCGATCGACATCGACAGCTCCATCGAGAAGCTGCGTGGCGACCTGACCGGTTCCGAGATCAAGATCAAGAAGAACGCCAAGCGCCTCAAGGTGCTGGAAGCCTTCAAGAAGTCCGGCATCCGCCCGCAGTGGATGGTGCTGGACGTGCTGCCGGTGTTGCCGCCGGACCTGCGTCCGCTCGTGCCGCTGGACGGTGGCCGTTTCGCCACCTCCGACCTGAACGACCTGTACCGCCGCGTCATCAACCGCAACAGCCGTCTGCGCCGTTTGCTGGAACTGAAGGCACCGGAAATCATTGCGCGCAATGAAAAGCGCATGCTGCAGGAAGCGGTTGACAGCCTGCTGGACAACGGCCGCCGTGGCAAGGCCATGACGGGCGCCAACAAGCGCACGCTGAAGTCGCTGGCCGACATGATCAAGGGCAAGAGCGGCCGTTTCCGTCAGAACTTGCTGGGCAAGCGGGTGGACTACTCTGGCCGTTCCGTGATCGTGGTGGGCCCCACCCTCAAACTGCACCAGTGCGGTTTGCCCAAGCTGATGGCGCTCGAACTGTTCAAGCCGTTCATCTTCTCACGCCTGGAAGCCATGGGCATCGCCACCACCATCAAGGCGGCGAAGAAGGAAGTCGAGAGTGGCACGCCGGTGGTCTGGGACATCCTGGAAGAGGTGATCAAAGAGCACCCGGTGATGCTGAACCGTGCGCCCACGCTGCACCGCCTGGGCATCCAGGCCTTTGAGCCCATCCTGATCGAAGGCAAGGCCATCCAGCTGCACCCGCTGGTCTGCGCGGCTTTCAACGCCGACTTCGACGGCGACCAGATGGCTGTGCACGTGCCGCTGTCGGTGGAAGCGCAGATGGAAGCCCGCACGCTGATGCTGGCCTCCAACAACGTGCTGTTCCCGGCCAACGGCGAGCCCTCCATCGTGCCGTCGCAAGACGTGGTGCTGGGTCTGTACTACACCACCCGCGACCGCATCAACGGCAAGGGCGAAGGCCTGGTGTTCTCCGATGTGGCCGAAGTCCAGCGCGCGTTTGACGCGGGCGAGGTCGAGCTCACCGCCAAGGTCAGTGTCCGCATCACCGAGTGGACCAAAGACAAGGCCACCGGCGAGTTCACGTCCATCACCAAGCTGGTGGACACCACCGCTGGCCGTGCCCTGCTGTCGGAAATCCTGCCGCGCGGCCTGCCGTTCGCCAACATCAACAAGGCACTGAAGAAGAAGGAAATCTCCAAGCTCATCAACGTCTCGTTCCGCAAATGCGGCCTGAAAGAGACAGTGGTGTTTGCCGACAAGCTGCTGCAAAACGGTTTCCGTCTGGCGACCAAGGCTGGCATCTCGATCTGCATCGACGACATGCTGGTGCCCAAGCAGAAGCACGACATCATTTCGCGCGCGCAAAAGGAAGTCAAAGAGATCGAGCAGCAGTATGTCTCGGGTCTGGTGACGGCCGGTGAGCGCTACAACAAGGTGGTGGACATCTGGGGCAAGTCGGGTGACGAAGTGTCCAAGGTGATGATGGCCCAGCTCTCGAAAGAGAAAGTCATTGACCGCCATGGCAAGGAAGTCGAGCAGGAGTCGTTCAACTCCATCTACATGATGGCCGACTCTGGCGCCCGCGGTTCCGCAGCACAGATTCGCCAGGTGGCCGGCATGCGGGGCCTGATGGCCAAGCCCGACGGCTCCATCATCGAGACGCCCATCACGGCCAACTTCCGTGAAGGCCTGAACGTGTTGGAGTACTTCATTTCCACCCACGGTGCGCGTAAGGGTCTGGCCGACACGGCGCTGAAAACCGCCAACTCGGGTTACCTCACCCGCCGCCTGGTGGACGTGACGCAAGACTTGGTGATCACCGAACACGATTGCGGCACCCATGAAGGTTCGCTGATGCGCGCCATTGTGGAAGGCGGCGAAGTGATCGAGTCGCTGCGCGACCGCGTCCTGGGCCGCACGGCGGTGGAAGACGTGGTGCACCCCGAAACCCGTGCCGTGCTGTTGCCGGCGGGCGAAATGCTCGACGAAGACACCATCGAAGAGATCGAAGCCGCTGGCGTGGACGAGGTCAAGGTGCGCACTGCACTGACCTGCGAAACCCGCTTCGGCCTGTGCGCCAAGTGCTACGGCCGTGACCTCGGCCGCGGTGGGCTGGTCAACGGTGGCGAAGCGATTGGTGTGATCGCCGCGCAGTCCATCGGTGAACCCGGCACGCAGCTGACGATGCGCACCTTCCACATCGGTGGTGCCGCGTCGCGTGCGGCGATCGCGTCCAGCGTGGAAGCCAAGTCCAACGGCAGCATCGGCTTCAACGCCACGATGCGCTACGTGACCAACGGCAAAGGCGACCTGGTGGTGATTGCCCGTTCCGGCGAAATCGTCATCCACGACGAACAGGGCCGCGAGCGCGAGCGCCACAAGGTGCCGTACGGTGCGACGCTGGCCGTCAAGGCCGACCAGACCATCAAGGCCGGCACCGTACTGGCCAACTGGGACCCGTTGACACGCCCGATCATCACCGAGTTTGCCGGCCAGACCAAGTTCGAGAACGTCGAAGAAGGCCTGACGGTGGCACGCCAGGTGGACGAGGTCACTGGCCTGTCCACCCTGGTCGTGATCGACCCGAAGCGCCGTGGCTCGGTCAAGGTCGTGCGCCCGCAGGTCAAGCTGATCGACGCCACCGGCGCCGAGGTGAAGATCCCTGGCACCGACCACTCGGTGACCATCGGCTTCCAGGTCGGTGCGCTGATCCAGGTGCGCGATGGCCAGGACGTGGGCCCCGGCGAAGTGCTGGCCCGCATCCCCATCGAAGGCCAGAAGACGCGCGACATCACCGGCGGTCTGCCGCGTGTGGCCGAGCTGTTTGAAGCCCGCACGCCCAAGGACAAGGGCATCCTGGCCGAAATGACCGGCACCGTGTCGTTCGGCAAGGAGACCAAGGGCAAGATTCGCCTGCAGATCACCAACCCGGAAGGCCAGGTTCACGAGGAACTCGTGCCCAAGGAAAAGAACATCCTGGTGCACGAAGGCCAGGTGGTCAACAAGGGCGAGAGTGTCGTGGACGGCCCGGCCGATCCGCAAGACATCCTGCGCCTGCTGGGCATGGAAGAGCTGGCCCGCTACATCGTTGACGAAGTGCAGGACGTTTACCGCCTGCAGGGCGTGAAGATCAACGACAAGCACATCGAGGTGATCGTGCGCCAGATGCTGCGCCGTGTGGTGGTCGAGGCCGTGGGTGACTCTGGCTACATCGCCGGTGAACAGGTCGAGCGTTCGGAGATCCTCAACACCAACGACGCCCTGCGCGCCGATGGCAAGATCCCGGCGACCTACAGCAACCTGCTGCTGGGCATCACCAAGGCCTCGCTGTCGACCGACTCGTTCATCTCTGCGGCGTCCTTCCAGGAAACCACCCGCGTGCTGACCGAAGCCGCCATCATGGGCAAGCGCGACGAGTTGCGTGGCCTGAAGGAAAACGTCATCGTCGGCCGGCTCATCCCCGCCGGCACCGGCATGGCGTACCACAAGGCCCGCAAAGCCAAGGACGAGATGGACGAAAGCGAACGCCGTGCGATTGCCGAGTCCGAAGCGGCTGAATTGGCCGGCCTGTCGCCCGAGCAGGACAGCGAAGTCACCTCCGACTGAGCCCCGTACGGTGCCGGGCAGCACCCCCTGTCACGGGGGTGTTTGCTCTGATATCCATAGCGCCCCAAGCAGGTTTCACACAGGCTTGGGGCGTTTTTCATGTTAAAACCAGGAAAAACATGGTTTTTTGTCTCTCCCACGCTTTCTGGACGGCCTTTTTTGGCCAGGTGTGCCTGTGAGCGCAGCGGGCCCGGCGGTGCCGCTCTGGCAACAGCTGCAACAGGTGGCGCTGGCGCTGGACGCGGTGCGCGCCGGCCGATCGCTCACCCCCACACTGGAGGCCGTGGACAGCCGCTTGCGCCCCGGTGTGCAGGCGCTCACTTTCCACGTGCTGCGCTGGCTGGGGCGGGCCGAGGCCTTGCGCAGCCAGCTCGCCCGCCGCCCGCCGCCGCCGCTGGCCGACGCCTTGCTCTGCAGCGCCCTGGCGCTGGCCTGGCGCGCCGACGACGCCCCGTACGAACCCTTCACGCTGGTGGACCAGGCGGTGGAAGCCGCCAAACGCAGCCCGGCGATGCGGGCGCAAGCCAACTTCGTCAACGCCTGCCTGCGGCGTTTTCTGCGCGAGCGCGACCTGCTGCTGAACCAGGTGGCCAATGACCCGGTGGCGGTGTGGAACCACCCCCGTTGGTGGGTGGACCAGCTCCGGCAGGACCACCCAGGCGCATGGCAAGACATCCTGCGTGGCAACAACGCGCCCGGTGCCATGGTGCTGCGCGTCAACGTGCGCCAAACCAGCCAGGCGGATTACCTCGCGGCGCTGGCCGCCGCGGGCATTGATGCCGCCCCGTTGCCCGCGCCCACCGGTTTTGCCGCCAGCGGCATCGTGTTGCGGCAGGCCTGCCCGGTGCAGGCCTTGCCCGGTTTTGCCGAGGGCTGGGTGTCGGTGCAAGACACCGCCGCCCAGATGGCGGCGCCACTGCTGCTGCACGGCTTGCAGCCACAGGCGCCGGGCACCCGGCTGCGGGTGCTGGACGCCTGCGCCGCCCCCGGTGGCAAAACCGCCCACCTGCTGGAGCTGGCCAACGCCGATGTGCTGGCGCTGGACGTGGACCCGGTGCGCTGCAGCCGCGTGCGTGAGACCCTGGCCCGGCTCGGCCTGCAGGCCGACGTGCGCTGCGGCGATGCCGCCGACCCTGCCAGCTGGTGGGACGGCCAGCCGTTCGACGCCATCCTGCTCGACGCCCCGTGCACCGCCTCCGGCATCGTGCGCCGCCACCCCGACGTGCGCTGGCTGCGCCGGCCCACCGACCTGGCGCAGCTCGCCGGCATCCAGGCGCGCTTGCTGCAACAGCTCTGGCCGCTGCTGCGGCCCGGCGGGCGGCTGCTGTACGCCACCTGCTCGGTTTTCAAGGCCGAGGGCGACCGGCAGGTGGAAACGTTTGTTGCACACAACACCCAGGCCCGTTGGAGCCCGTCACCCGGCCATTTACTGCCCTCTGGCGGGGTCGGTCCCGGGGTCTTCCCGGACAATGCGCAAGGTGAACACGACGGTTTCTATTACGCCTTGCTGGACAAGCTCGCCACCGCCTGAGCGGCGGCCGCGCTTGGCCCACCGGTGGTGGGGCTGGTTGTTGTGGGGTTTGCTGGCGCTGGCTGCCATGTGCACGCCGGTGCATGCCGAAGGCAACGAAGGCGACGTGGTGGACTTGCGGGTGGAGCAGGGCGATGACGGCCTCTACCTGTCTGCGGGCGTGCCGTTCGAGCTGCCCACCGCCATGGAAGACGCGCTCTACAAGGGCATTGCCATGCACTTCACGGCCGAGGTGGCGGTGCTGCGCGAGCGCTGGTACTGGTACGACAAGCCGGTCGCGTCGGCCAGCCGCAATTTCCGCCTCTCGTTCCAGCCGCTGACACGCCGCTGGCGGCTGCAGGTGGTGGCCGAAGGCCCCGGCCTCACGTTGAGCCAGAACTTCGACACCCTGCCCGAAACATTGACTGCGCTGCAACGCATCGCGCGCTGGAAGATTGCCGACAGCGCCAGCGTCGACACCAGCGCCCGGCACAACCTGGCCTTCGTGTTCCGGCTGGACGTGGGCAAGCTGCCCCGGCCGTTCCAGATCGGCGCGCTGGGCCAGAAGGATTGGAGCCTGGTGGTGCGCCGCACCCAGCGCCTGGTGGTGGAGCCTGCGCGGTGAACGCGCCCCCGCCACCGGGGGGCAGGCCGGCACGCGCGTCGTCGCGCGGCTTGCGCTGGGGGCTGCTGGTGGGTGCGGCGGCGGTGGTCGCCATCGGCCTGGTGCTGATGTTCCTGCTGACCCAGGCGACCAACAACCAGGCGCTGTACGAGCGCAATTACCCCCGGCTGTTTGCCATCAACGTCACGGTGGCCTCGCTGCTGCTGGCCACCATCGTGTGGATCGCCTGGCGGCTGTTGTCGCGGCTGCGGCGCGGCCGTTTTGGCAGCCGCTTGCTGGTCAAGCTGGCGGCGATTTTTGCGCTGGTGGGGCTGTTGCCCGGCGCGCTGGTGTACGTGGTGTCGTACCAGTTTGTGTCGCGCTCCATCGAGAGCTGGTTCGATGTCAAGGTCGAAGGCGCGCTGGACGCCGGCCTCAACCTCGGCCGCGTCACGCTCGACACGCTGGCCGCCGACCTCGCCAACAAGACCCGCGCCGCCAGCGGCCAGCTCGCCGGCGTGCCCGACAGCACCGCCGGCATCACCCTGGCCCGCCTGCGTGACCAGCTGGTCGCCAGCGACGTGACCTTGTGGAGTGCCAGCGGCCAGCTGATCTCCGGCGCTGGCGAATCGCGCTTCCAGCTCAACCCGGAGCGGCCCACGCCGCAGCAGCTGCGGCTGGCGCGTGCGCAGCGTGCCATCACGCAGATCGAGGGCCTGGACGATCTGGTCACGCCGTTGCATGCCGATGCCCTGGAAACGCAGCCGCGCATCAAGGCGCTGGCGTTGGTGCCCACCACCAGCACCGACCTGCTGAACGAAAGCCGCTTCCTGCAGGTCACCCAGCGCCTGCCTGCCAACCTGGTGGCCAACGCCGTCGCCGTGACCGAGGCCAACCGCGAATACCAGGAACGCGCGCTGGGCCGCGAGGGCCTGCGCCGCATGTACATCGGCACGTTGACCTTGAGCCTGTTTTTGTCGGTGTTCGGCACCGTGCTGCTGGCGGTGCTGCTCGGCAACCAGCTGGCCCGGCCGCTGCTGGTGCTGGCCGACGGTGTGCGCGAGGTGGCGGCGGGTGACCTCCGGCCCAAAGCCGTGCTGCAAAGCCGGGACGAACTCGGCGGCCTGACCCGCGACTTTGCCGACATGACGCAGCAACTGGCCGACGCCCGTGCCGAGGTGCAGCGCGGCATGGCGCAGGTGGACGCGTCGCGCGCCAACCTGCAGACCATCCTCGACAACCTCACCGCCGGCGTGATGGTGCTGGACGACCAGGGCGTCATCCACAGCGCCAACCCCGGCGCGACCCGCATCCTGCGGGCGCCGATGGCCGCGCACCTGAACCAGCCGCTGGCGGCCGTGCCCGGCCTGGAAGACTTTGCGCAGGCCGTGCTGGCGCAGTTCCAGTCCCTGCTGGCCGAGCGCCAGCTGCACGGGCTGGACCACTGGCAGCAGTCGTTCGAGCTCAACGGCGCCAAACCCGGCCTGCCCGCCGACACCATCAGCCTGATTGCGCGCGGCGCCGAAATGCCCGGTGGCGCCTGGCTGCTGGTGTTTGACGACATGTCCGAGGTGGTGTCGGCCCAGCGCGCGCAGGCCTGGGGCGAGGTGGCGCGGCGGCTGGCGCACGAGATCAAGAACCCGCTCACCCCGATCCAGCTGTCGGCCGAACGGCTGGCCATGAAGCTCGACGGCAAGCTCGCCAGTGCCGAACAGACGGTGCTGACCAAGTCGGTCAAAACCATCGTCGACCAGGTGGACGCGATGAAGCGCCTCGTCAACGAGTTCCGTGACTACGCCCGCCTGCCGGCGGCCGAACTCAGGCCACTGCAGCTCAACCAGGTCATCACCGACGTGCTCCAGCTCTACCCCAGCGGCACCACGCTGGCCCCGGTACTGGCCCAGCTCGACCCGCTGTGCCCCCTGGTGATGGGGGACGCGCACCAGCTGCGGCAGGTGCTGCACAACCTGCTGCAAAACGCCCAGGACGCCGCCGAGGGCCGCAGCGACGCCACCGTCAGCGTGGTCACCCGTTGGGTCGAGGCCTCGCACCGTGTGCGCCTGAGCGTGCGCGACAACGGCCCCGGCTTCCCCGAGCACATCCTCAAACGCGCGTTCGAGCCCTACGTCACCACCAAGGCCAAAGGCACCGGCTTGGGCCTGGCCGTGGTGAAGAAAATTGCCGACGAGCACCGTGCCCGCATCGACCTCAGCAACCGGGAAAAAGACGGCCGCGTGCAGGGGGCCGAAGTGTCGCTATCATTCGCAGTTGTTAATTGACAACACTGCACGCGCATCGCGCGGCAGGCACCAGACCAGAGGCGACAGTCGGAACATGGCAAACATACTCGTGGTGGACGACGAACCAGGCATTCGGGAGCTGCTCTCCGAAATCCTGAACGACGAAGGCCACAACATCGAGCTGGCCGAAAACGCCAGCCAGGCCCGCGCCGCGCGGCTGCGTGCCCGCCCGGACCTGGTCTTGCTCGACATCTGGATGCCCGACACCGATGGCGTCACGCTGCTCAAGGAATGGTCGGCCAGCGGTGCACTGACCATGCCCGTCATCATGATGAGCGGGCACGCCACCATCGACACCGCGGTGGAAGCCACCCGCATCGGTGCGCAGGCCTTCCTCGAAAAACCCATCACACTGCAAAAACTGCTCAAGGCGGTGGAGCATGGCCTGGCCAAAAGCCTGGGCCGCAAGATCGGCCCCCATGGCGCAGACGCCGCGTTCGACGACACGGCGGCCGACGTGCTGGTGCAGGGCGGCTTGCCCCTGCCCGCCATCCTGAAAGACGCGAGCCCGCAGTCACAGCAGAACTTCTACCTCGACCAGCCGCTGCGCGAAGCCCGCGACCACTTCGAAAAAGCCTACTTCGAGTTCCACCTCACCAAGGAGTGTGGCTCCATGACCCGTGTGGCCGAAAAAACCGGCCTGGAACGCACCCACCTGTACCGCAAGCTCAAACAACTCGGCGTCGACCTGTCGCGCGGCAAACGCAATGCGGCCTGACGCCAAAAGGCGTTTTGACGATGCTATAATTCTGGGCTTGGCCCGGTAGCTCAGTCGGTAGAGCAGAGGATTGAAAATCCTTGTGTCGGTGGTTCGATTCCGCCCCAGGCCACCAGATTCAACAAACCCATCTTCACGGTGGGTTTGTTCCGAATCAAATGCGGGAATAGCTCAGTTGGTAGAGCGATACCTTGCCAAGGTATAGGTCGAGAGTTCGAGCCTCTTTTCCCGCTCCATATGGTTTTTGCCCAAAGCCCGTCCACTGGACGGGCTTTTTGCTTTCTGGTGTGGCCTTTGGCGCGCCATTTTTAGCCAATTCAGAGCCAAATTGGCAGCAAGCCTTAGTACAGGCTTGTTGGTTAGCTATAAATTAAGTAGCAATTCATGGCGCGGCTCGCGCATGTCACTTCACTTCAAACCGCGCCGTCATGGCGGCTTTGCCCGCGAGGTTGAGCACCACCACGCCTTTGGTGCCTTTGGCCACTTTGAAAGCGCCTTTGGCTTCCAGTTTGTCGCCTGCCGGCACCAGCTGCACCTCTGACTTGTCTGCCCCGTTGAGCAATGCGAATTTGCTTCAAAAGGGAGTCGCAGTTCATTATTTCGTATCGTGGGAAATTCCCGACGAACTTTCTTTTCCCTGACGGACTTTCTTTTGTGTAAGCACACGCTTGCATGCGCGTGCGCCCCGTGGTTTAATCCTACCTAACAAATGTTAGGTAGGATTAAACCCATGACCGCTCGCACCCCACTCCACGAAAAATTCCCTTACTTCACGCCGGAGCACGAAATGCTGCGCGAGACGGTGCAGCGCTTTGTGGCCGAGCGGGTCGCGCCGTTTGCCGACGCTTGGGAAGAGGCCGGCATGGTGCCGCGCGCGGTGCTGCGCGAGATGGGCGACCTGGGGCTGCTGGGCGTGCGGTTTGAATCCGAGTACGGCGGCAGCGAGCTGGACACCTTGTCCACCGTGGTGCTGGCGGAAGAGCTGGGCCGTTCCACGTATGGCGGTTTCGCCATCACCGTGCTGGTGCACACCGACATGGCGGCGCCGCACATCCACCATGCGGGCAATGCGGAGCAGAAGCAGCGCTTCATGCCCGACATCGTGGCCGGCAAACGCATTGCCGCCGTGGCCATGACCGAGCCCGATGCTGGCTCCGACCTCGCCTCGATGCGCACCACCGCCCGGCGCGACGGCGACCACTGGGTGCTGAACGGTGCCAAGACCTACATCACCAACGGCGTGCACGGCGAGATTTTCTTTGTTGCCGCCAAGACTGGCGAAGCCGGCCGCAACCACCAGATTTCGATGTTCATCGTTGAAAAAGGCACGCCCGGCTTCAACGTGGCGCGGCCTTTGAAGAAACACGGCTGGCTGTCCAGCGACACCGCCGAACTGTCGTTCGAGAACTGCCGCATCCCGGCCAACAACCTGCTGGGCGAGGAGCACAAGGGTTTTTACGCGCTGGTGAAGAACCTGCAGAACGAGCGCATCGTGTTGGCCGCGCAGGCCATGGGCGAGGCATCCAAAGCCATTGAACTGGCGATGGACTGGGTCACCCAGCGCAAGGCGTTTGGTGCCACGCTGTGGGACAAGCAGGCCATTCGCCACCGGCTGGCGATGTTGAACGCCCGCGTCGAAGCCGCCAAAGCCCTGGTCTACAACACCGCCTGGCGCGACGCGCAACACCACGTGGTGGTGGCCGAGGCCTCGATGCTCAAGGCGCTGTGCGGCGAACTGGTGAACGAGGTGATGTACGACTGCGTGCAGTTCCACGGCGGCATGGGCTACATCCGCGAGTCGGCCATTGAGCGCATGAGCCGCGACGCGCGCATCCAGTCCATCGGCGGTGGCGCCACCGAGGTGATGCTGGACGAAATCGCCAAGCGCATGCGCTGAACGGCGTTCGGTAAACGCCATGGCCACCCTGTCCAAACGCACCGCCACCGCGAGCCCCGACACGCCCGAGGCTGTGGCGCCCGACTCGCGCCAGATGATCCTGGAAACCGCCGCGCGCCTGTTCCGCCGCGACGGCTATGCCGCCACCACACTGCGCGCCATTGCGGCCGATTGCGACATGAAGGCCGGCAGCATTTACTACCACTTCGCGTCCAAGGACGTGATCGTGGCCGAGGTGCTGGACATCGGCGTGCGGCGCGTGTTCGACGCCGTCAAGCAGGCGGTGGACGCGCTGCCGCCCGGCACCGGGCTGGCCGACACGTTGCGCTGCGCGATCGAGACGCACCTGCGCGCGCTGCTGCTGGCGCACGACTTCACCTCGGCCAACATCCGCATCCTCGGGCAGGTGCCCCTGCCGGTGCGCGAGGCGCACCGCGCATTGCGCCGCCGCTACGAGCGCTACTGGGTCACGCTGCTGGAAGGTTTGCGCCAGCGCGGCGAGATCCGCGCCGGCAGCGACCTGAACCGCACCGTGTTTTTTCTGTTCGGCGCGATGAACTGGGCCACCGAGTGGTACGACGAGCGCAAATCGCCGCTGGCCGTGGTGGCCAGCGAACTGGCCGACCTGGTGGCCCACGGCCTGCACAGCCACGACAACACCACCGGCCAGCCAAAGCCCACAGGATTGACATGAGCGCCACTTCCAAAATCAATATCCGCAGTGCGGCCTTCAAGAACAACCAGCAAAGCTACAGCGGCATGCTGGCCACGCTGCGCGAGCGCATGGCCTGGGCGGTGCGCGGTGGCGGCGACAAGCTGGTGCAGCGGCACATTGCCCGCGGCAAGCTGCCGGTGCGCGAGCGCATTGATTTGCTGCTCGACGTCGGCTCGCCCTTCCTGGAAATCGCGCCGCTGGCCGGCTGGGGCCTGTACAACAACGAGGTGCCATCGGCCGGTGCGGTGGCGGGCATTGGCATCGTCGAAGGCCAGCACTGCATGGTGATTGCGAACGACGCCACGGTGAAGGGCGGCAGCTTCTTCAAGGAAACGGTGCGCAAGCATGTGCGGGCGCAAGAGATCGCGCTGCAAAACCGCCTGCCTTGTTTGTACCTGGTGGACTGTGGCGGGGCCTTCCTGCCCGAACAAGACCAGGTGTTCCCCGACTGGGGCCATTTCGGCACCACCTTCTTCAACCAGTGCCGCATGAGTGCCGAAGGCCTGCCGCAGTTGTCCGCCGTGTTCGGCGGCTGCACCGCAGGCGGCGCCTACATTCCGGCGCTGTCGGACGAGGCCATCATTGTGGAAGGCACTGGCCGCATCCACCTGGGTGGCCCGCCGATCGTCAAAGCCGCCATCAACGAGGTGGTGGACGGCGAAACCCTGGGCGGCGCCGGCATGCACACCCGCGTGTCGGGCGTGACCGACTACCTCGCCGCCGACGAGCACCAGGCCCTGGCCAAGCTGCGGCAGATCGTGCGGCACCTGAACATGCCGGCCGCCGCATCGCCACCGCCGCGCGACGTGTTGCCGCCGCGCTTCGATGCCGAAGAAATCCCCGGCATCGTCGGCACCGACCTGAAGCAGCCCTACGACGTGCGCGAGGTGCTGATCCGCCTGGTGGACGACAGCGAACTGCAGGAGTTCAAACCCGAGTACGGCGCCACATTGGTGTGTGCCACCGCGCACCTCCACGGCCGGCCGGTCGGCATTCTGGCCAACAACGGCGTGTTGTTCTCCGAGTCGTCGGTCAAGGGCGCGCACTTCATTGAGTTGTGCAACCAGCGCAACATCCCGCTGCTGTTTTTGCAGAACATCACCGGCTTCATGGTCGGCACCGAGGCGGAGCGCGGTGGCATTGCCAAGCATTCGGCCAAGTTGGTGTACGCCATGGCCACCGCGCGCGTGCCACGCCTCACGGTGCTGATTGGCGGCTCCTACGGTGCCGGCAACTACGGCATGTGTGGCCGTGGTTTTGCGCCCAACTTTCTGTTCGCCTGGCCGAACTCGCGCATCGCCACCATGAGCCCGGAAGTGGCCACCACGGTGCTGACCGAGCTGCGCAAAGGCTCGCTCAAGGGCGCGGGCAACGAAGCCGAAATGGCCGCTGACCTGTCCAACATTGCACGCGAGACCACTGAGCAATTCACCCGCCAGAGCGACCCCTACTACGCCACCGCCCGGTTGTGGGACGACGGCATCATCGAGCCGACCCAAACCCGCGACGTGCTGGGCCTGTGCCTGCAGCTGCTGGCGCAAGCCACGCCCCGGGCCACTGGCCCTTCCCCTGTGTTCAGGATGTAAGCCCCATGTTCCAACGCATCCTGATCGCCAACCGCGGCGAAATCGCCTGCCGCATCATCCGCACCGCGCGCCGCATGGGCATCGAAACGGTGGCGGTGTACTCCGAGGCCGACGCCGGCGCACGCCACGTGGCCGAGGCCGACTTTGCGGTGGCCATTGGCGCGGCCAGCGCCAGCGAATCGTATTTGCGGGCCGAACGCATCATCGAGGCGGCGGTGTCCAGCGGCGCGCAGGCCATCCACCCCGGCTACGGCTTCCTGTCGGAAAAGCTGGAGCTGATCGACGCCTGCGAGCAACACGGCATCCAGTTTGTTGGGCCGAACCGGCGCGCCATCGCGTCCATGGGCTCCAAGATCGAGAGCAAACGCATGGCGCGGGCGGCCGGCGTGGTGTGTGTGCCAGGCTACGACGAAGACGACCAGTCGCCCGCGCGCCTGCGCGACGAAGCCGTCAAGATCGGTTTTCCGTTGCTGATCAAGGCCAGCGCGGGCGGTGGCGGCAAGGGCATGCGCCGCGTCAACGCGGCCGACGAGTTCGACGCGATGCTGGCCCTGGCCCGCAAAGAAGCGCTGGCGTCGTTCGGCGACGAACGTGTGCTGCTGGAAAAATACATCGTTAACCCACGCCACCTGGAAGTGCAGCTGGTGGGCGATCGCCACGGCCACCTGGTGCACCTGTTCGAGCGCGAGTGCTCCATCCAGCGCCGCTTCCAGAAAGTGATTGAAGAAGCGCCGGCCAACCACCTGCCCACGGCGGTGGCCGAGAAGCTGTACGAAGCCGCGCTGCGCATGGGCCAGGTGATGGGCTACGACAACGCCGGCACGGTGGAGTTTGTGCTGGACGCCGACCAGGGCGACACCCCCTATTTCCTCGAAGTGAACACCCGCCTGCAGGTGGAGCACCCGGTGACCGAGCTGACCACCGGCATCGACCTGGTGGAGTGGCAACTGCGTGTGGCCGCTGGCGAAACACTGCCGCTCACACAAAGCCAGATCAAACGCAATGGCTGGGCCATGGAATGCCGCCTCAATGCCGAAGAGCCCGAGCACGACTACCGTGCCAGCCTCGGCCCGTTGATCGGCTACGCCGAGCCCGACAAACAGGCCGGTGTGCGGATTGACAGTGGCCTGCACGCGCGCAGCGAGGTCACGCCCTACTACGACTCGATGCTGGCCAAGGTGATTGGTTTTGGCGCCACCCGCGCCGAAGCCGCTGCCCGTGTGCGCCTGGGCGTGGAGCAGCTGCGGATTGAAGGCGTGCGCACCAACGCCAGTTTGTTGCTGCAAATCCTGCAGCACCCGGAATTCAGCGCGGTGTTGACCACCCGTTTTCTGGACCAACATTTCCCCAACGGCCCATTGCCCGACGTGCAGCAGCGCCAGGCCCATGTGCTGGCGGTGGTGGCCGCGTGGTCGGCCAACCAGCCGGTACACAACCCGGTGTGGGGTGGGCTGCGCGGCTTCCGCGTCACCGCGCCTGTGGGCCGAGGTGCGGCGGTGGACGTGCAATTGCGTGACGTGTCGGCCAACGACAGCGCTGCCGTGCGGCTGATGCAAACCGGCACGGCGTACTGGTTGCCGTCGCAGCCCGAATTACAGGCCCGCGTGCTGCAGAGCGCGCATGGCGTGGTGGTCACCGTCAGCGAGGGCAACGCGCTGGTCGCCACCGTGCATGTGCAACACACCGCTGGCCAGCGCTGGTTCAGCTGGGCACTCGGCCGCAGCCGGGTCTGGGACATCGAGCACGACCTCGCACACAGCCTGAACGCCAGCAGCGCGCAAAGCCAGGGCGACAACCTGTCGGCCAGCCTGCCCGGCCGCATCTCCGAGGTGATGGTGCAGGCCGGTGACACGGTGGCCGCCGGTGACCCGGTGCTGACGCTCGAAGCCATGAAGCTGTACCACGGCCTTTCCGCCCCGGTGTCTGGCACGGTGCGGCAGGTGCACGTGAAGCTGGGCGACATCGTCGGCCAGGGCCACCTGCTGGTGGAAATCGAGCCTGCCGCAGAGAATGCGGCCACGGCCTAACAACAAGGAGCACGCCATGGCGGGGTTGTATTTTGAAGAGTTCGAGGTGGGCCAGGTGTTCAAGCACCCGTGGGGCCGCACCATCACCGAGTCGGACAACATGACGTTTTCCTGCCTCACGCTGAACGTGCAGCCGCTGCACATCGACCACGAATTTGCATCGAAAACCGAGTTCGGCAAGCCGCTGGTCAACAGCCTGTTCACGCTCGGCCTGATGATCGGCATGACGGTGAACGACACCACGCTGGGCACCACCATCGCCAACCTCGGCATGAGCGACGTGCGTTTCCCCAAGCCGCTGTTCCATGGCGACACGATCCGCGTGCGCACCACCGTCAAGTCGGTGCGGGAGAGCAGCTCGCGGCCCAAGGCGGGTATTGTGGAGTTCGAGCACGAAGCGGTGAACCAGCACCAGCAGGTGGTCGCCATCTGCGTGCGCCAGGCCCTGATGCACAAGCGCATCGCCCACGCCCAGGCCTGACATGGAAGCGCCCACACCGTCCCACGCGCGCTCGTATTTGTTCGTGCCGGGCAACCGGCCCGAACGGTTTGCCAAAGCCGCCGCCAGCGGCGCCGACGCGTTGATCCTCGACCTGGAAGACAGCGTGCCGGCGGCCGACAAAGCCGCCGCCCGCGAGGCGGTGGTGGCCTGGCTGGCCAGCACGCCCCCCACCGTGCCGGTGTGGATCCGCGTCAATCCGCTGGTGAGCTTTCACCACCTGGACGACCTGCAGGCGGTGGCCCGTGCCCGGCCCGCCGGCGTGGTGTTGCCCAAATGCGAGGGCATGGACGACCTGCTCTGGGTGGACAAGGTGCTGGGCGAAATTGAACGCCGCGCCGGCTGGCCGCTGCGTTCGGTGCTGGTGATGGTGATCGCCACCGAGACTGCGCGGGCGATGCAGCGCATCCACAGCTTTGACCACCCGATGCCCCGGCTGGCCGGCATTTTGTGGGGCGCGGAAGACCTGGCCGCCAGCCTGGGCGTGCGCAGCCTGCGCGACGCGGCGGGCCATTACCTGTCGCCCGCGCTGCGCGCCAGAGACAGCGCCTTGCTGGCCAGCCACGCCTGCGACATTCCGGCGATTGACGCGGTGTTCACCGGGCTCGACGACCCGGCAGGCTTGGCGGCTGAAACCCGCGCCCACGCGGCCATGGGCTTCAGCGCCAAGGCGGCCATTCACCCGGCGCAAATCGCGGTCATCCACGCCGCATTGAAGCCCAGCGACGACGACGCGGCCTGGGCGCATGAAGTCATTGCAGAGTTGCAGGACGGGGCCAAGGCCTCGGGCCGGGTGCGGGGTGGCATGGTGGACCAGCCGCATCTGAACGCGGCGCGGCGCATCCTCGCCACGCTGCAGCGCAGCGCCTGAGGCGCTGGCTTCTCAGACCTGTGCGGTGCCGGCGCGGATGTGGGTGGGGCCCACACGCGCCTCGATGCGCAGGCGTTCGTCGTCACGCAGACCCAGCGCAAACGCCGCTTCGGCCATCACGAACAACGGGCCGATGACCAGGCCGACCAGGTCGTCCACAAACGCGGGCTTCTTGCCTTCGTAGTAGTGGCCAATGAACTGCAGCACCCAACCCACCACAAACAGGCCGATGCCACCGGTCAGCCACAGCGCGGTGCTCTGCGCCGCGAACCAGTGGCCGACCCCCAGCGACAGCGCCATGGCCACCGCCATGGCCAGGCCAAAGCGCAGGTCCAGCAGCAGGTAGTAGGCCACCGTCAGGCCGGTGACGAGCAGCGCGGGGGTGAGCCAGCCCGCCGCGTCCAGGCCGGGGCGCGACAGCAGGGTCGCCACCGCCACCACGATCATCGGGATGCCAACAAAGTGGGTGGCGATGTTGCGCCGGTCGCGGTGGTAGGCCGCGTACTGGGCGAGTTGGTCGGTCAGGGTCTTCATGTGTGTCTCCCCAAAAGTGCCCGCCCACGGGGGCGGCTTACCAGTCCACCAGGCTCAGGCCAACGCTCAGCACGGTGCGCTTGCGGTTGTAATCTATCAAAGTATCGCCATACCCGGTGAACAACTGGGTGTGCAGGCGCAGGCCGCTGAGGTCTTTTTCGCTGTTGCCGTTGCCCAGGGTCTTGAACCACTCGATGCGGGCCGAGCCCCGGCCTCCGCCGCCACGCAGTGCGCTGCGCACTGTCAGGCCCAGCAGGTTGTCCTTGTTCGGGTTCCAGAAGCCAGACACCTCGCCACGGCCGATGAAGTCGCTGATGTCGGGGTTGTCGTCGGTGGCGGCGTTTTCCGGCAGGCGTTTCCAGACCCGTGCCTGAACCCGGAAGCGGTTGTCTTTCTCGATGCCGGCCATCAGGTAGGCGCGGTTCCAGCTGCGCGACTGCGGTTCGCTCTGGCCGTTGGACTGGTGCACCACGCCCAGGCCGCTGTAGCGCAGCCGCCAGCCACCGGGCAGGTTGGCGTCGGTTGGGTAGACGTAGACCACTTCGGGCTCGTGGTCGGTGCTGCGGAAGGGGCGCGACAGGCCCTTGTTGAACAGCTGCCAGTACGACTGCTGGGTGTAGCCAAACCAGAGCGAGTCGTTCAGCGTCGGGTGGCTGCCGGTCAGCAGGCCCTGGGCGACCTTGGTCCGCACCGAGAGCTGCACCCGCGTTTCCTTGCGGCTGAAGCTGTTGGGTGTGGTGACGGTGTTGTTGGGCCCGGGTGACGTGGGCTGCTGGTTGACGCTGTCCGACGCGATGAGTGACAGGCTCAGCGGCCGGTAGCCGCGGATGCCAAAGGTGCCGCAGTTGCTGCCGCTCTCCAGCTCCCAGTAGCGTGACAGATCGGAGTACTGCCGGTCTTTGCAGCCTTCTTCGGTGGTGATGCCAATCACCCGGGTGGCCGGCACCAGTGGCTCCACCGGGGTGGCG
>JAFEHU010000073.1 GCA_017848435.1 Burkholderiaceae bacterium | reverse complement strand
GGGTGTGGGGTGTGGGGTCGGCCGCATTGAGCAATGCGGCCGTCGAGTGGTGGCCACAAGCGTCGGGGCCAGCGACGATGACGTGTTGGAGCGTGTCGATCTGCCCGATCAAGCCGTCAAATGCAGGCAGCAGAGAAGGCGACACCAGCAGCGCCACCGCGCGCGAGTCGCGCAGCATGAATTCGAAGTCGCGCGGGGTCAGCAGTGTGTTCACCGCCACCGGGACCACGCCAGCCAACATGCTGCCAAGGAAAACGACCGGCCATTCCAGGGTGTCTTGCATGCACAGCAAGACCCGGCTTTCCGGCGCAATGCCGAGCGTGCGCAGCGCGTTGGCAAAGCGGTGGGCCTGTTCAGCCAGCTGGCCATAGCTCAGGGTGGCACCGCTGGAAGCGTCGATGTAGGCCACCTTGCCGGCACGGCCCGCGTTGCGCAGCAACAGGTCGTGTGCGGCGTTGTAGTCACGCGGCACATCCACCTGGGGTGGGCTGAGCGTGTGGTTCGCGCTGCTGGGTTTCATGTTGTCTCCAAACGCTATTTTTATAGTAGCAGCCGTGTGAGGTTTTTCTAAGGCTTGGCTGCTTTTTGGTATGAAATCCGCAGCGGTCAGGCGGTGGAGGCGGCCAGGGCCTGCACCAGCCATTCACGGCACCAGACTGTGCCTTCCACCTCGGCCAGCGTGCCGCTGCTGGCGTCGTGGCACCAGACCTCACCCACGCGCTGGGCACCCAGGCCTTGCAGGCGTTCGTCGAATTTCTGGCCGCCGAAGCAGAAGGTTTGCAGGTAGGTGCGGTCGCCCAGCGCCATCACGCCGTAACGCACGTGGCCGAGGAATTTGGGTTGCGTGTCCAGCGAGTCGTACAACGCACGGGCGTTGTCTGGCACATCGCCAGAACCGTAGGTGGAGGTGCAGATGAGGTAAAGTGCATCTTCACCGGGCTGTGCGTCAAACGCCTGGATGTCGAGGCCGTCCATCGTCAGCACCTCGATGTCGCTCACGAGGTCGGCGCAGTCCATCTGGATCGCCTGAGCCACGTAATCGGCGGTGCTGGTCATCGTTCCGACCAGAATCTTGAGCTTCATCCCATTCTCCGATATGCAATAAACTGCTTGACAGGTTGTTGATCGGAAGTATACTGCAATCCGTTCGCGGCGCAATCTTTTTTACACGCAGGTTCTACCTTGTCCACTTTCTCGGTCTCAGACCTCAGGCCAGCACCCACCAGCACCCTGGGTGATTTGGGGGCCCGCGTGCGGGCCTGGCGCGCGCGGCGCGGCATGACGCGCAAGCAGCTGGCAGCCGACTCTGGCCTGAGCGAGCGGTTTCTGGCCGATGTGGAAGGCGCCAAGGGCAACGCCTCGGTGAATTCGCTGGAAGCCATTGCGCGCGCGCTCAACATCTCGCTGCTGGAACTGATGCAGGACGCCCCCCGGCCGGCACTGGCCCGCGTGCAGAGCCTGTTGGCGCGGCTGGACGACACCCAGCTTGACCAGGCCCATGCGCTGTTGGCCAGCCACTACGGCCTGGCCAACGCGGCGGGCCGTGACCAGCGCATTGCGCTGATTGGCCTGCGCGGGGCGGGCAAGTCCACCCTGGGGGCCCAACTGGCCGAGCTGCGCAGCGTGCCGTTTGTCGAACTCGACCGCGAGATCGAGCGCGAGGCCGGCACCAGCATGAACGAAATTCTGCTGTTGCACGGCCAGGCGGGTTACCGCCGCTACGAACGCCGCGCGATGTTCCGCATTGCCCAGGACCACGCCGACGGCGTTGTCATGACCACCGGCGGCAGCATCGTCAGCGAGCGTGAAACCTTTGATTTGCTGCAGAGCCACTTCTACTGCGTCTGGCTCAAGGCCAACCCGGAAGAGCACATGGCCCGTGTGGTGGCCCAGGGCGACATGCGGCCCTTTGACGCCACGCGGGGTGCGACCACCGAAGCCATGGACGACCTGCGCCGCATCCTCGCCAGCCGCGAACCGCTGTACGCCCGCGCCGATGCGGTGGTGGACACGGCCGCGCGCAGCCAGAAACAATCCCTGAAAGACCTCGAACGTGTGGTGGCCAGCATGGCCACCACCGCTGCTGAAACCGCCCCCAAGGAGACCCCATGAACGCCATCACCGAACCCTTGCTGTTCAAGCAAACCCTCAACGGCGAAAGCCGTGAACTGGTGAGCTTTGCCACCCACCCCAGCCGCTACCAGCACTGGACACTGAGCGTGGACGGCGACGTGGCACGCCTCAAGCTCGACATCAACGAAGACGGGGGCATCAAGCCCGGCTACAAGCTCAAGCTCAACAGCTACGACCTGGGGGTGGACATCGAGCTGCACGACGCGATCAACCGCATCCGCTTTGAGCACCCGGCGGTGAAGGTGGTGGTGTTCGAATCGGGCAAGGAAAAAATCTGGTGCTCCGGTGCCAACATCTACATGCTGGGCCTGTCCACCCACGCCTGGAAAGTGAACTTCTGCAAGTTCACCAACGAGACCCGCAATGGCCTGGAAGACTCCTCGCGCAACGACGGCCTGAAGAGCCTGGCCGCGGTGACTGGCGCCTGCGCAGGTGGCGGTTACGAACTGGCGCTGGCCTGCGACCGCATCGTGATGGTGGACGACCGCTCGTCCACCGTCAGCCTGCCCGAAGTGCCTTTGCTGGGCGTGTTGCCCGGCACCGGCGGCCTGACCCGCGTGACCGACAAGCGCAAGGTGCGCCGGGACCTGGCCGACATTTTCTGCACCACCAGCGAAGGCGTGCGCGCCGACCGTGCCAAAGACTGGAAACTGATTGACGGGCACGCCAAACCACAGCAGTTCGGCCAGTTGATTGCTACAGAAATTGAAGCGCTCCGAGCAGCCTCCACTAAGGCCGGTGGCACAAAAGGCATTGAATTGACGCCGGTACAGGTCACCATCGACGCTGCGGGCTACCACTACGCCACGGTGGACGCACAGGTCGACCGCACCACCCGCATCGCCACCATCACCGTGCGTGCGCCCAAGGCCGCCATCGAGTCCTCCGCCGACGCGATTGAAGCCGCAGGCGCCAATTGGTACCCGCTGCAACTGCAGCGCGAGCTGGACGACGCCATCCTGAACCTGCGCACCAACGAGCTGGAAGTTGGCACCTGGGTCATCAAGACGCAGGGCGACGCCAACCAGGTGCTCAAGATGGACCAGGTGCTGGCCAACCTGAAAGACCACTGGCTGGTGCGCGAGACCACTGGCGCACTGCGCCGCACCCTGGCCCGCATCGACGTGACCAGCCGCTCGCTGATTGCCCTGGTGGAGGCTGGTTCGTGTTTTGCCGGCACCTTCTACGAATTGGCGCTGGCCTGCGACCGCATCTACATGCTGGATTTGCCCGATGCCCCCGACAGCGCCCCCACGCTGCAGCTCAGCGCCGCCAACTTCGGCTGGTTCCCTGCCGTCAATGGCCTGACGCGCCTGCAAACCCGGTTCTGCGAAGACGAGACGGTGGTCACGCAACTGCAAGGCTTGAGTGACAGCGCGCTGCGGGCCGACCAGGCGCTGGCACTCGGCCTGGTCACGCTGACACCCGACGACATCGACTGGGACGACGAGATCCGCATCATGCTGGAGGAGCGTGCCAGCCTGTCGCCCGACGCGATGACGGGCATGGAAGCCTCGCTGCGATTCCCCGGCAAGGAGACCATGGAAACGCGCATCTTTGGCCGCCTGAGCGCCTGGCAGAACTGGATTTTCATCCGCCCGAACGCGGTTGGCGAAGACGGTGCGCTCAAACTTTTCGGCACCGGCAAGAAAGCCAAATTCGACTGGAAACGCATTTGAGCGTTGGCGCACAACCGACCACGAAGTACCCCGCCCATCCCGGCAAAACTGTGAGCGATAGACAGGTAAAACCATGAGCAACATTGACCTACAGGCGCTGATCCCCAACAACGTCCACCTCGGCGAAAACCGCCAGCTGCAGCGCGCACTCGAACACTGGCAACCGGCCTTCCTGAACTGGTGGGACGAAATGGGCCCGAGCGACTTCAAGGCCAACGAGGTCTACCTGCGCACCGCCGTGGGGGTGGACGCGTCCGGCTGGGCCAGCTACGGCTACACCCCTATGCCCGACTACCGCTGGGGCATCTTCCTGGCCGACAAGGAAGAGGGCCGCAAGATCGGTTTTGGCGACCACATGGGCCAGGACGTCTGGCAGGAAGTGCCGGGCGAGTACCGCTCCACCTTCCGCCGCCTGATCGTCACCCAGGGCGACACCGAGCCGGCCTCGGTCGAGCAGCAGCGTTTGCTGGGCCACACCGCGCCCAGCCTGTACGACCTGCGCAACCTGTTCCAGGTGAACGTGGAAGAAGGCCGCCACCTGTGGGCCATGGTGTATTTGCTGCACGCGCACTTTGGTCGCGACGGCCGCGAAGAAGCCGAAGAATTGCTGATGCGCCACAGCGGCGACGCCGACAAGCCGCGCATCCTGGGCACCTTCAACGAGCCGATGGACAACTGGCTCAGCTTTTTCATGTTCACCTACTTCACCGACCGGGACGGCAAGTTCCAGCTCAAGTCGTTTGCCGAATCGGCCTTCGACCCGCTGGCCCGCACCACCCGCTTCATGCTGACCGAGGAAGCCCACCACATGTTTGTGGGTGAAACCGGCATTGGCCGGGTCATCAAACGCACGCTGGAAGTGATGAAGGAACTGGACACCGACGACGTGGCCACGCTGCGCCAGGCCGGTGTGGTGGACCTGCCCACGGTGCAGAAATTCATGAACTTCTGGTTCACCAGCTCGCTGGATTTGTTTGGCTCCGAAGCCTCCAGCAACGCCGCCAACTACTTTGCCAACGGCATCAAGGGCCGGCCCGACGAGGCCAAGTTTGCCGACCACGTGGAAAGCGACACCGAAATGACCATCCAGGTGCCAGACGGGCAGGGCGGACTCAAGGGCGAAACGATCTCGGTGCGCAACGGCATGAACGAGATCACCCGCCTGGAGTACGTGAAAGACTGCAACGTCGGCGTGACCCGCTGGAACATGGCGATCAAGCGTGCGGGCGTGGATTTTGAACTCAGGCTGCCATCGACCCGTTTTCGCCGTTCGGTGGGCACCTGGGCCGGTTTGCACACCGACCCGCTGGGCCACCCCATCACCGCCGCCGAATTTGAAGCCCAACAAGGCCAGTGGTTGCCGACCGACGCCGACAAGGCCTACATCCACAGCCTGATGCAGCGCGTGACCGAGCCCGGCAAGATGGCCGGCTGGATTGCGCCGCCCGACCGCGGTATCAATGCCAACGGGCCCGAGTACGAGTACGTGAAGCTGTGATTCACCTGTGTGGTGCGTGGATTTTTCACGCACCACAGGCGAAATCGCCGTTTGGGCGCGCTACAATAACAGCTTCGGAGTGTGGCGCAGTCTGGTAGCGCACCTGGTTTGGGACCAGGGGGTCCAAGGTTCGAATCCTTGTACTCCGACCAACATCCAAAAAAGCCCACTTGTTGGGCTTTTTTTGTACCTGCCGTCAGGCGGTGCACAACAGATGCTTCTGCCCGTAGCTCAGTTGGATAGAGCACCGACCTTCTAAGTCGGTTGTCACAGGTTCGATTCCTGTCGGGCAGGCCAACAGCGCCTTCTTCTTCAGATCAGCGTTTTTGGTACTGGGTGTTGCCAAACAGCGTTTCCCGTGACTTGTCGTCCGTCAGCGGCTTGCGCAAGTCGCTCAGCACCGCCACCCCTCGTTTCACCGCCGGCCGTTCGGCAATGCCGTCAAACCAGGCTTTGAGGTGTGGGTAGTCGGCCCAGTCAATGCCCTGGTTCTTCCAGCTGCGCAGCCAGGGAAAAATGGCGATGTCGGCGATCGTGTACTGGTTGCCAGCGATGAACTTGTGGCTGGCCAGTTGCTTGTCCATCACGCCGTACAGGCGCCTGGTTTCGTTGGTGTAGCGGTTGACCGCATACTCGATTTTCTCGGGGGCATACAGGCGGAAATGGTGCGTTTGCCCCAGCATCGGGCCCACGCCACCCATCTGGAACATCAGCCACTGCAACACCTCGAATTTCTTGCGGTCGCTGCGCGGGAGGAATTTGCCGGTCTTGGCCGCGAGGTACATCAGAATCGCGCCCGATTCAAACAGCGAGATCGGCTTGCCGTCAGGCCCGTTCGGGTCGGTCAGGGCCGGGATTTTGTTGTTCGGGCTGATGGCCAGAAACTCGGGTTTGAACTGGTCGCCGGTGCTGATGTTGACCGGAATGGCCCGCCAGTCACGCCCGAGGCGGTAGCCGCATTCCTCCAGCATGATGTGGACCTTGTGGCCGTTGGGCGTGGCCCAGGAAAAAACGTCGATCATGGATGCTCCTTCAGTGCATGCACTGTAAGAGAAATCACCGTGGCGTGCTGGCCATGCACGCCACAGCCGGTGGCTTTCAGCCTCCGCGTGTGACCGGCATCTCCACGTCGTGCCGCAGTTGCAGGTGTTTGGCCAGTTCCAGTTTGGCCAGCGAGTTGCGGTGCACTTCGTCCGGGCCATCGGCCAGCCGCAGCGTGCGCTGGTGGGCGTAGCCGTAGGCCAGCGGGAAGTCTTCGGACATGCCCGCCGCGCCGTGCGCCTGGATCGCCCAGTCCAGGATCTGGCAGGCGATGTTGGGGGCCACCACCTTGATCATCGCGATCTCGGCCTTGGCGACCTTGTTGCCCACCGTGTCCATCATGTAGGCGGCCTTGAGCGTGAGCAAGCGGGCCTGCTCGATCATGCAGCGCGACTCGGCGATGCGTTCCTGCCAGACGCTTTGCCGCGCCACCTCGCGGCCAAAGGCCACGCGGGTGTTGAGGCGTTTGCACATCAGTTCCAGTGCCCGTTCGGCCATGCCAATGGAGCGCATGCAGTGGTGGATGCGGCCGGGCCCAAGGCGGCCCTGGGCAATTTCAAACCCCCGGCCTTCGCCCAGCAGCAGGTTGCTGGCGGGCACGCGCACCTTGTCGAGCGCGACTTCCATGTGGCCGTGCGGGGCGTCGTCGTAACCAAACACCGACAGCGGGCGGATCACCTTCACACCAGGCGCATTCGCTGGCACGAGGATCATCGACTGCTGTTCGTGCCGCCCGGCGTCCGGGTTGGTTTTGCCCATCACGATGTAGACCGCGCAGCGCGGGTCGCCGGCGCCGGACGACCACCACTTGCGGCCGTTGATGACGTAGTCGTCACCGTCGCGCACGATGCTGCACTGGATGTTGGTGGCGTCACTCGACGCCACGTCCGGCTCGGTCATCAGGAAAGCCGAGCGGATTTCGCCTTTGAGCAGCGGTTCCAGCCATTGGTCTTGCTGTTCGGGGGTGCCGTAGCGGGCAATGGTCTCCATGTTGCCGGTGTCGGGTGCCGAGCAGTTGAAGACTTCCGGTGCCCAGGGCACCCGGCCCATGATCTCGCACAGCGGTGCGTATTCGAGGTTGGACAGGCCTTCGGGTGCGCGTGGCGAATGCGGCAGGAAAGGATTCCACAGCCCGGCTGCGCGGGCTTTGGGCTTCAGTTCCTCAATCAGCTTGGTCGGCACCCAGGCATTGCCCTTGGCGCGGTTTTCTGCAATTTCCGCGAAGAAACGCTGTTCGTTGGGGTAGATGTGCGCGTCCATGAAGGCCAGCAGCTTTTTTTGCAGTTGCTGGACCTTGGGCGAGTATTCAAAGTTCATGACGGTCCTTGTCGGCGGGCGGAAAAGGGAGGCTAGGTCTGCCGGGCGAAACGCCAGGCCATCTGGGCCAGTGGTCGGGCGCCGGCGGCCGAGCTGACGGCCTGTGCGCTGGAGGCGGTACCGGCTTCCACCCGCTTGGCAATGCCCTGCAGGATGGCGGCCAGGCGGAACAGGTTGTAGGCCATGTAGAAGTTCCAGTCGGTGCGCAGGGCCTCGGGGCTGGTGAGACCGGTGCGTTCGCAGTACTGGCGGATGTAGGCCGCTTCGGTCGGGATGCCCAACTGTTCGACGTTCAGCCCGCCAATGCCACGGAACGCGCCTGGCGGAATGTGCCAGGCCATGCAGTGGTAGCTGAAGTCGGCCAGCGGGTGGCCCAGGGTGGACAGCTCCCAGTCCAGCACCGCCAGCACACGCGGTTCGGTGGGGTGGAAGATCAGGTTGTCCATGCGGTAGTCGCCGTGGACGATGGCCACTTTGGTTTCGTCGCGTGCGCCGGCCGGGATGTGGGTGGGCAGCCAGGCGATCAGTTCGTCCATCTCGTCAATCGGCTGGGTGATGGAGGCCTGGTACTGCTTGCTCCAGCGGCCAATCTGCCGCTCGAAGTAGTTGCCGGGCTTGCCGTAGTCGGACAAGCCCAGTTCGGCAAACGGCACGGCGTGCAGCGCGGCCAGCACGCGGTTCATCTCGAAGTAGATGTCGCCCCGCTCGGCGGGGGTCATGCCGGGCAGGGACTGGTCCCACAACACCCGGCCTTCCACAAAAGCCATCAGATAGAACGCGCGGCCAATCACGCTTTCGTCTTCGCACAGGCAGTGCATCTGGGCCACTGGCACCTGCGAGTCGCGCAGGGCGTGCACCAGCCGGTACTCGCGTTCGATCGCATGGGCCGAGGGCAGCAGCTTGGCCACGGGGCCGGGCTTGGCGCGCATCACGTACGACCGGTCGGCAGTGACGAGCTTGTAGGTGGGGTTGGACTGCCCGCCGTTGAACACCTCGACCGTGACCGGGCCATCAAACCCGGGCAGCCGGGGCGACAGCCATGCGCTCAGCGCGTCCACATCAAAAGCCGCGTTGGCCGACACGCCGCGCGTGCCCTGAAAGTGGTCGAAGTTGCTCACAGGTCGGCCTCGGTGATTTTCAGCAGGCCGTCGCGGTTGCGCACCACCAGGCCGCCTGGCTCGATGCGGATGATGTTGTCGCGCTCCATGGCCTTGAGTTCCTGGTTGACCCGCTGGCGCGAGGCGCCCAGCAGCTGGGCCAGTTCTTCCTGTGCCAGTTGCAGGCCGATGCGCACCTCGTTGCCTTCGGCCAGACACGGCACGCCGTAGCTGCGTGCCAGGTGCAGCAACTGCTTGGCGAGCCGTGCACGCAAGGGCAGGGTGTTCAGGTCTTCCACCAAACCGAAGAGCTGGCGGATGCGGCGTGCCTGCAGCCGCATCAGCGCCTCGTACAGTTCCACATGGCTGGACAGGATCTTCTGGAAGTCGCTGCGGGCCACGCACAGCAGCACTGTGTCGCCATGGGCATAGGCGTCGTGGGTGCGGCGGTCACCGTCAAAAATCGCCACGTCGCCAAACCACAGGCCGGGCTCGATGTAGGTGAGGGTGATCTGCTTGCCCGACAGCGAGGTGGAGCTGACCCGCACCGCGCCTCGGGCGCAGGCCGACCATTCGGTGGGTGGGTCGCCGCGGGCGGCGATCAGCTCGCCATCCTTGAAGCGCTTGACGTAAGCGCAGCGCAGGATGTCGTGCCGCAGGGATGGGGACAGGGAGGAGAACCAGCGCCCGGCGTTGATGGCCTCGCGCTCTTCAATCGTCAGAATCGGGTCGTCCATGGCGTGTTGTGGTCACTTTCAAACGCCATTGTCACCCTGTCTACCGTGTGGCCGGCTCAGGGTTGTCACCTGCGTGTCTGCAGGCCGTGCCGGGGATCAGTTGTACTGCGGAGGCTCTTTGTTCAGGAACGCCGCGATGCCGATGCCGGCGTTGGCATGGTGCAGGTTTTTCACAAAGTGGTCGCGCTCCCGCGCCAGCTGTTCTGACAGCGAGGCGCTGCCCGCGTCGTTCAGCAGTTCCTTGACGCTGGCCAGGGCATTGGGCGCGCGCTGGTTGAGGCGTTCGGCCAGGGCCAAGGCGTCGTCCAGCGCACAGCCCGGTTCGGCCACGCGGTTGACGATGCCCAGCGCGTGCAGCCGCTCGGCACCCATGCGCTCGGCGCACATCAGCAACTCGGTGGCCAACTGGCGCGGCACAGCGTGTTGCAGTGCCCAGCTGGCACCGCCGTCCGGCGACAGCGCAATGTTGCTGTAGGCCATGACAAAAATGGCGTTGCGGGCGGCCACCACCAGGTCGCAGGCCAGCACCAGCGAGAACCCGGCCCCGGCGGCGGCACCTTCCACCGCCGCGATCACCGGTTTGGGGAAGGTGCGAATCGCCTCGACCCAGTTATGCAGACCTTCGATGCTCTGGGCTTGCACTTCCGGCGATTGGTGCCGGTTGGCCTGCAACCGCTGCAGGTTGCCACCGGCGCTGAAGGTGTTGCCGTCACCCGTCAGCACCACGCTGCGGACTTCGTTGCTGGACTCGGCCACACCCAGCGCCTCCACGCCTGCCGCGTACATCTCGGGCCCGAGGGCGTTGCGGTGTTCGGGGTTGCACAGCGTCAGCACCAGGGTCTGGCCCTGGCGTGTGCTCTTGAGCTGGGCCGGCATGGCGCTCAGCTTTCCAGGTGCGTCAGGCTCAGGCCCAGCGCGCCACGGCGGCGCAACCAGGGGCTGGGACGGTAACGCGGGTCACCGTGAACGGTCTGCATGTTGAACAGGATTTCCAGCACGCTGGCGGCGCCCAGCCGGTCACCCAGCGCCAAGGGGCCGAGCGGGTAACCCAGGCCGAGCACGACGGCGGTGTCGAGGTCTTGCGGGCTGCAGATGCCTTGCTGGCAGATGTCGCTGGCGATGTTGACAATGGTGGCCAGCACGCGCTGGGTGACGAACCCCGCACTGTCACGGATGACGCTGACCGCCTTGCCGTCGCGTGCAAACAGCGCGTGGGCTGCGTCACGCATGGCCGGTGTGGTGGCGGGGTTGGTGGCCAGCACGCGGCGCTTGGTGCCGGCATCAGGGACCAGCATGTCAATGCCCACGGTGCGGGTGGCGTCGAGCCGGTCCACCGCCGCGATGGTGCTGACATCGAACCCCAGCGGTGCGACGACGATCAGTGCCGCGGCCGTTGGGGCCTCGGCTGTCTCGATGCTGGCACCGAGGTTTTTCAGCAGTTGCAGCAGATCGGCCCGGCGCGCGGCACGTGGCGACACCCACACCGGGGGCGCGGGGCTGACCACTGGCACGGCGGGTTCAGGGGGCAGCTGGATCGCACCGTCGGTGTAGGCGTAGAAACCTGCACCGGTTTTGCGGCCCAGCAGGCCACCCGCCAGACGCTGGGCGGTGATCACGCTCGGGCGGTAGCGCGGCTCCTGGTAGTACTGGTGGTAAACCGATTCCATCACCGGGTGCGAGACGTCGAGCGCGGTCAGGTCCATCAGTTCGAACGGGCCGAGCTTGAAGCCGGCCTGGTCTTTCAGGATGCGGTCAATGGTGGCGAAGTCGGCCACGCCTTCGCTGGCGATGCGCAGGGCTTCGGTGCCATAACCTCGTCCGGCGTGGTTGACGATGAAGCCCGGCGTGTCTTTGGCCTGGACTGGTGTGTGGCCGATTTGGCGCACGTGGTTGCACAGCCGTTCACAGACCTGCGGGTCGGTGCGCAGCCCGGCAATCACCTCCACCACCCGCATCAGTGGCACCGGGTTGAAGTAGTGCAGGCCGGCAAAACGCCCGGGATGCTTCAGGGCCGCACCAATCACCGTGACCGACAGCGACGAGGTGTTGGTGGCGAGCACCGCCGTCTCGGACACCACCGCTTCCAGCGCAGCAAACAGCGCTTGCTTCACCGCGACCTGTTCCACCACGGCTTCCACCACCAGGTCGCACTCGGCCATGGCCTCCAGCTGGTCAACCACGGCCAGACGCTGCTTGAGTTTGTCGGCCTCGGCCGCCGGGATGCGTCCTTTGGCGGCCAGTTTGTCCCACTGTTCGCCAATCGCGCCGACCGCACTGGCTGCGGCCCCGGGCTGGCTGTCGTACAGTTTCACCGCGCAGCCGCCTTGTGCCGCCATTTGGGCAATGCCACGTCCCATGGCACCGGTACCGACGATGCCAACGTTCGAGAAAGCTGATGATTTCATCCGCAGATTATCTCGCAGCGGCCGGGTCTTCCAGCTGTGCCAGAATCCGGTGAAGGGAGAAGGCGTGACACTGAGACACATGGTGGTGGGAATGGGTTTGCTGGGTGTGGCACTGCACAGTGCAGCACTCTCCTTGGGCACGACCACGGCAGTGCCGCTGATTGGCCGGCCATTGAACATCACCATCCCGGTGGCGACCGATGGCGCCAGCGACCTTTGCCTGCAGGCCGAGGTGCTGTACGCCGACAGCCCAATTGCCCCCGCACTCGTCACCACCCGGTTTGAGCCCGCGCCTGGTGCCAAACAAGGCCTGATCCGATTGCGCAGCAGCAAGGCGGTAGACGAACCGGTGGTCACTGTCGAGGTGGCGGCGGGTTGCATACAGCGGGTGTCGCGCCGCTACGTGTTGCTGGCCGATGTGGGCGACGAGGTCGCACTGCCATCCTTTGCCTCGATGGATGCCGCCCCTGTGGCGAATGACTTGGCTCCGCCTGAGGTGCTGCCCGCACCGCGCGGCCTGCGCGGCATGCCCGTGCCGGAGTCTCGGCCGGGCAAAGCCAGTGCCAAAGCCAGTGCCAAAGCCGCTGGCGGCGCTGCCACACCCAATGCCCAGACAACGCAACGGCGCAGTGCACCCAGCGGGGGCGCCACAGCCCGCAAGGCAAGCAAACCAACCCAGCCCGCGAAGCAAGGTGACCGTCTCAAGCTGGTGCCAGCAGACTTTGCCTTCGAGCGCAACCCAGCGCTGAAGCTGTCGCTGGAACTGAAAGGCGTGCCTGCCGGTGGTGTGGCCGAGCGGGCAGCGGCGGCCGCGCTCTGGCGCGTGCTGAACCTGGACGTGGATGCGTCTTTGCGTGGGCTTGAAAAAATCACCGCCATGGAGGCCGAACTGCGCACCCTGCGGGCCACCAAGGCGCAGGACGAGCGCTCGGTGGCTGCCTTGAAGGCCGAACTGGCCCAGGCCCAGAGCGAGCGCTACGCCAACCTGCTGGTCTACGGCCTGGCCGGCTTGGCGCTTGTGCTGGCTGCACTGTTGGCCTGGCGTTGGCGCCGTACCCGCCACCAGCCGGTGCCAGCAGCGTGGGCCGCATCCCACGTTGCGCCGTTGGGCAACCCCGCAGCAGAATCAAGCTACCTGCCTGCGGCCGAGCCGGAACCGGCCAGGGAACGAGCGAACACGGCCACAGGCATTGATCTGGACATGGTGGCCTCGATGTTTCCCGAGCCCGATGGCGGTGCCGCGGTGCCCGGCGCCGCCCCCACGGATTTCGGCGACAGCATGACCCCGTCGCCACGCGGTGTGAAGGCCGAGGAACTGCTGGACATGCAGCAGCAAGCTGACTTCTTCGTCTCACTCGGCCAGCACGACCAGGCCATCACCGTGTTGCGCAGCTACATCGGGCAGGCGGGTGGCGGGACCGATGCTGCAGACACCAGCCCGTTGGCTTACCTGGACCTGTTCCGCCTCTACCACCTGCTGAACCGCCGCCACGACTACCAGTTGTTGCGCGACGACTTCAGCCAGGCTTTCCATGTCAGCGTGCCCGAGTTTGACGACTACCGCCACCAGAGCCTGGGCCTGCAGGCCTACCCGGAAACGCTGTCACGCATTGTGGTGGCCTGGCCCCGGCCCGCGGTACTGCCCCTGATTGAAGGCCTGATTTTCAAGCGGCCCGATGGCAGCACTGAGGTGTTTGACCTGGAAGCCTGCCGCGACCTGTTGCTGCTGTACGCGGTGGCCAAGGAGCGCCTGGCCGACGAAGGCACAGCGCTGACATTCTGATGATGATGATGAGCGTGCCAGCCAGCCGTTGAAAAACCTCAGCGGCGCACCTTCAGGGCGCCAGGGTTGACGATGTTGGTCGGTGTGCCCTTGATGAAGTTCACCACGTTGTCGAAGGCGGCGGCAAAGTACATCTCGTAGTTCTCCTGCTCCACGTAGCCGATGTGCGGTGTGCAGATGCAGTTTTCCAGCCGCAGCAACGCATGGCCCTGCAGGATGGGTTCGCTCTCGAACACGTCCACGGCGGCCAGGCCGGGGCGGCCCCGGTTCAGCGCGGCCAGCAGGGCGTCGCCTTCGATCAGTTCGGCGCGCGAGGTGTTCACCAGCAGCGCCGAAGGCTTCATCAGCGACAGGTCTTCCAGCTTGACCACCGAGGTGGTTTCGTCGGCCAGCCGGAGGTGCAGCGACAGCACGTCAGAACTGGCGAACAGGGCGGCCTTGCTGGCGGCGACCTCGAAACCGTCGGCCACGGCTTTGGTGCGCGAGGCCTCGCGGCCCCAGACCTGCACGCGCATGCCGAATGCGCGGCCATAACCGGCAACGATCTGCCCGATTTTTCCGTAACCCCAGATGCCCAGCGTCTTGCCTTTCAGCACCGATCCGAGTCCGAAGTTGGGGGGCATGGACGCGGCCTTCAGCCCCGACTGCTGCCAGGCGCCGTGTTTGAGGTTGCCGACGTACTGCGGCAGGCGACGCATCGCCGCCATGATCAGGGCCCAGGTCATCTCGGCCGGTGCCACCGGCGAGCCGGTGCCTTCGGAGACGGCAATGCCACGCTCGGTGCAGGCGGCCACGTCGATGTGGCTGCCAATGCGCCCGGTCTGGGCGATCAGCTTGAGTCGGGGGAGTTTGTCAACCAGTTGCCGGTTGATGTGGGTGCGTTCGCGGATCAACACAATCACATCCGCGTCTTTCAGCCGTACCGACAGCTGCCCCATGCCTTTGACCGTGTTGGTGTAGACCTTGGCGGGAAATTGGTCCAGTTTGCTGGCGCAATTGAGCTTGCGCACAGCGTCCTGGTAGTCGTCGAGGATCACAATGTTCATGCGGTGATTGTGCCCGCAAGTTCGGGACAACCCTCGCTTCAGGCTGGCCGGTGGCCGGCGCCTTCAGTGCCGTTCGGCGGCAGCGAGGCGGTCGAGTTCGGCGCAGACGTCGGCAAAGCGGCCGGAAATCACCATGCGGCCAGCGGCCGAGCGTTCCTGCGGGCCGTCCAGCACGCGCAGCACCCGCAGTGGGCGGCTGCGCCGCTCGGCCAAACGGACAGGGGCGGACGAAAAGGCCGTTGCAGGCACCGGTGCGGTGGCCACTGCAGGGCCGGAGAGCCAGGTCAGCAGGCTGCGGAATGGCGTGGCGGCGAGGTGGAGGGTGTGCATGAAACGGCTTTCAGCGAGGAGGTAACAAGGCTTTCGGTGAGGAAGGCGTCTGCTTGAATGGTCAATCGCGGGGAATGGGGGGCATTCCGGTGCTTCTGGCTCACATCAGCATGGTGTTGCGGATCAGGCCCACAGCCAGGCCTTCGATCTCGAACGGCTCACCGGGCTCGACCACAATGGTTTTGAACTCGGGGTTTTCGGCGTGCAGTTCGATCACGTTTTTGTTGCGGCGCAGGCGCTTGACGGTGACTTCTTCACCGAGCCGTGCCACGACGATCTGGCCGTTTTTGGCTTCTTTGGTCATTTGCACCGCCAGCAGGTCGCCGTCCATGATGCCGATGTCGCGCATTGACATGCCCTTCACTTTCAGCAGGTAGTCGGGCTGGCGCTGGAACAGGCTGCTTTCGACATAATAGGTTTGGTCCACATGCTCCTGCGCCAGGATGGGTGAGCCTGCGGCCACACGGCCCACCAGGGGCAGGGCGAGCTGGGCCAGGCTGGGCAAGGGCAGGGCGTACTGCTTGATGCGCGATTCGTTCAGCGCGCGCAGGGTTTCGCTTTTGAGGCGGATGCCGCGCGAGGTGCCGCTGACGAGTTCAATCACGCCTTTGCGGGCCAGCGCCTGCAGATGCTCTTCGGCCGCATTGGCGGATTTGAAGCCGAGCTCGGAGGCGATTTCAGCGCGCGTGGGGGGCGCGCCGGTGCGGGCGATGGCGCTCTGGATCAGGTCCAGGATTTGTTGCTGGCGTGCGGTCAGCTTGACGGGAAAATTCTGCATGTCCATGGCCATCCCCTGTGTGGCACGCCGCTGGAACGGGGTGCGGTAAAAAAGCGTCTTGCTGTTAACTGTCTTAATATCCAGTAACTGTATTTTTAACCAGTTTTCGAAAGTTTGCAAGTGGCTGAACCAAACAAGGCGCACAAGGTGGTGGTGTTGGGCACCGGCGGCACGATCGCCGGGACCTCGGCACAACCGGGCGACGACCGCCATTACCGCGCCGGCCAGATTGGCGTAGACCAGCTGCTGCAGCACCTGCCCAAGCTGCCAGCCAACTTGGTGCTGGTCGCGGAGCAGGTGGCACAGGTGGACAGCAAGGACATGGGCCCGGCGCTGTGGTGGCAGCTGCGGCGCCGTGTGGCGCACTGGCTGGCGCAGGCCGATGTGGTGGGGGTGGTCATCACCCACGGCACCGACACACTGGAAGAAACCGCCTACTTTCTGTACGCCACGCTGCCTGCGGCCAAGCCGGTGGTGCTGACCTGCGCGATGCGGCCCGCCACCTCGCTGGCGCCCGACGGCCCGCAAAACCTGCGTGATGCCATCTCCGTGGCCCTGCATCCCGGTGCTCAGGGCGTGCTGGCCGTGTGCGCGGGCACGCTGCATGGCGCGCTGGACGTGCAAAAACTGCACACTAGCCGGCTTGATGCCTTCAGCTCGGGCGATGCCGGTGTTTTGGGCAAAATCCGCAGCCACCGCCTGTTTTTGATACGAAACTGGCCTCAAGCCTCAGTGAAATATAGCGGTTCAGCTATTGAAAATATAGCGTCCGATGCCGACTGGCCGCCGGTCGACATCGTCACCAGCCATGCCGGTGCCGATGGCTTGGTGGTGGACGCGCTGCTGGCGCAAGGCGTGCGCGGCATTGTGGTGGCGGGCACCGGCAGCGGCACGGTGCACCACGCGCTGGAAGCGGCGTTGCTGCGGGCGCAGGCGGCCGGGGTGGTGGTGTGGCGCAGCACGCGCTGTGCGCTGGGGCCGGTGTCGCCTGCAGCGCAACGCCTGCCCGATGCGCAAGGCCTGTCGCCGGTGAAGGCGCGCATCGCGCTGGCGCTGGAACTGCTGACATGTTCACCGCGCTGAAGTCGCACGTCTGGGCCTACCCGGCTTTGGAGGTGGTGCACATTTGCGGCATCGCACTGCTGCTGGGCAACCTGGTGCTGCTGGAACTGCGGGTGTTTGGCTGGGGCAAGGCCCTGCCGGTGAAAGACCTGGCGCGGCTGAGCCTGGGGTTGGCGGCGGCGGGGTTTGGGCTGGCGGTGGCATCGGGCCTGCTGATGTTTGCTTCGCAGCCGCAGGAGTTGCTGAGCAACCGTGTTTTCACCCTCAAGATGCTGCTGTTATTCGCCGCGGCGTGTAATGCGGCGGTGTTCCACGCGCGCGGCTCGCTCGACAAACTGGACGGCTGGGCGCGTGCGCAGATGCTGTTGTCAACGCTGGTCTGGCTCGCTGTGGTGACCTGTGGCCGCTGGATCGCTTACCGCTGAAGGAGAAAGACGATGGAACGACGCCAACTGCTGCTCACCGCCCTGGTGCTGCCCGCCTGGGCGCAGGCCCACCATGGCTGGAGCAGTTTTGACCAGACCCGGCCGCTCTACCTGGAGGGCCGGGTGGCCAAGGTGAAATGGCAAAACCCACACGCCGAACTGGAACTGGAGTTGCCGGCCAGGCTGCAACTGCCCGCCGATCTGGCCCAGCGTACGCTGCCAGCGCAGTCGGCACCTGTTGAAGGCCAGGCGTTGCTGGCCAGAACGGTGTTGCCGAACCGCACCGACCGGCGATGGGAGGTGGAACTGGCGCCGTTGACCCGGCTGGCCGCCTGGAAGGTGGCCGAGATCCAGCCTGGGGCCAGCGTGGCGGTGGTGGGCTTCACCTTCACCGGTGAAAAAGGCGACGCGGTGCTGCGGGCCGAGTACCTGTTTGTCGGGGGGCAGGTCTACGGCCTGCGTTCCAGCCCGGCCTGAAAAACAAAAAAGCCGCCGCGGCGGGTGCCGGGCGGCTTGGTGCGTGGCGGTGGTGGCTCAGCCGCCGAGTGCGGCAAACGCCCTGGCGGTGATCTCGTCCACGCTGCCGGTGCCGCTGATGGCGCGGTACTTCGGTGCAGCAGCCGGCTCGGCCTTGGCCCAGTTGGCGTAGTAGTCCACCAGCGGGCGGGTCTGTGCGCTGTAGACCTCCAGCCGCTTCTTGACGGTCTCTTCCTTGTCGTCGTCGCGCTGGATCAGCGGCTCGCCGGTCACGTCGTCCACACCCTCGACCTTGGGTGGGTTGAACTTGACGTGGTAGGTACGGCCCGAGGCCACGTGGGCACGGCGACCGCTCATGCGGTCAATGATGGCTTCGAACGGGACGTCAATTTCCAGCACGTAGTCGAGCTTCACGCCAGCGGCCTTCATCGCGTCGGCCTGCGGGATGGTGCGGGGAAAACCGTCGAACAAAAAGCCATTCACGCAGTCGGGCTGGGCGATGCGCTCTTTCACCAGGTTGATGATCAGGTCGTCGCTGACCAGACCGCCCGAGTCCATGACCTTCTTGGCCTCGATGCCCAGGGGGGTGCCGGCTTTGACGGCGGCGCGCAGCATGTCGCCGGTGGAGATTTGCGGGATGCCGTGCTTCTGGCAGATGAAGGTGGCTTGCGTGCCCTTGCCTGCGCCCGGTGCGCCCAACAAAATCAGTCTCATGGATGTCCTCGGATGGTTTTTGAATCGGCTGCTGGGGGTGTGCCAAAGGCCTTGGCCACCCTCTGGTGTCTTTTTTATGTGTCTTTTCCGTGAAGAATAGCACGCGGGAATTCACGGCGGCTGACATCCCCCCACACGGCGGGCTGGCGCTGTCAGTGGCCCGTTGCCACCAGCTGGCGCACGCGTTCCAGGTCGTCCGGCGTGTCCACCCCGGGGCCGGGGGCTTGCGCGCTGATGTGCACCGCAATCCGGTGGCCGTGCCACAGCGCACGCAGTTGCTCCAGCGCTTCGGTTTGCTCAATGGGGGCGGGCGGCAATTGGGGAAACTGGCGCAGGAAACCGGCGCGGTAGGCGTAGATGCCGACATGCCGCAGTGGCCTGGGTTCGGGCAGTGTGTGTTGGCCGTTGGCAAAGCCGTCGCGCCACCAGGGCATGGGCGCGCGGCTGAAATACAGCGCCATCTGCCGGGCGTCGAGCACCACTTTCACCACGTTCGGGTTCTGGAAGTCGGCCAGCGTGTCGATGGCATGGGCGGCGGTGCCCATCGCGGCGTCGGGCCGCTCTTGCAGCAACTGGGCCACGGCGTCGATCAGTGCCGGTGCGATCAGCGGCTCGTCGCCCTGCACGTTGACCACGCAGGCGTCGTCGCCCAGTTGCAGCAGGTCGCAGGCCTCGGCCAGGCGGTCGCTGCCGGACGGGTGGTCGGCGCGGGTCAGCAGCGCGCGGATGCCATGCGCCGTGCAGGCGGCGACGATGTCGGCATGGTCTGCCGCCACCACCACTTGCGCGGCAGCAGACTGCTGGGCACGCTGGGCCACGCGCACCACCATGGGCACGCCGCCGATGTCGGCCAGGGGTTTGTTGGGCAGGCGCGTGGAAGCGAGTCGGGCCGGAACAATGACCACGAAACCGGTCGCAGGGGTGGCGTTCACAGCCCCAACTCGTCGTCGGTCAGGGTGCGGGCTTCGTTTTCCAGCAGGATGGGGATACCGTCGCGCACCGGGTAGGCCAGCCGGGCCGAGCGTGACACCAGTTCCTGCTGCTCGCGGTGGTAGTCGAGCGGGCCCTTGGTGACCGGGCAAACCAGCAGTTCAAGCAGTCGTGTGTCCATGCGGCAATGATAACTTTGGCGCGAGCAGCGCATCGAGCCGCTGGTAAAACGCGTCGGGCAGCACCACCTCCAGGGGCACAGCCCAAGCGTCGGGACAGCGCCGCCACAGCTTCACCGCGTCTTTTTCGGTGCAAACCAGTGCTGAGCCTTCGTCCTTCCTGGCCGTCCAGCTCTCAAAATCATAGTGGTCTGGCAGCGCTTCGGTGTGGGTGGGCGTCAGCCCGGCGTCGGCCAGCAGGCTGAAGAACGCTTCCGGGCGGGCAATGCCGGCCAGCGCGTAAAGGGGTTGGCCGCGCAGGTCGGCCAGCGCGGTCTGCTGGCCATCGGCGCGGCGGGCGTGTGTGGCCAGCCGACGTGTGCCTGCGAAGGCGGGCGCGTTGCCACCGGCAGGTACAGCGCCATGGGCCACCACCAGGTCCACCGCGCGGGGCCAGGGTTCGCGCAGCGGGCCGGCGGGCAGGCACCAGCCATTGCCCACGCCGCGCTCGTCAAAGACGCAGATGTCCACATCGCGCTGCAAGGCCCAGTGCTGCAGGCCGTCGTCGCAGACGATGACCTGGGTCTCGGGGTAACGCCGCAGTGCGGCGCGGGCGGCGTCGGCCCGCAAGGCGGCCACAAACACCGGCACACCGGTGGCCTGGCGCAGCAGCAAGGGTTCGTCGCCGACTTCCCGGGCCAAGCTGTCGGGCAGGACTTCGCGGCAGTCGCGGGTGCTGCGGCCATAACCGCGCGACACCACGGCCATCGCCAGCCCGCGCTGGCGCAGGTGGTGCACCACCGCCATCACCACCGGCGTTTTGCCCGCGCCGCCGGCCACCACGTTGCCAACCACCACCACCGGCACGCTGACCTGGGCGCGTTGCCGCAGGCCCGCGGCGTAGAGCCCTCGGTTCAGTGCGGCCAAGGCGCGGTAGAGCAGGGACACGGGCCACAGCACACAGGCCAGCGCGCCACGGCGGGGCCAGACGGTGAGGCGCAGGCTGCGCGCGTTCATGGCGGTGTGGCTTGGGCCGCGCGCAAGGCCACGGTCAGGGGCCTTTGGCGGTGGGGGTCTGCGCGGCAAACGTGATCTGGCTCAAGCCGCTGCGGCGGGCGGCTTCCATCACGGTGATGACGGCCTGGTGCGGCGCGGCCGCATCGGCGCTGATGATGACCACGCTGTCTTTGCCGGCCTTGGCGGCGGTGTTCAGGGCGTCGACCATTGCTGCCACGTCGCGCCCGCTGAGCGGCTGTTTGTTGACCAGGTAGCGGCCATCGGCGGCAATGGCGACCACCACCTCTTTCGGGTAGTTGCGCTGCGCGTCGGCGTCGGCCACCGGCAGCTTGAGCTGCAACTCGCTGAACTTGCTGTAGGTGGTGGACAGCATCAGGAAGATCAGCACCACCAGCAGCACGTCGATGAACGGGATCAGGTTGATCTCGGGTTCGGTGCTCGCGCCCCAGCGGTCGCGTGGGCGGAAGTTCATGGCCGCGCTCCGCAGGGCCGCCCCAAGGCGCGATGGCCCCCTTGGGGGGCAGCGAACCACGCGAAGCGGGGAGTGTGGGGGCTCATTTTCTGAGTTGGTTCAGGTGGCGCATGAAACGCTCGGCTGACAGTTCCAGCGTCAGCAGGTGGGCGTCAGCACGGGCGCGGAAATAGCGCCACATGATCAGCGCCGGGATGGCCACGATCAGGCCAAACGCGGTGTTGTAGAGGGCAATCGAAATGCCCTGGGCCAGCTGTGCCGGGTTGCTGGACGACACGCTGCCGCCGCCCGACTGGGAGCCAAAAATCTCGATCATGCCGATGACCGTGCCGAGCAGGCCCAGCAGCGGTGCGGCCGAGGCAATGGTGGCCAGTGCGGTCAGGTAGCGTTCCAGCTGGTGGGCGGCGAGCCGGCCGGCGGCCTCGATGCTGGCGCGCAGGTCGGCTTCGCTGCAGCGGGGGTTGCTGTTGAGCGCCCGGAAACCGCTGGCGAGTACCGCGCCGAGCACCGAGTTCTGTTCCAGTTGCGTCACCACTTCTGGCGTGGGCACCGCGCTGCGTGAGACGGTCAGCACGTCGTCCAGCAGTTTGGCGGGCACGATCTTGTTGGCGCGGAGCGATACAAAGCGCTCAATGACCAGCGCCAGGGCCAGGACGGAGCAGGCTATGAGCGGCCAGATGGGCCAGCCAGCGGCTTGTATGATCAAAAACAAATGGCACTCCGCACAGGTGATGACGCGGCCGATTATGACGCAGCGCCTTCGCCGCCCGGCGCTGAAACACCACGGCATGTTGCCCCTGGCAGGGCTGTCAGACCGGTGCACTGGTGCACAGAAACTGTGGATAACTTTGTGAAAAACCCGGTACCCCCTGTCCGCCGAGCCGCACCAAACCGTGATTGTGACAAAGCGATGTCGAATTAGGCAGCAAAAATCCCAATGAAATCATGCACTTGCACCACAAAATCAGCATCCGCACAGGGGTTTTGAACCCGCTGCACCAGCGTTCCAGCGTGCGCCGGGCAGTGGACAGCGCAGCCCGGCCGTCGGCATGAGCAGCCTGTTGCCCCTGGAAGGTCGGGTCTGGGCCGTTGGGGCGCTGTGCAAAGCGATTGCCGACGCGCTGGAAGCCCGCTTCAACCCGGTGGCGGTGCAGGGCGAATTGACCGGTTTTTCGCGCGCCGCCAGCGGCCACTGCTACTTCTCGCTGCGCGATGCGCAGGGCCAGGTGCGCTGCGCGATGTTCCGCCGCGCCGCCAGCCTGCTGGACTTCGAGCCACGCGACGGTGAACTGGTGGAGCTACGTGGCCGCCTCGGCGTGTACGAGGCGCGGGGCGAGCTGCAGCTGGTGGTCGAGTCGATGCGCCGGGCCGGGCAGGGCGCGCTGTTCGAGGAGTTCCTGCGCCGCAAGGCGCGGCTGGAACAAGAAGGCCTTTTCGATGCCAGCCGCAAACGGCCGCTGCCCACCATGCCCCGCGCGATCGGCCTCGTCACCTCGCTCGGCGCGGCCGCGCTGCACGACGTGGTGACCGCCCTGCGCCGCCGCGTGCCACACATCCCGGTGCTGCTGGCACCGGCGTCGGTGCAGGGCGCACAGGCCCCCGCCGAGCTGGTGCAGGCCTTGACGCGGCTCTACGCGCTGGCGAGTCAACCGCCCGACGGCTTGCCGCCGATGGACGTCATCTTGCTGGTGCGGGGCGGTGGGGCGCTGGAAGACCTGTGGGCTTTCAACGACGAGGCGCTGGTGCGCTGCATCGCCGCCAGCCCGGTGCCGGTGCTCTGTGGCGTTGGCCACGAGACCGACTTCACCCTGGCCGACTTTGCCGCCGACGTGCGCGCCCCCACGCCCACCGCCGCCGCCGAACTGGTCAGCGCACCGCGCGAGGTCTGGCTCGGCGCACTGGGCCTGATGGCAGAGCGCCTGACCGACGCCACGCAGCGCCACCTGGACCGGCAACAGCAGCGGCTGGACACCGCACTGGCGCGCATGGGCCGGCCGTCCAGCCGCATCGCCCGCCAGCAATCCGACCTGGCACAGCAGCGGCAACGCCTGGCCCATGGGGTGCTATTGAAATCAGAGCGTTACCGCCAGGATTTACTGAGGCTCAAGGCCAATTTGGTTCAAAAAACCGCGCTCAGGCAGTCGAATGGGCAAGACCGGCTGGCCCGGGCCGAATTGCGCTTGAGCCTGCTCGATCCGCGGCTGGTGCTGCGGCGCGGCTACGCCTGGCTGCGCGACGCCGACGGCCACACCGTGGTGCGGGCCGCAGACACCCGGCCCGGCCAGCCGCTGCACGCCACCCTTGCCGAAGGCGAGGTTGATTTGACCGTGTCACCGCCGCGTCCGCGTTAGTTTCTACAATCGTTCATTCACCATTTTTGTCACCCACTGAAAAAGAGAGAAGCCCATGGAACACACCCTGCCGCCCTTGCCCTACGCGATCGACGCGCTGGCCCCCCATTACTCGCAGGAAAGCTTCGAGTACCACCACGGCAAGCACCACAACGCCTACGTGGTGAACCTGAACAACCTGCAAAAAGGCACCGAATTTGAAAGCAAGACGCTGGAAGAGATCGTCAAGACCTCCAGCGGCGGCATCTACAACAACGCCGCCCAGATATGGAACCACACCTTTTTCTGGAGCTGCATGAAGCCCGCCGGCGGTGGCGAGCCGTCTGGTGCATTGGCCGCAGCCATCACGGCCAAGTGGGGCAGCTATGCCGCGTTCAAGGAAGCGTTCGTCAAGAGCGCGGTCGGCAACTTCGGTTCCGGCTGGACCTGGCTGGTGAAAAAGGCCGACGGTTCGGTCGACATCGTCAACACCGGCCCGGCCGGCACCCCGCTGACCACCGCCGACAAAGCCCTGCTGACCGTGGACGTGTGGGAACACGCCTACTACATCGACTACCGCAACGCCCGCCCCAAGTTCGTCGAGACCTTCCTCGACAAGCTGGTGAACTGGCAATTTGCCGAGAAGAACTTCGCCTGAGCGGTTCCTCCCGCCTGACACAAAAGCCGGCCTGGGTTCGAACCCAGGCCGGCTTTTTCATGGCCGCTTGGTGGCTGCGCCGAACGGTGGACCGGCCAGCTGGGCGCCGGCCCGCAGCCCTTTTTTGGCAAACCAGCCCTGGTTCATTTCCAGCACGTAGCGCACCGGCAGGGTGCTGCAGTGCGACTCCAGGCTTTGCGGTGCCATGTCCACCAGGTTCACGATGCGCCCGTCGTCCGCCACAAACGCGGCGGTCAGCGGCAGCAGGGTGTTCTTCATCCAGAAACACTGCGTGGCCGGTTGGTCAAACACGAACAGCATGCCTTCGTGCTGTGGCATGGCCTTGCGGAACATCAGGCCCGTGGCGCGCTGCTCTGGCGTGCCGGCCACCTGGGTGTCGATCTGGTGCACGCCGACAGACAGCTTGACCCGTGGCAAATGGGTTTGGGGTTGGTCTTGTGCCTGTGCGACAGCCACCACCGGCAGCAAACAGGCCACAAGCCATGAGCGAAACACGCGGTACTTCATACAGTCAAAGGGAGTTGGTTGGCCCGCAAATCATGCGCGCAAACAAAAATGCCCGCTTGCGCGGGCATTTTCAGATCGGGCGGGCTTACTTGGAAGCAGGCTTGGCCGGTGCAGCGGGCGTGGCAGGGGTTGCCGGTGTGGCTGGGGTCGCTGGCGCTGCAGGTGCGGCGGCTTCTTTCTTGGCTTTCTTTTCTTTCTTCACTTTTTTCGCTGGCTTGGCTTCAGAAGCCATTGGCTTGGCGGCAGAAGCGCCAGCAGCAGGTGCAGCGGCATGACCAGCAGCAAAAGCCGTGGACACTGCAAAGAACGATGCAATCAGGGTGGCGAGGATTTTGCTCATGGAAGTCTTCCTGTGTTGTGGATGTTCCACCCGGTCAATTGCTGGATGGTCCACCTTCAACGCGGCCTGTAGACCGGCGTTGACAGGCCAGTGAAAGATTTTTTGAGCATAATCTTTGCTTTACCCAACCAGCTAGCCCTAGCGTTAACGGAGACAGTTCATGTACCAGCACATCAAAGTGCCCACCGAAGGTCAAAAAATCACGGTTAACGCCGACATGTCGCTGAACGTGCCTGACCAGCCCATCATTCCTTTCATCGAAGGCGACGGCACCGGTGCCGACATCACCCCCGTGATGCTCAAGGTGGTGGACGCGGCCGTGGCCAAGGCCTACGGCGGCAAGAAAAAGATCCACTGGATGGAGGTTTACGCCGGCGAGAAGTCCACCAACGTGTATGGCCCGGACGTCTGGCTGCCCGAAGAAACCCTGCACGCAGTGCGCGACTACGTGGTGTCCATCAAGGGCCCGCTGACCACCCCCGTGGGCGGTGGCATCCGTTCGCTGAACGTGGCCCTGCGCCAGGAACTCGACCTCTACGTCTGCCTGCGCCCGATCCAGTACTTTGACGGCGTGCCCAGCCCGGTGAAAGAGCCGCAAAAAACCAACATGGTGATCTTCCGCGAAAACTCGGAAGACATCTACGCCGGCATCGAATTTGAAGCCGAGAGCGACAAAGCCAAGAAGCTCATCAAGATCCTGCAAGAGGACTTCGGCGTCAAGAAGATCCGTTTCCCTGCCACCTCGGGCATCGGCATCAAGCCGGTCTCGCGTGAAGGCACCGAGCGTCTGGTGCGCAAGGCCATCCAGTACGCCATCGACAATGACAAGCCCAGCGTGACCATCGTGCACAAGGGCAACATCATGAAGTTCACCGAAGGTGGCTTCCGTGACTGGGCGTATGGCCTGGCGGCCAAGGAGTTCGGCGCCGAGCTGATCGACGGTGGCCCATGGATGAAATTCAAGAACCCCAAGACCGGCAAGGACATCACCGTCAAGGACAGCATCGCCGACGCCTTCCTGCAGCAGATCCTGCTGCGTCCGGCCGAGTACAGCGTGATCGCCACCCTGAACCTGAACGGCGACTACGTGTCCGACGCGCTGGCCGCACAAGTGGGCGGTATCGGCATTGCCCCTGGCGCCAACCTGAGCGACACCATCGCGATGTTTGAGGCCACCCACGGCACGGCACCCAAGTACGCGGGCAAGGACTACGTGAACCCCGGTTCCGAAATCCTCTCGGCCGAAATGATGCTGCGCCACATGGGCTGGATCGAAGCCGCCGACCTCATCATCAGCTCGATGAAGAAGTCGATCAACAGCAAAAAGGTCACCTACGATTTCGCCCGCCTGATGGAAGGCGCGACGCAGGTGAGCTGCTCTGGTTTTGGCCAGGTCATGATCGACCACATGTAAGCAGCCGCAGGCCGCGCCTGGCGCGTGCCTTGCCCCGAGCCGCTGGTGGATGCCAGCGGCTTTTTTTATGGCGTGAAATTTTCGCCAAGGGGGGTGCTTGATTGTCGTAATTTCGTCACCAATTCCCATAGCAGCATGTCAGTTGAAACGCGACGGATAGAATGATTTCCATGGCGACCACCCCCGAGATTCCAGGGTTCAAACCCACCCGTCCCGACAATGGCGACGCCGTGGTCATGGAGCGCCGCACCCAGAAAATCCAGCCCCCGCAGCTCTACCAAGTGGTGCTGCTGAACGACGACTACACCCCGATGGAGTTTGTAGTGCTGGTAATTCAGGAGTTTTTCAACAAAGACCGTGAGACCGCAACGGCGATCATGCTCAAGATTCATCTGGATGGGCGTGGCGTCTGTGGGGTGTTCTCCCGGGATGTGGCCGCCACCAAAGTGGACCAGGTCAGTGCAGCCGCAGCGAAAGCCGGGCATCCGCTGCAATGTGTCAGTGAACCTGTGGAGCCGTGAGCAGTCACAGCCACAGCCGAATAGAAGCGTAAAAGGAAGAACCATGATTGCCCAGGAATTGGAAGTCAGTCTGCACATGGCTTTTGTCGAGGCCCGGCAACAGCGCCACGAGTTCATCACGGTGGAGCACCTGCTGCTGGCCCTGCTGGACAACCCCAGCGCCGCCGAAGTGCTGCGCGCCTGCTCGGCCAACCTGGACGAGCTGCGCAAGTCGCTGGCCAACTTCATCAAGGACAACACGCCGCAGGTCGCCGGCACCGAAGACGTGGACACGCAGCCCACGCTCGGTTTTCAGCGGGTGATCCAGCGCGCCATCATGCATGTGCAGAGCACCGGCAATGGCAAGAAGGAAGTCACCGGCGCCAACGTGCTGGTGGCCATCTTTGGCGAGAAGGATTCGCACGCGGTGTACTACCTCCACCAGCAGGGCGTGACCCGGCTGGACGTGGTGAACTTCATTGCCCACGGCATCAAGAAAAGCGACCCACCCGAGCCGGCCAAGTCCAACGAGGCCAATGCCGAGCAGGAAGAGGGCGGCGAGAAGAACGAGAAATCGTCGCCGCTGGAGCAGTTCACCCAGAACCTGAACCAGATGGCCAAGGACGGCAAGATCGACCCGCTGATCGGCCGCCACTACGAGGTCGAGCGCGTCATCCAGATCCTGTGCCGCCGCCGCAAGAACAACCCGCTGCTGGTGGGTGAAGCCGGTGTGGGCAAGACGGCCATTGCCGAGGGCCTGGCCTGGCGCATCACACAAAAAGACGTGCCGGAAATCCTGGCCGAAGCGCAGGTGTACTCGCTCGACATGGGGGCCTTGCTGGCGGGCACCAAGTACCGCGGTGACTTTGAGCAACGCCTGAAGGGCGTGCTCAAGTCGCTGAAAGACAAGCCCAACGCGATTTTGTTCATCGACGAAATCCACACGCTGATCGGTGCTGGTGCGGCGTCGGGCGGCACGCTGGACGCGTCCAACCTGCTGAAGCCCGCGCTCAGCTCTGGCGCGATGAAGTGCATTGGTGCCACCACCTTCACCGAGTACCGTGGCATCTTCGAGAAAGACGCGGCCCTGTCACGCCGCTTCCAGAAGGTCGATGTGGTCGAGCCGACGGTCGAGGAAACCGTGGAAATCCTGAAGGGCCTGAAGTCGCGTTTTGAAGAGCACCACAGCGTGAAGTACGCGGTGGCGGCCCTGCAGGCAGCGGCCGAGTTGAGCGCAAAGTACATCAACGACCGCCACTTGCCCGACAAGGCGATTGACGTGATCGACGAGGCTGGCGCGGCCCAGCGCATCCTGCCACCGAGCAAGCGCAAGAAGACCATCAGCAAGACGGAAGTGGAAGAGATTGTGGCCAAGATTGCCCGCATCCCGCCCGCCAATGTGTCCAACGACGACCGCAGCAAGCTGAAGACGCTGGACCGTGACTTGAAGAGCGTGGTGTTCGGCCAGGACCCTGCCCTCGACGTGCTCGCTGGCGCCGTGAAAATGGCGCGCTCGGGTCTGGGCAAGGGCGACAAGCCGATTGGCTCCTTCCTGTTCAGCGGCCCCACCGGCGTCGGCAAGACCGAAGCCGCCAAGCAGCTGGCCTACATCATGGGCATCGAGCTGATCCGCTTCGACATGTCGGAGTACATGGAGCGCCATGCGGTGAGCCGGCTGATCGGCGCGCCACCGGGCTACGTGGGCTTTGACCAAGGTGGCCTGCTGACCGAGGCCGTGACCAAGAAGCCGCATTGTGTGCTGCTGCTCGACGAGATCGAGAAGGCGCACCCGGACATCTTCAACGTGCTGCTGCAGGTGATGGACCACGGCACGCTGACCGACAACAACGGGCGCAAGGCCGACTTCCGCAACGTCATCATCATCATGACAACGAACGCGGGCGCCGAGACGATGAACAAGTCCACCATCGGCTTCACCAACCCGCGCGAGTCGGGCGACGAAATGGCCGACATCAAGCGGCTGTTCACGCCCGAGTTCCGCAACCGGCTGGACGCCATGGTCAGCTTCAAGGCGCTGGACGAAACCGTCATCCTGCGGGTGGTGGACAAGTTCCTGCTGCAGCTGGAAACCCAGCTCGCCGAGAAGAAGGTCGACGTCACCTTCACCGATGGCCTGCGCAAGCACCTGGCGAAGAAGGGCTTCGACCCGCTGATGGGTGCGCGCCCGATGCAGCGCCTGATCCAGGACACCATCCGCCGTGCGCTGGCCGACGAGCTGCTGTTCGGCCGACTGGTGGACGGTGGCCGCCTGACGGTGGACATCGACGAGACCGACCCGGCCAAAACCGAGGTCAAGCTCGACATCCAGCCGCTGCCCAAGAAAGAGGGCAAGGCCAAGCCGGAAGCGGAAGAAGCCACGGCGGGCTGACCGGCTGGCCCGGCGCTTCGGCGCCCCAACAAAAAAGCGGCAAGGTCCAGGACCCTGCCGCTTTTTTTCATGCCCTGACCCGAAGGGATGGCTTATTGGGTTGCTGCGGCCACGTACTGGGCCAGCAGCCGAATCTGCGCGTCGCTCAACGTGCTGTAGGCGGGCATCTGGCCCAGCCCGTTGCGGATGACTTTTTCCACCCGTGTGGCGTCGGGCTTCAACTCGTCCAGCACCGGGCCAATCTCACCGGTTGCGCCGGCGTGCTTCAGCGTGTGGCAGACCGCACAGGCGGGTACCGCCGTCTGGGTGAACAGTTTTTTGCCGTCGTCCATCAGGTTCTGGGCCTGTGCGCCCCAAGCCACGGTGGCCAGCAGGGCACTGGCCACCGTGCGCCGCAGCATCGCTGTCATGCGACGGTGACCTTCACCGCGTGGTCACGCCAGCTGCTGTTGGAATAGCCGCCGGTGTTCTCCTGCGCCAGCTCGGTCTGCACGTTGCCACGCACGTCGGTCACCCGGCTCATCAGCGTGTGGGTGCCGGCGGGCAGTTTGACGGCCAGCACAAACTGCCGCCAGGCGTACTTGCCGAGGTCGGGGCCCACCAGGCGGGCGGCTGCCCAGGTCTGACCGCCGTCCACCGAGACATCGATGCCGCGCACCGCGTTCATGCCACCAAAGCCCACGCCCTTGATTTGCACCAGGCCAGCCTGCAGTGGGCCGGTGTCGGCGTTGGGCGAATTGATCCACGACTTGGGTGCCATTTCCCAGATCGACGGCTGGCTGGGATCGCCCTTCTGGCCGGGGGGCGACATGCGGTAGCCGGTGCTCTGGATCTTGGCGTCGCTCTGCTGCGCGGTGAAGGCCAGCCGCTTGATGTACTTGACGTTGTTGACGCCGTTGTAGCCGGGCACGACCAACCGCAGCGGGCCGCCGTGGGCGAGGGGGATCGGGGCGCCGTTCATTTCCCAGGCCAGCAGCGCGTCGGCCATGGCTTCCTTGGGCACCGAACGCTCGACCATCACCGACTTCGGGTCCACGCCTTCGGGCAGCTTCTCGCCGCCGGTGCCGGTCATGTAGGGCACGCCGTCGACCAGGCCACCGGTGGCTTCCACCACCGCGCGCACCGGCACGCCGCTCCAGACCACGCAGCCGGCCGCGCCCACCTGCCAGGGGGTGCCACTGGGTTTGCTCGGGAAATAACCCCGGCCATTGCCGGAGCACTGCAGCACCATGGCGGTGGTTTCCAGGCCGAGGGACTTGAGTTCCTTGACGGTGAAGCTGCGCGGCGACTTGACGCCTTCCACCGCCACTTCCCAGGCGTCGCGGTCGGCCACGATCTCGGGGCCGGGGGCGGGCAGGTTGTTGCGGATGTAGAGCTGGTCGTTCGGCGTGATGACGCTGGTGCCAAATGCGCTGCGGCGTGTTTCCAGTGTGCTGCTGGTGTGCACGATCATCGCGGCCGGGTCTTTCCAGGCCACGTAGGGTGGCAAGGGCTTGGCGGCGGTGGGGGCGGCAGCCTGGGCCACCGCGCTGCGGCTGAAAGCACCCAGGCCGAGCGCAGCAACTGCGCTGACACTGCCGGCCAGCAGCTGGCGGCGGGCGGCGTTCTGGGGATGGGGCGGGACGCAGGTGTCCTGCTGGTTGTTCATCAAGGGTCTCCTCTGGGTGAATGGTGTTGGCTTGAACCACTCGAATGGTGGCTATCGCCGCCTCACATTGTGCCCAGCTTGAATACCCCTAAGGTGACATTTGCCCAAATGCGACACGCAAGGCCTCCACACGTGCCCGGTTGACGCCAAAGTCCTTGCGGCCAATGCGGCTGGCGGAGCGGACGTGGATCAGGTTGGCCGTTGCGTCCAGCAGAAACTCCACGTCGTCGGTGAAGCGCAGCAGGCGTGTTTCGCACTGGGCGTAGAGGTAGTCGGGCTGGCGGGTGACCAAGGTGGTGCGTGGCCAACTGCCGAGCAGGGTGGCGAGGCGGGCCATCGCGGCCGGGCCGTCGCCGGTGTAGCGCAGGGGTTCGATCTGGGCATACGCCCGTTGCGGGTGGTCGGGGTAGAGCGTGGCCTGGCTGGTCACGCTGTTGTCGGTGGCCGATGGCGGTTTCAGCCGGCCGTCGCGCGCGCCCAGGTCTGCGGGCGGTGTGCCGCGCAGCCAGCCCGCCCAACCTGCTATCAAAAGAAGAGCTACACCGCTAGCTCCTACTAAGGCTAACCCACGAATAAGCTTGAAAATTAGCGTCACAATGGCTCCTAGAGGTTAAAAGCGCGTTCCACGAACCACCACAGGGCCAGCGCGGCAATCAGCAGCGAGCCGGCTTTGAACACCGCCTCCCGGTAAAACCCGCTGCGCCGCAGTGCAAAGGCCAGCGGCAGGAACACCGTCACAATGGCCAGCTGCCCCAGTTCCACGCCCACATTAAAGCCGACCAGCGCGAGTGCCAGCGCGTTCTGTGGCAGGCCGAGGTCGGCCAGTACGGAAGCAAAACCAAAGCCGTGGATCAAGCCAAAGACAAACGCCATTGGCCAGCGCCGGTTGTCGGCTGTGCCACGCAGGTTGTTCAGTGCCGCCAGCACCACCGAGGCGGCAATGGCGGACTCCACCACGCGCGAGGGCAGCGTCAGGATGCCCAGCGCCGCCAGGCTGAGGGTGACGGAGTGGGCCACGGTGAAGGCGGTAACGACCTTCACCACCTGGCTGAGCGCCGAGCCAAAACGCTCGGTACCTTGCCATTGCCGATCACGGTACACCAGCACGGCCGGCAACAGCAGCGCCAGCAGGAACAGGATGTGGTCAAACCCGATCCAGATGTGCCAAACGCCTTCCACCACGTACTGGGTGAAGGTGCGCCAGCCATCGGGTGCCGTCAGCGGCAGCGATTGTTCGGCTTTGCTGCCGCCCAGCACCACCGACAGCGCGCTGGCTTCGGCGCTGGGCAGCCACTGCGCCAGCCCACGGTGAGAAGGGTCCACCTCGCGCAGCAGGGTGTAGGTCACCTGCAGCGCGTCTTTCAGCGCCGGGCAGTCGGCCGACAGGCTGAGCACCGCGTAGGTGCCGTCGCTGTGTTTTTCCAGCTGCAGTGGCCCGGTGCTGCGCCAGGGGCAGGCTTGCCCGGCCGACTGCAGGCTGAGGCCGGCGCGGGCGTAGCGGGCGATGTCGTCGCTGCGGCCCCGCACTTCGCCCCAGGTGAGGGCGCCGTTGTTGTCGCGGTCTAGCTGCAGCACGTAGTCCAGGTCGCGCAGCGCAATGTCCCAGCGCACGGCGATGTGGGCGTTGTTGGGGTCGGTGCGCAGCGTCAGGTAGCTGTCGCTGGGTTTATGGGCCTGGGCCAGCAGTGGCAGCCCGCACAGGGCCAGGGCGAACCAGCGCCACAGGGAGAAGGCGTGCGGGCGGTTCATGGGGCTTTACCAGTGGGCAGGGCGGCCAGTTGTGTGGCGAGCTGGGCCAGTTGTGCGTCTTCATAGCGGCTGTCGCGCAGCCAGGCAATCGCCGACGCTGCCGCCTGCGGCTGGCGTGCCGCCAGCGCGGCGCGCATCAGCACCTCGGCGTCACGCGGTTCTTTTTGTGTGGCGTAGTTGGCGGTGGCGATCTTCAGCGCGTCGTCGGGCCGCTGGGCCAGTTCCAGCATGAAACGGGCGGCTTCTTGTTCGTGCAGGCGTTCGGTGCGCGCGCTGGCGGCGGCAAAACGTTCGCTGAGCTGAGTGGTCCATCCGGTGGTGCGAGGGTCTTTGGCGGCCTGGCCGGCCAGCGCCAGCCGCAGCAGCAGGATGTCGGAGCGCTCCCAGTCGGCCAGCAGGGCCATCACCTCGGCCGGGCGCTGGTGCTTGAGCAAAAAGTCGGCGTAGGCGGCGAGCAGGAACTGGTCGGTGATGCCGAGCTGCAGGGCGGCTTTGAAATGGCGCTCAGCCACCGCAGGCGGCAGCAGGCGCTGCGCCATTTCGGCCAGCCGGGTGTGGGTCCACAGCACCAGGCCTTTGGGTGCGTCGGGCTGCGCGGCCAGCGCGGCGGTCAGGTCGCGGTAGGCGGTGGCGAGGGCACCACTGGTGGCCTGGGCGTAGCTGCGGCAGCCGGCGCTGAGCAAAGGCAGGGTCAACGGGGCCATGCGTGCGCATTCGGCCAGCGCGTCGGGGTAGCGGGCCTGCACCATGAAAATGGCGGCGCGCCAGGACATGGCTTCGGCGGCCTGCGGATCGAGTGTCAGCACCTGCGCCAGGCTGGCCAACGCGGCGTCGAACTGGTGGTTGTACTGCTCCAGCATGCCGCGTGTCAGCCAGTAACTGGGGTTGCTGGCTGCACTGGCTTCGAGCGGCGCCAACGCACCCTGCGCATAGCCGACGTAGCGCGGGTCGCCCTGCGCCATGGACAAGTCGAAATAGCGCCTGGCCAGGTCGATGCGCAGGCCAGCATCGTCGGGGCGCGCCCGCAGCTGCTGCCGCATGGACTCCAGGCGGCGCACCGCCGGGTCGGTGGCCCGCAGGGGCAATTGCTCAACGACCTCGCTGTCGTTGCCGGGGGTGAACGGGGCGGCCACGGCAGCCGTGCCAGCGGCCAACAGCACGCAGGCGGCAAAGGTCACGGAACGCATGGGAACTCCTGGTGGGCAGCGGCCCACTCTAACCGACGATGGCCTGCCAGTGCCGCGCTTCCACAGGCGTGATGGACAGCCGGTTGCCTTTTTTCAACACGAGCAACTCGGCCAGCTCCGGGCGTGCGCGCAGTTGGGGCAGGGTGACGTTGGGGATCTTGCGCAGCACCTGCACATCCACCAGCAGCCAGCGCGGGGCGTCTGGCTTGGCCGCCGCATCAAAGTAGGGTGAAGCAGGGTCAAACTGTGTCGGGTCCGGGTAGGCGGCAGACGCCACACGGGCAATGCCCACGATGCCCGGCTCGGCACAGCTGGAGTGGTAGAACAGCACACCGTCGCCCACCTGCATCGCATCGCGCATGAAGTTGCGCGCCTGGTAGTTGCGCACGCCGACCCAGGGCACGGTGGCGTTCGGCGCAGCCAAGGCGTCGTCCACCGAGCATTCTTCGGGTTCGGATTTCATCAGCCAGTGGTTCATGGCCGCTCAGCGCTTCTTGCTGCCAAATATCCCGCCCAACACCCCCCGGATGATCTCTCGCCCGACGGTAGACCCCATGGTGCGCACCGCCGACTTGGCCATGGAGGTGGCCAGGCCTTCGTGGCGGCCGCCGCGTGGGCCGGTGGAGCCGAACAACACGTCGCTGAGGCCGCCGAGCACGCCGCCGGATTCGGCCTCGGCAGGGGCTGCGGCTTTGCCGCCGGGCGTGGGCGCTGCGGGGGCGGACGTGGTGCGTGCGGCGAGTTTTTCGAAGGCCGATTCGCGGTCCACCAGCCTTTCATACACACCGGCCACCAGCGAACCTTGCAGCAACTGTTGGCGTTGGGCCGGGGTGATGGGGCCGATCTGGCTGCCGGGTGGCAGCACGTAGACGCGTTCGGTGATGCCGGGACGGCCCTTGGCGTCCAGCAGGCTGATGAGCGCTTCGCCCACGGCCAGTTCGGTGATGGCGGCTTCGATGTCCAGCCCCGGTTTCTGGCGCATGGTTTGTGCGGTGGCCTTGACGGCTTTCTGGTCACGCGGGGTGAAGGCGCGCAGCGCGTGCTGCACCCGGTTGCCCAGCTGGGCCAGCACCGAGTCGGGAATGTCCAGCGGGTTTTGCGTCACGAAGTACACGCCCACGCCTTTGGAGCGCACCAGGCGCACCACCAGCTCGATGCGCTCGACCAGCGCCTTGGGCGCCTCGTTGAAGAGCAGGTGGGCCTCGTCAAAGAAAAACACCAGTTTGGGTTTGTCGGGGTCGCCAATCTCAGGCAATTGCTCAAACAGCTCGGACAACATCCACAGCAGAAAGGTGGCATAGAGCCGGGGTGAGTTCATCAGCTTGTCGGCGGTCAGGATGTTGATGACGCCCTGGCCGTCGACCGTTTGCATGAAGTCGTTGATGTCAAGCATCGGCTCGCCAAAGAACTTGGTGCCGCCCTGGCTTTCAATCTGCAGCAGGCCACGCTGGATCGCGCCCACGCTGGCGGCGCTGATGTTGCCGTAGGTGGTGGTGAAGTCTTTGGCGTTGTCACCCACGTACTGCAGCATGGCGCGCAGGTCTTTGAAGTCGAGCAGCAGCAGGCCGTTGTCGTCGGCGATTTTGAAGACGATGTTGAGCACGCCGGCCTGCGTGTCGTTCAGGTTCAGCATGCGGCCCAGCAGCAGCGGGCCCATGTCGGAAATGGTGGCGCGCACCGGGTGGCCCTGCTCGCCAAACACGTCCCACAGCTGCACCGGGCAGGCGGCGGCTTCTGGCAGCGCAATGCCGCGCTCTTTCAGCACCGCAGCCAGCTTGTCGCCGATGCTGCCCTTCTGGCTGATGCCGGTGAGGTCGCCTTTCACATCGGCCATGAATACCGGCACGCCGATCCTGGAGAAGTTCTCGGCCAGGGTCTGCAGCGTCACCGTCTTGCCGGTGCCGGTGGCGCCGGTGATCAGGCCATGGCGGTTGGCCAGGCCGGGCAGCAAATGGCATTCGGTTTCGGCGTTTTGGGCGATCAGCAGCGGCTCGGTCATGGGGGCTTCCTTCGGGGGTGGGAAGTGAAAAGTAAAATCGGTGCAACAGATTAAATCAGCATCAAGGATCTTTCGTGGCCGGACACAGCAAATGGGCGAATATTCAGCACCGAAAAGGTCGGCAGGACGAGAAGCGCGGCAAGATCTGGACGCGCATCATCCGCGAGATCACGGTGGCGGCACGCGCCGGTGGCGGTGACCTGAGCGCCAACCCGCGCCTGCGCCTGGCCGTGGACAAGGCCAAGGCGGCCAATATGCCGGCCGACCGCATCAAGTACAACATCGACAAGGCCACCGGCAATGCCGAGGGCGTGCACTACGAAGAGATCCGCTACGAAGGCTACGGCATTGGTGGCGCCGCGATTGTGGTGGACACCATGACCGACAACCACGTGCGCACCGTGGCCGAGGTGCGCCACGCTTTTAACAAGCACGGTGGCAACATGGGCACCAACGGGTCGGTCGCGTTTCAGTTCAAGCACTGCGGCCAGCTGGTGTTTGCGCCCGGTACCGATGAAGACAAGGTGATGGAGGTGGCGCTGGAAGCCGGTGCCGACGACGTGATCACCGACGACGACGGCGCGATCGAGGTGTTGACCTCGGTGGCCGAGTTCGAGGCGGTGAAAAACGCCTTGCAGGCCGCAGGCCTGGCGCCTGAGGTTGCTGAGGTGACGATGCGTGCGGAAAACAACATTCCGCTCGCTGGCGACGACGCCGCGAAAATGCAGAAAATCCTGGACGCGTTGGAAGAACTGGACGACGTGCAGAACGTTTTCCACAATGCAGAAATCAACGAATAAGCAACGAATAAGAAGGCCGGTATGAAAGTTTTGGTGGTGGGCGGTGGTGGCCGCGAACATGCGTTGGCATGGAAGCTGAGCCAGTCGCCCAAGGTACAAGCGGTCTATGTGGCGCCGGGCAACGGCGGCACGGCGGTGGACGAGCGGCTGGAAAATTTGCCCATCACCGACGTGAAAGCGCTGCGGGTCTGGGCCCAAGACAACAAAATCGCCCTCACGGTGGTGGGCCCCGAGCAGCCGCTGGCGGCGGGCATCGTGGACGAGTTTCGCGCCCATGGGCTGCGGATCTTTGGCCCCACGAAGGCCGCCGCACAGCTGGAAAGCTCCAAGGCGTTTTCCAAGGCCTTCATGAAGCGCCACGGCATTCCCACCGCCGTGTACGACACGTTTTCTGACCCGGTGGCCGCACACGCCTACGTGGACAAGATCGGTGCCCCCATTGTGGTGAAGGCCGACGGCCTGGCCGCCGGCAAGGGCGTGGTGGTGGCCATGACCCTGGCCGAAGCGCACGAGGCGATCGACTTCATGCTGGTGGACAACACCCTGGGCGTGCAGCACAACGACGGTGGCGCGCGGGTGGTGATCGAGGAATTCCTGCAGGGCGAAGAAGCCAGCTTCATCGTGCTGTGCGACGGCAAAAACGTGTTGCCACTCGCCACCAGCCAGGACCACAAACGCCTGCTCGACGCCGACCAGGGCCCCAACACCGGTGGCATGGGCGCGTACTCGCCCGCCCCGGTGGTCACGCCCGAGGTGCACGCCCGCACCATGCGCGAAATCATCCTGCCGACCATCAAGGGCATGGAAAAAGACGGCATTCCTTACTCCGGTTTCCTCTACGCAGGCCTGATGATCGACGCACACGGCAAACCCAAGACGTTGGAGTTCAACTGCCGCATGGGCGATCCGGAGACCCAGCCCATCATGATGCGGCTCAAATCCGACCTCTATGACGTGTTGTGGGCGGCCACCGAAACCGGTCCGCATGGCCGCATTGACGACATCGAGCTGCACTGGGACCGCCACGTGGCGCTGGGCATTGTGATGGCCGCACACGGCTACCCGCTCAACCCGCGCAAGGGCGACGCCATCACCGGCTTGCCCGCAAACACCGACAACGCGGTGGTGTTCCATGCCGGCACCACCCGCCAGGGCGACAGCACCGTCACTGCCGGTGGGCGTGTGCTGTGTGTGACGGTGTTGGCCGAGTCGGTCAAGGCCGCGCAACAGCAGGCCAACGAACTGGCGCAGGCGATCCATTTCGACGGCGCACAGCACCGGCGCGACATCGGCTACCGCGCCATCAAACCAGCGTGAAAGACACCCGCGAATTTCTGCTCGGCCTGCAACGTGAGATCACCGCGCAGGTCAGCGCGGTGGATGGCAGTGCCTTTGTGGCCGACGCCTGGGAAAAGCCACCTGGCGAATTGCTGCAAGGCAATGGCATCACCATGATTCTGGAAGGTGGCGCGGTGTTTGAACGCGCCGGTTGCGGTTTCTCCCACGTGCGCGGCCCGCGCCTGCCACCCTCGGCCACCCAGCACCGGCCCGAACTGAGCGGCGCACCGTTCGAGGCCATGGGCGTGTCGCTGGTGTTCCACCCGCGCAACCCCTATGTGCCCACGGTGCACATGAATGTGCGCATGCTCGCCGCCACGCCCCAGGGCGGTGAACCGGTGTGCTGGTTTGGCGGTGGCATGGACCTGACGCCGTACTATGGTTTTGAGGAAGACGCGGTGCACTTCCACCGCACCTGCCAACAGACGCTGGCGCCGTTTGGCGACGACAAGTACCCGCGCTTCAAAACCTGGTGCGACGAGTATTTTTTCCTCAAGCACCGCAACGAACCGCGTGGCGTGGGTGGCGTGTTTTTTGACGACTTCTCTGAGCTTGGCTCCGAGCGCAGCCGCGACATGATGCAGGCCGTGGGCGCAGCGCTGACCAGCGCCTACCTGCCCATCGTGGCGCGCCGCAAAGACACGCCCTACGGCGAACGTGAGCGCGCCTTCCAGCTTTACCGGCGTGGCCGCTATGTCGAATTCAACCTGGTCTGGGACCGGGGCACACACTTCGGCCTGCAGTCGGGTGGGCGCACCGAGTCCATCCTGATGTCCATGCCGCCGCTGGCGAGTTGGTCGTATGCGCACCAGCCGGAACCCGATTCGGCCGAGGCGGCGCTGTACAGCCACTTCCTGGTGCGCCGCGAATGGGTTTGAGCGGCGCCGCGCCAGCGCGCCGCATCGGCGTGTTTGGTGGCGCGTTCGACCCACCGCACAACGCCCACCTGGCCCTGGCCGATGCGGCCGTGGCGCAGCTGCAGCTCGACGTGCTCCACGTGGTGCCCACCGGCCAGGCCTGGCACAAACCCCGGCCATTGACCGACAGCGCCCACCGGCTCGCCATGGTTCAACTGGCCTTTGCCAACCACCCCCGGGTGGTGGTGGACGACTGTGAAATCCGCCGGACAGGCCCGAGCTACACCATCGACACCCTGCGTGCGCTGCACAGTACTGAGCCCAACGCACAACTGCTGCTGGTGATGGGCGAAGACCAGGCCCATTCGCTCAACCGTTGGCACGAGATTTCCGCGATCACCCAATTAGCTATAATTTCAATAGCTAGACGCGCAGAAAACACTAAGGCTGAGGGGCAATTTGACCCTAAAAACCTGCCCCATGCTGTGTTTCAGCCTCTGCAACTGCCCCTGATGCAGGCCAGCGCGACCGAAGTTCGCGCCCGGCTCGCGGCGGGCGAGGGAGTCGACCATCTGGTTCCCGACGCCGTTGCGCGCTATATTGCCAAACACCTGCTTTACCAAACCACCCGATGACCACTGAATCCGCCGCCAAAAAAGACATCCAGAAACTCCAGCGCGCCATCGTCGATGGTCTGGAGGACGTGAAGGCGCAAGACATTCAGGTCTTCAACACCGAGCACCTGTCGCCGTTGTTTGAGCGGGTGATGATGGCGTCGGGCACCTCCAACCGCCAGACCCGGGCGCTGGCCGCTTCGGTGCGCGACGCGGTGCGGGATGCCGGCTTTGCCAAGCCACGCATTGAAGGCGAAGAAAACGGCGAGTGGATCATCGTGGACTGTGGCGCGGCTGTGGTGCACATCATGCAGCCGTCCATTCGCCAGTACTACCACCTCGAAGAGCTGTGGGGCGACACGCCCGTGCGTTTGAAGCTGGGTTCAGCCAAGCCGGCAACGGCCGAGAAGGCCCCGGCCAAAAAAGTGGCTGTGAAGGCTGAACCCACCACCCTGCGCCGCAGCAGTGCCGCCAAAACCGCGATCAAAGCGGCCGAGCAGGCCGCCAAGGCGCCTAAACCGGCCGCCAAGAAGGCGCCCGCCCGCAAAAGCACCGTCACAAAAGTGGTGGTGAAAACCACCACCAAAAAGGCGCCCGCCAAAGCCGCAGCGAAAAAAGCACCTGCCAAAAAGGCGCCTGCCCGCAAGGCATGAAGCTGTACGTGGTGGCGGTCGGCCAGCGTGTGCCCGACTGGGCACAAACCGCCTGGGACGACTACGCCAAGCGCTTCCCCCCCGAGCTGAAGGTGGAACTCAAGGCCGTCAAGACCGAGGCGCGCGGTTCCAAAACGGTTGAGCAGCTGTATGCCGCCGAACGCGAGCGCATCGAAGCGGCCATCCCGCGCGGCACCCGCATCGTGGCGCTGGACGAGCGTGGCACCGCGCTCACCACCGTGGCCCTGGCCGCCCGCCTCAAGGGCTGGCAACTCGACAGCGACGACGTGGCGCTGGTGATCGGCGGCCCCGATGGCCTGGACCCGGCTTTCAAACAGGCCGCCCACGAACGCATTCGCCTGTCTGACCTGACCTTGCCCCACGCCATGGTGCGGGTGCTGCTGGTCGAACAACTCTACCGCGCCTGGTCGGTCAATGCCGGCCACCCCTACCACCGGGAATGAGCATGCCCCCCGACTTCATCTACCTCGCCTCCCAAAGCCCACGCCGGCGCGAACTGCTCAACCAGTTGGGCGTTCACCACGAGCTGCTGCTGGCCGGCCCCGACGAAGACGCCGAGTCGCTAGAGGCCGAGCGCCCCGGCGAGTCGCCCACCGCTTACGTGCAACGTGTGACCGCGCTCAAGCTGGATGCCGCGGTGCGGCGATTGAAGGCGCGTGGCTTGCCAACGGCACCGGTGCTGTGCGCCGACACCACGGTGGCCAAAGGCCGCATCCTCTATGGCAAGCCCAGCGATGCGGCCGATGCGGCCCGTATGTTGCGCGAACTGGCTGGCAGCACCCACCGGGTACTGACCGCGGTGGCCTTGCAGCACGGCAAGAAACGTTTTGCCGCGCTGAGTGTGTCCAGGGTGACGTTTGCCCCGCTGTCCAGGCGTGGGCTGGCCGACTACATTGCCTCGGGCGAATCGATGGGCAAGGCTGGCGCCTACGCGGTGCAGGGCAGGGCGGCGGGGTTCATTACCCACATCAGCGGCAGCTACTCTGGCATCATGGGTTTGCCCGCCTGTGAAACCGCGCAACTGTTGCGTGCGGCCGGCTTTCTGCGCTGAACCATGCAACAAGACATCCTCATCAACTGGTCACCCCAGGAAACCCGTGTGGCCGTGGTGGAAAACGGCGCCGTGCAGGAGCTGCACGTCGAGCGCACGCTGGAGCGTGGCCTGGTGGGCAACGTCTACCTCGGCAAGGTGTCGCGTGTGCTGCCCGGCATGCAATCGGCGTTCATCGACATTGGGCTGGACCGCGCCGCTTTCCTGCACGTGGCCGATCTGGTGTCGAGCGGCCACCAGCGTGTGCTGGACGCCGAAACCCGCGCCCCCGGCGCCGTGCCGGTGGCCAACCTGACGCCCATCGAGAAGCAGGTGTTTGAAGGCCAGTCGCTGCTGGTGCAGGTCATCAAGGACCCGATTGGCACCAAGGGCGCGCGCTTGTCGGCCCAGATCAGCATTGCGGGACGGCTGCTGGTGTATTTGCCACACGACAACCACATGGGCATCTCGCAGAAGATCCCCGGGGAGCAGCGAGCGGTGCTGCGCGAGCGCCTGCTGCAACTGGCCACCGCCAGCGCACCGGGTGGCGGTGGCGGCACCGGTGGCGGTTTCATCCTGCGCACCAACGGCGAAGACGCCACCGACGCCGAACTGGCCGATGACATTGCCTACCTGCGCAAAGCCTGGGCGCGCATCAAGGACGCGTCCCTGCGGCAACCCCCTCGCACGCTGCTGCACCAGGACCTGAGCCTGCTGGAACGGGTACTCCGTGACATGGTCAGCGAAGACACGCAGACCATCCGCATCGACTCGCGTGAGCAGTGCGACAAGCTGCAGGCCTTTGGCCGCGAGTTCATGCCCGCCACCGTGGACAAGGTGCAGCATTACAAGGGTGAGCGCCCGATCTTCGACTTGTTTTCCATCGACGAAGAAATCGCCAGGGCACTGGGCCGCCGGGTGGATTTGAAGTCGGGTGGCTACCTGATCGTCGACCAGACCGAAGCGCTGACCACCATCGACGTCAACACCGGTGGCTATGTGGGCGCGCGCAACTTTGACGACACCATCTTCAAGACCAACCTGGAAGCGGCGCTGGCGATTGCGCGCCAGCTGCGACTGCGCAACCTGGGCGGCATCGTCATTGTTGACTTCATCGACATGACGCGTGAAGACCACCGTGAGGCAGTGCTGGCCGAGTTCCGCAAGCAGCTGGCCCGGGACCGGGTCAAAACCATGGCCGGTGGTTTCTCCCAGCTTGGCCTGGTGGAGATGACGCGCAAGCGCACCCGCGAGTCGCTGGCCCACCTGTTGTGTGAACCCTGCGCGGTGTGCAGTGGCAAAGGCACGGTGAAGACCGCACGCAGCGTGGCCTACGACATCCTGCGTGAGATCCTGCGCGAGGCACGGCAGTTCAGCCCACGCGAGTTCCGCGTGGTCGCTTCACCCAAGGTGGTGGAGCTGTTTCTGGACGAAGAGAGCCAGCACCTGGCCGGCCTGAGCGACTTCATTGGCAAGCCGATCTCGCTGCAAAGCGAAACCGCCATGGGCCAGGAGCAGTACGACATCGTGCTGCTCTAGGCGACCCCGCCAGCCGCTCGCCTACGTGGTGGCGTCCCGCAGTTCACCGCCGCCGAGGTACTGCAGGCGGGCATAGGTGCCGTTCATGCGCATCAGTTCCGCGTGGCTGCCCTGTTCCAGGATGCGGCCGCGCTCCATCACCACCACCCGGTCGGCGTGTTCGATGGTGGACAGGCGGTGGGCGATGACCAGCGTCGTGCGGCCGACCATCAGGCGCTGCAGCGCTTCCTGCACCAGACGTTCGGACTCGGTGTCCAGTGCGGAGGTGGCTTCGTCGAGGATCAGCACCGGCGCGCTTTTGTAGAGCGCCCGGGCAATCGCCAGGCGCTGGCGCTGGCCGCCCGACAGTTGCGCCGCGTTGTGGCCCACCGGCGTGTCCACGCCCAGCGGCAGGGTGCGCACATGGTCGGCCAGGTTGGCGGCTTCCAGGGCCGACCACACGCGTTCGTCGTCGCGTGGCATGCCGAGACAGACGTTGGTGGCGAGCGTGTCGTTGAGCATCACCACGTCCTGGCTCACCATGGCAAACTGGCCGCGCAGCGCCGCAAGCTGCCAATCGGCAATGTCGTGGCCGTCCAACAGCACCTGGCCGCCGGTCGGCAGCACAAAGCGTGGCAGCAGGTTGGCCAGCGTGGTTTTGCCGGAGCCTGAAGCGCCGACCAGTGCCACCACCTCGCCCGGGGCGATGGTCAGGCTGAAGCGGTCCAGCGCCGGGGCGGTTTCCGACTGGTACTGCACCGACACATCCTTGAACACGATGCTGCCGCTCGTGCCAGCAGCCGTGCTGGCGGGTTTGTAGGTGCCCGAGGCCTCGACCGGTGTGAACTCGATCAAATCGAGCGCCCGTTCCAGTGCGGCCATGCTACGGGTGATGGGGCTGGCAATGCCAGCCAGGTGCTTGATGGGGGCCAGCAGCATCAGCATGGCGGTGATGAAGGACACAAAGCTGCCGACCGACACGTTGTTACCGCTGCTCTGCACCAGCGCAATGCAGATCACTGCCGACAGTGCGGTGGCCGCCAGCATCTGCGTCAGCGGTGTCATCGCGGCCGAGGCCATGATGGACTTCATCGTCAGGCCACGCAGCTTGTGGCTCAGGTCAAAGAACCGGGTGGACTGCGACGGTTGCGCCGCGTGCAGCCGCACCATGCGGTGGGCCAGCACGTTTTCTTCCACCACATAGGCGAGGTTGTCGGTGGCGTCCTGACTGGCCTTGGCGATCTTGTACAGCCGGCGCGACAGCGTGCGCATCACGTAGGTGACCGACGGGAACAGCAGTGCTACGATCAGCGTCAGCTTCCAGTTCAGGTAAAGCAGGTAGCCTACGAGGGCCATCAACGTCAGCGTGTCCCGGGCCATCCCCAGTAACGCGTTGACGAGTTGCGTCGCGCCGACCTGAACCTCGTACACCACGGTGTTGGACAGCGCACTGGCCGACTGGCGCGAGAACAGCGCCATGTCGGCGTCCAGCAGGCGGTCGAACGACTTGCGCCGCAGCGCCAGCATGCCCTGGTTGGCCACTTTGGCCAGCGCCACTTCGGCCAGGTAGCCACAGAAGCCGCGCACGCCAAACAGCAACAGCAACACGATGGGCACCAGCCACAGGCTGAAACTGCCGCGCTGGAACCCCTGGTCCAGCAGCGGTTGCATCAGCGCCGGGATCAGCGGCTCGGTGGCCGAACCCAGAATGGTGGCCAGTGCCGCCACGCCCCAGATGCCCTTGGACTGGCCAAAGTAGGGCTGCAGCCGCCGGAAGGCCTTCAATGAAATGCGTTTGGGAATGTCGGCAGCAGGTTCAGGCGCTGCCGGCTGCGCGGTGGGGGGAGACGTGTCAGCCACAATGAACGGGCGTCATCGGGGCTTGCGCCATGTGCCAGGGCGCGCGCATGCACGCTGTCGATTCCGACACGTTACCGGGCAAAATTTCCCGGCGGGTCACGGACAGCAGCGCCATGACTGTTAAAGTATTACCGTTCATTCCACTATTTTCCATCAATATGTGCTCAATCAAAGTGGCCGCAGGCGCCTTGTCCAAAAGCCTTGCCGTCTTTTTCCTTGCGCTTTGGATGCAAACCTCGTTCGCGCAGGTGCGTGTTGACGTGACTGGCGTTGGCCTGACGCAGTTGCCGATCGCGATTGCCAGTTTCAAAGGCAACGAGCTGGCGCCTCAGCAAATCGGCAGCATCGTGCGTGCCGATCTGGAGCGCAGCGGCCAGTTTCGCAACGTCGACGCCTCGGGTGCGGCGCTGGACGAGTTGTCCCGCCCCGACATGGCGCCCTGGAAAGAAAAAGGCGCCGACTCGCTGCTGACAGGCAGCGTGCGCAAGCTGAACAACGGCCGTTTTGACGTCCGCTTCCGCCTTTGGGACGCCGTGCGTGGGCAAGACCTCGGCGGGCAGAGTTTTTCGGTCAGCGAGATTGACCTGCGGTTGGCCGCCCACCGCATTTCCGACTATGTGTACGAAAAGCTGACCGGCGAAAAAGGCATCTTCTCGACCCGCATCGCCTACGTGACCAAGTCGGCCAACCGCTTTAACCTCTGGGTGGCCGATGCCGATGGCGAGGGTTACCAGAGCGCCTTGTCCAGCTCCGAGCCGATCATTTCGCCCGCCTGGTCGCCAAACGGCGAGCAACTCGCCTACGTGTCGTTTGAAACCCGCAAGCCGATTGTTTACGTGCACGACGTGTCCACCGGCAAGCGCCGTCTGCTGGCCAGCTTCCGTGGTTCCAACAGCTCACCCGCCTGGGCGCCGGATGGCGGCTCGCTGGCCGTGACGCTGAGCCGCGAAGGTGGCTCACAGCTGTTCACCATCAACGCGGCTGGCGGTGAACCTAACCGCCTGACCTCGTCCCCCAGCATCGACACCGAAGCCGTTTACTCGCCCAAAGGCGACCAGATTTACTTCGTCAGCGACCGCGGTGGCCAGCCGCAGATTTACCGCATGGCCTCCGGCGGTGGTTCGGTGGCCCGCGTGACCTTCTCTGGCAGCTACAACATCTCGCCGGCACTGAGCCCGGATGGCCGCTGGATGGCCTATGTGTCGCGCGAAGGCGGCGGCTACAAGCTCAAGCTGCTCGAGCTGGCTTCCGGTTCGGTGTCCACCCTGACCGACACCACCGCCGACGAAAGCCCAAGCTTTGCGCCCAACAGCCGTTTGATCATCTACGCAACCACCCAGGGTGGCCGCGACACACTGATGACCACCACGCTGGACGGCCGCATCAAATCGCGTCTGACCGGTGCTCCTGGTGATTTGCGGGAACCTGCATGGGGTCCTTTCCTCAAATAAGCCTCTTTGTACCGTTTTGACCTGCGCATGAAAATTGTTATCCCACTGCTCTCCGCCGTATTGTTTCTGGGGGGCTGCGCCTCCCGCATCAACCTGGACGAGGTACCGGTCGAGGACCGTTCCGGTACGTCGGTGGGTAGCGGTGCAGACGCTGCCGTGACACCTGGCCAGCCCGGCAGCATTGGCAGTGCCGAAGGGGTTCCGCTGAGCGTGATTCCCTCCGACGCACCAGCCGACGAGCGCGCCCGCAGCGTGTACTTTGACTACGACAGCGCAGTTGTCAAACCCGAGTTCGCACCGCTGCTGGCACGGTTTTCGGACTATCTCAAAGCCAACCGCCAGCGCAAGCTGACGGTGGAAGGCCACACCGATGAGCGCGGCGGCCGCGAATACAACCTGGCGCTGGGTCAGCGGCGTGCCGAAGCCGTGCGCAAATCGCTGCTGTTGTCTGGTGCTGAGCCAGCCCAGGTCGAGGCGGTCAGCTTCGGCAAGGAAAAACTCGCCGCTGTCGGGGATGACGAGCCGTCCAACGCCAAGAATCGCCGTGCCGAGATCAACCCATGAAGACCATGACGAACCTATTTGCCCACTCCGCCAAATTCCTGACCGTGGCTTGCCTCGGTGTGTCCGCACTGACTGCCCAGGCCCAGTTCTTCGACGACCGCGATGCGCGCAAATCCATCCTGGAACTGCGCCAGCGCCTCGAGACCGACCGCCAGACCGCCACCGTCAATCAGACCCGTTTGCTGGAAGAGGTGAGTCGCAGCAGCCAGGAAAACGCCTTGCTGCGCGGGCAGGTACTGGACCTGCAAAGCCAGCTGGAAGCCATCCGTGGTGACATCGCCCGGATGCGCGCCCAGAACGATGCCGTGGCACGCGACTTTGCCGACGTGCAGAAGCGCCAGAAAGAAGTCTTGCAGCCGCTGGAAGAACGCCTGCGCAAGATTGAACCGTTCAAGGTCACGGTCGACGGCCGCGAATTCATGGCCGAGGCCGCCGAGAAGCGCGAGTACGAAGCCGGTCTGGCCTTGTTCCGTGGTGGTGATTTCCCCGGTGCACAAGGCGTGTTCCAGAGCCTGGTGCGTCGCTACCCGTCCAGCGGTTTTGTCCCTTCGTCGCTGTTCTGGCTGGGCAACGCGCAGTACGCCAACCGCGACTACGCCGGTGCTGTGGCCAACCTGCGTGCCATGGTCACCCAGACGCCCGACCACCCACGTGTGCCTGACGCGCTGCTCGCCATGGCCAACAGCCAGATCGAGTTGAACGACAACGCCGGTGCCCGCCGCTCGCTGGAAGACATCGTGCGGACCTACCCGCGTTCGGAAGCTGCCGCGCCGGCACGCGAGCGTTTGTCCAAACTCAAGTAAACCCATCACACGCGGGGGTGGGGTGCCCACGGCACCGCCCCCGCACTGGCATGACATCCTCAGCGCATGCCCTCTGCCGTATTTCCCATGGATTTTGAGCGCCGTTTCGGTGGCATTGCGCGCCTGTATGGCGCTGCCGGTGCCAGCCGCATCTGGCAAGCCCATGTGGGTGTGGTTGGCCTGGGGGGTGTGGGCTCCTGGGTGGCTGAAGCACTGGCGCGCAGCGGAGTGCGTGCACTGACACTGATCGACCTGGACCAGGTGGCCGAGTCCAACATCAACCGGCAGGTGCTGGCGCTCGACGACACACTGGGCATGGCCAAGGTGTTGGCCATGCAACAGCGCATTGCGCAGATCAACCCCAATTGTGTGACCACCGTGGTCGAAGAGTTTGTGACGCCAGAGAACTGTGAAGCCTTGCTGCCCACGGGACTGGACGCCCTGATAGACGCCTGTGACCAGATGTCTGCAAAAGCCGCGTTGGCTGTTTGGGCGCGGCAATCGGGCCTGCCGTTTGTGACGGCGGGTGCTGCCGGTGGCAAGCGCCTGGCCCATCTGGCCGACATGGCCGACTTGGCCGATGTGACCCACGACCCTCTGCTCGCCAACCTGCGCTACCGCCTGCGCAAGCAGCATGGGTTGCCCGGCAAGGGTGCGATGGGGGTGCAGTGCGTTTTCAGCCGCGAGCCCGTGGCGCAGGCTGCCGACGCCTGTGCCAGCGACGGTTCGCTCAATTGTGCTGGCTACGGTTCGTTTGCCCCTGTGACTGCGACTTTCGGGCAGTGTGCCGCAGGGTGGATTTTGAACCAACTCGCTGGGGGAGTGGTCAAAACGAGGCTATAATTTGAGGCTGTCTTAAACTGGGTCTGTTAAAAAGATCGGGTTGCAGACAACGCCTTCGGGACGTTAGCTCAGTTGGTAGAGCAGCGGACTTTTAATCCGTTTGTCGTGGGTTCGACCCCCGCACGTCCCACCAACACCATTGCCGGATTTCATCCGGCAGTATGTGTGCCATGTCAGTCAATGGCATGGACACAGCACTCTGCAAAACAGCAGGTGTGAACAGTTACAGTGGGTTCTTAGCTCAGTTGGTAGAGCAGCGGACTCTTAATCCGTAGGTCGAGTGTTCGAGTCACTCAGGACCCACCACTTTCCCATTCCTGGGCTTAAAAAGCCTGCTATTTAATTAATAGCAGGCTTTTTTATTGGACTAAGTTGGTGACAGTTTTCAGCCAAAACCATAAAACCGGCAGCAGCTTAGACCGGGTGCATCCAATCGATCTGCGCAACTCAAAATGCATTGATACTTCACCCTGCACAATACAGCGCCATGATTACTCCAAAGATTTCTCTCGTATCTATCATGTTGGCTATGCTCGCGGCTTGCGGCGGCGGTGAGGATGGAAACTCCTCGCAGGCGGCAAGCTTTTTTGCATCAGAAGGCATCTACGTTGGGCGTCTCCCACAACCAGTCCCTCTATCTGTTCCTGTGTATCGCTCTTATCAGATCACGTTGGAAAACAATGAAATTTGGTTCATTGACGATTTCACTGCAAATGGAGAGCCTACTTACTTTGCGACCGGATCCTTTGAATCCGTCGAAAGAACTACTGGGACTAAGATCACGACGCGATTCAGATCAACCAACTCGGTGATCTCCGTTAACAGCAGTATCCTCGGCGCCAGTCCGGTGTCTATCACAGAGACTATCCAGCCATTGGATCAACTGATCTCTGCGACACTGACAGAGCCCATGGCTAGTCGGAACCATATTTTGGATGCGACACCAGCATCCTCGGTATCTGACACAGTCAGGACAACCTATGCTTACAGCTCGCCTGCTGAAGTTACCAGGCTTGCCGGTACTTGGATACCTTACCAACGGTTTAATGCAACTTTATCGTTCGATTCCGCCGGTAGACTCAGCGGTAAAAATGAACGGACTGGCTGCGTATACGTCGGGACGGTGGTTCCTCGGTCTGGTGGCAAAAACGCATTCAACTCTTCGATTCAATTGACTGGTTGTGCCGATGCACTAACTAATGGCAGCTACACAGGTATTGCTTTCCAGTTCGTCGGATTCTCGAATACTCAAGACGGGGCCTTCGCTATCCCTATGGTCATCCTTATGACCATCAATTCAAGCCGAAATCGGGTTTTTGCGTTGCATGCAGAGATGCAACGTCCAGGTACATAAACAGGGACACACGGGGTTGTTTACAGATTCTGTGCTTTTTATGCGCTTCCTGCGACAATGCGGGCATGTTCCGTAGTCATTGGAATTGAAATAGCCAATTCAGCCGCTACGAATTTATTCAAATTCGGAATATCAGTGAAGATGATTTTTTCGATGCTGGTGAATTGACCCATGACCAAGGTGTCTTCAAAAACCATGATGAAAAATTTGATTAATAAAATCAACATGATATTGGTTATTTTTTGATTTTATATCGTGCAGTATGGTATCGGGAGTTCGGATTCTTCATCCGTAGGTCGAGTGTTCGAGTCACTCAGGACCCACCAATCAAATCAAGGACTTGGCTGCGAGGCTAAGTCCTTTTCTTTTGGCGAACGTGACTAACGTGACAATGTTGCCCACGTTTTCAGCCCGCAAGCGCTCGGTTCTTGTGGCGGGGATTGCCAGGTGCTCGGCGCCGTACTGCGCATAAGAGTGTTGGACAAGAACCCTGAAGACCAGGACGTGGGATTCATGGATGGCCCCCTGTGTTGCTGGAACAAGGTGGAAAATGCCCGTGAGGTGTGCAGAGTCTTTGTCGAGGCGCTGCTTGTGATCAACCAGAGTTAATGAAAATAGAACTGGAAAATCCAAAGCGTGTGGTCATCTCAGACCGTCTTTGCCGGTGTGGTCTTGTTTGGAAGGAGTTATGGTGGGTATTTCATACACGGATTTGAGCGAAGAATATCCAAACGACGTGCGCCCACTCCTGGACCGTGACGTCATCAACGAATCCATGTTGAACGAAGATCAGCGTTTGTGGCGACGCGATGGTGTCTTGGTCAAGCAACAATTCCTACCCGAGAAGGTCGTTGACGACTATGTTGCATTTCGCCGGAAAGTGGTTCTGGATGGCGGTTGGAAAGACCCCTGCCCTTATTTGCGTCACGATGAGTTGAAAGATATCGCGCTCTACAGTCCACTGGTAGAAAAAATGGACGAACTCATTGGGCAACCCATGGGGTTGCACCTGACCCTTACCGGTTGGGTCTCGACACAGCGACGCTTCCACAGCGATGACTACCTAAACCCCGATTTTGTTCACTCGCATTACATCGCGGTATGGATTGCTCTGGAGGACATAGACCCTGCCTCTGGTCCATTCCAGTTTGTGCGTGGGTCTCATAAATGGCCTCCGTTGCGCCGTGAAAAGTTGTTTGAGCAAATCCCAGAGGCTCAGGCGCAACGACCCGACTGGCCGTCGACGACGGAGAACATTGTTGCCGTGGCATGCGAAGAGGAGATAGTACGACGAGGCCAGGCTGTTGAAACATTTCTGGGGAAAAAGGGCGATGTGCTGTTTTGGCATGGCAGGCTGATACATCAAGGCTCATACCCGACAGTTCCAGGCACGCCTCGTCGCGCACTGATTGCCCATTACTCTTCGCTGAATCATCGGCCAGACATGGGCGTTCGCACAACATATGCGAAAACCGGCAAACCGTATTTTTACTTCTCAAATTGGGAAAGCAGCGAACACGATGAGGGCGTCATCGAGACCGCTCAACAAGACGGTGTGCTCGGTCGGCTTTCTGCGCTTTTTAAATAGGCTGCCACGTGGCCGTGACGCACACAAGCTCAGTGCTGCGTGCCGATGTGTAGATCTCTGGCAGGGCTTGGCAACAAGTGCTGCACCTGTTGCGCCACACGCACGCAGTCTTTCAAATGCGCTTCACCCAGGTGGCGGATGGCGGCGTAGCCGATGGCGGCGGAGATGGCCTGACCGGCAAGTGGGACGAAGCGCGTGGCTTGTTTGGCGGTGAGGCGCACGCCGACGGTTTTGGCGGCGGTCAGCACCAGGTCGCGGGTGATGAGTTTGCCGATCAGGGCCGAACCGACCCAGGCCACCACTTTCTGCACCTGTTCCCGCTTGGCAGGTTCAAGCAAGTCCAACTGGGCCGGGGCGAGGCCGAATTCGGCGTTGATCTCCGGGATGATTTTCGACAGCAAGGCCGCGTCGATCATCCAGTCGAAGCCGGGGACGGGCACCATGCTGGCGGCACCGGCGACCAATGCGCGGCGGTGCAGCAGTTTGCGGCTGCGCTGTACTGCCGCCAGCAGGGTTGCGTTGCCCGCAGCGAGTTGTACGGCGCTGGCCATGGGGGTCGGGTTATTTCCGGCGGATCAGGTTGTAGACAAACAGCAGTACCACTGCGCCGACCACCGAGGCGATCCATCCGGCCGCATCGCCGGGCTTGTACCAGCCCAGTGCGGTGCCGGCGTAGTTGGCGACAAAGGAGCCTGCAACGCCCAGCAGGGCGGTCATGATGATGCCGAGCTGGTCTTTGCCGGGGTGTACCGCCCGGGCAATCAGACCAACCACCAAACCGACGATGAGGGTACCAAGCAGTGAGAGCATGTGTGTCCTTGTGCGGTAAAAGCCGAATATACCGCGCAGCCCAAGACACGTGTTTCAGCGGGTCAGGCGGCGGCGTTCTCAATTTCCTGGTGCAGTTGCAGCCATTGTTCTTCCAGGCTGGTGAGTTCCTGCTGGATGGTTTTGAGCCGCTTGCCCAGGGCCGCCGATTCGGGGTGCGGGTCGGGGGACGCGAACTGTTGCTCGATCTGGCGCTGCTCGGCGTTCAGGCCCGCCATGGCCTGTTCGAGCTTGTCGATGTCACGCTGCAGGTTGCGCAGCGCGTTGTTGGCCTGCGGCTTGCGCGGTGCCGGCTTGGCAGTCAGTGCCGCTTTGGCGCTGGCGGCAGCGCGTTCGGCGTTGCGCTGTTCTTCGCGTTGTTCTTCCCGCTGGCGCTTCGCTTCGTCCAGCAGGTAGCGCTGGTAGTCGTCCAGGTCGCCGTCGAACGGCGCCACGCCACCGCGTGAGACCAGCCAGAACTCGTCGCACACCGCGCGCAGCAACGCCCGGTCGTGGCTGACCAGCATCACCGTGCCTTCGAATTCGTTCAGCGCCACGCTCAGCGCCTCGCGGGTGGCGAGGTCGAGGTGGTTGGTGGGTTCGTCCAGCAGCAGCAGGTTGGGGCGCTGCCAGACGATCATGCACAGCACCAGGCGCGCCTTTTCACCGCCGCTCATGCTGCCCACGGCCTGTTTGACCATGTCGCCGCCAAAGTTGAACATGCCGAGGAAGGAGCGCAGGTCTTGCTCGCGTGTGGCCTGGCCGTGGTTGAGCGATGCCGCAGCAGACTCTTTCACCAACCGGATCATGTGTTCCAGTGGCGTGTCGGCCGGGCGCAGCACGTCGAGTTCCTGCTGCGCAAAGTAGCCGATGTTCAGGCCCTTGCCTTCGGTGATGTCGCCACCGGTGGCCTTGAGCGCGCGGGCCACGGTTTTCACCAGCGTGGATTTGCCCTGGCCGTTGGCGCCCAGAATGCCGATGCGCTGGCCGGCCAGCACCGAGCGGCTGACGTTGTTGACGATGACGGTGGGCGGTGTGCCGGCCGGTGCATCGTCGGGCGGTGGGTAGCCAAAGCTGGCGTTGTGCATCGCCAGCATCGGGTTGGGCAGGTTCAGCGGCTCCTTGAACTCGAAGCTGAAGTCGGCGTCGGCCAGCATCGGCGCGATCTTTTCCATGCGTTCCAGCGCCTTGACGCGGCTTTGCGCTTGCTTGGCCTTGCTGGCCTTGGCCTTGAAACGGTCAATGAACTTCTGCAGGTGGGCCATCTTGTCCTGCTGGCGCGCAAAGGCGCTTTGCTGCAGCGACATCTGTTCGGCACGCATGTCTTCGAACTTGCTGTAGTTGCCGCCGTAGCGCACCAGTTTGCCGGCGTCGATGTGCAGGGTGACATTGGTCACCGCGTCCAGAAACTCGCGGTCGTGGCTGATGACCAGCATGGTGCCGGTGTAGCGCTTGAGCCAGGCTTCGAGCCAGACCAGGGCGTCCAGGTCCAGGTGGTTGGTGGGTTCGTCGAGCAGCAGCAGCTCGCTCGGGCACATCAGCGCGCGCGCCAGTTGCAGGCGCATACGCCAACCGCCGGAGAAGCTGTTGACCGGGTTGTCCAGCTCGCTGGTCTTGAAGCCAAGGCCGAGGATCAGTGCCTGTGCGCGGGCCGGTGCGTCGTGGGCGCCGGCGTCGTGCAGGGCCATGTAGGCGTGCGCCATGCGGTCGCCGTCGTTGCTGGCCTCGGCTGCGTCCACCTCGGCCTGGGCGGCCAGCAGGGTGACGTCGCCTTCAATCACGAACTGGGTCGCGGTCTGGGTGGTCTCAGGCATGTCCTGGGCCACCTGGGCCATGCGCCACTGGGGGGGCACGAAGAAGTCGCCCGCGTCTTCGTGCAGCGTGCCGTTGAGCAGCGCAAACAGGGTGGATTTGCCGGCGCCGTTGCGGCCGACCAGACCGACCATTTCGCCGGGGTTGATGGTCACAGAAGTGCTGTCGAGCAGCACCTTGGCGCTGCGGCGCAGGGTGAGATTTTTAAGGGTGATCATGTCGGGGGGAGGGCGGCGGCCAGGGCCTCGCGGGTCAGCAGCAACACCTGGTCTTCGCCGGCGCTGGTGTCCAGCCAGACGGCAGCGAGTGTCGGGAAGGCCGATTCAAAGTGGTGGCGTTCGTTGCCGATTTCCAGCACCAGCACGGCGTTGGGGTTCATGCGGGACGGCGCGTCGCGCAGCAGCTGGCGGATGAAGTCCATGCCGTCGGTGCCGCCGGCCAGCGCCAGGACCGGCTCGGCCTGGTATTCGGGGGGCAGGGCGGCCATGCTCTGGCTGTTGACGTAGGGCGGGTTGCACAGGATCAGGTCGTAGGGGCCGTTGGCCTGTGCCAAACCGTCGGATTCGAACAGGCGGATGCGCTGCTGCAAACCGTGGTTGCAGACATTGATGCGGGCCACGGCCAGTGCGTCGGCTGAAATGTCGCAGGCGTCTACCAACACGTCCGGGAAAGCCATGGCGGCCAGCACGGCCAGGCTGCCGTTGCCGGTGCACAGGTCGAGCACCTGCTCGGTGGCGTGGCTGAGCCAGTAGTCGAGTGTGCCTTCCTGCTGCGGGTCTGCCAGCAGCTCGGCAATGAAGCTGCGCGGCACGATGGCGCGCTCGTCCACGTAAAACGGCACGCCCTGCAGCCAGGCCTCGCGGGTCAGGTAGGCGGCGGGCTGGCGGGTGGTGATGCGCTGTGTGACCAGTGCGGCCACTTCGGTTGCTTCGGTTGGGGTGACCTCGTGCGGTGTCAGGGCGTCGATCTCGGTGTCCAGGGGCAGGCCGAGTTGCCACAGCACCAGCCAGGCGGCTTCGTCGTGGGCGTTGATGGTGCCATGGCCAAAGGCCACACCGGCCGCTGCCAGCCGCTGGGCGCTGGCGTCAATCAGGTCGGACAGCGTCATGTGCGCACCGCGTGGGCGTTGAGGTTCTCCAGAACCCGGCGGTAGATGTTCTTCAGCGGCTCGATGTCGGCCACCGCCACATGCTCGTCGATCTTATGGATGGTGGCGTTGGGTGGGCCACACTCGATCACCTGCGGGCAGATCTGCGCGATGAAGCGGCCGTCGCTGGTGCCACCGGTGGTGGAGAGTTCTGTGGTGATGCCGGTCTCGTCCAGAATCGCCTGTTGCACCGCCTGCACGAGTGTGCCGGGCGTGGTGAGGAAGGGCCGCCCGCCGATGGTCCATTGCAGGTCGTAATCTGCGTCCGGGTTCAGCCCATGGCTGGCCAGCACCGCGGCCAGCCGCTGTTGCAGGCCTTCGGGGGTGGACTCGGTGGAGAAGCGGAAGTTGAAGTCCACCACCACCGTGCCGGGAATCACGTTGCTGGCACCGGTGCCACCGTGGATGTTGCTGACCTGCCAGGTGGTGGCGGGGAAAAAGGCGTTGCCCTGGTCCCATGCCACGGTGGTCAGTTCGGCCAGCGCGGGTGCCAGCAGGTGGATTGGGTTCTTCGCCAGGTGCGGGTAGGCGATGTGGCCTTGCACGCCCTTGACGGTCAGCTTGCCACTCATGGTGCCGCGGCGGCCATTTTTGACCATGTCGCCGGTGCGCTCGACCGAGGTGGGTTCGCCGACGATGCAGTAATCCAGCTTTTCACCCTGGGCGGTGAGCCATTCACAGACCTTGACGGTGCCGTCGTTGGCCGGGCCTTCTTCGTCGCTGGTCAGCAAAAAGCCAATGGCGATGTTCGGCTGTGGGTGGGCGGCGAGGAACTCTTCGGTCGCCACCACCATGGCCGCGAGCGAGGTTTTCATGTCGCTTGCGCCCCGGCCATAGAGCTTGCCGTTGCGGTGGCTGGGGGTGAATGGGTCGCTTGCCCACTGGTCCAGCGGGCCGGTGGGCACAACGTCGGTGTGGCCAGCGAATACTATCAATTCAGGAGCTGAATCACCAGGTTTCACTATGGCTTGAGGCCGATTTGGCTTGAAAACGGCCCACAGGTTGGCCACCCGGAAGGAGTCGGGCCCGCTGGGCAGGCTGTGGCAGGCAAAACCGAGCGGTTCAAGCCGGCTGGCAATCAATGCCTGGCAACCGGCGTCGTCCGGGGTGACGGAGGGCTGGGCGATCAGTTGTTCGGCCAGGTACAGGGTGTTTGCCATCAAGTGTCTAGCGTGATGTGGCCAAAGCTGGACGCGTTGCTGCTGGCCACAGGGTTAGCCGGGGCGGCGGTGGGCGTGCCGGGGCTGGCGGTGAAGCGGTTCTCCAGCTTCCACATCAGGTTGGTGGGCGAGTCGGCGTTGGCCAGGCCCTCTTCGCGGGACACCATGCCGGTGGTGATCATGCGGGCGATGTCTTGCTCAAAGGTTTGCGAGCCGTCGGCCATGGACTTTTCCATCGCCTCTTTGACGGCAGAGAAGTCGCCGCGTTCGATCAGCTCGGAGACAAACTTGGTGTTCAGCATGACCTCCACCGCCGGTGCACGGCCGCCCGCCACGGTGCGCAGCAGCCGCTGCGAGATCACCGCCTTGAGTGCGGCGGCCAGGTCACCCAGCAGTGTGGGGCGCACCTCCACCGGGTAAAAACTCAGAATGCGGTTCAGCGCCTGGTAGCTGTTGTTGGCGTGCATGGTCGCCAGACAGAGGTGGCCCGACTGCGCGTAGGCAATCGCGGCCGACATGGTGTCGCGGTCGCGGATCTCACCGATCATGATCACGTCCGGCGCTTGCCGCAACGCGTTCTTCAGGCCAGTTTGCAGCGTCGCGGTGTCGGTGCCGATTTCCCGCTGGTTGATGACCGACTTCTTGTTCTTGAACAAATACTCAATCGGGTCTTCCAGCGTCAGGATGTGGCCCGACATGCGCTCGTTGCGGTGGTCGATCAGCGAGGCCAGCGTGGTGCTTTTGCCGGCCCCGGTGGCGCCGACCATCAGCAGCAGGCCGCGTTTTTGCAGCATCAAGTCGGCCAGGCCGGCCGGCACGCCCAAGGTGTCGAGCCTGGGAATTTCAAAGTTGATGCAGCGGATCACGGCCGCGTAACTGCCACGCTGGCGCATGCCACTGATGCGGAAGCGTCCCACACCGGCCATGGAGTGGGCCATGTTCAGCTCGCCGGTTTCTTCCAGCTCTTCCATGCGCTTGGGCGGCAGGATTTCGGCCAGCAAGGCGCGGGGCGCGTCGGGTGGCAGGGCCTTGGAGTTGACCGGCTGGCAGTCGCCCTTGATGCGGATCAGCACCGGCGAATTGGCCGACAGGTAGACATCCGACGCGTGGCGTTCGGCCATCAACCGCAGAATGCTTTCCATCATGCTCATAAAACCACCTTTGTTGTGAAACCGCCGACACGCCGCCTGTTCAGTCGCGCAGCAGGTCGTTCAAGCTGGTCTTGGCACGGGTCTGCGCGTCGACGCGCTTGACGATCACCGCGCAGTACAGGCTGTACTTGCCATCGGCACTCGGCAGGTTTCCTGAAACCACCACCGAGCCGGCCGGGATGCGGCCGTAGGTGACGGTGCCGGTGGCGCGGTCATAGATCTTGGTGCTCTGGCCGATGTACACGCCCATCGAAATGACCGAGTTCTCTTCGACGATCACGCCTTCCACCACTTCGGAGCGGGCGCCGATGAAGCAGTTGTCTTCAATGATGGTCGGGTTGGCCTGCAGCGGCTCCAGCACACCGCCCAGGCCCACGCCGCCGGACAGGTGCACGTTCTTGCCCACCTGACAGCAGCTGCCCACCGTGGCCCAGGTGTCCACCATCGTGCCTTCGCCCACATAGGCGCCAATGTTGACGTAGCTGGGCATCAAAATCGCGCCCTTGGCGATGAAGCTGCCCCGGCGCGCCACGGCGGGTGGCACCACGCGAACGCCCGATTCCTTCAGCTCGGCCTCGTCCATGTGGGCAAACTTGGTCTGCACCTTGTCGTAGAAGCCCAGGTCGCCGGCTTTCACCACGGCGTTGTCCTTCAGGCGGAAGCTCAGCAGCACGGCCTTCTTGATCCACTGGTGGGTGGTCCACTGGCCCACGCTTTCGCGGGTGGCCACGCGCAGCCGGCCGGCGTTCAGTTCACCGATCACATGCTCAACGGCTTCGGCCACTTCCTTGGGCGCGCTCTTGGGGTTGAGGTCGGCGCGGTTGTCCCACGCGGTGTCGATGATGCTCTGGAGTTGTTGGGTCATGGATTTCTCAGGAACAGGATTGAACAAACTGGACGATGCGGCGGGCGGCTTCCACACACTCGGCGGTTTCGGCCACCAGGGCCATGCGGATGCGGCCAGCGCCGGGGTTGTGGCCGTTGGCTTCGCGGGCAAGGTAGCTGCCCGGCAGCACGGTGACATTGTATTGAGCCAGCAGGTCGCGGGCGAAGGCGGTGTCGCTGCCGCCGCACACATGGCCGGGCACCTTGGCCCACAGGTAGAAGCCAGCGTCGGGCAAGGCCACCTCGAGCACCTCTGCCAGCAGGGGCGTGACGGTGGCGAATTTCTCGCGGTACAGGGCGCGGTTGTCGGCCACGTGGGCTTCGTCCTGCCAGGCGGCAATGCTGGCAGCCTGCACCACCGGGCTCATTGCACTGCCGTGGTAGGTGCGGTAGAGCAAAAACGCCTTCATCAGCGCCGCGTCGCCGGCCACAAAGCCGCTGCGCAGGCCGGGCACATTGCTGCGTTTGGAGAGGCTGGTGAAGGCCACCAGGTTCTTGAAATCCGTGCGGCCCAGCGCGGCGGCGGCTTCCAGCCCGCCCAGCGGCGGCTCGTCACGGAAGTAGATTTCGCTGTAGCACTCGTCCGAGGCGATGACAAAACCGTGTTGGTCGCTCAACGCGAACAGCTTTTGCCACTCGGTCAGTGGCATCACCGCGCCGGTCGGGTTGCCGGGTGAACACACGAACAGCAGCTGGGTGCGGGCCCACACCTCGGCCGGCACGCTGTCCCAGTCGACCGCGAAATTGCGTGCTGGGTCGGTCGGCACGTAGTACGGCTCGGCACCGGCCAGCAGGGCGGCGCCTTCGTAGATTTGGTAGAAGGGGTTGGGGCTGATGACGATGGGTTTGTGGCGCGGGTCCACCACCGTCTGCGCCAGCGCAAACAGCGCTTCGCGCGAGCCATTGACTGGCAACACCTGCGTGGCCGGGTTCAGTGCCAGCCGGTAGCGGCGCTGCAGCCAGCCGGTGAAGGCCTCGCGCAGTTTCAGGTCGCCCAGCGTGGCCGGGTAGTTGGCCAGCCCGCCGAGGGCGTTGGCCAGCGCGGTTTTGATGAATTCGGGCGTTGGGTGCCGGGGTTCGCCAATGCCGAGGCTGATCGGCGCATGCGCCGGGTTCGGGGTGATGTCGGCAAACAGGGCGCGCAGCCGCTCGAATGGGTAGGGCTGAAGGTGGGACAGCAAGGGGTTCATACCCCTCGATTATCCCGCGCCGCAGCATTTGGGCCGGTGGCGGCACAAAGCGGTGGGTTAATATTCCGTGTGCTGCGCATTTGAACCCCATCCGCGCCCGCTGGCGGCCCGTCCGCCCACCGCTGTCACAAGCTACACAACCGTTTTTTCGTGCGCCTCTCCTCCATCAAGCTCTCCGGTTTCAAGTCGTTCGTTGAACCGACCAATTTCCTGCTGCCCGGCCAGTTGGTCGGTGTGGTCGGGCCCAACGGCTGCGGCAAGTCCAACATCATGGACGCGGTGCGCTGGGTGCTGGGCGAAAGCCGGGCCAGCGAGCTGCGTGGCGAGAGCATGCAGGACGTGATCTTCAATGGCACCAACCTGCGCAAACCGGCCAGCCGGGCCAGCGTGGAACTGGTGTTCGACAACGCCGACCACCGCGCTGGTGGCCAGTGGGCGCAGTTTGCCGAGATTGCCGTCAAACGGGTGCTGACGCGCGACGGCACCAGCAGCTACTACATCAACAACCAGCCGGTGCGCCGCCGCGATGTGCAGGACGTGTTCCTCGGCACCGGCCTGGGGCCGCGCGCCTACGCCATCATTGGCCAGGGCACGATCAGCCGCATCATCGAATCGAAGCCGGAAGAGCTGCGCCTGTTTCTGGAAGAAGCAGCGGGTGTCTCCAAGTACAAAGAGCGCCGCCGCGAGACGGAAAACCGGCTGTCGGACACCCGGGAAAACCTGACGCGGGTGGAAGACATCCTGCGCGAACTCAACACCAACCTGGAAAAGCTGGAAAAGCAGGCCGAGGTGGCGCAGCGGTTCAACGCGCTGCAAACCGACGTCACGCTGAAGCAGCACCAGCTGTGGTTCCTGAAGCGGGCGGACGCCGAGGCCGACCAGGCGCGCGTCCAGGCCGAGGCGGCGTCCGCCGTCAATGCGCTGGAGTCGCGGGTGGCCGATCTGCGCCACATCGAGTCCGAGCTGGAAACCATCCGCCAGGCCCATTACGCGGCCGGCGACCACGTCAACCGCGCCCAGGGCCTGCTGTACGACGCCAGCGCCGAGGTGGGCCGGCTGGAAGCCGAAATCCGCTTTGTGGTCGAGGGCCGCCAGCGCATCGAGCAGCGGCTGGTCAGCCTGAAAGAGCAAATGGCCCAGTGGGCCGAGCGCCGCGAGCAGGCCGAGACCGAGCAGGCCACGCTGGCCGAACAAGACCTGCACGCCGAAGACCAGGCCATCACGCTGGCCGCGCAGCTGGAAGACCAGAGCCTGCAGCTGCCCGACCAGGAAGACGCCTTGCGCGTGGCGCAGGAGAAAGCCAACGCCCAGCGCAGCCAGGTGACGCAGGTGCAGCAGCAAATTCAGGTGCTGGCCGCCGACCAGCGCAACATCGAAGAACAGTCGCGCCAGCTGCAGTCGCGCCGTGAGCGCCTGGCCGCCGACCGCAATGCGCTGGCCTTGCCCGATCTGGCCCGCCTGGCCAGCCTGCAAACGCAGTTGCAGGAAGCGCAAGAGGCCGCCGAGGTGGGCGAAGCCCGCCTGCACGAGTTGCAGGACACCGTGCCCCAGCTCGACGAGGCGCGCCGCCAGCGCCAGCAGACGCTGAACAGCGACAGCGCCCGCCAGGCCGATTTGTCGGCCCGGCTCGACGCGCTGCGCGCCTTGCAGGAGAAAGTGCGCACCGACGGCAAACTCACGCCCTGGCTGGCCCGGCACGGGTTGGAAGGGCTGCAAGGCCTGTGGAGCCGCATCCACATTGAATCTGGCTGGGAAAAAGCGCTGGAGTCGGCGCTGCGCGAACGCCTGGGCGCACTGGAAGTGTCGCGGCTGGAGATGGTCAAGGCCTTTGCCAGTGACGCGGCCCCACCGGCCAAACTCGCCTTCTACAGCCCACCACAAGCCGCCGCACCCGCTGCCGCAGTGGCACCGGCCGGCCTGCGCCCCTTGGCGGACTGGCTGCGCCTGAACGACGCGGGCCAATCGGCACTGCTGGGCGACTGGCTGCACGGCTGCTGGACCGCCAGCAGTTTTGACGACGCGCTGGCCAGCCGCACGCAGTTGCCGCCCGGCGACGTGGTGTATCTGCAAAGCGGCCACGCGGTGACGGCACACAGCGTCAGCTTTTATGCCGAAGACTCCGAGCAGGCCGGCCTGCTGGCCCGTGCGCAGGAAATCGAGAACCTCGACAAGGAGTTGCGGGCCCAGGCGCTGATTTGCGAAGAAGCCCGTGCCGGGCTGGTGCGGGCCGATGCCGCCTATGCCGACGCCTCGCAGCGGCTGGTGGAGGCACGCCGTGAAGCGTCGGCGTCGCAGGCCCAGGCGCATGCGCTGCAGGTGGAAACCCTGCGGCTGACGCAGCTGGCCGACCAGGCCCGTGCCCGCAGTGCGCAGATCGAAGGCGATCTGTCTGAAATTGACGCCCAGCTCGACGACCTGCAGGAGCGCCGCGTTGGCGCCGAGGCGCGCTTTGAAGAGCTGGACATGCAGCTGGCCGACAGCCAGGAACGCCATGCCCAGCTGGACGAGCGGGTGATCGAGGCAGGCCGCCAACTCGGCGAGAGCCGCGAGCAACTGCGCGCGCTGGAACGGGCAGCGCAGGAAGCCGGCTTTGCCCAACGCAGCCTGCGCTCGCGCCAGGCCGAACTGGGCCGCGCCATTGACACCGCCACCCAGCAGGCCGACGCGATCCGCGGCGAAGAGCAAAAAGCCCACGACGAGCTGACCCGCTTGACCGACGCTGCCGCCCAGGGCGGTCTGCAGGCCGCACTCGCTTTGAAGCTGGAGCGCGAGCAGGCGCTGGGCGCCCGCCGCAGCGAGTACGACGACCTGACCGCCAAGCTGCGCGCCAGCGACGAACGCCGCCTGACGCTGGAGCGCGAGCTGGAGCCACTGCGCCGCCGCATCACCGAATTCCAGCTCAAGGAGCAGGCGTCACGGCTGGGCTTTGAGCAGTACGCGCAGATGCTGACCGACGCGGGTGCCGACCTGGACGCCGTGGCCCAGTCCATCGCCACCGGCCAGGTGAAGCTGGGCGGCCTGCAAAGCGAGATCGACCGCCTGAACCGCGAGGTGGCCGCGCTGGGTGCGGTCAACCTCGCCGCGCTGGACGAACTGGCCAGCGCCCGCGAACGCAAGCAGTTCCTCGACGCGCAATCGGCCGACCTGATCGAGGCCATGACCACGCTGGAAGACGCGATCAAGAAGATTGACGCCGAAACCCGCGAGCTGCTGTCGGGCACCTTCAACGCGGTGAACCAGCACTTTGGCACCATGTTCCCCGAGCTGTTTGGCGGTGGCAATGCGCGGTTGGTGATCACCGGCGACGAAATCCTGGATTCAGGCGTGCAGGTCATGGCGCAGCCGCCCGGCAAGAAGAACCAGACCATCCATTTGCTGTCGGGTGGCGAGAAGGCGCTGACCGCCATCGCGCTGGTGTTTGCCATCTTCCAGCTCAACCCCGCGCCGTTCTGTCTGCTGGACGAAGTGGATGCGCCGCTGGACGACGCCAACACCGAACGCTACGCCAAGCTGGTGAGCAAGATGAGCAAAGACACGCAGTTCCTGTTCATCAGCCACAACAAGATCGCGATGGAAATGGCGGTGCAGTTGATTGGCGTGACCATGCAGGAGCAGGGTGTGTCGCGGATTGTGGCGGTGGACATGGAAGCCGCTGTGGGGATGGTGCAGTCAGCATGAGCAACTTGACCGTTGGTTTGGCCATTCTGGGCGGGTTGATCCTCGCCGCCGTGGTGGCGCACAGCACCTGGACCTCGCGCCGCAATGCGCCCAAGCTGCCCCAGCCCGAAACCCTGCCGCCCGATGTGCCGGCCAATTTCATCGAACCCACGCTGGACGGCAGCCCGCCCGAACCGCAATCGGTGAGCGACTCGGTGCAGGACGCCGCGCTGATGCCCCCGAGCACCATGGCGGGCTACATCCCCGACCGCCGTGGTGGGCTCGACGCACTGATTGACCTCATCACCCCGGTGCAGCTTGATGCGCTGGTCTCCGGCGAAGCGGTGCTTGCCCACCAGCCACCCACCCGCCGCGCCGGTGGCAAACCCTTTGCCATCGAGGGGCTGAACGCCACTACCCGCCAGTGGGACACCCTGGCCCACGGCCAGCGCTACAGCGCCTTGCAGGTCGGCGTGCAGTTGGCCAACCGCACGGGCGCACTCAACGAGATCGAGTTCTCGGAGTTTGTGGTCACGATCCAGACCTTTTGTGACGCCATCAACGCCACACCGGAGTTTCCCGACATGCTGGACGCCGTGGCCAGCGCCCGTGAGCTGGACCAGTTCGCCAGCGCGCACGACGCCCAGCTCAGTTTCACGCTGCGCGCCCGCCACGCCGCCTGGAGCCCCGGCTACGTGCAGCAGCACGCGGCGCGGCTGGGTTTTGTGGCCGGTGCGCTGCCGGGCCGCATGGTGCTGCCGGTCATCAGCGGCGGCGCCATCACGCCCATGCTGGGCCTGTCCTTCGACACCCAGGCCGCCCTGTCGGACGACCCGGCGCAGTCGGCCATTCGCCAGATCAGCCTGAGCCTGGACGTGCCGCAGGTGGACCGCCAGGAACAGGCCTTCAAGCGCATGCGCGAGGTCGCCGCCGCGTTGGCGCAGGCGATGGACGGTGCGATGGTCGACGACGATGGCCGCATGATCCAGCCCGAGTCGCTGGACGGCATTGCCGACGACCTGGAGCAGCTCTACGACGCGCTCGACGCGCGCGAACTCTCGGCCGGCTCGCCCGTGGCGCGCCGGCTGTTTTCCTGACTGTGGCTGCCGTTCCTGAACCGACGCTGGCCCGTGCCGCCGAATTGCGCGCCACGCTGCACCACCACGCCCACCGCTACTACGTGCTGGACGACCCCGGCATCCCCGACGCCGAATACGACCGGCTGTTCCAGGAGCTGCAGGCGCTGGAAAACGAACACCCGGAACTGCGCACGCCCGATTCGCCCACCCAGCGGGTCGGTGGCGCACCGTTGCCGCAGTTCACCCCGGTGCGCCACGCGGTGCCCATGCTCAGCATCCGCACCGAGACCGACACCGAAGCCAGCGGCGCGCTGAATTTCGACGCCCGCATCCGCCGCGAACTGGGCCTGAGCGACGCCGATGCGCCGGTTCAGTACGTGGCCGAGCCCAAGTTCGACGGCCTGGCGCTCAGCCTGCGTTACGCGCACGGTGTGCTGGTGCAGGCCGCCACCCGGGGCGATGGCGAGGTGGGCGAAGACGTGACGCAGAACATCCGCACCGTCCCGCAGGTGCCGCTGAAGTTGCAGGGGGTGGACTTCGCGGTGCTGGAAGTGCGGGGCGAGGTCTACATGCGCCGCGACGCGTTCGACAAGCTCAATGCATCGCAACGCGCGCGTGGCGACAAGGTGTTCATCAACCCCCGCAACGCTGCGGCCGGCGCGGTGCGCCAGCTCGACCCGGCCATCGCGGCGCAGCGCCCCCTCAGCTTTTTCGCCTACGGCCTGGGCGAGGTCACACCGGCGTCAGAGGGCGGTCCAGCCTTCCCCACGCACCTGGCGATGCTCCACACCCTGAAAACATGGGGTTTCCCGGTGTCAGCCTTAGTGCAGGCTTGCGATGGCGCTACAGATTTGGTAGCGTACCACGCGCACATTGGCCAGCTGCGCGACAGCCTGCCATTCGACATCGACGGCGTGGTCTACAAGGTCAACCGTGTGGCGCTGCAACGCCAGCTGGGTTTCGTTTCCCGCGAGCCGCGCTGGGCGGTGGCGCACAAGTACCCGGCGCAAGAGCAGCTCACCACGGTGCTGGCCATTGAGGTGCAGGTCGGCCGCACCGGCAAGCTCACGCCGGTGGCCAAGCTGGCGCCGGTGTTTGTGGGCGGTGTCACCGTCACCAACGCCACGCTGCACAACGAAGACGAGGCCCGCCGCAAGGACGTGCGGGTCGGCGACACGGTGATCGTGCGCCGCGCTGGCGACGTGATTCCCGAAGTGGTGGCCGTGCTGCCTGAAAAACGCCTGCAGGACGCGCAGCTCTTCACCATGCCACGCCAGTGCCCGGTGTGCGGGTCTGACGCCGTGCGCGAAGACCTCAACGGCGAAAGCAGCGCCGATTACCGCTGCACCGGTGGCCTGTTCTGCAGCGCCCAGCGCAAAGAAGCCATCCTGCATTTCGCCCAGCGGCGCGCGGTGGAAATCGAGGGCCTGGGCGACAAGCTGGTCGAACAACTGGTCGATGCCAACACGGTGCGCACCCTGCCAGACCTGTACCGCCTGGGGCTGACCGCGCTCGCCAGCCTGGACCGCATGGCCGACAAATCGGCGCAGAACCTGCTTGCCGCGCTGGAAAAGTCCAAACAAACCACCTTGCCGCGCTTCCTGTTCGGCCTCGGCATCCGCCATGTGGGCGAGGCCACCGCCAAGGCACTGGCCCGCCATTTCGGCACGCTGGACGCCGTCATGGGCGCCACGCTGGACCAGCTGCTGGAAGTCAACGACGTCGGTCCCGTCGTGGCGCAAAGCCTGCGCACGTTCTTCGACCAGCCGCACAATCGCGAGGTGGTCGAACAGCTGCGCGACTGCGGTGTGCACTGGCCGGAACAGCCCCCCGACGACAGCACACCCAAGCCGCTGGCCGGATTGACCTTCGTCATCACCGGCACGCTGCCCACCCTGGGCCGGGACGACGCGAAAGCCCGCATCGAGGCGGCGGGTGGCAAGGTGTCTGGTGCGGTCAGCAAAAAAACCAGCTATTTGCTCGCCGGCGAAGCCGCCGGCAGCAAGCTGGACAAGGCGCGCGAACTGGGCGTGGCGGTGATCGACGAAGACACTTTGAAAGGCCTGTTGGCATGACCGTCCGAGATATCCTCAAGATGGGCGACCCGCGGCTGCTGCGGGTGGCGCAGCCGGTGACCGAATTCGACACCGACGCGCTGCACACCCTGGTGGCCGACATGGTGGACACCATGCACGCCGCCAGCGGCGCCGGCCTGGCAGCGCCGCAGATCGGGGTCGACCTGCAGGTGGTGATTTTTGGCACCGATGCCCCCAACCCGCGCTACCCGGACGCGCCGGTGGTGCCGCGCACGGTGCTCGTCAACCCGGTGATCATGCCGCTGGACGGCGGGGAAGAAGACGGCTGGGAAGGGTGCCTGTCGGTGCCCGGTCTGCGCGGGCGGGTGCCACGCTGGTCGCGCATCCGCTACACCGGGTTCGACCTGTATGGCGACCCGCTGGACCGCACGGTGGACGGTTTCCATGCCCGCGTGGTGCAGCACGAATGCGACCACCTGATTGGTCGCCTCTACCCCACCCGCATGCGCGACCTGACCCAACTGGGTTTCACCGAGGTGTTGTTTCCTGGGCTGGATGCGGCGGAAGACGACTGAGCGTCCCCCAACAAAACAAACAACAAGGGCCTGCAATGCAGGCCCTTGTGGCGTGGGGAGGCAGATTACTTGGCGGCGGGCTTGGTCTCGGCCTTAACGTCAACTTTGGCGTCGGCTTTCACGGCAGGCACCGCGGCCTTGACGGTGCCGGTTGCGCCTTTGGCCGTGTCGGTCACGGCGGCTTTGGCCGGCTCAGCCGCCTTGGACGCGGCTGTGGTGGCGGCCTTGGCGTCCACCTTGGCATCGGCCTTCACCTCGGCTTTGGCTTCTGTTTTGCCAGCGGCGGAGGCAGCGGGGGCCGCTGGTGCGGCTGCGTGGCTGGCAGCAAAGCTGTGGCCAGCGACCAGCAGGGCGGAAGAAGCGAGCAGGGTGGCGAGGATTTTGGTCATCAGAGGTACTCCAGTTGTTCAAGTTCACGTCGAACCGACGTACACCTTCAACGTGCTGCCCCTGGCGGCGATGACGGTTTTTCAGGGTCTTACAGAGCTTTACGACTTTCTGGTTCTGTCACGGTCCATCGGTGCACCAAAAGCCCTGTGGCGCGTTACGCCCGGCCCGCGGGCTATTGGAGCCGTGCGCGGCCGGCCAGCGGGAGCCGGCTGGCCGTGGCGGGTGGCCCCATCACCGCGCGCCACCACTCCGCGCTGCCCAGTGCTGGGACGACCTGGGTGCTGGCATCGGCCGAGACGTGGTCGATGCTGACGCGGCGGCAATAGCTGCTCACCGCCTGGCCGGCCAGTTCTATCATGGGCCGCAGGCCACCTTTGCTTTGCACCTGCAACTGCTCGGGCGCCGCACCGGCGCGCAGCAGGGCCTGCTGAACCGCCATGGCGCGGCGTTCGCCCATGAGCCAGTAAAAGCGGTGGCTGCCGCTGCCATAGCTGTGGCCCGAAATCACCGCCACCTGGCGCGGGTGGTCTTGCAGGAAACGGGCGTGTGCGGCCAGCAGGGTGTCGTAGCCATCGGGCACCAACAGGCTGTCGGCTTCGAAAAAAACCAGGTGCGCCAGCGGCTGGCCGTTGGGCGCGGCGGACCCGTCCAGCCGCCATTGCCGCTCTCGGGTCATCAGGTGGGAAATTCTGCGTTGCATGACGGCTCCTTATGGGGTGCGTACAGGCCATGGGCCAGCCAGTTGCCTGGCCCAGCACCCGCAGCACCCGGCTTGTGGCACGGGAAGAAGTGTCTTGCTGACACCAGGCTGACTGCGTTTGCAGGCCTGATTCTGAACCGCTCCCTCCCCGCTGTCTACCGGTAGAGCCGCTGTCAGGGGTATTCCTTGAAGTTAATTTGTAACTTCATTAAGTCGAAATAACTACATGATTCATATAGTTATTTTCTATAAAAATGAGTTTCTCAAGACGCCAGGACATCCAGCAGCTCGGTCTCTACCTCGATCTGCGTGCGGTTCTGCTGCAGCGCTGGCCCGTCGATCAGGAAGGTGTCTTCCACCCGTTCACCCAGGGTGGTGACCTTGGCGAGTTTGAGGTTGATGCGGTGGCGGGCCAGCACCCGGGCGATGGAGTAGAGCAGGCCGACCCGGTCACTGGCGGACACCGTGAGCAGCCAGCTTTGGGCCTTGTCGTCGGGCCGCAGGTCAACCCGGGGGGCGATCGGGAAGCTCTTGACGCGGCGCGACACACGGCCCTTGCCGGGCGGCGGCAGAGCACCGCTCTCCTTGATCGTGCCCTCCAGCCCGGACTCGACCATGGCCACCAGTTCCTGGTAGTGGTCGGCCAGCGTCGGGCTGACGACCTGGAAGGTGTCGAGCGCGTAGGCGGGCGCGCCTTTCTGGGCCTGCGCGGTGTGGATCTTGGCGTCCAAGATGCTGAAGCCGGCCTGGTCGAAGTAGCCGCAGATGCGGGCGAACAGGTCGGGTGTGTCGGGGGTGTAGACGAGTACCTGCAGACCGTCGCCGGCGGACGAGCGGCGGGCCCGCACCAGCGTGATCTGCTCGGACGGCCGTGCCGTGACCGCGCCTTTGGTGGCCGGCACCGGCACGTGCCGTGACAGCTGGCGCGCGTGCCAGGCGATGTCGGCCGCGTCGTGGCGCATGAAGTAGCTGACGTTGAGCGTGTCCCACAGCGCCTTGTGCCCTTCAAAGGGTTCGGCGTGCAGCGCCAGCAGCAGCAGGGCCTCGCGTTTGCGGGCCTCCACCTCGGCGCCGGGGTCGGGCGCGCGGCCGCCCAGGGTGCGCAGGGTGTAGCGGTACAGGTCTTCCAGCAGCTTGCCTTTCCAGGCGTTCCAGACCTTGGGGCTGGTGCCACGGATGTCGGCCACGGTGAGCAGGTAGAGCGCGGTGAGGTAGCGTTCGTTGCCCACCCGCTTGGCAAAGGCGGTGATCACGTCCGGGTCGCTCAGGTCTTCTTTCTGCGCGATGCGGCTCATCGTCAGGTGTTCGCTCACCAGGAATTCGATCAGTTCGGTGTCTTCCCGGCCAATGGCGTCGGTCATGCCGTGGTGGCGGCAAAAACGCCGTACCTCGCGCGCACCAAGCTCGGAATGGTCACCGCCACGGCCTTTGGCAATGTCATGGAACAGTGCGGCGATGTAGAGAATCCATGGCTTGTCCCAGCCGGCCGCCAGTTGTGAGCAAAACGGGTACTCGTGGGCGTGGTCGGCAATGAAGAAGCGGCGCACATTGCGCAGCACCATCAGGATGTGCTGGTCCACCGTGTAGACGTGGAACAGGTCGTGCTGCATCTGGCCGACAATGCCGCGGAATACCCACAAATAGCGGCCCAGCACCGAGGTTTGGTTCATCAGCCGCATCGCGTGGGTGATGCCTTCGGGCTCTTTCAGGATCGCCATGAAGGTGGCGCGGTTGGCCGGGTCGTTGCGGAATTGCGCGTTCATCACATGCCGGGCGTTGTACAGCGCCCGCAGCGTGCGCGCCGACAGGCCACGCAGACCCGGTGTGGTCTGGTGCAGCAAAAACGTTTCGAGGATGGCGTGCGGCTCGCGTTCGTACAGGTAGTCGCTGGTCACGTCGAGCATGCCGTCTTTGTCGGCAAAACGGGCGTTGATCGGCTGTGGCACGCGGGGCGGGGCACCGGCGTCGCTGGCCAGCCGCTCCTCGATGTTGAGCAGCAGGATCTGGTTGAGCTGCGTCACCGCCTTGGCCGCCCAGTAGTAGCGGCGCATCAGCGCTTCGCTGGCGCGGACAAAGGTGGGGCGAGCGGACGCGGCACCCGCTTTGTCAGTCGGTGCGCTCGCGTCGGGCGCTGTCGGGATGGCCGATGCCATGTAGCCAAACGACTTGGCCACGGCGGTTTGCAAATCAAACACCAGACGGTCTTCGCGCCGTTCAGAAATGATGTGCAGCCGGGCGCGGATCAGGCTCAGCAGCGCCTCGTTGCGTTTGATTTGCCGTGCCTCGAAGGCGGTGGCCAGGCCGTTGTGGGCCAGTTCGTCCCAGCTGTGGCCGTAGCCGGCCGCCTTGGCCACCCACAAAATCATCTGCAGGTCGCGCAGGCCACCGGGCGACTCCTTGCAGTTGGGCTCCAGTGCGTAGGGCGTGTTCTCGAACTTGTTGTGGCGCTGGCGCATTTCCAGCGACTTGGCAACGAAGAAGGCCTGCGGGCTCATGGCCGTGGCAAGCTGCTCGCAGAACTGCCGGTACAGGCCCGGGTCACCCACCACCAGGCGCGATTCGAGCAGCGAGGTTTGCACCGTCACGTCTTTGCTGGCTTCGCTGATGCAGTCCTTCACGGTGCGTACGCTGGAGCCGATTTCCAGTCCGGCGTCCCAGCACTGGCCAATGAAGCCTTCGATGCGGGCTTTCAGTGCCGGATTGGTTTCGGGCGACTGGTCGTCGGGCATCAGCAGCAGCACGTCCACGTCCGAATGCGGGAACAGCTCGCCCCGGCCGAAGCCGCCCACGGCCAGCAAGGCGAAAGAGGTGTCGAAACCGGCCGTGTCCCATAGCGCCTTCAGCGCGTCGTCGGCCAGCCGGGCCAGGCGCTGCAGCGTGCGGTGGATGCCACGGGTGGAGGCACCGGTGGCCTCGATGGCGGCTACCAGGCGTGCCTTGTCGGCACGGTAGGCGTCGCGGAGGTGTTTCAGGTCGGCCATGTTGGCCATGTCAGCCTGCATGGCGGCGCGGTGTGGTGGCGCTCAGGCCGCCACGGCGGATTGGTTGGCGGTGATGAAGGCAGGCGGCGGCGGGCTGCCGGCCGACAGCGTCAGCACCTCGTAGCCGGTCTCGGTGACGAGCACCGTGTGCTCCCACTGGGCCGACAGCGAATGGTCTTTGGTGACGATGGTCCAGCCGTCGCCCAGTTCCTTGATGTCGCGCCGGCCGGCGTTGATCATCGGTTCGATGGTGAAGGTCATGCCGACCTTGAGTTCGTCCAGCGTGCCGGGTTTGCCGTAGTGCAGCACCTGGGGTTCTTCGTGGAACACCTGGCCAATGCCGTGGCCGCAGAACTCGCGCACCACGCTGAAACCGTTGCTTTCGGCAAAACGCTGGATGGCGTGGCCGATGTCGCCCAGCCGCGCGCCGGGCTTGACCTTGGCAATGCCGTGCCACATCGCGTCGTAGGTGAAAGCGCACAGGCGCTTGGCGGCAATCGAGGTGTCGCCGACGATGAACATGCGGCTGGTGTCGCCGTGCCAGCCGTTCTTGATGACGGTGACATCGATGTTGACGATGTCGCCTTTTTTCAGCTGCTTGTTGTTTGGAATGCCGTGGCAGACCTGGTGGTTGATCGAGGTGCAGATGGATTTGGGGTAGGGCGAGTAACCCGGCGGCTGGTAGTTCAGCGGCGCGGGAACCGCGTGCTGCACGTTGACGATGTAGTCGTGCGCCAGCTTGTCGAGTTCGTTGGTCGTCACACCCGGTTTGACGTGGGGCGTGAGGTAGTCCAGAACTTCAGAAGCCAGTCGGCCCGCCACGCGCATGCCGGCAATGCCGTCCGCGTCCTTGTAGGTAGTGCTCATTTGGCAATTATCCCACCGCCCGAGTCTGTCCGTCATGCGAGTTTGGCTGGCGGAGGGCTGTGCCGTCCCAAGTAAAATCGGGGATTGACGACGTCGGCAGCCCATCCAGCGCTGCCGGCATGTTCCCGGTAATTACCCAGGCCACCACCGTGACCCCACACCTGACCCCGTTTGAGGGCGGCAGCGCGCTCAGCGACTTCCGCGTCCAGCAACTTCTTCCGCGCCTGCAAGCGGTTCACGACAAGATCACCGGCCTGACCGCCCGTTATGTGCACCTGGTGGCCACCGACGCGCCGCTGACCGACGCGCTGCGGCAACAACTTGCGGCGCTGCTGACCTATGGTGACCCTTACACGGGCCCGACCGACGGTGTCGCCATGGTGGTCACGCCGCGCTTCGGCACCGTCTCGCCCTGGGCGTCCAAGGCCACCGACATCGCCCACAACTGCGGGCTGGCGGTGCGGCGCGTCGAGCGCATCACCGAATACCGGGTCGTGCTGGCTTCCGGCCTGCTGCGCCAACACGCGCTGTCCGACGCCCAGCGCGACGCGGTGGCCGAGCTGCTGCACGACCGCATGACCGAGAGCGTGATGTTCGACCGCGCGCAGGCCGAGGGCCTGTTCCGCGAGCTGCCCGCCGCGCCCCTGGCGCAGGTGGACGTGCTGGCCGGTGGCCGGGCGGCGTTGGTGCTGGCCAACACCGAGTTCGGCCTGGCGCTGGCCGATGACGAGATCGACTACCTGGTGAACGCCTTCACCCAGCTCGGCCGCAACCCGACCGATGTGGAGCTGATGATGTTCGCGCAGGCCAACAGCGAGCACTGCCGGCACAAGATTTTCAACGCCGAGTTCACCATCGACGGCGTGGCGCAGACCAAAAGCCTCTTTGGCATGATCCGCCACACCCACCAGACGAACCCGCAGCACATGGTGGTGGCCTATTCCGACAACGCGTCCGTCATGGAAGGCAACCCGATTGAGCGTTTTTGGGCCAAATCGGCCACAAGCCTCGGTGAAACCTGCCAATCGCGCTACGAAAAGAGTAGCGCCCTGAGCCATGTGCTGATGAAGGTAGAAACCCACAACCACCCGACCGCCATCTCGCCTTTCCCCGGTGCGGCCACCGGCGCGGGCGGTGAAATCCGCGACGAAGGCGCCACCGGCCGTGGCTCGCGCCCCAAAGCGGGCCTGACCGGTTTCACCGTCTCCAAACTGTTCGACGGCACCTTCGGCAAACCCGAGCACATTGCCAGCCCGCTGCAGATCATGACCGAGGGCCCCCTCGGTGGCGCGGCCTTCAACAACGAGTTTGGCCGGCCCAACCTGCTGGGCTACTTCCGCGAGTACGAACAGCAGGTGGGTGAGCTGCAGCGCGGTTACCACAAGCCCATCATGATCGCGGGCGGGCTGGGCAGCATTGACGCCGGCCTGACGCACAAGATCGAATTTCCCGCCGGCTCGCTGCTGGTGCAGTTGGGTGGCCCCGGCATGCGCATCGGCATGGGCGGCAGTGCGGCCAGTTCCATGGCCACCGGCACCAACGCCGCGGCGCTGGACTTTGATTCGGTGCAGCGCGGCAACCCCGAAATCCAGCGCCGGGCGCAGGAGGTCATCAACCACTGCTGGTCGCAAGGCGCGGCCAACCCGATCCTGGCGATCCACGATGTCGGCGCCGGTGGCCTGTCCAACGCCTTTCCCGAACTGACCAACGACGCAGGCCGCGGCGCCCGCTTCGACCTGCGCAACGTGCCGCTGGAAGAAAGTGGCCTGTCGCCCAAAGAGATTTGGTGCAACGAGAGCCAGGAACGCTACGTGATGGCGATTGCGCCCGAGTCGCTGGCCCTGTTCACCGCGTTTTGTGAGCGCGAGCGTTGCCCGTTTGCAGTGGTCGGCGTCGCAACCGAAGAGCGGCAGCTGAAGCTGGTGGATGGCGAATCGGCCCCGCCCGTGGACATGCCGATGAATGTGCTGTTGGGCAAACCACCCAAGATGCACCGCGACGTGAAGACCGTGGCACGCGAATTCCCGGCCGTCGACCTGACGGGCGTGGACCTGCAGCAAGCCGTCATCAACGTGCTGAGCCAACCCACGGTGGCGTCCAAGCGCTTCCTCATCACCATCGGTGACCGCACGGTGGGCGGCCTGAGCCACCGCGACCAGATGGTCGGTCCCTGGCAGGTGCCGGTGGCCGACTGCGCCGTCACGTTGGCGGACCACAGCGGTTTTGCCGGCGAGGCCATGAGCATGGGCGAGCGCACGCCGCTGGCCGCCATCAACGCACCCGCTTCGGGCCGCATGGCGGTGGCGGAAAGCATCACCAACCTGCTGGCGGCACCGATTGAACTGCCGCGCGTGAAGCTCTCCGCCAACTGGATGGCCGCCTGCGGCGAGCCCGGCGAAGACGCCGCGCTGTACGCCACGGTGAAAGCGGTGGGCATGGAACTGTGCCCGGCGCTGGGCATCAGCATCCCGGTCGGCAAGGATTCGCTGTCGATGCGCACGCAGTGGACAGCCGATTCAGGGGCGAAGAAAGTCACCTCACCGGTGAGCCTGATCGTCACCGCGTTCGCCACCCTGGCCGACGTGCGCGGCACGCTCACGCCGCAACTCGACGCCACCGAGCCCGACACCACGCTGGTGCTGGTGGACCTGGGCAAGGGCCAGAACCGCCTGGGCGGCTCGGTCTTCGCGCAGACGCTGAGCCAAGTGGGGGACAGCGTGCCAGACCTGGACGACCCGCAAGACCTGGTGAACCTGGTCAACGCGGTGAATGCGCTGCGGGCCGAAGGAAAAATCCTCGCCTACCACGACCGCAGCGACGGCGGCCTGCTGGCCACCGTGTGCGAGATGGCTTTTGCCGGCCATGTGGGTGTGGCGCTGAACGTCGATTTGCTGGTGACCGAGGGCGACGGCATTGCCGACAGCCGCATGGACACCGGCGACGCCAAGAACTGGGCTGGCCAGATCAGTGCCCGCCGCGACGAACTGACGCTGAAAGCCCTGTTCAGCGAAGAGCTGGGCGTGGTGCTGCAGGTGCGCACCGCCGACCGCAACGACGTGATGCAGGTGCTGCGCACGCATGGGTTGTCCAAACACAGCCACTTCATTGGCAAGACGCGCCCGACAACCTCCACCATCACCGCCGGCGTTGGCCAGGTGCAGGTCTGGCGCGACACCAAGGTGGTGTTCAGCGCCAACCTGCAAGACCTGCAGCAGGTCTGGGACAGCGTGAGCTGGAAGATCAACCAACAGCGCGACAACCCGGCCTGTGCCGACGCCGAACACGCGTCCGTGGGCCAACCCAACGACCCCGGCCTGCACGTGGCGCTGAGCTTCGACCCCGCTGACAACGTGGCGGCGCCGTACCTCAACCTCACCCGCCCCAAAGTGGCGGTGCTGCGGGAGCAGGGCGTCAACTCGCACGTGGAAATGGCCTATGCCTTCACCGAAGCCGGTTTCGAGGCCTACGACGTGCACATGACCGACTTGCAGACCGGCCGCGCCAGACTGCAGGACTTCCAGGGCGTGGTCGCCTGTGGCGGGTTCAGCTATGGCGACACCTTAGGCGCTGGCATCGGCTGGGCGCGCAGCATCACCTTCAACCCGGTGCTGTCGGCGCAGTTCCAGGCCTTTTTTGGCCGCAGCGACACCTTTGGCCTGGGCGTGTGCAACGGCTGCCAGATGTTTGCCGAGCTGGCCGACATCATCCCCGGCGCGCAAGACTGGCCACGTTTCACCACCAACCAGAGCGAGCGTTTTGAGGCGCGGTTGTCCATGGTGGAGGTGCTGCCGTCCCCCAGCATGTTTCTCCAGGGCATGGCCGGCAGCCGCTTGCCGATTGCGGTGGCGCACGGCGAGGGCTATGCCAATTTTGCTTACCGGGGGGATGCGTCCAAGGCGATTGCCGCGATGCGTTTCACCGACAACCAGGGTGCGGCCACCGAAGCCTACCCGTTCAACCCCAACGGCAGCCCCGGCGGCCTGACGGCGGTGACCACGCCTTGCGGCCGTTTCACCGCGATGATGCCGCACCCCGAGCGGGTGTTCCGCAACATCCAGATGAGCTGGACCTCGGGCGACCGCGACCAGTTCAGCCCGTGGCTACAGCTCTGGCGCAACGCGCGCCGCTGGGTGGGTTGAGTCGTCAGCGGGCGGTGAAGACGTCCGCGCCCGAGAACGCGGCCGTGTTCTCGGGCTGGATGGCGGCCACGCGGCGGGCGCCATCAAAGCGGCGTTGCCAGTAGGCCAGACGCATGTCTTCCAGGCGGATCACGCTGCCGGGTGTGGGCGAGTGGATGAACTTGTTGTCGCCCACGTACAGGCCGACGTGGCTGTAGGACCGTTGCGAGGTGTTGTAGAACACCAAGTCACCGGGCCGCAGCTCGGCATGGTCAATTTCCTGCGTGGCGGCGGCCTGCTGCTCGGCTTTGCGGGGGAGTGACAGGCCGGCGGATTGCTCGAAGATGGCGCGGACAAAACCGCTGCAGTCAAACCCCTCGTCAAAGCGGTTGCCACCGCGCTGGTAGGGCACGCCCAAGTAACCCATGGCGCCAATCACCAGGTCAGACGCCTTGTTGCCCAGCATGTCGCGGGACTGTTCGATCTGGGCATTGAGCTGCTCGATCAGGCCTTTTTCGGTCAGGAACCGGCCGAGCGGGTCGCCCGCCACCTGGGCCGGCGGCCGTTTGGGGAAAGACGACACCGGCGCAGGGGGCGGCGCGCTGGCACAGGCCGTCAGCAGACAGGCAGCAAGTAAGATGGCTATGCGCATCGTCGTGAGGATAGCGGCTCAGTTTCCGCCGTCAAGGTTTTTTCGCAAGAACCCGCGCCAAGTGCTTGATTCACAACATATTTAATGGAGATTTTCAATGTTCAAAGCGCTCGTGCTTGAAAAGGCAGACAGCTTCACCGCGTCCATCCAATCCGTGGACGAAGGCCGCCTGCCCGCTGGCGACGTGACGGTGGCGGTCTCGCACTCCACACTGAACTACAAGGACGGCTTGGCGATTTGCAACAAAAGCCCGGTGGTGCGCAGCTGGCCCATGGTGGCCGGCATCGACGGCGCCGGCACGGTGCTCGAGTCCAGCCACCCGAACTGGCAAGCGGGCGACAGGTTCGTGCACAACGGTTGGGGCGTGGGCGAAACCCACTGGGGTTGCCTGGCCGAGAAGGCCCGCCTGAAGGGCGACTGGCTGGTCAAATTGCCTGCCGCCTTCACCCCGCGCCAGGCCATGGCCATTGGCACGGCCGGCTACACCGCCATGCTGTGCGTGCTGGCCCTGGAAGACCACGGCGTGAAGCCGGGCGCGGGCGAGATTCTGGTGACCGGCGCCACCGGCGGCGTGGGCAGCGTGGCCATCGCCTTGCTGGGCAAGCTGGGCTACACCGTGGTCGCGGCCACCGGCAAGGCCAGTGAAGAGGCTTATTTGAAGGCCCTGGGCGCCACGGCCATCGTCGACCGGGCAGAGCTGTCTGCCGCCGGCAAGCCGTTCCAGAAAGAGCGCTGGGCCGGTGTGGTGGACGCGGTGGGCTCGCACACGCTGGCGAACGCGCTCGCGCAAACCCGTTACGGCGGCGTGGTGGCGGCCTGTGGCCTGGCGCAGGGCATGGACCTGCCCACCACGGTGATGCCGTTCATCCTGCGCGGCGTCACGCTCGCCGGGGTGGATTCGGTGATGGCCCCGCTGGCCAAACGCCAGCGCGCCTGGGACCGCCTGGCCACCGACCTCGACCTCGCGCTGCTGGAGTCGATGATCGACGACGTGCCGCTGGAACAGGCGATGGCCAAGGCCCAGCAGCTGATGGACGGCAAGGTGCGTGGCCGCGTGGTGGTGCAAATCGGCGCCTGAGCAAGCCCTGGGGCCCGTTGAACGCCTGTTTTTGCCAGATTTGGAGCCAAATATGCCTTGCGCCTCAGTGAAACCTTGCGGTTCAGCTACACAATTTGTAGCGCGCAGCGCTGGGGCCCTGCTGGCGTGCCTGGCGTTGGTGTCAGCGGTACAAGCCCAAAGCGTGAAAAGCGAGCCGGTGGCCACCGGTCTGCAGAACCCGTGGGCGGTGGCCTTCTTGCCCGAGGGCCGTTACCTGGTGACCGAACGGCCGGGCCGCATGCGGGTGGTGGAGTCCAATGGCCAGCTGGGTGCGCCGCTGGCGGGGTTGCCGGCAGTGGCCGCAGGCGGGCAGGGTGGCCTGCTGGACGTGGTGCTGGACTCGGACTTCGCCCGCAACCGCACGCTGTATTTTTGTTTTTCCGAGCCGGCTTCCGGTGGCGCGTCGGGCAACAGCACGGCCATGGCGCGTGCCGTGTTGGCGGCCGACCGCAGCCGGCTGGAGGGCGTCAAGGTCATCTTCAGCCAGAAACCCAAGTTCGACAGCTCGGCCCACTTTGGCTGCCGCATCACCGAAACCCGAGACGGCAAGCTGATGTTGTCCCTGGGCGACCGTTACCACCGCAAGGACGATGCCCAGACGCTGGACAACCACCACGGCAAGACGGTGCGCGTGAACAAAGACGGCAGCGTGCCAGCCGACAACCCTTTCGTGGGCAAGCCCGGTGCCTTGCCTGAAATCTGGAGCTACGGCCACCGCAACCCACAAGGCGCCACCTTGGCGCCCGACGGCAGCTACTGGCTGGTCGAACATGGCCCGCAAGGCGGCGACGAGGTCAACCTGCCATTGCCCGGCAAGAATTACGGCTGGCCGGTCATCACCCATGGCGTCAATTACGGTGGCGCACAGATTGGCGACGGTCTGAAGGAGAAGGCTGGCATGGAACAACCGCTGCATTATTGGGTGCCGTCGATCGCGCCATCGGGCATGGTGTTTCTGACCAGCGACCGGTATGGCGCAGGCTGGAAGGGCAACCTGTTCGTGGGCTCGCTGAAGTTTGGCTACCTGACCCGCATCCAGATGTCAGAGCCCTTCAAGGGCAAGGTGGTGCAGGAGCACAAGCTGCTGGCCGACGCCCGCGAACGCATCCGCGACGTGCGCCAGGGGCCGGACGGCCTGCTGTATGTGCTGACCGACAGCGCGCAGGGGCGCTTGCTGCGCCTGCTGCCGAATTGAACCCTGCCACGGCTCTGGAGCAGTGCTTCACTGACAATGGCACATGCCCGCTGCCACCCATCTAGTCTGGTTCAAGCGCGACCTGCGCACCACCGACCACGCGCCACTGCGCGCCGCATCGGCAGCGGCGCAACTGCTCGCGGTGTATGTGCGCGAGCCGGCTGTGCACAGCGCCGCCGACTGCGCGCCCCAACACCGCGCTTTCATCGACGAATGCCTGACCAGCCTGGACGCCGAACTGCGCAGCCAGGGGAACCGGTTGTGCATCCTGCATGGGGACCTGCCGGACGCGTTCGAGCGGCTCTGGCAACACACGCCGTTCACCCACCTGCACAGCCACCAGGAAACCGGCAACGCCGCCACCTACGCGCGTGACCTGGCCGTGGCCCGGTGGTGCGACGCCCGCCAGGTGGTGTGGACGGAATACACCCAGGACGGCGTGGTGCGCCGCCTGCGGCACCGCAATGGCTGGGCCCGACGCTGGGACGGCCGCAACCGGCAGCCGCCGCAGGGCGCGGTGGCCCGGCTGCCACCGCCACCGGTGTTGCGGCAGCCTTTGCCCGATACGGGCTACCGCTTCAACACGGCTGGCGACCTGGCACTGCGCCAGCGTGGTGGTCGCGGTGCGGCCCTGGCGGCTTTGCACAGCTTTCTGGGCGAGCGCGGCCAGCCCTACCGGCGGGCGATGTCCAGCCCGCTGGCGGGTGAGGCGGCTTGCTCACGGGTGTCGCCTTACCTGGCGCACGGGGTCATCAGCCTGCGGGAGACGGTCGCGGCTTTGGTGGCGCGCCGGGCCAGCCTGCAAGACGAGGCGCCCAGCCTGTCGCGGCGCGAGTGGCTGGCCTCCCTGAAGAGTTTTGAGGGCCGGCTCTACTGGCATTGCCACTTCATGCAGAAGCTGGAATCCGAGCCGGCCATCGAATTCGACAACATGGTGCGGGCTTTCGACGGCCTGCGCGAGAACGATTTCAATGCAGACCATTTCGCACGCTGGTGCAGCGGCCACACCGGCTACCCCATGGTGGACGCCTGCATGCGCATGCTCAACACCACCGGCTGGCTCAACTTCCGCATGCGCGCCATGCTGGTGAGTTTTGCCGCCTACCCGCTGTGGCTGCACTGGCGCGAGCCGGCGCTGCACCTGGCGCGGGCGTTTCTGGACTACGAGCCTGGCATCCATTACTCGCAGATGCAGATGCAGTCGGGCACCACCGGCATCAACACACCGCGCATCTACAACCCGGTGAAACAGGCCCGCGACCACGACCCCGACGGCCACTTTGTGCGGCGCTGGCTGCCTGAGCTGGCAGCGCTGCCCACCGAGTGGCTGTTCGAGCCCTGGCGGTTGCCGGCCTCGCTGCAGTCGCGTTACGGCTGCCAGCTGGAGCGCGACTACCCCTTGCCGGTGGTGGACTTCACGGCCAGCATCCGCCAGGCCCGCGAACGGCTGGCGGTGTTCCGCGGGCTGGCGTCGGTGAAAGCGGAGTCGCGCGAGGTGATGGCCAAACACGGCAGCCGCAAAAGCGGCGTGCGTGCCACCGGCCGTGCATCGGAGCGGGGCGCCCAGTTGCCTGGCAAAAAAGCAAGCAAGGCCGCTGAAGCCCCGCCGCAGTTGATGTTGGACTGGGGCGACTGAGCGCCTCGGTGAGGCGGAACCTTCAGTCGGCCGCGCGGCGCGAGGGCAGGGTGGCTTCCACGGCAGGCAGGTCCACCATCATGGGCTGGCCAAGCGTACTGCAACCCATGTCGCAGCACTTGCCGGGCTGGCGGTTTTGGGTGATGGCGCGCTCCGGGTCGTGTGGCGCGGCGGCGGGTGAGCCGTCGACGGCCACACCGCGCTCCAGAATGCGCTCGACCAGCTCCACCTTGCTGCCGATGGGGTAGTTGCGGTAGATCTCCTGCTTCATCGCGGCCGGCGAACCGCCGCCGTGCAGGCTGATCACGCTGTACCAGCCGCCCTGGTAGCCGGCGGTGAGGTCTTCGATGAAGCGCGCCGCCTCGATGCGCTTGTCGTAGGGCACTTCGGGGTTGGCGCGCAACACGTCGCTCAGGCGGGCGGCGGTTTCGGGGTTGTGGTCTTCGTCGGGGCCGGGCAGGGTGACGATCAGGCCGCCGCTCACGTAATGGGCAATGCGGTGCATGTCGTAAATCTGCGTCGCCATCAGCAGCTTGCCGATGTTGGCAAACACCGGGTCGGGCATGAAGGTCTTGCTGTACGGGTCTTCCTTGCCGTAGACGCTGGCGGCCACGCCGCAGGCGTAAAAGCCTTCGGTGATCTTGATGAGTTCCACCATCTGGTCGCGCAAATGCGTTTCCTTGCCGGGGTCGAAACCGTTGGCCTCGCACATCAGCGCGCCGGCGCCGATCAGCAGGTCCCCAAAGCCGGCGCGCGCGGCGATGCAGGTCTGCCGGTGGTGGGTGGCGTAGCTGTAGGTCAGGTGGTGCGAATGCTCCCATTCGCCGGCGTAGAACACGCGGTCCCAGGGCACAAAGACGCGGTCGAACAGCACCACGCCGGTGCTCTGCCCGTACTTGCGGCTGAACAGCGCATCGCCATGCTCCAGCTTTTCGCCAGGACGGCCCGCAGGGCGGGCGACGATGGTGATGCCGTCGGCATCGATGGGCACCGCGCAGCAGACGGCGAAGTCGGCGTCGGCCTGGCCCATCTGGCGGCAGGGCATCACCAGGAACTCATGCACGTAGGGCGCGCCGGTCACGATGGCTTTGGCGCCGGACAGGTAGATGCCCTTGGCATTGCGCTCGACCACGTGCACGTAGCTGTCGGGGTTGCCCTGCTGGTGCGGCTTCTTGCTGCGGTCGCCTTTGGCGTCGGTCATGGCCACCGCCAGCGTCAGGTCCTGGTCCTGCACCATGTGCAGGTAGTTCAAAAACTTCGCGTGGTGTTCGGTGCTGCCGCGGGCGTCGTCGATCCTGGCGGTGACCTGGCCCAGCGCATTCAGCGCGTCGTGTACGAGGTAGCGCTGGGCGCAGCCGGTTTCCTGGCAGACCAGGCGGGTGGCCTCGAGCTTGTTCAGCAAATCACCGGAACTGGTGTTGATGTGGGAGAGGCGGTTCACCCGCTTGCCGCTGGTGTGCTGCACCGCCGTCATGATGGGCGCGTATTCGGGCTTGAGCGCGATGTCGTAGGTCAGTGCAATGGCGTTGATGCCGGGCTGCAGCGCGCGTTCGTCCACCACGTTCTCAATGCGGCGGCCATCGACAAACACCTTGGGTTTGAGGCGGCGCAGCGATTCGCGGAAGTCGTTGCCGGACATCATCAGCGACTGGGGGGCGGGAGCGTTCATGGCGGGTCTCCGGGGGGCTTGGGATTCGGTGAAACGGAAATTTTAAACAGTGTTCAATAATTTACGCAAGTGTTTAATGCCGCATTCATTTCCGCCATAATTGCCACATGGAAGCCAAACTGCAACGCCAGCAGGCCATGACCGACAGCCGCCGTGCGCTGGTGCTCGACGCTGCCCGCGCGGTGTTCGACGAGTTCGGCATCGAAGGTGCCAGCATCCGCGAAATCGCCAAGCGGGCGGGCTACACGCCCGGCGCGATCTACTCCTACTTCGAGAACAAGGAGGCGATCTACGGCGCGCTGCTGGCCGAATCGCTGGAGCGGCTGAATGCCGTGGTGGCCGCTGCGGGGCGGCCCGAGGAGGCGGTTGCGCAACGGCTGCGCAGCAAGGCACAGGGCTGGTTTGGTTTTTTTGCGCGCAACCCCCGCGACCTGGACCTGGGCTTCTACCTCGTGCACGGCCTGCAGCCACGTGGCCTGACCAGCGAACTCAACAGCAAGCTCAACAGCCGGCTGCAGCATGCGCTGGCGCCGTGTGAGGCGGCGCTGCGCGAACTGGGGCTGGACGCCGATGCCGCGCTGCGTGAAAACACCGCGCTGTTTGCGCACGGCGTCGGCCTGCTGCTGCTGCAGCACACCGGGCGCATTCGCCTCTTCAACCAGCAGGCGCCCGCGCTGTTTGACCACTACATCGACGCGCTGCTGCAACGGCTGGAATAATGCGGTTTCCCTGAAGGATGCCCGATGCTGCTTGACGCCGACGATTGCCAGCTGGTGCTGGTCGATTACCAGATTCGCCTGATGCCCGCGCTGCACGACAGCGCCGCCGTGATTGCCAATGCGGTGCGGCTGGCCCGCCTGGCCGAGGCAATGCAGGTACCGTGTTTCGGCACCGAACAAAACCCCGCCAAGCTCGGCGAAAACCTGCCCGAGATCCGCGCGCTGTGCCAGAAAACCCTGGCCAAGATGCATTTCAGCGCCTGCGCCGACGGCCTGGTGGACTGGCTGCGCCCGCCCGCGCCGCCCCAGCGTGGCAATGCCCGCAGCCTGCCCAAACATTTGCAGAAGCCGCAGGCCGACGACTCCGAAGCCCGGAGCACCATCGTGGTGGCGGGTTGCGAATCGCATGTCTGCTTGCTGCAAACTGTGCTGGATTTGCTCGACGAAGAGTTCGACGTCTGGGTCGTCACCGACGCCTGCAGTTCCCGCACCGAACGCAGCCGCGATGCCGCTTTTGACCGCCTGGCCGGCGCCGGTGCCGAATTGGTCACGACAGAAATGGTCGCGTTCGAGTGGTTGCGCACGGCCGACCACCCGGCGTTCAAGACGGTTCAGGCACTGATCAAATAGCGCGTCTGGCCAGTGGATGGCTGGCCGTCAGCGCCTAGCAAGTTCCCTGAACATAATTATGAATTCAGTTTAATGGTTCGCAGGAGACAAAAAATGGCCTCGTTCGCAGATTTTCACGCGCGTTCGCTCAATGACCGCGATGCCTTTTGGGCAGAACAAGCCCAGTTGATCGATTGGCAAACACCACCGCAAGAAATCTGCGACCACAGCAACCCGCCGTTCACCCGCTGGTTTGCCGGCGGCACCACCAACCTGTGCCACAACGCGGTGGACCGGCACCTGAAAGACCGGGCCGACCAAGCCGCACTGATCTTTGTCTCCACGGAAACCAACCAGGAAGTCACTTACACCTTCCGTCAACTGCATGCCGAAGTGCAGCGCGTGGCGGCCATGCTGCTGGAACTCGGCATCAAAAAGGGTGACCGGGTACTGATCTACATGCCGATGATTGCCGAGGCCGCTTTTGCGATGCTGGCCTGCACCCGCATTGGCGCGCTGCATTCGGTGGTGTTTGGCGGTTTTGCGTCGGGCAGCCTGGCCAGCCGCATCGACAACGCCACGCCCACCGTGGTCATCAGCGCCGACGCCGGTTCCCGCAGCGGCAAGGTCGTGCCCTACAAGCCGCTGCTCGACGAGGCCATCACGCTGGCCAAACACAAGCCCTCCGCCGTGTTGCTGGTCGACCGGGGCCTGTCCGCCATGAACCTGGTGGAAGGGCGCGACCACCTGTACGGCCCGCTGCGCGACAAGCACCTCAACACCGAAGTCCCCTGTGAATGGGTCGATGCCACCCACCCGAGCTACACGCTGTACACCAGCGGCACCACCGGCAAACCCAAGGGTGTGCAGCGCGACACCGGTGGCTATGCGGTGGCGCTGGCCGCCAGCATGAAGCACATCTTCCAGGGCAACCCGGGCGAGACCTATTTCTCCACCAGCGACATCGGCTGGGTGGTGGGCCACAGCTACATCATCTACGGCCCACTGATTGCCGGCATGGCGACCATCATGTACGAAGGCCTGCCGACCCGGCCCGACGCCGGTGTGTGGTGGAACCTGGTCGAGAAGTACAAGGTCACGGTGATGTTCAGTGCGCCCACCGCCGTGCGGGTGCTCAAGAAGCAGGACCCGGCCTTCCTGAAAAAATACGACCTGTCCAGCCTGCGCGCGCTGTTTCTGGCCGGCGAGCCGCTCGACGAACCCACCGCAGAGTGGATCAGCGAGGCGCTGGGCGTGCCCATCATCGACAACTACTGGCAGACCGAGAGCGGCTGGCCGATTCTGACGATTGCCAACGGCATCGAAAAGGCGCCGAGCAAGTTTGGCAGCCCCGGCATTCCCATGTACGGCTACAACGTCAAGCTCATCAACGAGAACACCAACGAGGAAATGACCGAGCCGGGCGAGAAGGGCGTGGTCGTCATCGAAGGCCCGATGCCCCCCGGTTTCATGCAGACCGTGTGGCAAGACGACAAGCGTTTCGTTGACACCTACTGGAGCAGCATTCCCGGCCGCATGGTGTATTCCACCTTCGACTGGGCCACGCGCGACAAGGACGGCTACTTCTTCATCCTGGGCCGCACCGACGACGTGATCAACGTCGCCGGGCACCGCCTGGGCACGCGCGAGATCGAGGAGAGCATTTCCAGCCACCCCAACGTGGCCGAGGTGGCTGTGGTCGGTGTGGCCGACCAGCTCAAGGGCCAGGTGGCGATGGCATTTGTCATCATCAAGGACCCCAGCAAGGTGGCGGACGATGCGGCCAAACTCACGCTCGAAGGCGAGATCATGAAAGTGGTTGACAGCCAGTTGGGTGCCGTAGCCCGGCCATCGCGGGTGCGCTTTGTCACGGCCCTGCCCAAGACCCGCAGCGGCAAGTTGCTGCGCCGCGCCATCCAGGCGGTCTGCGAGCAGCGCGATGCGGGCGATCTGACCACGATCGAAGACCCAATGGCACTGAAGCAGATTCAGGACATGTTTCCCCCTGCCTGAGCGGTTTCACTGTGCTGCCCGTGCCAGTTCACACCTCATTCTGTGACTGGCATGGTGCCGCCGCCGCGTTTCAGTGGCACAATCTCGTTTGTACTCAAGGCCCTTCCCAGCCACAGTCGCATCCGCTAATCGGTTCAGCCGTGCCGCGGAAGGTTAATCAACCAGCTTTAACCAGCTAATGTTTCCTGCAGGGAAACGGAGGTCAGCGGAATATGAGCGAATCTTCGCCTTCCAAACCGTCGCAAGCGTCGGTCTATCAAGCCTATTCGGCCAACACATACCTCTTCGGTGGCAATGCGCCCTACGTGGAAGAGATGTATGAAAACTACCTGAGCAACCCTGGCAGCGTGCCGGACAACTGGCGCGAGTATTTCGACGCGTTGCAGCACGTGCCCGCCGTCGACGGCAGCAACAGCCGTGACGTGCCGCACCAGCCGGTGATCAATGCCTTTGCTGAGCGTGCCAAGCAGGGCGTCACCAAGGTGGTGGTGGCCAGCCCCGACGCTGAGATGGGCCGCAAGCGCACCGCCGTTCAACAACTGATTGCCGCCTACCGCAACGTGGGTGCCCGTTGGGCCGATCTGGACCCACTGAAACGGGTCGAGCGCCCCTACATCCCTGAACTCGACCCGGTGTTCTACGAGTTCAGTGACGCCGACCAGGAAGCGGTGTTCAACACCAGCAACACCTTCTTCGGCAAGCAGACCATGAGCCTGCGCGAACTGCTGAACGCATTGCGTGAGACCTACTGCGGTGCCATCGGCGCCGAGTACATGTACATCACCGACCAGAACCAGAAACGCTGGTGGCAGGAAAAGCTGGAAACCAGCCGGACCAACCCGAACTTCACCGCCGAGAAGAAAAAGCACATCCTCGACCGCCTGACCGCCGCCGAAGGCCTGGAGCGTTTCCTTCACACAAAATACGTCGGCCAGAAGCGCTTTTCGCTGGAAGGTGGCGAAAGCTTCATCGCCTCGATGGACGAGCTGATTCAGTTGGCGGGCTCCAAAGGTGTGCAGGAGATCGTGATCGGCATGGCCCACCGCGGCCGCCTCAATGTGCTCGTCAACACGTTGGGCAAGATGCCCAAGGACCTGTTCGCCGAATTCGACCACACCGCGCCCGAAGACCTGCCCAGTGGCGACGTCAAGTACCACCAAGGCTTCAGCTCGGACGTGACCACGCCTGGCGGGCCGGTGCACCTGACGCTGGCCTTCAACCCATCGCACCTTGAAATTGTCAACCCGGTTGTAGAGGGTTCTGTGCGTGCCCGCATGGACCGCCGCAACGACCCGATGGGCAAGCAGGTGTTGCCCGTGCTGGTGCACGGCGACGCTGCTTTTGCCGGCCAGGGCGTGGTGATGGAAACGCTGGCGCTGGCCGAAACACGCGGTTACTCGACCGGTGGCACCGTCCACCTGGTGATCAACAACCAGATTGGCTTCACCACCTCTGACCCACGGGACAGCCGCTCCACGCTGTACTGCACCGACGTGGTCAAGATGATCGAAGCACCGGTGCTGCACGTCAATGGCGACGATCCGGAAGCCGTGGTGTTTGCCACCCAGCTCGCACTGGAATTCCGGCTGGAATTCCAGAAAGACGTGGTGGTGGACATCATCTGTTTCCGCAAGCTCGGCCACAACGAGCAAGACACCCCGGCGCTGACCCAGCCGCTGATGTACAAGAAAATTGGCCAGCACCCTGGTACGCGCAAGCTCTACGCCGACCGTCTGGCGGCCCAAGGTCTGGGCGAGACGCTGGGCGACGACATGGTCAAAGCCATGCGTGCGGCCCTCGATGCCGGCAAGAACACCATCGACCCGGTGTTGACCAACTTCAAGAGCAAGTACGCGGTCGACTGGTCGCCTTACCTGAGCAAGAAGTGGACGGACGCGGGTGATACCGCCATCCCCATGGCCGAGTGGAAGCGATTGGCTGAAAAGATCACCACCATCCCGACCACCGTGACACCGCACCAATTGGTCAAGAAGGTGTATGACGACCGTGCCGCCATGGGGCGGGGCGACATTCCCGTGGACTGGGGCATGGGCGAGCACATGGCGTTTGCCTCGCTGGTCGCCAGCGGTTACCCGGTGCGTTTGTCGGGCGAAGACTGCGGCCGTGGCACCTTCACCCACCGCCATGCGGTGATCCATGACCAGAACCGCGAAAAGTACGACGAAGGCACTTACACGGCACTGCAGCACGTGGCTGAAAACCAGGCGCCGTTTGTCGTGATCGACTCGATCCTGTCCGAAGAGGCGGTGTTGGCCTACGAATACGGTTATGCGTCCAACGACCCCAACACGCTGGTGATCTGGGAAGCGCAGTTCGGCGACTTCGTCAATGGTGCCCAGGTGGTGATCGACCAGTTCATTGCGTCGGGTGAGGTGAAGTGGGGCCGCGTCAACGGCATCACACTGATGCTGCCACACGGCTACGAAGGCCAGGGACCGGAACACAGTTCCGCACGCCTGGAGCGCTTCATGCAGTTGAGCGCCGACACCAACATGCAGGTCTGCCAGCCCACCACGGCCAGCCAGATCTTCCACCTGCTGCGCCGGCAGATGGTGCGCAACCTGCGCAAGCCGCTGATCATCATGACGCCCAAGTCCTTGTTGCGCAACAAGGATGCGACCTCACCGCTCAGCGAGTTCACCAAGGGCGCTTTCCAGACGGTGATTCCGGAGCACAAAGTGCTGAAAGCCGAGAAGGTCAAGCGCCTGGTGGCTTGCTCCGGCAAGGTCTACTACGACCTGGTGAAAAAGCGCGAAGAGAAGGGTGCCGATGACGTGGCGATTGTCCGTGTGGAGCAGCTCTACCCGTTCCCGCACAAGGCGTTCTCGACCGAACTCAAAAAGTACCCCAATGTGACCGAAGTGGTCTGGTGCCAGGACGAGCCGCAAAACCAGGGTGCCTGGTTCTTCGTGCAGCACTACCTGCATGAAAACATGCAAGACGGCCAGAAGCTGGGCTATGCGGGCCGCGCGGCCTCCGCTTCGCCAGCGGTGGGCTACTCCCATTTGCACCAGGAACAGCAAAAAGCGTTGGTGGATGGGGCATTCGGCAAGCTCAAGGGCTTTGTGCTGACCAAGTAAGCCCAGACCATCCCAGAACACATCCATCACGGAACAAACACCATGGCAATCGTAGAAGTCAAAGTCCCCCAGCTGTCCGAATCTGTGGCCGAAGCCACCATGCTGCAGTGGAAAAAGAAAGCCGGCGACACCGTCGCCGTTGATGAAATCCTTATCGAGATCGAGACCGACAAGGTTGTGCTCGAAGTGCCCGCACCCTCGGCGGGTGTGCTGGCCGAGATCGTGGTCGCCGACGGCGCCACGGTGGCGGCCGATCAGTTGATCGCCCGCATCGACACCGATGGCAAAGCGGCCGCGCCAGCTCCTGCTGCCGCCGCCGCCGCGCCCACCGTCGCAGCCGTTCTTGCCGCCAGCCCGGCGCCAGTGGGCACCGACAAGGCCGGTGTGGCCATGCCGGCAGCCGCCAAGCTGATGGCCGACAACCAACTCGCACCCGGCTCGGTGGCGGGCACTGGCAAAGATGGCCGTGTCCTGAAAGGCGACGTACTCGGCGCGGTGGCGGCAGGCGCTGCCAAGCCAGCGGCGGCTGCGGTCATTCCGACCGGCGTGCCAGCCACGGCCTTGCCCCATGTCAGCGCGCCGGCCGTCAATCTGGGTGAACGCCCAGAGCAGCGCGTGCCGATGAGCCGTTTGCGTGCCCGTGTGGCCGAACGCTTGCTGCAGTCGCAGTCCACCAACGCCATTCTGACCACCTTCAACGAGGTGAACATGGCGCCGGTGATGGAAATGCGCAAGAAGTTCCAGGAGAAGTTCGAGAAGGAGCATGGCGTCAAGATCGGGTTCATGAGCTTCTTCGTCAAGGCGGCGGTGCATGCGCTCAAGAAGTTCCCGGTACTGAACGCGTCGGTGGACGGCAGCGACATCGTGTACCACGGCTACTTTGACATCGGCATTGCTGTCGGCTCACCCCGTGGCCTGGTGGTGCCCATCCTGCGCAATGCGGACCAGATGAGCTTTGCCGACATCGAGAAGAAGATTGCCGAGTACGGTGCCAAGGCCCGCGACGGCAAGCTGGGCATTGAGGAAATGACCGGTGGTACGTTCTCCATCAGCAACGGTGGTACGTTTGGTTCCATGCTGTCCACACCCATCATCAACCCGCCACAGAGTGCGATTCTGGGCGTGCATGCCACCAAGGACCGTGCCGTGGTGGAGAACGGCCAGGTGGTGGTGCGTCCAATCAACTACCTCGCCATGAGCTACGACCACCGCATCATCGACGGCCGCGAAGCCGTGCTGGGCCTGGTTGCGATGAAAGAGGCGCTGGAAGATCCCGCCCGTTTGCTGTTTGACATTTGAGGCGCTGACATGAGCAAACAATTTGACGTGATCGTCATCGGTGGCGGTCCTGGTGGTTACATCGCGGCCATCCGTGCCGCGCAATTGGGCCAAAGCGTGGCCTGCATCGACGAGTGGAAGAACAGCAAGGGTGGTCCTGCACCCGGCGGCACCTGCACCAACGTCGGCTGCATTCCTTCCAAGGCGCTGCTGCAGTCGTCCGAGCACTACGACCATGCCAGCCACCACTTTGCCGACCATGGCATCTCGGTGTCCGGCCTGGGTCTGGACGTGGCCAAAATGCTGGCCCGCAAAGACACCGTGGTGAAGCAAAACAACGACGGCATCCTGTACCTCTTCAAGAAGAACAAGATCGCCTTTTTCCATGGCCGCGGTTCGTTCGTCAAAGCGGTGGATAGTGGCTACGAGATCAAGGTGACGGGTGCAGCCGAGGAGTTGCTGGTCGGCAAGCACATCGTTGTGGCCACTGGCTCCAACGCCCGGGCTTTGCCCGGCACGCCGTTCGACGAAGAGACCATTTTGTCGAACGACGGCGCCTTGCGCATCGGCGGTGTGCCCAAGAAGCTGGGCTTGATCGGCTCCGGCGTCATTGGCCTGGAAATGGGTTCGGTCTGGCGGCGTCTGGGTGCCGAAGTCACCATCCTCGAAGGGCTGCCCACTTTCCTTGGCGCGGTGGACGAACAGATTGCCAAGGAGGCGCACAAGGCCTTCACCAAGCAAGGTCTGAAGATTGAACTCGGCGTGAAAGTCGGGGATATCAAGGTGTCGAAGAAGGGCGTCAGCGTGGCCTATGCCAACGCCAAGGGCGAGGCCGTGACGCTGGAAGTGGACAAGCTGATCGTGTCGATTGGCCGTGTGCCCAACACCATTGGTCTGGCAGCCGACGCCGTAGGCCTGAAACTGGACGAGCGTGGTGCCATTGTGGTGGACGATGCCTGCAAAACCAACCTGCCCGGCGTCTGGGCGGTGGGTGATGTGGTGCGTGGCCCGATGCTGGCGCACAAGGCCGAAGAAGAGGGCGTGGCCGTGGCCGAGCGCATCGCTGGTCAACACGGCCATGTGAACTTCAACACCATTCCCTGGGTGATCTACACCAGCCCTGAAATTGCCTGGGTCGGCCAGACCGAGCAGCAACTCAAGGCGGCTGGCGTGAAGTACAAGGCCGGCAGCTTCCCGTTCCTGGCCAACGGCCGCGCACGGGCACTGGGCGACACCACTGGCATGGTCAAGATGCTGGCCGATGCGGCGACGGATGAAATTCTGGGCGTGCACATCGTTGGTCCACAGGCCAGTGAGTTGATTGCGGAAGCCGTCGTGGCCATGGAGTTTCGTGCCAGCAGCGAAGACATCGCACGCATTTGCCATGCCCACCCATCCCTGAGCGAGGCGACGAAAGAAGCGGCGCTGGCGGTGGACAAACGCACGCTCAATTTCTAAGCGGTTGATGAGCGTCCGCGCGGCTTACCAGGCGGAATTGGCCGCGCGGGGTTACCAAAGCGACCCGGCGCAATTGCGCGCCGTGGAAGAGCTGGAACGCTGCGCTGGCGAATGGGCCAATTTCAAGGAGCAGCGTTCCAATGCGTTCAAGAAGCTGATCAACCGGCCCGCTATTCCGCGTGGTGTCTACATGCACGGTGGCGTTGGGCGCGGCAAAAGCTTTCTGATGGAGTGCTTCTACAGCGCCGTGCCGCTGAAGCGCAAGACCCGGCTGCATTTTCACGAGTTCATGCGCGAAGTGCACCGGGAATTGCACGAGTTGCAGGGCACGGTGAACCCACTGGACGAATTGGGCAAACGCATCGCCAAACGCTACCGTCTGCTGTGTTTTGACGAGTTCCATGTGGCCGACATCACCGATGCAATGATCCTGCACCGGCTGCTGGCGGCGCTGTTTGACAACGGTGTGGGTTTTGTCACCACGTCCAACTTCAAACCCGATGACCTGTACCCTAATGGCCTGCACCGCAGCCGCATCCTGCCAGCCATCGCGCTGCTGAATGCCAATCTGGCGGTGGTCAACGTCGACAACGGCACCGACTACCGTCGCCGCACCCTGGAGCAACTGCGGCTGTACCACACCCCTCTCGGCGCAGAGGCCGATGCCGAAATGACCGATGCGTTCAACCGGCTGGCCGAGTCGCCCGACGAGAACCCGGTGCTGCACATCGAAGCGCGCGAGATCAAGGCCCGGCGCCTCGCGGGCGGCGTGGTCTGGTTCGACTTCAAGTCCTTGTGTGGTGGCCCGCGCTCGCAGAACGACTATCTGGAGATCGCCACCCAGTTTCACACCGTGCTGTTGAGTAACGTGCCGCACATGCCGGTGCGCATGGCCTCCGAAGCGCGGCGCTTCACCTGGCTGGTGGACGTGTTGTACGACCGGCGTGTCAAACTCATTTTGTCTGCCGAGGTGGCGCCCGAGGGCCTGTACACCGATGGTCCTTTGGCGCACGAGTTTCCCCGTACCGTTTCCCGCCTCAATGAAATGCAGTCGGCTGAATTCCTTGCGCTTGAGCGCCGCACTGTCGACACCGCACTGACATGAACAAACACCTGCTGGCTTGCTGTTTGTGGTTGGCAGGTGCCTGTCTGGCCCAGGTGCCGTCTGACCCCGTGTCCGACGACACTGAAGCCAGGACACGGATTGCGCGCGACCGCGCCGAGGCGAATGCCCGCTTTGCGGCGCAAGAAAAGCAGTGTTACCAGAGGTTCGCGGTCAACGACTGCCTGGACAACGCCAGAAGGCTGCGCCGGCAGTCGCTGGGCGTGCTGTCGCGGGAGGAAATGGGGCTGAACGAGGCCCGGCGCCGACAGACCAGCGCAGCGCGCCAGCGCGAGCTTGAAGAAAAATCCCATGCCGAAACCGAGCGTCAGGTGCAGAGCCGCAAGGGGAGGGCGCAGCCGCCGGACGGCAAGCGCAACCACTCGGCAGGCTGGCAGCAACTGACGCCACCGGCAGACGGCGCCTCGGCCCCTTCACCACAGGCAGCTCCGCCACACCGGGCCAAGCCGAAGAAGCGAGGCCCCACCACGGTCGAAGTGACCGAAGCCGAGCGCCGGTTTCAGGAAAAGCAACTGGAAGCTGCGAAGCACCGCGATGACCTCGCGCGAAAACTCGCGCAGCGCAAAAAGCCGCCAGCCGCGCCCTTGCCTGTGCCATGAGTTCCGGCGACTTCGGACCGACTTGACCACCAACCTGCATTCACCCCAACGCCAGCTGATCGAGCTGCAGATGGCGCACGCCGACCTGGATGCGTTGATCGACCATGCCGCATCGATCACGCCGCTGGACGAACTGGTGTTGCGCCGCCTGAAGAAACGACGGCTGTTGCTGCGCGATGACATCCTCCGGCTGGAGCGCAGTCTGCTGCCCCAGGAACCAGCCTGACCCTGTGCCATGAACCTCGAGCAGCAGGTCGGACAGGCGTTTTCCGCAGACGGCGTGTTGGCGCGCCACAACCCCGGCTTTCAACCCCGCCAGGCGCAAACCGACATGGCGTTGGCCGTTGCGCAGACCATTGACACCGGAGGCGCGCTGGTGGCTGAGGCGGGTACAGGAGTGGGCAAGACTTTCTCTTACCTGGTGCCGTCCCTGCTGAGTGGCTTGACGGTGCTGGTCTCTACCGCCACCAAGACGCTTCAGGACCAACTGTACGGCCGCGACCTGCCCGGCCTGATCAAGGCCTTCGGTTTGCCGGTGCGACTGGCATTGCTCAAAGGGCGTGGCAGCTACCTGTGTCTGCACCGCATGCACAACGCCCACCACGAGGGCCTGTTGCCCGATGCCACGGCTGTGCGCACCCTGCAGCGTGTGGTGCACTGGGCTCAGGCCACCACCACCGGGGACCTGGCCGAAATGCCCGACCTGGACGAGCGCTCGCCGGTGATCCCATTGGTGACCTCTACCCGTGACAACTGCCTTGGCACGCCCTGCCCGCAGCACCGGACTTGCCATGTCAACCGGGCCCGCCGGGAGGCGATGGCGGCCGACCTTGTGGTGGTCAACCACCATTTGTTTTTTGCCGACATGGCGGTGCGCGAATCCGGTGTGGCCGAGTTGCTGCCCAGTGTGCGGGTGGCGATTTTTGACGAGGCCCACCAACTGAACGAGATTGGTGTCCAGTTCCTGGGCGCACACCTGTCAACCTCACAACTGCTGGACTTGTGCCGTGACCTGCTGGCCACAGGCCTTCAGCAGGCAAGAGGGTTGGCCGATTGGGCCACCGCCGTTGGCGCGGTAGACCGCAGCACGCGCAACCTGCGCCTCGCAGCGGGTCACCGTGCCAACGGCAAATTGCGCTGGACGGGCAGTGCGCCGGAAGGGGTCGAGCCTGTGCCATGGGATGCGGCCCTGCAGGCCTTGTCGGGGGCATTGGGAACGGCTGGCGAGGTGCTCGACACCGTGAGTGAGCTTGGCCCTGATTTTGTGCGCTTGCGCGAGCGGGTGCAGATGTGTGCCACACGTGTTGAGCAATTTCGGCGGCCTTGTGCGCCAGGCTGCGTGCGCTGGGCTGAGACCGGCATGGCACTGCGCTTGACCGAATCCCCGCTGGACATCGCTGGCGCCATGACGAAGGTATGGCAAGGCACGACAGACCCAGAGACGGCCACGACCGCCCCCGGCCCGGCTGCCTGGGTATTCACCTCCGCCACATTGGGTGACGATGCACAACTGCGCTGGTTCACCGAACCCTGTGGTCTGGGCCATGCACGCATCGCCCGTTTTGGCAGCCCGTTCAATTACGCAGAACAGGCCGCGCTGTACGTGCCCAAGGCCATGGCCAAACCCAGCGATGCCGCACACCCGGTGCAGGTGGCGCAGCTCACAGCCAGTGCGGCCCGCCAACTCGATGGCCGCACCATGGTGCTGACCACCACCCTGCGTGCGCTGCGGCAGATTGGTGCGCTGTTGAGAGAGGACTTCCATGCACATGGGGGACCGGAAGTTCTGGTGCAGGGTGAAATGCCCAAGCGGCGCTTGATCGAGCGCTTCAGGGCTGCGGCGTTGCCTGGCGCGACCGGTTGCGTGATGGTGGCCTCAGCGTCTTTTTGGGAGGGGGTGGATCTGCCAGGAGAGGCGCTGCAACTGGTGGTGATCGACAAGTTGCCATTCCCGCCGCCGGGTGATCCGTTGGTGGAAGCACGCACCCAGCGGCTGGAGGCCGAAGGCCGAAGCCCATTCAACGATTATTTTGTGCCTGAAGCGGCGGTGATGCTGAAGCAGGGTGCCGGACGGTTGATCCGCACGCTCAGCGATGCCGGTGTGTTGGTGGTGTGCGACCCCCGGTTGGCGACGATGGGCTATGGCCGGCGGCTGGTGGCCGCGTTGCCGCCAATGCGGCGACTGGCCAATGGTCAGGAACTGGACGAGGCGCTGAACGCGCTCAGAACAGCTTCCACCACGGGCTCTTGCTGGTCTTGACGCCCTTGCTCAAGAACTCGCTCTGCGGGTAGGTCTGCGCCAGCACGCGGCGCGTGTCGTCGCGCAGGTCGGTCAGGCCCAGCGCGTCGTAGGAACGCATCAGAATGAAGGTGGCTTCTTCCAGCGAGGGCACGTCGCGGTAATCGGCGATCGCAATCTGCGCCCGGTTGATTGCGGCCACATAGGCGCCGCGGTTGTAGTAGTAGCGGGCCACGTGCACTTCGTACTGCGCCAGCGAGTTGACGATGTAGGTCATGCGCTGGCGGGCGTCGGGTGTGTAGCGCGAGTCGGGAAAGCGGGTGATGAGTTCCTTGAACGACTCAAACGATTCCTTGGCGGCTTTCTGGTCGCGTTCGGACAGGTCCTGCTGCATCAGGTTGCCAAAAATGCCCAGGTTGTCGTTGAAGTTGATCAGGCCTTTCAGGTACAGCGCGTAGTCCAGTGCCGGGCTGGACGGGTGCAGGCGCATGAAGCGGTCCAGCGTGGCCTGCGCCTGGGCGGGCTCGCTCGATTTGTACTGGGCATAGGCTTTTTCCAGCTGTGCCTGCTGGGCCAGTGGGGTGCCAGCGGCCCGGCCTTCGAGCTTTTCAAACAGCGGCACGGCCTTGTCATAGGCGCCGGAGGCCGCTTCTTCGCGTGCATCGCTGTAGAGCTTGTTCGGGCTGACATCGGCATTCTTGTCGGCCGAGGTGGAGGAGCAGGCCACCAGCAACGCTGCCACGCCCGCGAGCCCGAGCAACCGGAACGTCGATAATTTGATGCACAACATATGGGAAGCTCCTTGGTAATCGGCCCTTCAATTATATCGACCCCACCCTTGTCTCACCCCGTGGCAGAAGACCCTGACACCCCTGTGTTCGACGAGGCCGACGAACCGGCGGCCGAGTTCGAGCAACGGGTGTGCCCCATCGGGGTGGAATACCATGGCGCCCGGCTGGACCATGCACTGGTCGCACTGGTGCCCGAGTTGTCGCGCAACTACCTGCAGCAACTGGTGGAGGGGGGCGCCGTGCTGGTCAATGGCCAACTGGCCCGCAAGCCGTCGGCCAAAGTGCGGGCGGGGGATTCGCTGGTGATCAGCCTGCGCCCCACACTGCAAAGCCAGGCTTTTCGGGCAGAGCCCATGGTCCTGCAGACGGTGTACGAAGACGCGCACCTGCGCGTGATCGACAAGCCTGCCGGGCTGGTCGTGCACCCGGCACCTGGCAACTGGTCGGGCACCTTGTTGAACGGGCTGTTGGCATTGGACCCGCAAGCCGCGGTGTTGCCGCGCGCCGGCATCGTGCACCGGCTCGACAAGGACACCAGCGGCCTGATGGTGGTGGCGCGTTCCCGCGCTGCCATGGACGCGCTGGTGAGGCAGATCGCTGCGCGCGAAGTGCACCGGCAGTACCTGGCATTGGCGCACAAGCCCTGGCATGGCGCTGCCCTGCGGCATGTGGACGCCGCAGTGGGCCGCGATCCGCGCCAGCGCCTGCGCATGGCCGTGGTCGATCTGGGCCGCGATGCCGGCAAACCCGCGCAGACCGATTTCGAGCTGCTGGCCAATGCCGACACGCACTGCCTGTTGCGTTGCACATTGCACACCGGCCGCACCCACCAGATCCGCGTGCATGCGGCCAGCATCGGGCACCCACTGCTGGCCGACACGCTTTACGGCGGCAGTCCGGCGCTGGGCCTGACACGGCAGGCGCTGCACGCCCAGCGGCTGTCGTTTGCGCATCCGGTCACGCAGAAGAGCGTGTCCCTGGAGTCGGCGCTCCCGCCCGACCTGTCGGCCGCCCTTGTGCAGGGTGGGCTGCGCTACAATTGAGGTTCCGAGCCGCCCCGGCTTTGCCCGAGCGGCAGCGCACAAGACCCCGACAGACACGTGACAGCCCTCCGGCTTGATGTCTTTTGCCCCCAGAGTCACGCAGCGCCCTGAGCGCTCTATCCCTTCAGTAGTACGACCATGAACACGGTGGACGCCAGGCGCGTCCTTGAAACCGCCTTGATTTGCGCGCAGCAGCCCTTGCCTTTGCGCGACATGCGCACGTTGTTCAACGACGCGCTGGGGGCAGACACGTTGCGCAGTTTGCTGGAAGACCTGCAGCAGGAATGGTCGCAGCGTGGTGTTGAGCTGGTCCAACTGGCCAGCGGCTGGCGTTTTCAAAGCCGCCCGCAGATGCGCGAGTACCTCGACCGCCTGCACCCGGAGAAACCGCCCAAATACACCCGCGCCGTGATGGAAACACTGGCCATCATTGCTTACCGGCAGCCGGTGACGCGCGGCGACATGGAAGACATCCGTGGCGTCACAATCAACTCGCTGATCCTCAAGCAGCTCGAAGACCGTGGCTGGGTCGAAGTCATAGGCCACCGCGACACGGTGGGCCGACCCGGCCTGTACGCCACCACGCGCCAGTTTCTGGACGACCTGGGCCTCGCCTCGTTGGACCAGTTGCCCTCGCTTGACGAGCCTGGCCTGGCCGAAGCCACACTGGCCCGTTTGACCGCCGAAGGCCTGTCGCCACAGGCCTCGCTGCCCATGCTGGAAAGTGATGCTTCCGACGCTGTACCGGCCGACACCCCAGATCCTTTACGGCATGGCGAGAGCCCGGCCCCTGCTGCACCCGCAGCCCTACCGCCAGCCCCC
>JAFEHU010000018.1 GCA_017848435.1 Burkholderiaceae bacterium | reverse complement strand
GGTCATGGGCAAGGGTGGTTGCTATTTATTTTATAGCTTAATCGGTAGATTTCACCTAGGCTCGACGGTCATTTCGTTCTGAATTGGTGCCAAAACGCAGTGCATCGAGCTGCAGCACCCGCAAACCGCCGTATTCCACCCGGATGGTGCCTTGCGCTTCCAGCATGGCCAGCGCCTCGTTGACCCGCTGGCGCGACAAACCCACCAGGTAGGCCAGCTCTTGCTGGGTGATGCGCAGGATCTGCCCCACAGCGGGGTAGAGCACCGGGTTGAACAGCGCGGCCAGGTTGCGGGCCACGCGCAGGTCGGGGCTGCTCATGCGGTCGATCTCGCGCGCGGCAATGAACTGGGCCAGCCGCTCGTTGAGCTGGTCCATCACGAAACGGTTGAAGGCGATGGAATGGTCCAGCAGCCAATGGAAGGTTTCCACTGGCACACCGGCCACCACGCTGTTGCGCAGGGGTTGGATGTTGTAGCGGTAGGGCTCGCGCTTGAGCAGCGTGCCTTCGCCAAACCAGCCACCGGTGGGGATGCCGGCAAAGGTCATGGTCTGGCCCTGGACGTTGTCGGTGCTCATCTTGAGCAAGCCCTCGATCACGCCAAACCAGTAGGTGCTGGGCTTGCCCACGCGGCACATCAGGTCGCTCGGCGTGGCGTGGCTGACGCGCATGTCGGCCATGGCGCGTTTGCGCTCGGCAGGCCCGAGCAGCCGGAACCACGGAATGCCGTCTAACTCGGCATCGGTGGGCAATCGGCGGCGCTGGTGGAGGCTCAAATCAGACGGCATGGACGTGATGGGATTGAAAGCGCAATTTTTGGGGAAACCCCCACTAGGGCAGACCCTTGGATTGTCGTTGAAACGACAAAACAACGTCAAACACTTGCATACGATAAGCCTATTCCCGTCTGCACCGCTGACGGGCGACCCACTTTGAATGCAAGGAAACGGGATGCAGAGCACGTTCCCCCAGTTGTTGTTGAAACATGCCAGCGAGCGCCCTGACGCGCCCGCCATGCGCGAGAAAATTTTCGGGATCTGGCAGACGCGGAGCTGGCAGGACATGGCCACGCTGGTGGCGCATGTGGCCGGTGGCCTGCACCTGGCGGGCCTGCAACGCGGCGAGCACATGGTGCTGATCGGCTCCAACCGCCCACGCCTGTACGCCACCATGCTGGCGATCCAGTCGCTCGGCGCGATTCCCGTGCCGCTGTACCAGGACGCGGCCGGTCCCGAATGTGTGTTCCCCATCAACAACACCGGCACCCGGTTTGCGATGGTGGAAGACCAGGAGCAGGTCGACAAGCTGCTGGAGATCCGCGCGGCCTGCCCGGCCATCGGCCACATTTACTACGACGAGCCGCGCGGCCTGCGCAACTACAGCGAAACCGGCCTGGCTTCGCTCGATTCGCTGATTGAAGCCGGCAAGGCTTTTGCCGCCAGCAACCCGGGCTTCTTCAAGGCCGAAATCGCCAAAGCGGTCGAGACCGACGTGGCCGCGATGTTCTACACCTCGGGCACCACCGGCAACCCCAAGGGCGTGGTGCACACCCACTTCACGCTGCTCAACCGCGGCAAGGCCGCCGCCGATTTTGACCACCTCGGCCCGAACGAGGACGTGCTGGCTTATTTGCCACCGGCCTGGATTGGCCAGAACATCTTCTCCTACGCCCAGTGGCTGGCTTGCGGCTACGTGGTGAACTGCCCCGAGTCGGCCGCCACCGTGACGATCGACCTGAAGGAAGTGGGCCCGACCTACTACTTCGCCCCGCCCCGGGTGTTTGAAGGCCTGCTGACCAGCGTGATGATCCGCATGGAAGACGCCGGCGCCCTCAAGCGAAAGATGTTCCATGCCTGCATGGCCGTGGCCAAGCGCGTGGGCCCGGCCCTGATGGACGGCCTGCCGGTCAGCGCGATTGACCGGCTCAAGTACATGCTCGGCGACTTCATGGTCTACGGCCCGCTGCGGAACAACCTGGGGCTCAGCCGCGTCAAGGTGGCCTACACCGCCGGTGAGGCCATTGGCCCGGACCTGTTCACCTTCTACCGCTCCATTGGCATCAACATGAAGCAGTTGTACGGCTCGACCGAAACCGCCGTGTTCGTCTGCGTGCAGCCCGACAACCAGGCCCGCGCCGACACCGTGGGCGTGCCGCTCGCCGGCGTGGAGATCAAGGTCGCCGCCAATGGCGAGCTGATGGTCAAGTCGCCCGGCCTGCTGAAGGAATACTACAAAAACCCCGAGGCCACCGCCGAAGTGCTCACCGCCGATGGCTGGTACCACACCGGTGACGCCGGCTTCCTGGACAGTGAAGGTCACCTGAAGATCATCGACCGCGCCAAAGACGTGGGCCGCATCATGGGTGGCCCGAACGACGGCGCCATGTTCGCGCCCAAATACGTGGAGAACAAGCTCAAGTTCTTCTCGCACATCAAGGAAGTGGTGGCGCTGGGCGACAAGCGCGAGTACGCCTGCGTGATGGTCAACATCGACCTCGACGCGGTGGCCAACTGGGCCGAGCGCCGTAACCTGCCCTACGCCGGCTACGCCGACCTGGCGCAGAAACCCGAGGTCTATGGCCTTATCAAGGACTGCGTGGAACAGGTCAACGCCGACCTGAGCCGCGACGCCATGCTGTCGGGCAGCCAGGTCAGCCGCTTCCTGGTACTGCACAAGGAACTGGACGCCGACGATGGCGAACTGACCCGCACCAACAAAGTCCGGCGCGGCTTCATTGCCGAAAAATACAAACCGCTGGTGGATGCGCTGTACGGCGGCAAGACCGAGCAGTACATCGAAACCCAGGTCAAGTTCGAGGATGGCCGCACCGGCAGCATCAACGCGAACCTGAAGATCGTCGACGTCAAAACCTTCAAGCCGGTCAAAGCAGCCGCCTGACACCAACATGAGCAAAATCATCGGCGACGTCATCCTCGACGTCCACAACATCAGCCTGCGTTTCGGTGGTGTCAAGGCACTCACCGACATCTCCTTCAATGTGAAGGAGCACGAGATCCGCGCCATCATCGGCCCCAACGGCGCTGGCAAGAGCTCGATGCTCAACTGCATCAACGGCGTCTACACGCCGCAGGAAGGCAACATCAACTTCCGGGGCAAGACCTTCAAGCACATGAACAGCCGGCAGGTGGCAGAGATGGGTATTGCCCGCACCTTCCAGAACCTGGCGCTGTTCAAGGGCATGAGCGTGCTGGACAACATCATGACCGGCCGCAACCTGAAGATCAGAAGCAACCTGCTGATGCAGGCGCTGCGCCTCGGACCGGCCGAAAAAGAAGAAATCCGCCACCGCGAGTTTGTGGAAAACATCATCGACTTCCTGGAGATCCAGGCCTACCGCAAAACCCCGGTGGGGCAACTGCCCTACGGCCTGCAGAAGCGGGTTGACCTGGGCCGCGCACTGGCACTGGAACCCAAGGTCTTGTTGCTCGACGAGCCCATGGCCGGCATGAACGTGGAAGAGAAGCAGGACATGTGCCGCTTCATCCTCGACGTGAACGACGAGTTCGGCACCACCATCGTGCTGATCGAGCACGACATGGGCGTGGTGATGGACATCTCCGACCGCGTCGTGGTGCTGGACTACGGCAAGAAGATTGGCGACGGCACCCCCGACGAAGTCCGCAACAACAAGGATGTGATCAGCGCCTATCTGGGCACGAGTCACTGAGCACGGAGTAATCACAAATGGCATTTTTTCTGGAAACACTGCTCGGCGGACTGATGGCCGGCATGCTGTATTCGCTGGTGGCTCTGGGCTTCGTCCTGATCTTCAAGGCATCGGGCGTCTTCAACTTCGCACAGGGTGCGATGGTGTTGTTTGCCGCACTCGCCATGGCCCGCTTTTCGGAGTGGATCCCGCAGTGGTTTGGCATCAGCAGCCTGCTGATGACCAACGCGCTGGCCTTCGTGATGGCCGGCGCCATCATGTTCGCGGTGGCCTGGGCGATTGAGCGGCTGGCGTTGCGCCACCTGGTGAACCAGGAAGGCGCCACGCTGCTGATGGCCACGCTGGGCATTGCCTACTTTCTCGAAGGCCTCGGCCAGAACCTGTTTGGTAGCAGCATCTACAAGATCGACATCGGCATGCCAAAAGACCCGGTGTTCCTGATGGAGTCCATCTTCCCGGGCGGCGTGCTGGTGAACATGGAAGACGTGATCGCCGCCGCCATTGCCGCTGGTCTGGTGGCTTTCCTCAGCATCTTTTTCCAGATGACCAGCACCGGCCGCGCGCTGCGTGCGGTGGCCGATGACCACCAGGCCGCGCAGTCGATTGGCATTCCACTCAACCGCATCTGGGTCATCGTCTGGTGTGTGGCCGGCGTGGTGGCCCTGGTGGCCGGCATGATCTGGGGCAGCAAGCTCGGCGTGCAGTTCTCGCTGGCGTCGGTGGCCTTGCGCGCACTGCCGGTGGTGATTCTGGGCGGCCTGACCTCGGTGCCGGGCGCCATTATTGGCGGCCTGATCATCGGCGTGGGCGAGAAGCTGTCGGAAGTCTACCTGGGCCCCTTCGTTGGCGGCGGCATCGAAATCTGGTTCGCCTACGTGCTGGCACTGGTGTTTCTGCTGTTCCGTCCCCAGGGCCTGTTCGGCGAAAAGATCATCGACCGCGTGTGATGCACGCCCACCCAACGATTTGAGAGAGTCCCATGTTCTACAGAGAAAACGGTCAATTCAAGACCACCTACCGGTCGGACCAGCAGATCTTCCCGATCGCGCAGGACCGCATCGCCATTGGCCTGATATTAGCGGTCGCCATCCTGGTCGTGCCCATGGTGGCCAGCGACTACATCTTCCGCGCCATCCTGATTCCCTTCGTCATCATGTCGCTGGCCGCGCTGGGTGTGAACATCCTGGTCGGCTACTGTGGCCAGATCTCGCTTGGCTCCGGCGCCTTCATGGCGGTGGGTGCCTACGGTGCCTTCAACTTCTTCGTGCGCTTCCCCGGCATGCCGCTGATCCCGGCGCTGATTCTGGGTGGCCTGTGCGCCACGGCGTTCGGCATCCTGTTCGGTTTGCCGAGCTTGCGGGTGAAGGGCCTGTACCTGGCCGTGGCCACGCTCGCAGCCCAGTTCTTCAGCGACTGGATGTTCCTGCGCATCAAGTGGTTCACCAACAACTCGCCATCGGGTGCGGTCTCGGTGTCGGAACTGCAGGTCTTCGGCATGCCGATTGACAGCGCGGTCAGCAAGTACTGGCTGTGCCTGGGCATCCTGATCGTGGTGGCCCTGCTGGCCAAGAACCTGGTGCGCAGCGCGGTGGGCCGCGAGTGGATGGCCATCCGCGACATGGACGTGGCCGCCGCGGTGATCGGCATCCGCCCGATGTACGCCAAGCTCAGCGCCTTTGCCGTCAGCTCGTTCATCATTGGCATGGCCGGCGGCCTGTGGGCCTTTGTCTACCTCGGCGCCTGGGAGCCGGCCGCGTTCTCGGTGGACATCTCCTTCCGCCTGCTGTTCATGGTCATCATTGGGGGCCTGGGCTCGATCATGGGCGCCTTCTTCGGTGCGGCCTTCATCGTGATTCTGCCCATCGTGCTGAACCAGTTGCTGCCGCTGATCGCAGGCATCTTTGGTTTCGAAATTTCCACTGCGGGCATTGCGCACACCGAGCTGATGATCTTCGGCGCCTTGATCGTCTGGTTCCTGATCGTCGAACCGCATGGCCTGGCCAAGCTGTGGTCCATTGGCAAGCAGAAGCTGCGGCTGTGGCCCTTCCCGCATTGAGGTCTTAACGGTGCAACAGGGCACACCGTAGTGGCAAGTCCTGATGCTTTTTTGACCAATTGGGTTTTTACTTCGGTGTCAGTTTTCAGCACTTCAACTTTTATTCACAGGAGAGACAAATGAAGTTTCGCAACCTCGTCCTCGCAGCCACTGTTGTGGCCGCAGGGGCATCGTCGGTGGTCTCCACCAACGCCTTTGCCCAAGCCAAGGAACAGTTCTTCCCGCTGCTCTCGTACCGCACCGGTCCCTACGCACCCAACGGCACGCCCTGGGCCAATGCCAAGCAGGACTACATCAAGATGATCAACGCCCGTGACGGCGGCATCAACGGTGTCAAGATCACGTTTGAAGAATGCGAAACCGGCTACGCCACCGACCGCGGTGTCGAATGCTACGAGCGCCTGAAGAGCAAACCCGGTGTCGCCGTGTTTGACCCACAGGCCACCGGCATCACCTTCGCACTGACCGAAAAAGTTGCCAACGACAAGATCCCATTGATCACGCTGGGCTATGGCCTGTCGATCGCGCAAGACGGCAACGCCTTCAAGTGGAACTTCCCGTTCATGGGCAGCTACTGGACTGCAGCCGACATCCTGGTCCAGCACATCGGCAAAAAAGAAGGTGGCGTTGACAAGCTCAAGGGCAAGAAAATCGCCTTGGTCTACCACGACAGCCCGTTCGGCAAAGAGCCCATCCCCCTGCTGCAGGAACGCTCGCGCGCCCACGGCTTCGACCTGCAACTCATTCCGGTCACCGCCCCTGGCGTGGAACAAAAAGCCGCCTGGCTGCAGGTTCGCCAAAGCAAGCCCGACTACGTGATGCTGTGGGGCTGGGGCGTGATGAACTCCACCGCCCTGAAAGAAGCGCAAGCCACCGGCTACCCGCGCGACAAGATGTACGGCGTGTGGTGGGCAGGTGCCGAGCCTGACGTGAAAGACGTCGGCGAAGGCGCCAAGGGCTACAACGCACTGGCACTGAACACCTCCGGCCAACAGCCCAAGGTCATTCAGGACATCCTGAAGTACGTGCACGACAAGGGCCAGGGTACCGGCCCCAAAGACGAAGTGGGTTCGGTGCTGTACACCCGTGGCCTGATGATCCAGATGCTGGGCATTGAAGGCGTGCGCCGCGCGCAAGAGCGTTATGGCAAGGGCAAGGTCATGACCGGTGAACAGGTCCGTTGGGGCCTGGAGAACCTGGCACTTGACCAGAAGAAACTCGACAGCCTCGGCTTCGCTGGCGTGATGCGCCCGCTGAGCACCAGCTGCGCCGACCACATGGGTTCGACCTGGGCCCGTGTCCACACCTGGGACGGCAGCAAGTGGAACTTCTCGTCCGACTGGTACGAAGCCGACGAGCAGATCATCAAACCGATGATCAAGGCCGGCTCCGAGAAGTACCTGGCCGACAAGAAGCTGACACGCCGCGCGGTTGCGGATTGCCAGTCCTGATCTGACTTGCGCCCTTCCTCCGGGAAGGGCCTTGCTGGCTCGCAGGAGCCAGCAATCGACAAGCCGTACCGCTGTACGCGGCTTGTCGATTGCTACACAACCACACCATGACTGATAAAAACATCGTACTCAATGTCAATGGCATTGAAGTCATCTACAACCACGTGATCCTCGTGCTCAAGGGCGTCTCTTTGACCGTTCCCGAGGGCAGCATCGTGGCCATTCTGGGCGGCAACGGGGCGGGCAAGACCACCACCTTGCGCGCGGTGTCCAACCTGTTGCGCGGCGAACGCGGCGAAGTCACCAAAGGCTCCATCGAGCTCAAGGGCGAGCGGATTGAGAACCTCTCACCGGCCGACCTGGTGCAGCGCGGTGTGGTGCAGGTGATGGAAGGCCGGCACTGCTTTGCCCACCTGACCATCGAAGAGAACCTGCTGACCGGCGCCTACACCCGCACCAGCAAGGCCGAAATCGCGGCCAACCTGGAAAAGGTCTACAACTACTTCCCGCGCCTGAAGACCCGCAAGACATCGCAAGCCGCCTACACCTCCGGTGGCGAGCAGCAGATGTGCGCGATTGGCCGCGCATTGATGGCCAACCCCAGCATGGTGCTGCTCGACGAGCCGTCCATGGGTCTGGCACCGCAGATCGTGGAAGAGGTGTTCGAGATCGTCAAAGACCTGAACGTCAAGGAAAAGGTCACCTTCCTGCTGGCCGAGCAGAACACCAACATGGCGCTGCGCTACGCCGACTACGGCTACATCATGGAGTCGGGCCGGGTGGTGATGGACGGTGCGGCCGCAGACCTGGCCAGCAACGAAGACGTGAAGGAGTTCTACCTCGGTGTGGGTGGCGGCGAACGCAAGTCCTTCAAGGACGTCAAGAGCTACAAGCGGCGCAAGCGCTGGTTGGCTTGAGGAGACGTGGCCATGACCGACTACTTTGACCCGCTCGAAACCCGCCCCCCAGCCGAACGCGAGGCCTCGCTGGTGGCCGCCCTGCCTTGGCTGATTGGTTTCGCCAAAGACAACTCCCTCGCCAACGCCCGCGTGTTTGCCGACGTGGACCCCAGCACCGTGACCAGCCGCGAAGCGCTGGCCAAGTTGCCCGTCACCCGCAAATACGAACTGCTGGAACAGCAACAGCTGCACCGCGCAACCGACGTGTTCGGTGGCTTTGCCACGGTGCGCTACGGCGCCGGCATGCCGCGCATTTTTGCCAGCCCCGGCACCCTGTACGAACCCGAAGGCCACCGCCAGGATTACTGGCGTGCCGCACGCGCGCTGTTCGCCGCCGGCTTCCGGCCCGGTGAACTGGTGCACAACTGCTTCAGCTACCACTTCGTGCCAGCCGGTTCGATGATGGAGTCGGGCGCGCACTTCCTGGGCTGCACCGTGTTCCCTGGCGGCACCGGCCAGACCGAGCAGCAGGTGCAGGTGATGGCCGACCTCAAGCCCTCGGGCTATGCGGGCACACCGAGCTTCCTGAAAATCATTCTGGAAAAAGCCGCAGAGATGGGCGTACCAGTGCCCAGCCTTAAAAAGGCCCTGGTCTCGGGCGAAGCCTGCCCACCAAGCCTGCGCGACTGGTTCCGCGAGCACGGCGTGGACGCCTACCAGTGCTACGCCACCGCCGACCTGGGCCTCATTGCCTACGAAACCCCGGCCCGCGAAGGCCTGGTGCTGGACGAAGGCGTGCTGGTCGAGATCGTCCGCCCCGGCACCGGCGACCCGGTGCCGGAAGGCGAAGTCGGCGAGCTGGTGGTGACCAACTTCAACCGCGATTACCCGCTGATCCGCTTTGGCACCGGCGACCTCTCGGCCGTGCTGCCAGGCACTTGCCCGACCGGGCGCACCAACACCCGCATCAAGGGCTGGATGGGCCGGGCCGACCAGACCACCAAGATCCGCGGCATGTTTGTGCACCCCGGCCAGGTGGCCGACATTGCCAAACGCTTCCCCGAAGTGGTGAAGGCGCGCCTGGTGGTCAGCGGCGAAATGGCCAACGACAGCATGACGCTGAAGGTGGAAACCGTCGGTGCACCCGATGGCCTCTCCACCCGCCTCGGCGACGCCATCCGCGACGTGACCAAACTGCGTGGCACGGTGGAGCTCGTCACCCCGGGCAGCCTGCCGAACGACGGCAAGGTGATTGAGGACGCGCGCAGTTACAAGTGAGCCCCCACGGGCGCGCCCTGCGCCCAAAGACGCAAACTGCATCACCATCAAATTGGTGTGCAGTTTGCCAGCAAAGTCTTGATGCTCTACGTCGGACACAAGCGGTAAAAACCAGTCGTGATCACCTAAACTCCGCAAAAGGGTTGAGTACGAGATGGGTATACAAGACCGCGACTGGTATCGACAAGAACAGCATGAACGGCGAACGGATGGTCGTCGCTTTCAGGCTGAGAGGGCACCGCGTAACTGGCTGTGGATCACCATCTTTTGGTTGGGTTTGATGGCTGCGTTGTACTTGCTGGCAAAACAGTTCCAGCATCTGACACCCGCCAACTTGAAGTCTGGGATTGCCAAACTGGAGTTGACTCCAAAAGCCAAACCCGTTGAGCCTGCGACTCGGCAGCTAAATCCAGCGCGACCAGTTGCCAACGCCGAACGACAGGCAACGCAGCAGCCAGTTGCGACGGCCAAAATACAAGGGGCTACCACACTGTATTTGTGTAAATCCTACGGAGGTGGCTTGTTTTGGAGTACAGGGTATTGCTCTTCACAACAGGCTTTCCTGGAGCGCACGGCCACTGTTCCTGGCGGGTTGACTTTTGAACAACAAATTCAGATGGCGGATGCACAGCGCCTGGAAGCGGCAGCACTTGCCAACCCACAACCATCGCCCAGTGCCGCCAACGCCATGCGGTGTACCGTACTGAAGCGAGAGCGGGACACGATAGAGGGGCGGTATACGAACTGGCAGTGGCAGACTGTGGACGTGATCAATGCAGACCAGACCCGCATGAAGGGCCTTCGTGCAGAACAAGCCCGCTTCGGCTGCCCGACGCAATAACGCTGGGTCGTCTCAATCGAAACCAATGGAGCCACAGTTTGTCCAGTCACGCCCCTGATATTGAGACGAGAGTTGCCGTCCTTGTCGACTGCGACAACACATCACCTGAAATTCTCGAATACGCCCTTCGCGTCGTTGCCCAGTTCGGACGGGTTGTCCTGCGCAGAGGGTATGGAAATCACGCAACATTGGCCAACAAATGGCAGGAGGCTTTGGTTCGCCTCGCGTTTACGCCCTGCCTTCAATACCAATACGCATCTGGCAAAAACACCTCGGACATTGCACTCGCTTTGGACGCCATGGAGGCCATGTTTGATGGCAGGGCGGAGACATTTTGTTTGATCACGAGTGATTCGGACTTTGCGTATCTGTGCCGTAAGTTACGAGAGCGCGGAGCAACCGTTCACATTGTTGGCGAAGAAAAAACGCCAGAAGCATTGCGCAATGCCAGCGACCAGTTTTTTGAATGGCAGCGTCCCGCTCAGACCGAACTTGTCAAACCGGCAATTGATAAAGCCGTTCAGAAGACTATCCTTGTCAAAGCAGACATCACTAAAGCCGATGCGATAAAAATCGCAGCCAAGTTGCGCCCCATGTTTGTAGTTGAAGCGGTCAGCATGCTAGTGGCGGACACTCCAGAAGGGAAGGTGCCTGTGAGCGCACTCGGCTCTTACCTCAAGCGTACCGATCCGGCATTTTCTCCAAAGACTTACGGCCATTCTGGGTTGCTCGACATGATCAAAACCTACGACCTTCTGGCTCCACACCAAGAAGCAGGTGGACACTGGTCTGTCAAATTACAAAGTAAATCGAACGGGTCTGAAACTCTTAACGAAATACTCTAGCGCCTGATGCGGACCAAGTAGGCACCGCGCTAAGTATTTCCCGCGATGTGGGCGGCGGCCAGCGGCGCTACGATGCGCAGCTAACTGACCTCTGGAGACACACCCCATGAAATTCCTGTTCACGCTGACCGCGCTCAGCCTGGCCGCACTTGGCGCCAACGCCGCCGACTTCCCTGTCAAGGACAAGATCATCACCATCGTGGTGCCGTTCAGCGCCGGTGGCCCGACCGACCGCGTCGCGCGTGACCTGGCCGAAGCCCTGCGCAAGCCGCTGGGTGGCGTGAGCGTGGTGGTGGACAACGCTGCCGGTGCCGGTGGCTCGATTGGCGCCAACAAGGTGGCCAAGGCCGCGCCCGATGGCTACACCGTGCTGCTGCACCACATCGGCATGTCCACCATGCCCACGCTGGTCCGCAACATTCCCTTCAAAGTGGAAAGCGACTTTGAGTACCTCGGCATGATCAACGACGTGCCGATGACGCTGATCGCCAAGCCGTCGATGCCCGCGAACAACTTCAAGGAACTCACCGCCTGGTTGGGCCAGAACAAGGGCAAGGTCAACCTGGGCAACGCCGGCATCGGCTCGGCCTCGCACCTGTGTGGTCTGCTGTTCCAGAACGCGTTGCAGAACGAAATGACCACGGTGCCGTACAAGGGCACCGCCCCGGCGATGACCGACCTGATCGGTGGCCAGATCGACCTGATGTGCGACCAGACCACCAACACCAGCACGCAGATTGAAGCCAAGAAGGTCAAGGCCTTCGCCGTGACCACCAGCAAGCGCCTGAGCACCCCGGCGCTGAAAGACCTGCCCACGCTGGACGAGTCGGGCCTGAAGAACTTCCAGGTCACGATCTGGCACGGCCTCTACGCCCCCAAGGGCACGCCCGCCGATGTGACCACCAAGCTGAACGACGCACTGAAGGCGGCCTTGAAGGACCCCGAGTTCATCAAGAAGCAGGAAGGCCTGGGCGCGGTGGTGGTGACCGACAAACGCATGGAGCCGGCCGAGCACAAGAAGTTCGTGGCGGCCGAGATCGCCAAGTGGAGCCCGGTCATCAAGGCCGCGGGCGTTTACGCCGAATAAGCGCCAGCGCGCTTCGCACCATGGCGGCTTCGGCCGCCATTTTTCATGCGCGCCTGAAAGCCAACAGCGTCAGACGCCCCAAACGACTTCTTTGCCCGCCGCAGAACAGCGCTTGAGCATGTCCACAAACGGCACCGCCCGCTGGCGCAACGACACCGTTGCCGCCGGTGGGGTGGCGTCGTCTTCGGCTTCTGCCGGGGCCTTGCGCGCCGCTTCGTCGGCGGCAATCGCCTGTTCCAGTGCCGCCAGCGCAGCGGGCATCTGTTCGGGCAGGATGATGCCCTTGGGGCCAGCGTCTTTGCCGATGATCTCCAGCACCCGGCGCCCGTTGGGCTCCAGCATGATCAGGTCCCCGGTGGCGGCCGATTTGAATTTGTAGAGCATGGTGGCTTTCAGAAAAGCAGGTGGTTGTCGCACCATTGTGCGCCAGCAGGGCGCTGGAACGCGGTCAGACGGCGCCTTGAGGGCGTGTGGGACACCTGGAACGGCCCTGGCAGCACAGTTTCAAGCCAAACTGGCACCAAGCCTTAGTGGAATCTTGCGATCCAGCTATCAAATCAGGAGCGTTTGTTGGGGTGAATGGCCGGCATCGGTGCCGCTGGCCAGCCGGCAGCGCACCACGTCACCCACCTGCAGGTGGCCGCCGCGCAGCACCCGGGCCGTCAGGCCACCGTGGCCGCGCATCGCGTTGTAGCCACCGGCGCCGAGCACCGTTTCCATGTGCGAACAGGGCTCGCACGGACCGGTGATTTCCAGCAACGCCTCGCCCACTTCCAGCACCAGCGGCTGGTCCTTGAACAGGCTGCGCGCGGCCAGCAGGTTGAGGCCGGACACCACCAGGTTGCGGCGCAGGCTGAGGGGGTCGATGTGGCTGCGGCCGGTGAGTGCGGCCAGCACGGGCAGGTGTTCGGCCTGCAGCAGCGTCACCTCGCGTTTGCCGCTGCCGGGCGCGGCAGCCATCCGGTCGCCCTGCAGCCCGCGCTGGGCCAGCGCTTCGGTGTGGGGCAGGCTCAGCGCCAAGCGCCGCTTCTGAGGCCGCACGACGATGGCGTCCAGCCGGCCGTCGCGCGGGAACAGCCGCGTCAACGCGCGCAGGCCTTCGGCGCCCATGGCCAGCAGCCCCGGTGCGCCGGTTTACTGGGCCGGGGGGTTGGTGTCGGCGCTGGCGTCCACCGCCGGGATGAATTCGGCTTCAAAGATGGCGTAGATGCGCTCGAACACTTCCTGCGCGTCGAGGCCTTCTTTCTCATAGGCTTCGGCGGCATGGCGGACGATGCCGGCCAGCAGCGTGCCCCAGACGCCCGGGTCTTCCCAGGTGGTCTTGAAGCTGACCTGCTGGTCGTGGCCGGGCGCCACCCAGACGCGCAGCACCTCGGCCGCGCCGGGTTCCAGCGCCACGGGCGGGGGCGGCAGTTCATTGGGTTTGATGATGTCTTCGGTGCTCATGGGGTCTCCTGGGTGGGGGCAGGCTGCCGGGGCCGCACCATGGCAGCCGCAGACAACAGGTCAACGCGGGATTATCGCAGCCCGGTGCCGCTGGCCGCGTACCCACAAACCCACGCCCAGCCCGGTGGCCATGCCGGCCAGCGCGCCACTGAAATGGGCGGCCGACACCACGTTGAAGCCCCAGGCCGTGTCAAACACCACCGGCTGGGCCCAGCCCTGTTCGGTGAGCAGTTTCAGCGCCAGGCCCGAAAAAACCACGAACGACCAGGGCCGCGCGGCGAACAGCAGGCTGTGCGCCCACAGCACGCCCACCAGCGCGTGCAGCAGGCCCGACAGGCCACTGTAGCGGCCCACCTCGGGCCAGACCAGCAGCGCCAGCGTGCCGAGCGGCCAGGCCAGCAGCGCCGCCACGGTTGCCGCGCGCCCTGCGTGCAGGCCCCAGCCCAGCAGGCCCAGTGCGCCGAGCGCCAGCAGGTTGGCGAGTGCGTGGGCGGGGGACAGGTGGACCAGGCTGGCGGTCCACAGCGTCCAGGGCTCGCTGGCCCAGTGCAGGCGGTCCCAGGCGAGCGCGGCGCTGTTGCCCAGCAGGCTGGCACCGGCCATGCCCAGCACCAGCAGCCCGCACAGCGCCAGCCAGGCCACGGTTCAGGCCTCGCCCGGTTGGGGCAACGGGGTCACCACCGTTGGCCCGCGCATGCGCCGCACCAGCCGGCCAAGCCAGTGCTCGGTGTCGTCGATGTAGGTGAACACCGCGGGCACCACCAGCAGGCTCAACAGCGTGGAGGTGATGAGCCCACCGATGACGGCAATCGCCATCGGCGAGCGGAAGCTCGGGTCGGCGCCCCAGCCGAGCGCCAGCGGCATCATGCCGGCGCCCATGGCGATGGTGGTCATGACGATCGGGCGGCTGCGCTTGTGGCAGGCGTCCACCAGCGCGTCAAAGCGGTTCATGCCGGCATGCCGCGCAAGGATGGCGTAGTCCACCAGCAGGATGGAGTTCTTGGTGACGATGCCCATCAGCATGATGAGGCCGATCATCGACGGCATCGACAGCGCCTTGCCGGTGAGCAGCAGCGCCACAAACGCGCCGCCAATGCTGAGCGGCAGCGCGGCCAGGATGGTGACCGGCTGCATGAAGTCCTTGAACAGCAGCACCAGCACGCCGTAGATGCACAGCACACCGATCAGCATCGCAATGCCGAAGCTGGCAAACAGCGCCTGCATTTCCTGCGCGTCGCCCAGTTCGACAATTTTCACCGCCGGGGGCAGGTTTTTCAGCGACGGCAGCGCGCGCGCCTCGGTGTTGACCTCGCCCAGCGTGCGGCCGCCCAGCTCCACGTCGAGCGTGACGTTGCGGCTGCGGTTGAGCCGGTCGATCTGCGCCGGGCCGCTTTCCAGCGTGATGGTGGCCACATTGCCCAGCAGCACCGGGCCGTTTTTGCCGGGCACGGTGAGCCGCTCGATGGCGGCCAGGTCGGCCCGCACCGCGTCGGGCAGCTTCACGCGGATCGGCACCTGGCGCTCGCTCAGGTTGAGCTTGGTGAGCGCGGTGTCGTAGTCGCCGGCGGTGGCCACGCGCACGGTTTCGCCAATGCTGGCGGCCGTCACGCCGAGGTCGGCGGCGCGGGCAAAGTCGGGCCGCACAATGATCTCGGGCCGCACCAGCGACGCGCTGGAGCTGACGTTGCCAATGCCCTGCAGCGTGCGCAGCTCGCGCTCCACCTTCTGCGCCGCCGCACTCAGCGCCACCGGGTCTTCGCTCTGCAGCACCAGCTGCATCTTCACGCCGGTGTCGGGTGGGCCGACGTTGAAACGCGCGCCGGCGATGTTGGACAGGCCCTCGCGGATCTGCGTTTCTATGGCGGGCAGCGATTCGCTGCGGTCATTCCGGTGGGTGGTGGTGAGCGTCAGCACCGCGCGGCGCGCTTCGGCCGCGGCGCCGGGCGCAAAGGCGTCGCCGCTGGAGCCGCCGCCAATGGAGCTGAACACCCCGACCACACCCTTCACCGCCATGGCCGCGCGCCGCGCCTGCTCGGCCACGTGGCGCGTCTCTGCCAGCGTGCTGCCGGGTGGCAACTCGATGTTGATCTGCGTCTGCGCGCGGTCGGCCGCCGGCACAAAGCCGGTGGGCAGCAGCGGCACAATGGCAATCGACGCAATGAAGAACACCGCCGCGCCGATGGCCGTGGCCAGCCGGTGGCGCAGGCACCAGCGCATCGTGGCCATGTAGCGCAACATCAGCCAGCCGTCTTGCGCTTCGGTCTCGGCCGTGGGCTTGAGCAGGTAGGCGGCCATCATCGGTGTCAGCAGCCGGGCCACCATCAGCGAGGCCAAAATGGCGAGCACCGCCGTCCAGCCAAACTGCTTGAAGAACAGGCCGGGCACACCGCCCATGAAGGCGGTGGGCAGGAACACCGCCACCAGCGCAAAGGTGGTGGCAATCACCGCCATGCCAATCTCGTCGGCCGCTTCCAGCGCGGCCTGCATCGGCGTTTTGCCCATGCGCAGGTGGCGCGCGATGTTCTCGATCTCGACAATCGCGTCGTCCACCAGCACGCCCACCACCAGCGCGAGCGACAGCAAGGTCACGGTGTTGAGCGTGTAGCCAAAGTACTTGAGCCCCAGAAAGGTGGGGATGACCGACAGCGGCAGTGCAGCAGCCGCCACCAGCGTGGCGCGCCAGTCGCGCAGGAACCACCACACCACCAGCACCGCGAGGATGGCGCCTTCGTACAGCAGCTCCATCGAGCCGTCGAAGTTTTCTTCCACCGGAAAGGCGTTGTCGATCGACTGCTTCAGCGTGACATTGGGGTGGGCCGTCTGCAGGGCCGCCACCGCCGCGCGCACGTCGCGCGCCACGTCCACCTCGCTCGCGCCCTTGGTGCGGAACACCTCGAAGCCAACCACCGGCAAGCCGTCTTGCAGCGCCACCGCGCGGGGTTCTGCCACCGTGTCGCGCACCGTGGCCACCTGGTCGAGGCGGATGTGCCGGCCGTCGGCCAGTGGAATGTCCAGCAGCGCGAGTTCGGGCGCGGTCTTGACGGTGGCAATCGTGCGCACCGCCTGCTCGGCGCCGCTCACATCACCACGGCCACCGGGGGCTTCCTGCTGCACCAGCTTGAGCCGGCGCGACACGTCCACCGCCGCCACGTTGAGCGCGGCCATCCTGGCGGCGTCCAGCTCGATGCGCACCTCGCGGCTGACACCGCCCATGCGTTTCACCGCGCCCACACCCGGCACATTCAGCAGCCGCTTGGCCACGGTGTTGTCCACAAACCAGCTGAGCTGCTGGTCGTCCAGCTTGCGCGTATTGCCTTCCAGCACAGAGGCCGCGGTGAACGTCAGCACCACCCGCCCAGCGGTGGACGCCTTAGTCACCGACGGGTCGCGCAGCTCGGCGGGCAGGTCGGCACGCACCCGGGCGACCGCGTCGCGCACATCGTTCACCGCGTCGGAGATGTTCTTTTCCAGGATGAACTCGACCGTGACCACGACCTCGCCATCGAGCACCTTGGTGTACACATTCTTCACGCCCTGCAGCGTGGCGACCGAGTCCTCGATCTTGCGGGCGACCTCGGTTTCCAGCTGCGCGGGCGCCGCGCCGGGCAGCGAGGCGTTGACGGTGACGATGGGCAGCTCGATGTCCGGGAAGTCCTGCACCGGGCTGGCCTTGAACGACAACAGCCCCGCCAGCGTCAGCAGCACAAACAGCATGATCGCCGGAATCGGGTTCTTGATGGACAGCGCAGAGAAGTTCATGGCCGCTCCTTATTTGCTAGCGGCGTTGGCAGGTTTCACCAAGGCTTGTGGTGTGTTTGGCTCTGAAACAGGCACGTTCTTGACCAAATCACCGTCGTTCAGGAAACCCGCACCGCTGACGACCAGCACGGTGTCGGGCGTCAGGCCGTCCAGCACCTCGACGCGGTCACCCAGGCGCCGGCCGGCCTGCACTTTGAGCTGGCTGACGCGGCTGTCGGCATTGAGCCGGAACACGTAACTGAAGCCGTCACGCACCACCACCGCCTGTTGCGGCACGGTGAGAGCACCCGACACACCAAGGCTGAATTCACCCTTGGCAAACATCCCGGCCTTCACGGATGACGCCCCCACGCTCCCCGCTGTGCGTGGTTCGCTGCCCCCCGAGGGGGCCGTGCCTTGCTTGGGGCGGCCCGGCGCGGCGGCAGCTTCCGAAGGCAAATCCACATACACCAACGCCGACCGCGTCTGCACGTCCACCGTCGGTGCCAGCATGCGCACCTTGCCGGTGACCTGCGCGCCGTTGGCGGCCGTCAGCGCCACCGCCGTGCCCACAGGCAGGCGGCCGAGTTCGCTGGACGTGACCTCGGCGCGCCACTCAAGCCGGCCCTGGCGGATCAGGCGGAACAGTTCGGTGCCGCTGGGCACGACCGCGCCCACGGTGGCGCTGCGGGCAGAAATGAGGCCGCTGTCGGGCGCCAGCACCTGGGTGTGTTTCATGCGCAGCTGCTGCACCGCCAGCGTGGCGCGGGCCGCGTCCACCCGCGCCTTGGCGGTCTGGGCGGCGGTTTCGTACTGGTTGATTTGCTGGGTGCTCAGCGCCCCGGTGGCCTGCAGGCTGCGGGCGCGCTCGGCGTTGCCTGCGGCGTCTTGCGCGTTGGCCTCGGCCTCGGCCAGGTTGGCCTTGGTCTGGGCCACGTCGGCCAGCACCGACTCGGCGGCAAAAGTGGCCAACACCTGGCCAGCGCGCACCGTGTCGCCCACGTTGACGCGCACCTCGCTCAAACGCAGGCCGTTGGACTCGCTGCCCACCACCGCCTCCTGCCAGGCGGTGATGTTGCCGTTGGCGCTGAGGGTGATGGGCAGCTGCGTGGTTTGCGGCTGGGCGGTGGTGACGGTGAGCGCTGGTTTGGGCGCACCGGCTTGAGGATTGACAGCCTTGGCGGGCGCACGGGTCACAGCCCAGACCACGCCGGCCACGGCCAGCACGGCCACCAGGATCAGCACGGCTTGTTTGGTCGAGATTTTTTTCATCGGGTTCTCTTCACGGTTCAGGTGCGGGTTCAGCGTGGGGCAGCGGCGAGCGGTGCCGGCGCCTGCCAGCCCCCGCCCACGGCGCGGTACAGCGCCACCCAGGCGGCGGCGCGTTCGCGCTGCAGGGTGAGGCGGGTGGTGTCGGCCGCCAGCGCGGTGCGGCGGGTGTCTTCCAGCTCCACCAGGCTGGCCAGGCCGGCGCGGTAGCGGGCCTCGGTGGCGGTGAAAGCGGCGCGGTAGCCCTCGCTGGCGGTGGCGGCGTCGGCGCTGCGGGCGTCGGTGCTCTGCAGGTTCACCAGCGCTTCTTCCACCTCGCGCACGGCCTGGCGCACCTTGCCCTGGTACTGCAGCACCGCGTCGTCGTAGCGCGCCTGCGCGGCCGCCACGTTGGCCACCGCGCGGCCACCGTCGAACAGCGGCACCGACAGCGAGATCGGGCCAATCGACCAGGTGTCGGCATTCACGCTGACGCCGGCCACGCGGTAGCCGATAACGCCAATGCTGCCGTTCAGGCTCAGGCGCGGCAAGCGCTGGGCTTGCGCAAACCCCACGTCGCCGCTGGCGGCCACCACCTCGCGTTCGGCGCTGAACACGTCGGGCCGCTGGCTGAGCGTTTGCAGCGGCACAAACGCTATGAATACAGGAGCTAGATCGCTAGATTCCACTAAGGCTTTCACCACTTTTTGCTTTAAATCTGGCTCTGCAAGGCCTGTGAGGGCCACCAGCGCCTTCAAATCGAGCGCACATTGGCCACGTTGCTGCGTGGCGCGGCTGCGGGCGTCCGCTGCGCTGGCGCGGGCCAAAGCGGCGTTGGCGGGCGCGGTGAAGCCGGCGTTCGTGCTGAGCTCGGTCAGGCGCGCGGTTTCTGCGCGGGAGGCGGCGTCGGCCTCGCTCACCGCCAGCAGGCGCTGGCAGCTGCGCAAGGCCAGGTACTGGTTGGCCACCTCGGCGGCCACGGACACGCGGGCGTCGTGCCACTGCGCCTCGGCGCCGTCGAGCCGGGCCTGCGCGGCGTCCAGGTTGGCGCGGTGGCCGCCGAACAGGTCGATTTCCCACGCGGCCTGCAGGCCAGCCTGCAGCGTGGTGGCGGGCGGGCTGTTGGCGCTGAAGCCGGTGCTCCCTGCACCACCGCCAACACCACCGCCGGACTGGACCGGTGCCCGGCTGGCGCTCGCACTCGCGTCCAGCGACGGGCCGAGGCTGGCACCCGCGCCCACCTGCGTGGCCCGCGCCTGCGCAATGCGCGCGCGGGCGGCCGACACGCCGGGGCTGACGCGCTGGGCCGCGTCAATCAGTTCCACCAGCAGCGGGTCGCCCTGCTGCTGCCACCACTGCGACAAATCGGTCAGCGTGCCGTTGTGTGGCAACGGGGCCTGCCACTGCGTGGGCAGCACCGGGGCCACGGTGGTGGGCGGGGCGGTGCTGGCGCAGGCGGCCAACAGCAACGACAGCCCCAGGGTGGGCCAATGCAGCGGGAAAGTCATGGGGTGGTCCTTGGGCTGGGGTTGCGGCGCACCTGCTCGGCGCCCACCATCGCTTCGGCATACACGGTGAGCCGTTCGACGTACAGGTCGATGGCCCGCGGGCTGGCAATCAGGCCGGGGCGAATCGCCTGCATCACGTCGCGGTTGATGAACAGCTGCAGCGCCAGGCCCACGATGGCAAACGCCAGCCGGTGCACGTCGTCGTCGGCGCGCCTCAGCCCAAGGTGCCGGCACAACACGGCCACCAGCGCGGCGTGCGCGGGTTTGATGCCGCTGTCGATTTGCTCGGCCCAGACGCCGGTGGGTTCGATCATTTCGCGGAAGTGCAGGCGCACACACTGCTGCGCCAGTTCGTCCTGCTTCAGCGGCGCCACAAAACTCTCCAGCAGCCCGCGCAGCGACTCTTGCAGCGTGAAGTGCGGCTGGTCAAACAGCGGGATCGCGTCGCTGGGGCTGCCACCCACGCCATTCATGGGCTCAAAAAACGCCGCCCGGTACAGCCCCGCCTTGTCGCCAAAGTAGTAGCTGATGGCCGCGATGTTGGCACCCGCCGCCTGGGCAATCTCGCGCGTGGAGGTCTTGACAAAACCCTTCTCGGCAAACAGCGCCAACGCGGCATGCAGCAGCCGCTGGCGCGACTCGGCGCCGTCGCTGCGCTGGGGCAAGCCGGCATCGGCCGGCGGATTTTTGGCGGGCAACATGGCCGCCATTACACCATACAAATCAATCGTTTGATTTAGTTACAAAGAACCGCGCCGTGGCCACTTCCGGCATCTTTCGTGGGTGGGCGCGTAAGAAACGCAGAACACCGCCTACTAAGAACCACCGCAGGACGGACAGCCATCTGGCCTCTGAATGCGGGCGTTCACCATTTCAAAACCACCAGGAGTTCACCATGACCCATTTCGCAACGTCCTTCGCTTTGACCGCCGCCACACTCGCCATGGCCGCCACCGCTTTCGCCGCCGACGCACCCAAAGGCTCTTCCGGAAAAGCCATCGGCGCTGGCGACAAGGTGCATTGCTACAACGTGCATGCCTGCAAGGGCAACAGCGCCTGCAAGACCGCCGAGCACAGCTGCAAAGGCCAAAACGCCTGCAAAGGCCACGGCTTCGTCGCCGTCACCGCAGCCCAGTGCCTGACGCAAAAAGGCGTGATCGGCGACCTGTAATCCCGCACTGCCCTTGTGCAGAACCCGACGTCCCATCAGCATTGACGGGACGTTTTTTCCATTGCCGATGCGCTCAAGATGTCTTTCTCCGGCAGCACACTGACCACGCCCAACCCCGGTTTTGGCCTGGGCCTGCGCACCCCGCATTACGCCGACTTCCTGGCGGCACCACAGCCGCTCGACTGGCTGGAAATCGTCACCGACAACTACCTGGTTGCCGGTGGCAGGCCACTGCAGACACTCGACCAGATCCGCCGCGACTACCCCGTCGTGATGCACGGCGTGGCGATGTCGCTGGGCGCGCCCGGCGCGCTGGACCCGGCCTACCTGCGCCAGGTCAAGGCGCTGACCGACCGCGTGCAGCCGCTGTGGGTGTCAGACCACCTGTGCTGGATCGGCCCCGGCCCCGAGCAACTGCACGACCTCTACCCGCTGCCTTACACCGACGAGGCCGCACGCCACCTGGTCGACCAGATTCGCCGCGCGCAAGACGTTCTGCAACGCCGCTTTGTGGTGGAGAACGTGTCGAGCTACATCGAGTTCAACCACTCGGCCGCCAGCGAGTGGGAATTCCTGAGCCACGTGGCCAACGAGGCCGACTGCCTGCTGCTGGTGGACATTAACAACATCTACGTCAGCAGCGTCAACCACGGCTTCAACCCGCTGCACTACCTGCGGGGCCTGCCCCGCCACCGGGTACAGCAGTTGCACCTGGCGGGCCACTCGAACGAAGGTCGCCACATAATTGACACCCACGACCACCCGGTGGCCGAGCCGGTGTGGGCGCTGTATGCCGAAGCGCTGCGCGTCTTTGGCCCGGTCGCCACCATGGTCGAGCGCGACGACCACATCCCGCCACTGCCAACCCTGCTGGACGAACTGTCGGTCGCCCGCGCCATCGCCGCTCGCCAGCAGCCCAACGCCGCCGCCCACACCACCGCCACGCCGCGCTTTGCGCCCCCCACACAAACCACCCCGCGCCTGCCAGAGCTGCAGCGCGAGATGGCCGACTTTGTGCTGGACCCGGCCGCACAGGGCATGGCCCGGCATGTGCGCGCCAACGACGGCGTCCACACCGGCGAACGGCTGGGCATTTACCACAACGCCTACCGCGCCCGTCTGGCCGAGGTGCTGGCCGATGTGTTCGAGAAAACCGTGCTGTACATGGGCACGGCAGCCTTCGACCCGCTGGCACGCAACTTCGCCGTGGCCTGCCCGCCGCAGTCGCGCAGCCTGGGCCAGTACGGCGCCCGTTTTCCGGCGTACCTGCAGTCGCTCTACCCCCTGAACCCTGAGTTGCGCGAGCTGGCCCAGCTCGATTGGGACTTGCGATCGCGCTTTGACAGCGCAGACAGCCCCGCGCTGAACACCGCCAGCGCCGCCGCCGACACGGCACAACGCTGGCTGACACGCCGCCCCGCACTGCACCCCAGCCTGTTGTTGCGGCAAGTCAGCACCAACGTGGTGGCGCTTTGGAACGCGATTCACGACGACGTGGAGGTGCCCGCCCCGGCTCAGCTGGACAACCCGGTGACCCTGATGGTGTGGCGCAAAGGCCTGCAACCCCATTTCAAGACACTGGACACGCAGCAGGCGGCATGGGTGGGCCGCCTGGCCGAAGGCGCCTCGGTGGCGCAGGCCTGCGAGGCGTTCGCCGGCTCACCGCTGATGCCCGAGGTGCGCGTGTTCGGCCAATGGCTGGCCGCTTGGTGGGACGATGAAATCATGGCGGGCGAGACGCCAGGCACCCCCGGCGCCTGACCCACCCGCCGTTCAGTTGATGAGGGGGCGCCAGCGGCTGGACGGCGGTGCCGCCGTCGGCTCCGCCGGACGGCTGGCATCGCCATCGGCACCCGACTCCATTGACGAGCGGAACGCCTGCGCCGGTGGCTTGCGCGCAGGCACCACGGCCGGGGCCGGGCTGGGGGCCGGTACCGGTGCAGCCACTGGCGCTGCCACAGGCGCAGGGGCCACCGTGGCCACCGGGGGCCGTGGCGGGGGCACAAAGGGCTCCAAACGCACCGGCGTTGGCTCGGTCACCACGGGCGCCACCGGCGCGGGCGCAGACACGGCACGGCCACCCGACGGGGCTGCACGCGACGGCACAGCATCGGGCTGGCCAATGCCGCTCGACTGCTTCAATGCCGGGTTCTTTGGCGCGGCCGGTACGCCCAAAGGACCGCCACAGCCAGGGCCTTTGCACTCCCCTGCGGGCTGGTCCAGCAGGCTCTCGGTGATGATGTCGCTGTAGTCGGTGGACGCCACCGCCGAGTTGAGCCACGCGTTGTTGCTGTTGGGCTCCAGCAGCAAACGGCCACTGGTTCTGGCCAGACGGAATTCGGCCACGCGCACGTCAAACACCGCGTCGACCAGGTCGAGCAGCAGCGAAAAATGCTCCAACTGCGCGTCCAGCACGTTCTGCAATGTTTCCCGGCCAAAGCCCAGCAGGCGGCGGCGGGATTGGTACGCGACGTTCGACTCGTTGACCGCTTCCAGCAACTGTTTCTCACGCTCCGCACCCGAGAAGGTGCGCCCGTAGGCGGCCGAGGTCACCTCCACCAGGTTGGCGCGCGCGGCGTCCAGCTTGGCTTCTTGCGACTCGACTTCGGCCATCGCCGATTTGATGCGGGTCGAAATGTCAAAACCGGTACCGAGGTTGAGGTTCAGCTCCAGGGCGGCACGGGTCGGGTCGGCGGCCAGCGCACGGTTGTCGCGGGTCTTGGAGACCACCGCGTCCAGCGTGGGAAAGCGCGAGGCTTTTTCCCGGTCCACCAGGGCATTGGCGCGCGCAATGCGTTGCCGCGCCTCGCCCAACTCAGCGCTGCTGGCTTCGGCTTGGGCAATGGCCTCGTCCAGCGAACGCACCGCCCACTCCTTGGGCAACACCAGGCTGGGCAGCAGTGAGGGGTTGGGCCGGAATTTGAAATAGGTTTCGAACTTGGCGACCGAATCGGTCAGCAGCGCATCGAACTCCTGCCGCTTGGCGGCAGAGCCTGCACGGCGCGACGACGCCAGCTTGGCATCCCCCTGGCCCACGGCACCCAAATCAACACGCCGCTGCTCCACCCGCGTCAATTCGTCAAGAATCTGGGTGGATTTGCTGGCAATGCGTTTTTTCAGGTCGAACCGCTGCACCTGCAGGTAGGTGGTGATGCCGTCCAGCACCACTTTTTGCGACACCGCCTTCACCGCTTCCGACTTGGCGCTCACATTGGCATCGGCCGCGCGGATGCGGGAGCTGATCAAACCGCCGTCCAGCAGGCTCATCCGGACACTGGCCGTCACCGCGTTGAACGACCCGGATTCGGCCGACGAACTGGTGTTGGTCGCCGACTGGCCGGTGGCAGCACCCACGGCGAAACGCGGGTAGCGCGCCTGTTTGGCCGTGTCCGCCTCGAAGCCACTGATGGTGGCCTCTGACTTTGCGGTCAGCACCTCGGGGTGCTCCTGCGCCATCTGCAACAGCGCAAAACGAACCTTGCCAGCGTATTCCAGCACGCCGACCGAACGGCCCGAGAGCTTGTCTGCCTGTGACAGCGCCGGGTTGGCCGGGCCTTGTGCAGACACCGGCAACACCAGGCCACCCAGCACCAGGGCCACATACAGGGGAGTCAATGGCACCCGCACGTCATGGCTCCTGGAAGGCCTGGCGCTGCACTTTCAGGACCGGTCTGAGCATGTACCAAATGAACGGGTCTTTGCCCACCAACAGGTCCACCTCCACCTCCATGCCGGGCGTGATCTGGTTCTCCCGGGTGCCAACGAATGTCTGGTCCGTCCCGATGAGCATCTTGTAGTAAGACCGCATCACCGGGTTGGTCGGGTCGCTGTCGGCATCGGCACCGACCAGCGTGACCTTGCCGTCAATCGAGCCATAGCGCAGGAAGTCGTAGGCACTGACCTTGACACGCGCCACCTGGCCGTTGTGCACATAGCCCCGGTCGTTCGGGCTGAGGCGGGCTTCGATCGTGATCTGCGCGCGGTCAGGCACCACCTCCATGATTTGCTCGCCTGGCTTGACCACCCAGCCCGGGCTCGGGTTGCGCAAGCCTTTCACAATGCCGTCTGCAGGTGCCCGCACCACGGTTCGGGAGCGTTGCAGCTTGGCACGCGCCAGGTCTTCGCTGGAACTGCCGATCTGGCGCTCCAGCGTGGCCAATTCGTCAGAAGCCCGACGCCGGAAACGCCCTGTGGCCTCGATCACTTTGGCCTGCGCCTCGCCAATTGCCGCACTGGCCGACGACAGCCCTTGGCGTGCGGTTGCCAGCTCGCCACGCACCGTTTCCATCTGCCGCTGCTTCTCCAGCACCTCCAGTTGCGGGATCAGCTTTTCATCCAGCAACTGCTGCGACATGGTCACTTCTTTTTGGTACAGCGCGAGCCGGGCCGACAGCGCGTTCACACGCTCTTGCTGTTCCGCCAATTTGCTCTTGGCCTGCACCAGGCCCGATTCGGCCGCCGCCACAATGCCTTGCTGCTCCAGGGAACGGGCTTCATAAGCGCCCGATTCCGCCTGGTATACAGAATCGTCCAGGTCACGCCCAAAACCGCTGCGCGTCACCGACTTGCCTTGAATCTCGGCCAGCAAGCGGGTGCGTGTGGCCTGCAGGGCGGCATTGCGCACCGTCAGCTCTTCCAGGTTCAGGCTGTTACCGCCGAGGTCAATTTCCACCAGCGGCTGGCCCAACTTGACCGTTTCACCTTCTTTCACCATGACGGCACTGACAATGCCGCCTTCCAGATGCTGGATCGCCTTGATCTGGTCTGACGGGATGACGCGCCCCTGAGAAATCACCACCGACTCCACCGGAAACCCCAGGCCAAAAGCGGCCAGCAGGGCGCCAGAGCCCCAAATGGCCCACGTCTTTCTGGCCTTCTTTTTGGAGTAGGGCAACGCCTTGACAGAACTGGGCGCATCGTCCCCCTTCTGCAAGACAGCGGGCAACAGGCTTTTATCGGACGGATCCATGGGCATCTTCACTAAGTAGGCGGGCTGACACAGCGGGTCAGTTGTCTTCTGCCGGGGCAGCCGACGTGGTGGGTTTGGTGCCGGCAATGGCGGCAGTAGCGGCTGTCGCTGGCAACTTCACACCAAAGAGTTTTGGCACCATCACGGAGGCTGAACCACTTTCCACGTTGCCAGAACCGGTGACGTAGTGCACCTGGGAGGCACTGGCCACAATCCGCAGCGAGTGGGTCACCACAATGATGGTGCGGCTGCGCGCGGCCGCCATCAAGGCCGCAATCAACGCGGTTTCAGCCTGGTAGTCCAGGTCGTTGCTGGGCTCGTCCAGAATCACCACCGCAGGATCACGCAGGAACAACTGGGCCAGTGCGAGCTTGCGGCGCTCACCCATGGACAAGCCCATGCCGCCTTCGCCAATCACGGTGCGGTAACCACCCGGAAGGCGCGAAATGAAGTCGTGCGCGCCCGACAACCGGCAGGCCGCCACGATGCGTTCGTCCGTCTGGTCTGGTGCCGCACGGCGAAGGACCTCGATCAGTTCACCGCCAAACAGGTACACCTCCTGCGACAGGATGCTGATCCACTGCACCAGTTCTTCACGCGCGAACTGCGACAGGTCGTATTCGTCGACAGAGATTTTTCCGTGGGTCGGCGCATAGAGGCCGGCAATCAGCTTGACCAGCGTCGACTTGCCCGCGCCATTCTTGCCAACGATCACGTGCATGCCACCAGGACCAATTTCCAGGTCCACGTTCTCAAGCACGGCTGGTGCGTTGTCGGCAAACTGGAAGGTGACCTCCTGCAAGCGGATCGCGCCCCGCGGCTTGGGCAAGCTGATGCCACCGGGGCTGCGGTCCACGGGTTCGTTCAACACCGACTCCAGCCTTTTGGCCGCTTCCGCTGCGATCGCCAGTGAGCGCCAGTTGGATGCCAATCCGGCCACGGGGGACAAGGCTTTCATGGCCAACATGTTGGAAGCGATGAGCCCCCCCACGGTCATCCACTGCTCCATCACGGCCAGGGCGCCTACGGAAATGAGCACCACGGAAAACACCGACAGCATGACCGTGGTCAACTCGCGTGCGCCTTCGATCTCACCGTTCTTGCGAAAACTCTCCGCCAGCCATGCGTTGTAGTTCTTGCGCCACATCGCGATGATGGGCGCGTCATTTCCCAAGCTCTTGAGCGTCTCCCTGGCACGGCAAATTTCCGAGGTCACCGCATCCAGGTTGCGCCCACGCTGGACTTCCTCCACGCGACCGGCACGCACCTCATCGGCCCACCACCAGGCAAAAAATGCCAGCACGGCCAGAAACAGCAGCAAAACAGGCAACAGTGGCCACGCGACCACGCCAACAATGATCAATGCAAAAATCGCAACTGGGAGGTCAAAGATCGACGTGACCAAACCACCGGTCACCGTGGCCCTCACCGCACCGACATCGCGGAACAGCAAAAACCAACCCATGGTTGGCCGAGATTCCAACGCCCGCAACGGGCGCTGGAGCATGGATTTCAACAGCGCATTTGAAACACCATGGTCGATCGTTGAGCCGGCATCGCGCAGTGCACCGGAGCGCTTTCTCCGCAACCACAATTCAACCATCAAGAAAAACAGGATGCCCGCGATGAGTGCCACCAACGTGGCATACCCGTTCCGATAGATCACACGGTCATAGATCTGAAGCGTGAAGAGAGAAGGCAGCAACCCAAAAAGGCTGATCGGCAAAGACCACCAAGCCGCTTTTTTGACCGTTGGGTACGCAGCGTAGAACGCTTCACTTAAAGCATTACCGTACGGATTGACTGCCGGATCGGTGTTCACTTGGTTCACCAGCTGACGCGGCAGAAGGAATTTAAGCATGGTCGAATTGTTTAAGGCTTAAGCAAGCGGTCACGGAAATTGATGCTGTACAGCCGTGTTCACACACTCATCAGCGACCAGAGTTTAAACGCATTGCAATTCTGAATCGTCCGAATAGGCCGGGTTTGCACCATCGAAAACCCTCCTTGTCCACTTATAACGGCCCGACCAGCCCTGCAGAAGCCATATCGGCTACAAACACAAAAAAAGCCACCAGCTGCATACGCAGCCGGTGGCTTTGGGCGATTCAAACTGCTCGCCCATCTGAATGGGCAGGGCAGATTCAGGCAATCATCAGGGCTGCAAGAGGCCAGACAATGGGTTGTTGGTCAAGAGTGTTGGCAACGCCGAGATGGGCGCCAGCAAACCAGCTGCATCGGGCAAGCCGCCTGCACCACCACCGACGCCTGGCAGGCCACCGCCCAGCAATTCCGTCACTGGCGCCAGCAAACCCGCCACGTCAGGCAGACCACCTGCGCCACCACCGACGCCT
>JAFEHU010000081.1 GCA_017848435.1 Burkholderiaceae bacterium | reverse complement strand
CCGCATCACATAGCCGCCGTTGATGGTCACTGGGCGGGTGGGCGCGGTTCGCTTTGTGTTTCCGCACGCGCCCACGGCACGCAGGTCCAGCTCGTGCGCCACCGGCACGAAGTCGTTGCCATCGGCGCCCAGGCCGTGCAGCACGATGACGCTGGCGGTGGCTGGGCTGGTGGGGTTGATTTCAATCGTTTCGAGCGGCATGGGGCGGGGCAGGGTTGGAAAATGTCAAACTGTAGCGCATGCTTTGGGGTGGCCATCTGCAGGCACAGAGCGCCAAAATCCTGCATCATGAAGGCCTCAACCCAAGGAGCCCACCATGTTGAACCGGTTTGTCAGAACGGGCTGGCTGTGGCTGCTGGCCACGGTGGTGGTGTGCAGCCATGCGGCAGGAGAAAAAACCGTTGCTGCCACAGAAGCCAAGGCGGTACAGACCGTGGTGATGGCACAGCTCGACGCGTTCGCACGGGGGGACGCCGCCAAGGCGTTTTCCTATGCCAGCCCCGAGGTCCGCAAGGTGTTCAGCACGCCCGACCGTTTCATGACCATGGCGCGGCTGGGGTACCCCGCGCTGTTCCAGCCGGCCACGGTGACCTTCTTCAAGCCGGAACAGGCCGGCAACGGCATTCTGCAGCGGGTGCAATTGGCCGATGCCCAAGGCGTGTTGTGGGTGGCCATGTACAGTCTGCAGCGCCAGCCCGACAAGCTGTGGCGCATCACTGGCTGCACCATTGGCGTGAGCGAAGGACTGCAGACCCGGCGATGGGACGTGCCCGCCGTCAGCGTGTGATGCTGCCGCAGCCGTTGGTGGCCCGGTCGGCTTGCTGGACGGCTGCTTCAATGAACGCTGCCGTGCGCGCCACCTGCGTCACCGGCAACATGTGCCCGCCGTCGACCAGCGTCAGCTGTGTGTGGGGCACTTTCTTGACAAATGCCGTGGCCTGCAGCTGTGGGTCGAGCACCAGGTCACCTTTGCCATAGAGCATGGACACCGGCAGTTTCAGGCTGGCGTAAGTGGCTTCCAGCGCCGGCAGGCTGTCAGGAATGGCGGCGAGATCGGTCGATGCCGCAATGAACTGCGAGGGCTTGAGGCTCATCAACCCGCCGGCGCGGGTGGCGAAGTCCTTGGGGTGGGTTTCCGGCGCGAACAAAAACTTCATGATGGCCGGGCTGCGGACGATGAAGGCGGGCACCGCCGCCGTCCATGCCACCGCCTTGCGCAACCAAGGCGAGGCGATGTCCAGGCCGCGGAAGGGCGTGGGCAGGCCCTCGGGGGTGTGGGTCAAGGGCGCCACCAGGGCCAGGGCGTTCACCCGCTGTGGGTGGCGGGCCGCCAGCATCAGCGAAATGGCGCCACCCAGCGAGTGGCCCACCACCGTGGCTTGGGCCACACCCAGCTTGTCCAACAAGGCGGCCAGGGCGTCGGCCTGGGCCTCCAACGAGGCGCTGGCGCCGGCATGGCGCAGCGAATGGCCAGAGCCGGGCCGGTCGACCGCGATCACACGGCACTGCGACGCCAGCCGTTTTTCAATGCCGTAGGTAAAGTGGCGCAGTTGGCCGCCCAGGCCGTGCACCATCAGCACGACCGGGCCGGTGCCACGGTCGACCACATGCAGTCGGGCGCCGGGCACGTCCACAAAGCGGCCGATGGGTTTGAAGCCAGCGTCGATGCGGCGGTTGGTGGTCCAGGCAAACAGCACCAGGCCGGCGGTGAGCGCGACCGCGCCGACCAGGGCCCACAGTGCGGCGTTCACAGCTTCAGCCCCCGGCCCAGCAGGCCCCAGTAGCCCACCGGCATCAGCCGCTCAATGAGCGCGGCAAACCAAGCGTCCCAGCCAACGATGACGCGGGCCTTGTCCTGCTCGATGGCGCGCACAATGATCGCTGCCGCTTTCTCGGGCGGCATGCGCAGCAGCTTTTTGCTCAGGGCCTGGCGCTTGGCCACGTCCGCCGACGACAGGCCGTCTGCCATGCGGGCGCTGCTGGCGATCTGGGTGGCCACACCACCGGGGTGCACCACGGTCACGCCCACGGTCGAGCCGGCCATGGCCAGCTCGTGGCGCAGCGCGTTGGAGAAACCGCGCACCGCAAACTTGCTGGCCGAGTAGGCGCACTGCTCGGGCGGTGCGATCAGGCCGAACAGGCTGGACAGATTCACGATGCGCGCCGCATTGCGCTGGCGCAGCAGCGGCAAAAAGGCACGGGTCATGCGCACCAGGCCGTTGAAGTTGATGTCCATCAACCAGTCGAAATCGCGCTCGCTGACCTGTTCGAAGTTGCCCGCCATCGCCACGCCGGCGTTGTTGATGAGCAGGTCGACCTGGCCATGTGCGGCCAGCACGGCGTCGGGCAGGGCGGCCACGGCGTCGCGGCTGGCCACGTCCAGTGCATGCTGGCTGACCCGCACGCCCAGCGGTTGCACCAGCGCGGCGGTCGCCATCAGCGCGGCGGGGTTGATGTCGGCCAGCGCGAGGTGGCAGCCCTTTTGGGCCAGCAACAGCGCCAGTGCGCGGCCAATACCGCTGCCGGCGCCGGTGAGCACGGCCACTTTATTGTGCAGGTTCATGGGTTTCTTTCAGCGGGAGAACTGCACCACGCCGTCGGCGATGCGGCTGTAGCGGATGCTGAGCATGTCCAGCAGGTAGTTCTGGTACACCTGCCAGGGGCGGCGCGAGCCCTGCTTGGGCAGCAGGCTGGCGGCCCGCTGCACGTAGCCGGAGCTGAAGTCGAGGAAAGGTTGCGGCTCGACGTCGTTGCCCGGGCGCGCCACGGCGGTGCGCAGGCCCTGGGCGTCCATGTGGTTGAGCAGACGGCACACGCGCTCGGCGGTGAGGTCGGCCTTGAGCGTCCACGACGCATTGGTGTAGCCAAAAGCCATCGCCAGGTTGGGCACATCGCTGAGCATCATGCCGCGGTACACCAGTGTCTGGTTGGCGTTGCAGGCACGGCCATCCACCGTGACGGCAATGTCGCCCAGTGCGTTGAGTTTCAGGCCGGTGGCGGTGACCACGATGTCGGCCTTCAGTTCTTTGCCGGAATTGAGCTTGATGCCGGTCGGCGTGAAATGGTCAACCGTGTCGGTCACCACGCTGGCCTTGCCGGCGCGCAACTGGCGGAACAAATCGCCGTCGGGCACCACACACACGCGCTGGTCCCAGGGCTTGTATTTGGGCGTGAAATGGGCGGCGTCCACCTGGCCACCCGCCTGTTTTTTGGCCAGGTGCACAAGAACCTGCTTGACCTTGTTGGGCCGGCGCCGTGCGAGCTGGAAAAAGAACATGCCCAGGCCGACGTTTTTCCAGCGGGTCAGTGCGTAGGCCAGGCGGTCCGGCAGCAGGCGCTGCAGGCGCTGGGCCAAGCCGTCTTCGGCCGGGCGGCTGATCACGTAGGTGGGGGAGCGCTGCAGCATGGTCACGTGCGCGGCAGTGTCGGCCATGGACGGTACCAGCGTCACCGCGGTGGCGCCGCTGCCAATCACCACCACCTGTTTGTTCGCGTAGTCCAGCTTTTCGGGCCAGAACTGCGGGTGCACCACCTGGCCTTGGAAGTCGGCCTGGCCGGCAAATTCGGGGGCGTGGCCTTCAGCGTAGCTGTAGTAGCCGCTGCACAGGTAGAGAAAACGTGCCTGGATCTGCACGGTCTTCACGCCGTCGTCCAGCTGCTGTTCGCATTCCACCGTCCACAAAGCGTCTGCCGACGACCACGCCGCGCGCTTGACCGTGTGGCGGTAGCGGATGTGCTGGGTGACGCCGGTTTCTTCGGCGGCCGAGCGGATGTAGTTCAGGATGGAGGGGCCGTCGGCAATCGCTTTGGCGGCGGTCCAGGGCTTGAAGCTGTAGCCCAGGGTGTGCATGTCCGAGTCGGAGCGGATGCCAGGGTAGCGGAACAGATCCCAGGTGCCGCCCAGCGCCGCGCGGCCTTCCAGCAGCGCAAAGGTTTTGCCAGGGCAGCGCTGCTGCAGGTGGCGGGCGGCGCCAATGCCGGACAAACCGGCACCGACGATGAGGACGTCCAGCGGGGCCGCAGGGGCGGTGGAAGAAGCGGGGTGGGCCATGGTTGGGGGCTCCTGAGTTTCTGACAAAGCAAATTGTCAAATAAGTTGACAATCTTTCATGTCACAATTGCGACGTGGGCATCGATTCTGTCATTGAAACCAACGCCGATGGCGCGCGGCCTTACCGTGGCCTGGCGCCGGACGAACGCCGGGCGCAGCGCCGTGCAGCGCTGATTGACGCGGCCATCGAGACCTATGGCGAACGCGGTTACCGGGCCTCCACCGTCAAGGGCGTGTGCGCGGCGGCGGGGTTGACCGAACGCTATTTCTACGAATCTTTCGAGAGCAGCGAAGCGCTGCTGATGGCCTGTTACCACCACGTCAACGCGCAGCTGTTCATGCAGATCGCCGAAGCCGCCGAAGCCGCCGGCGGCGACACCAAGGCGCGCGGCCGCGCGATGCTGAGCGCTTATTTCTCGGCGCTGCAGGCCCAGCCGCGGCCGGCGCGTGTGTTTTTGATGGAGATTCGCGGCGTCAGCCCGGCGGTGGATGCGGCGTTTGACGAAGCGCTGGCCCAGATGGGTGCGGCCGCCGCAGAGGTGATTGCCCCCGGCAACACCGCCCCCAACACCCTGCTGCAGACCGGCGTGACCGGTGGCGTGGTGCACATTGCCATGCGCTGGATACGCGACGGCTACCAGCCGCCGCTGGCCGAGGTGGTGGAAACCGCGCTGGAGCTGGGCCTGGTGCTGACCCGGCCCGCGAAATAAGCGCTCAGGCGAACACGCCGGCCGTGTCCTGCATGCGGGCCGACACCTCGCCCAGGTGGTGCAGGCTGTCGCCCAGCGTCATTTCCAGTTGGGTGAGTTTCTTGAAGTAGTGGCTGACGATGTACTCGTCGGTCACGCCGATGCCGCCGTGCAGCTGCACCGCCTGCTGGCCGACAAAACGCATCGACTGGCCGAGCTGGTATTTGGCGCGGGCCAAGGCGCGGCGGCGTTCCTCAGTAGGCGCGTTGAGCTTGAGCGAGGCGTAGTAGCTCATCGAACGGGCCAGCTCCAGCTGCATTTTCATGTCGGCCACGCGGTGCCGCAGCGCCTGGAAAGTGGCAATGGCCACGCCAAACTGCTTGCGGGTGTTCAGGTACTCCACCGTCACGTCCAGCGTTTTGTCCATCACGCCCACCGCTTCGGCGCAGAGCGCGGCAATGCCCACGTCCACCGCGTGTTCGAGTGCGGTCAGGCCCTCGGTGGTGAGGAGGGTGGCGGGGCTGTTGGCGCAGGTGAGTTCGGCGGCGCGGCCACCGTCTTGCGTGCCGTAGCCGCGGGTGGTGACACCTGCGGCAGTGCGCTCCACCAGAAACAGCGCGATCTTGTCGCCAATCCTGGCGGGCACGATGAAGGCGTCGGCCGCATCGCCGGCGGGTACCACGCTTTTGCTGGCAGTCAATGCATATCCAGCGCTGGCCTGTGTGGCTTTGGCTTCGCACATGTCAAGCCGGTAGCGGGCTTTGCGCTCGGTGTGGGCCAGCACCACCAGCGCTTCGCCGCTGGCGATTTTCGGCAGCCAGGCGGCCTGCACAGCGGCGGGGGCGTAGCCGCCCAGCACCGCGCTGGCAATCAAGGTTTGCGCAAACGGCTCCAGAACGATGCCGCGCCCCAGCTCTTCCATCACCACCATGCCTTCGACCGGGCCCATGCCCAGGCCGTCGTGCGCCTCGGGCACGTACAGGCCACACAGGCCCAGTTCGGCAATCTCGCCATAGGCCTCGCGCGAGAAGCCGCCGGCTTTGACCGTGCCGCGTCGGCGCTCGAAGGTGTAGCCCTTGTCCACCCACTTGCGCACCGCGTCGCGCAGCGATGCCTGGTCGTCAGAGAAGTCGAAGTCCATTTTTATTCTCCTTAGCCCAGAACGACCTGGGACACGATGTTGCGCTGGACCTCGTTCGAGCCACCGTAAATCGTCGTCTTGCGCATGTTGAAGTAGTTCGCCGCCAGCGGCGCGCAGTGCGCGGGGCCGACATGGTCGCCTTGCCAGCCGGCCTCCATCGCCTCGTAAATGAAGGGCAAGCTCGACGGGCCGGCCGCCAGCATCATCAGCTCGGTGTAGCGCTGCTGGATTTCGCTGCCGCGGATCTTCAGCAGGCCGGCGATGTCCAGGCTCTGCTTGCCGGATTTCTCGGCGCTCAGCACCCGCAGCACCAGCATTTCCAGCGCCACCACGTCCACCTCCAGCTTGGCCACTTCGTCCCGGAAGCGCTGGTCGTCGTACACGCCTTCGGCCTTGGCGATGCGCTTGAGGCGCTCCAGCTCGCGTTTGGCGCGGTTCACGTCGGCAATGTTGGTGCGCTCGTGGCTGAGCAAATGCTTGGCGTAGGTCCAGCCCTTGTTTTCTTCGCCAATCAGGTTGTGGGCGGGTACTTCGACGTTGTCGAACCAGACCTCGTTGACCTCAGGCTCGCCGTCCATCAGCACGATGGGCCGCACGCTGACGCCGGGGCTTTTCATGTCGATCAGCAGAAAGCTGATGCCGGTCTGTGGCTTGCCTTCGTTGCTGGTGCGCACCAGGCAGAAAATCCATTCGCCGTACTGGCCCAGCGTGGTCCAGGTTTTCTGGCCGTTGACGATGTACTTGTCGCCCCGGCGCTCGGCCTTGCATTTGACCGAGGCCAGGTCCGAGCCCGAGCCCGGCTCAGAGTAGCCCTGGCTCCACCAGACCTCGCCGCTGGCGATGCCGGGCAGAAAGCGCTGTTGCTGCTCGGCATTGCCAAACGCCATGATGACCGGCGCCACCATCACCGGGCCAAAGGGCACCACGCGGGGCGAGCCGGCCAGCGCGCATTCTTCCTCGAACAAATGCTTCTGCACCGCGTTCCAGCCCGGGCCGCCAAATTCCTTGGGCCAGCCCCAGCCCAGCCAGCCTTTCTTGCCGAGGATCTTGGCCCAGCGCTGCATGTCGTCACGGCCCAGGCGCTGGGCGTTGAACACTTTCTGCGAAATGTCGGCCGGCAGGTGGCTGCGGACCCAGGCGCGGATCTCCTCGCGAAAGGCCTGTTCTTCGGGGGTGAATGCCAAATCCATGGGGTTGTCTCCAGAGCTGCGGCTTTGTAGCACGCAGGGTGCTGTGGCGCATGTCGAGGTGGTGACATGGGCTGGCGATAATGTCGGGTTACCGATTTCACCCATGAAAAACATCGTCATCCTGATTTCCGGCAGCGGCTCCAACATGGCGGCCATTGTGGAAACTGCCCAGCGCGAGCGCTGGTCCGACACGCTGGGCGCCACAGTGGCGGCGGTCATCAGCAACAAGCCGGTGGCAGCCGGTCTGGCGGTGGCCAATGCGCTGGGCGTGCCCACACAGGTGCTGGACCACACCGGTTTTGCCAACCGCGAGGCGTTTGACGCCGCCTTGGCCCAGGCCATCGACGTTCACACCCCGGCGCTGGTGGTGCTGGCCGGCTTTCTGCGCATCCTCACGCCGGCTTTTGTGAACCACTACGCCGGCCGGCTGGTCAACATCCACCCCTCGCTGTTGCCGGCTTTTCCGGGGCTGAACACGCACCAGCGGGCCATCGACGGCGGCTGCCGCTTTGCCGGTGCCACCGTGCACCGCGTGACGGCTGAGCTGGACCACGGCCCCATCCTCGACCAGGCGGTGGTGCCGGTGCTTCCCGGCGACACGGCGGCCACGCTGGCCGCCCGGGTGCTGGCGCAAGAGCACCGCATCTACCCCCAGGCGGTTAAAACGCTCCTGAAAGCATAGCTGTACCGCAAGTTTTCACTAAGGCTTAAGCCGTATTAGGCTTGAAATCGGCCGCCGCAGACGCTGCCACCGGCGCAAACCGGGCCTGGGAGCGGCCATCCACCTCCACCGTGCTGTTGAACATCGCCGCCGGCCGCACCCACAGGCCGTGTTCACCGTACAGCGCACGGTAGAGCGTCAAGTATTCCTGTGTTTCGCTGTGGCGCACGGTGTCTATCACCTCGTACAAATTCCCTTTGTAGTGGCGGTACAGGCCGGGTGGGGTGGTGATGAGCGGGGGCAGGTGGTCGTCAGACATGGGCAGATTCCGGCAAAAACAGGGCGCGTGGGACAATCGGAGGATGCATCCTAAAGCCCTGCTCGACGCCTGCAGTGAACTGGTCAAGCTGGCGCTTCAATTCGACCACCCCACCGACGGGACCGTGTCCCGTTTTTTCCGCGACAACCGCCAACTCGGGCCGCGCGAGCGTGCGACCCTGGCCGACACGGTCTACAACGTGCTGCGCCACAAGCTGCGTTTTGAGCACTTTGCCCCCTCCGGCAGCGGCCCCAAAGAGCGCCGGCTGGCCATCCTCGGCTTTGCCGCGCCGCGCGACTTTCTGCTCGGCGCGCTGAACGACGTCGAGAAAAACTGGCTCGCCCAGTGCGACCGCATCCAACCCGGCGACCTGCTGGAACGCCACCGCCACAACCTGCCCGAGTGGCTGGTGACCGAACTCAAGGCCCAGCTGGGCGACGATTTCTGGCCACTGGTGAACAGCCTGGACACCCAGGCGCCACTCGATCTGCGCGTCAACGCCCTGACCGACAAGCGTGCCGACGTTCAGCAAGAGCTGGCCAAAGCCGGTGTCAAAACCCAGGCCACACCGTGGTCACCCTGGGGGCTGCGGGTGGACGGCAAACCGTCTTTGTCGCAGGTGGCGGCGTTCGCGCGCGGCGCGGTCGAGGTGCAGGACGAGGGTTCTCAGGTGCTGGCCTTGCTGCTCGACGCCAAACGCGGCGAGATGGTGGCCGACTTCTGTGCCGGTGCCGGTGGCAAGACGCTGGCGATCGGCGCCAGCATGCGCAACACCGGCCGGCTGTACGCGTTCGACACCTCCGCCCACCGGCTCGATGCGCTCAAGCCCCGGCTGGCGCGCAGTGGCCTGTCCAACGTCCACCCGGCGGCCATTGCCCATGAGCGGGACGACCGCATCAAACGCCTGGCCGGCAAGATCGACCGGGTGCTGGTCGACGCGCCGTGTTCTGGCCTGGGCACCTTGCGCCGCAACCCGGCGTTGAAATGGCGGCAAAACCCGGCGGCTGTGGCCGAGGCGGCTGCGCTCCAGGCCACCATTTTGCAAAGCGCCGCCCGCCTGCTGAAGCCCGGTGGCCGGCTGGTGTACGCCACCTGCAGCCTGTTGCCGGCCGAAAACGAGGCCATCGCCGCGGCTTTCTCCGCCGCCAACAGCGACTTCACCCCTCTTGAAGTGGCCGACATCCTGACCCATCTGAAGGTGGAAGGCGCTGGCAGCCTGTGCAGCGGCCCGGTTTCCGGCGGCGAATACCTCCGCCTGTGGCCCCACCGGCACCGGACCGACGGTTTTTTTGCCGCCGTCTGGCAGAAAAAATGACGTGTAACCGGCATTTAGAGGCGCACGACTGGCGAAACTTCCCCGAAACAACGCGAAAGTACGACAATACGGGGTTATTTGTATGAGAAACACTGTTGACTATGTTGCTTCCTGACTGGACTGTGCTGAACGCGGCAATTGATTTGATGGCCCACGGCCTGTGGGACCTGACGTGGTGGCAGATCGTGCTGTACACGCTGGTGACCACCCACATCACCATTGCCGGCGTGACGATTTTCCTGCACCGCTCGCAATCCCACCGCGCGCTGACGCTGGGGCCCATCCCTTTCCATTTTTTCCGCTTCTGGATGTGGATTGGTACCGGCATGGTCACCAAGGAGTTTGTGGCCATTCACCGCAAGCACCACGCCAAGGTCGACACCGAAGAAGATCCCCACAGCCCGCAGACCCGTGGCCTGAAAAAGCTGCTGCTGGAAGGTGTGGAGCTGTACCGCGCGGAGTCGAAAAACGCCGAAACCATGCTCAAGTACGGTTCGGGCACGCCCGACGACTGGCTGGAGCACAACCTCTACACCCGCTACAGCTGGCAAGGCGTGGGCCTGATGCTGATCCTCAACCTGGCCCTGTTCGGCGCCATTGGCCTGGCTGTCTGGGCGGTGCAGATGGCCTGGATTCCCGTCATGGCCACCGGCGTGATCAACGGCATTGGCCACTACTGGGGCTACCGCAACTTCGAGTCACCCGATGCCAGCACCAACGTGTCGTTCTGGGGCATCGTCATCGGCGGTGAAGAGTTGCACAACAACCACCACACCTACCCCACATCGGCCAAGTTTTCGGTCAAAAAATACGAGTTCGACATCGGCTGGTTTTACATCTCGCTGATGGAGAAAATCGGTTGGGCCACCGTCAAGAAGGTTGTGCCCAAGATGCAGCTCGGCGACATCCAGCCAGTGGCCGATGAAAAGACGCTGGAAGCGTTGATCGCCAACCGCTACGAAGTCATGGCCGGCTATGCCCGTGAAATGCGCCGTGCCTGCAAGACCGAGATCGCGCAGCTCAAGGCCCGCCAGGCCGACATCTCGGTGCTTGAAGCCGCCAAGCGCTGGATGCACCGCGACGACGACAAAGTGCCCGCCACCGCCCGCACGCAGCTGGCGCAGGCCCGCGCCGCCCACCCGGTGCTGGACAAGATGGTCACCATGCGCGAAGAGCTGCGCCAGATGTGGCTCAACACCTCGCACTCGCGTGAACAGTTGGCCGCGGATTTGGCGGCCTGGTGCCACCGGGCTGAGGAAAGCGGTATTGCTGCCTTGAAAGAGTTTTCAATGAAGCTGCGCGCCGCCCGCGTCTGACCTGACCCGGTTACCCGCCACGCACTGTGGTGGGCAACAAAAAAGCCGCTGAACTTCAGCGGCTTTTTTGTTGGGGAAGCGCCGAATTACTTCAGCTTGATTTCCTTGTAGTCGACATGCTTGCGAGCTTTGGGATCAAATTTTTTGATCAGCATCTTCTCGGGCGTGGTCTTCTTGTTTTTGGTCGTGGTGTAGAAATGGCCGGTACCCGCAGTGGATTCCAGCTTGATTTTTTCGCGTCCGCCTTTGGCTGCCATGGTCGTGCTCCTTTAGATTAAGCCTGACCACGGGCGCGCAGGTCTGCGAGCACGGCGTCGATGCCATTTTTGTCGATCAACCGCAGGGCGGCGCTGGAAACACGCAGGCGAACCCAGCGGTTTTCGGTCTCGACCCAGAAACGGCGGTATTGCAGGTTCGGCAGGAACCGGCGCTTGGTTTTGTTGTTGGCGTGGGAAACGTTGTTCCCGACCATCGGGCCTTTACCCGTTACTTCGCAGACGCGTGCCATCAGGACACTCCGATACGTTTTAAACGGCCGCCACAAGCAGTGGGGGCCTCACCTCGCCAGAAGGGTGGCGGTAACCCAGCTGAATGGGTGCCTCACGGCAGAATTCAGCAAAGCCAAGGATTATAGCGTTTTCCTGATTCGCGTCCTAAGACTGCTGTTCCAGGAAGCGCTGGGCGTCCAGCGCGGCCATGCAGCCAGTGCCGGCGCTGGTGATGGCCTGGCGGTAGACGTGGTCCTGCACGTCGCCTGCGGCAAAGACGCCGGGCACGCTGGTCATGGTGGCAAAGCCCTTCAGACCGCTCTGGGTGACGATGTAGCCATTTTCCATGGCCACCTGGCCCTGGAAAATGTCGGTGTTGGGCGCGTGGCCAATGGCGATGAAGCAGCCCTTGAGGGTGAGGTCTTCGGTGGCGCCGGTCTGTGTATGTTTGAGTCGCACGCCGGTCACGCCGGTGGCATCGCCGAGCACTTCGTCCAGCGTCTGGAACAGTTTCAGCTCAATCTTGCCGGCCTTGACCTTGTCCATCACCTTGTCGATCAGAATCGCCTCGGCCTTGAACTTGTCGCGGCGGTGCACCAGGTAGACCTTGCTGGCGATGTTGGAGAGGTACAGCGCTTCTTCCACCGCCGTGTTGCCGCCGCCAATCACGCAGCAGACCTGGTCGCGGTAGAAAAAGCCGTCGCAGGTGGCGCAGCCGCTCACCCCCCGGCCCATGAAGGCGGTTTCCGACGGCAGGCCCAGGTACTTGGCCGAGGCGCCAGTGGCCAGAATCAGTGTGTCGCAGGTGAACTCGCCGCTGTCGCCCTTGAGCTTGAACGGGCGCTGGCTCAGGTCGACCGCATTGATGTGGTCAAACACGATCTCGGTCTTGAAGCGCTCGGCGTGCTCCAGAAAACGCTGCATCAGCTCGGGCCCTTGCACGCCCATCACGTCGGCTGGCCAGTTGTCGACTTCGGTGGTGGTCATCAGCTGCCCACCCTGGGCAATGCCGGTGACCAGCATCGGGTTCAGGTTGGCGCGGGCGGCGTAGATGGCGGCGGTGTAGCCGGCCGGGCCGGAGCCGAGGATCAGGACTTTGGCGTGTTTCATGGTGGTGACAGCGGGAAAAGAGGGTAGGTTCGGGGCGGTAATCCGTGTAAAGTACACGGGAATCTCGGTCAAGATGTAACCGGTTTCTTGACGAACTGGCGGGTCCAGCCTAGCTGGCTCACCCGTCAATTGTATGAATGCTTGGATGCCCGCGTGGCAGCTGGGCCCTTCAACCCGCAAACAGGTGGTGTGCGATGTCGATGCTTTCCAACCTAGACCTGATCCGGCGCGTGCCCCTGTTTTCCGTGCTCACACCGGTGCAGGCCGAGGCCGTGGCGTCGGCGGTGGTGAAGCGGCGCTTCAAGCGGGGTGAGCTGATCGTCGAGCAGGGCAAAAAGACCAACGCCTTGTTCATCGTGCTGTCTGGCCGTGCCCGCGTGATGACGGCCGATTCGCGGGGCCGCGAGGTGATTCTGGCCACGCTGGAGCAGGGCGACTACATCGGCGAGATGAGCCTGATCGACAACGGCCCCCATTCCGCCAGCGTCCGCGCCGAAGTGCAGACCGACGTGTTGGTGCTGGGCCGGCCGGAGTTTGCCCGTTGCCTGCCTGAGAACACTTCCATGGCCTACGCGGTCATGAAAGGCCTGGTGCAGCGCCTGCGCCATGCCGACCGGCAGATCGAGTCGCTGGCCCTGATGGATGTGTACGGCCGTGTCGCCCGTACCCTGCTGGAATTTGCTTCGGTTGGCCGCGATGGCCTGCTCACCATCCGCGAGAAGATCTCGCGCCAGGACGTGGCCAAGATGGTCGGTGCCTCGCGCGAAATGGTCAGCCGGGTGATGAAAGACCTCGAAGAGCGTGGCCTGATCGAAACCCGCGAAGACGGCTCGCTGCTCATCAAAGAGCGCCTCGACACGCTGGCGTCATAACACGGTATCTGCCCTGTGAAGGGCGGGCAAAGTCCCCTCGGGCCAACGCGCCTTGGGGTAAGCTTGCGCGATTGTTCTGACTTATGACGTATTCCCTCAACACTCTGGGTTCCTCTGGCGGCAACCCGATCCGCCAGGCCACAGGCCGGTCGGCTGGCAAGGCTGCGGCCGCCGCCCGCGCGCAGGCCAGCGCGCCGCGTGCCGGGGCCAGCCGTTTTCTTGGCGAACTGGGCCTGCTGGCCGGCTTTGTGCTGCTGGTGTTCTGGTGGCTGGCCATGCTCAGCTACAGCCCACAAGACGCGGCCTGGTCGACTTCTGGCGCGGGTGCGCCGTTGCACAACTGGGTTGGCCGCCTGGGCGCCTGGCTGGCCGACGGCAGCTATTTTCTGTTCGGGTTTTCGGCCTGGTGGGCCTTGTTGGCGGGGGTGAAAGCCTGGCTGGGCGCGCTGGCGACCTGGCTGCGTTCGCCACAAGATGCCGGCAATGACCCGGAACCCGTATGGCGTGGCCGCGCGCTGTTTTGGGGCAGCCTGGTGGTGTTGCTGCTGGCCAGTACCGGCATGGAGTGGTCGCGCCTGTACCGGTTCGAGGGCTTTTTGCCCGGCCCGGCAGGCGGTGCGCTGGGCTACCTGATGGGGCCCATGGGCGACAAGTGGCTGGGCTTCACCGGCTCCGGTCTGTTCTGGATTGTGCTGGGTGTGCTCAGCGCCGCGCAGGTGTTCCGCTTCACCTGGACGCAGCTGGCCGAACGCATTGGCCGCGCACTGGACGGCCTGTGGTTGGCCTGGGCGCACAAGCGCGAGAAGGCGCAAGACCTGGAGGTGGGCTTGCGCGCGGCGCGGGAGCGCGAAGAAATTGTGCTGGAACACCGCGCCGACGTGCGCGAACAGCCCGCTGCGCCGGTGTTCATTGAGCCGGTGCAGGCTGAAGTGCCGCAGAGCCTGCGGGTGGCGAAAGAGCGGCAAAAACCGCTGTTCACCGAGCTGCCCGACAGCAAGCTGCCGCAGGTGGACCTGCTGGACGGCGCTTTGAGCCGTCAGGAAACTGTGTCCAGCGAAACGCTGGAAATGACCAGCCGGCTGATCGAGAAGAAGCTGAAAGACTTTGGGGTGGAGGTGCGGGTGGTGATGGCCTCGCCCGGCCCGGTGATCACCCGCTACGAGATTGAGCCGGCCACCGGCGTCAAGGGCTCGCAGGTGGTGAATTTGGCGCGTGACCTGGCGCGCTCGCTGAGTCTGGTGTCGATCCGCGTGATCGAGACCATTCCCGGCAAGAACTACATGGCGCTGGAGTTGCCCAACGCCAAGCGCCAAACCATCCGCTTGAGCGAAATCCTTGGTTCGCAGGTGTACAACGAAGGCAAGTCGCTGCTGACCATGGGGCTGGGCAAGGACATCATTGGCAACGCCGTGGTGGCCGACCTCGCCAAGATGCCCCATGTGCTGGTGGCCGGCACCACCGGCTCGGGCAAATCTGTGGGGATCAACGCGATGATCCTGAGCCTGCTGTACAAGGCCGAGGCGCGGGACGTGCGGCTCTTGATGATCGACCCGAAGATGCTGGAAATGAGCGTCTACGAAGGCATTCCGCACCTGCTGGCGCCGGTGGTCACCGACATGCGGCAGGCCGCGCACGGCCTCAACTGGTGCGTGGCCGAGATGGAGCGCCGCTACAAGCTGCTGAGCAAGCTCGGTGTGCGCAACCTGGCCGGCTACAACGCCAAGATCGACGAGGCCAAGGCGCGCGAAGAGTTCATCTACAACCCCTTCAGCCTGACGCCCGACAGCCCCGAGCCGCTGGAGCGCCTGCCGAACATCGTGGTGGTGATCGACGAGCTGGCCGACCTGATGATGGTGGTGGGCAAGAAGATCGAGGAACTGATCGCCCGGCTGGCGCAGAAGGCGCGTGCCGCCGGCATCCATTTGATTTTGGCCACCCAACGGCCCAGCGTGGACGTGATCACTGGCCTGATCAAGGCCAACATCCCCACGCGCATTGCCTTCCAGGTCAGCAGCAAGATCGACAGCCGCACCATCCTCGACCAGATGGGGGCCGAAGCGCTGCTGGGTATGGGCGACATGCTCTACATGCCCAGCGGCACCGGTTACCCGATCCGGGTGCACGGTGCTTTTGTGAGTGACGAAGAAGTCCACCGCGTGGTGAGCTACCTGAAGTCCCAGGGCGAACCCAACTACGTGGAGGGTGTGCTCGAAGGCGGCGTGGCCGACGGCGACGGTGAGATGGGCGAGGGCGGTGACGGTGCCGGCACCGAGAAAGACCCGATGTACGACCAGGCGGTCGAGGTGGTGCTGAAAAACCGCAAGGCCAGCATCTCGCTGGTGCAGCGGCACCTCAAGATTGGTTACAACCGCTCTGCCCGCATGCTCGAAGAAATGGAAAAATCCGGCCTGATCAGTGCCATGAGCGGCAGCGGCCAACGCGACATTCTGGTGCCTCAGCGTGCCGAATAAGGAATTTTCTGTGATCTCTTTGTTGCCGGGACGTGTCCTTTTTGCTTCTTTATTGATAGCGTTATCGCTAGGTTTGGCTAGGGCGGATGGGCTAAAAAGCCTTGAATCCTTTGTCAAAGGCACCCACAGTGGCCGTGCCGACTTTGTGCAGACCGTGACCTCGCCCGCCAAAGACGGCCAGGCGCCCAAGGCCCGCACGTCCAGTGGCAGCTTCGAGTTCCAGCGCCCGAACCGCTTTCGCTTCAACTACAAAAAACCTTTCGAACAAACCATCGTGGCCGACGGGCAATCCCTGTGGCTGCACGACGTGGATTTGAACCAGGTCACCGTCCGGAAACAGTCGCAGGCGCTGGGCAGCACGCCCGCCGCACTGATTGCCGCTGCGCCCGACCTGCGCGCACTGCAAGCGGACTTCACGCTGCAGTCCGCGCCCGACAAAGACGGCCTGCAATGGGTCAGCGCCACGCCCAAAAACAAGGACGGCCAGTTGCAGAGCGTGCGTGTCGGCTTCAAACCGAACGACAAGGCGGCCGAACTGGCCGTGCTGGAGATACTGGACGGCTTTGGCCAGCTGTCGCGCATCGTTTTCAGCCAGTCCGAGGTCAACCCGGTGCTGCCGAAAACCACCTTTCAGTTCAAACCCCCGGCCGGGGCCGACGTGATTCGGCCATGAGTGCTGCCGGGGCGCGTGCTGCCAACCTCGGCCACCCCCCGTTGGCCGAAAGACTTCGGCCGCAGACGCTGGGCGACGTGATCGGCCAGCAGCACCTGCTCGGCGCCGACATGCCCTTGCGCATTGCCTTCGAGTCCGGCCAGCCGCACAGCTGCATCCTCTGGGGGCCCCCTGGCGTGGGCAAAACCACCATCGCCCGGCTGATGGCGGACGCGTTTGAGGCGCACTTCATCACCATCAGCGCGGTGCTGGGCGGTGTGAAAGACATCCGTGAGGCGGTGGAGCAGGCGCAACTGGCCCAGGCCAAGGGCCTGCGCACCATCGTGTTTGTGGACGAGGTGCACCGCTTCAACAAAAGCCAGCAGGACGCGTTTTTGCCGCACGTGGAAAGCGGCCTGTTCACCTTCATTGGCGCCACCACCGAAAACCCGTCGTTCGAGGTCAACTCGGCTTTGCTCTCGCGTGCGGTGGTGTATGTGCTGCAGCCGCTCACAGCGCCAGATTTAGAACAAATAGTGGCCAAGGCCCAGGCAATTGCTGGTATTCCTGCTATTGAAAAGGAAGCGGCCCAGCGGCTGGTGGCCTACGCCGACGGCGACGCACGCCGGCTGCTGAACACGCTGGAAATGCTGGCTGTGGCCGCCGCCAAAGACCGGTTCGCCGAGATCACCGACGCCTGGGTGCTGCGGGTGCTGGGCGAGAAAATGCGCCGCTACGACAAGGGCGGCGAGCAGTTCTACGACAGCATCAGCGCGCTGCACAAGTCGGTGCGCGGTTCCGACCCCGACGCCGCGCTGTACTGGTTTGTGCGCATGCTCGACGGCGGGGCCGACCCGCGCTACATGGCGCGTCGGCTGGTCCGCATGGCCAGCGAAGACATTGGCCTGGCCGACCCGCGTGCGCTGCGCCTGGCACTGGACGCCGCCGAGACCTACGAGCGCCTGGGTTCGCCGGAAGGTGAATTGACCTTGGCACAGTGTGTGCTGTACTTGGCCATGGCCCCCAAATCCAACGCCGCCTACAAGGCCTTCAACGAAGCCAAGGCGCTGGTCAAGAAAGACGGCACCCGGCCCGTGCCGCTGCACCTGCGCAACGCGCCCACCCAGCTGATGAAGCAACTCGACTACGGCCGTGACTACCGCTACGCCCACAACGAGGAAGGTGGTTTTGCCGCTGGCGAAAGCTATTTCCCCGACGGCATGGGCGCCCCCGAGTTCTACCGCCCGGTCGAGCGGGGGCTGGAGATCCGCATTGCCGAGCGGCTGCGCACGCTGAAAGCCCTGAACCAGTCCACCCGGGCTGCCTGACACCATGGACATCCTGCTGCAGCAAATCATCAACGGCCTGGTGCTCGGCAGCATGTACGCATTGATTGCGCTCGGCTACACCATGGTCTACGGCATCATCAACCTGATCAACTTCGCCCATGGCGAGGTGCTGATGGTCGGCGCCATCACCAGCTGGAGCGCGATTGGCGTGATGCAGGAGGGCATGCCGCCGGAAACGCCGGGCTGGCTGATCCTGCTGCTGGCGCTGCTGATTGCCTGCGTGGTGACCTCGGTGCTGAACTACGGCATTGAAAAGCTTGCTTACCGGCCGTTGCGCAACAGCCCCAAACTGGCCCCGCTGATCACCGCCATCGGCATGTCCATCCTGCTGCAAACGCTGGCGCAGGTGATCTGGAAGCCCAACTACAAACCCTACCCAACGCTGCTGCCGAGTGACCCGTTCGAGATCGGCGGCGCCGTCATCACGCCCACGCAGGTGATGATCCTCGGCGTCACCGCGGTCTCGCTGGCGGTGCTGATGTGGGTGGTGCACCGCACCCGGCTCGGCCGGGCCATGCGTGCCACGGCAGAAAACCCGCGTGTGGCCGCACTGATGGGTGTGAAGCCCGACACGGTGATCTCGGCCACCTTCGTCATTGGCGCCATCCTGGCCACCATCGCCGGGGTGATGTACGCCTCCAACTACGGCACGGTGCAGCACACCATGGGTTTCCTGCCCGGGCTCAAGGCTTTCACGGCGGCGGTGTTTGGCGGCATTGGCAACCTCGGGGGCGCGGTGCTGGGCGGTATCTTGCTGGGGCTGATCGAATCCATCGGCGCCGGCTACATTGGCGACCTGACCGGCGGCGTGCTCGGCAGCAACTACGCCGACATCTTTGCCTTCATTGTGCTGATCGTTGTGCTCACGCTGCGGCCTTCGGGCCTGCTCGGCGAGCGTGTGGCAGACCGGGCCTGACGCACATGCACCGCCTGACGAATCGCCAAAAGCAGCTGATTGCCATTGTGGTGGCGTTGGCCCTCCTGGTGTTGCCGTTGGGGTTGCAAAGCGCAGGCAACGCCTGGGTGCGGATTGCCGACATTGCGTTGCTGTACGTGCTGCTGGCGCTGGGCCTGAACATCGTGGTGGGCTATGCCGGCCTGTTGGACCTCGGGTTTGTGGCCTTTTTTGCGGTGGGGGCCTACCTGTTTGCCCTGCTTGCCTCGCCGCACTTGACCGAGACTTTCCCGGCGCTGGCCATGCTGTTCCCCGGGGGGCTGCACACGCCGTTGTGGGCGGTGATCCCGCTCGCGGCGCTGGTGGCGGGCTTCTTTGGTATTTTGCTGGGTGCCCCCACGCTGCGCCTGCGCGGCGACTACCTGGCCATCGTCACGCTGGGTTTTGGCGAAATCATTCGCGTGTTCCTGAACAACCTGGACCAACCGGTCAACATCACCAACGGCCCCAAGGGCCTGGGGCAGATCGACAGCGTCAGCTTCTTTGGCCTGGACCTGGGCAAAAAGCTCAGCGTGGGTGGGTTCGAGCTGGCGTCGGTCACGCTGTACTACTACCTGTTTCTGGCGCTGGTGGTGGTGAGCGTGGTGATTTGCCACCGGCTGGAGGTCTCGCGCATCGGCCGTGCCTGGATGGCCATCCGGGAAGACGAAATCGCTGCCAAGGCGATGGGCATCCACACCCGCAACATGAAGCTGTTGGCCTTTGGCATGGGCGCCACTTTTGGCGGTGTTGCGGGCGCGATGTTTGGGGCTTTTCAGGGCTTTGTGTCGCCCGAATCGTTCAGCCTGATGGAGTCGGTGATGGTCGTTGCCATGGTGGTGCTGGGCGGCATTGGCCATTTGCCGGGCGTGATTCTCGGCGCGGTGCTGCTGGCCGCACTGCCCGAGGCGCTGCGCTACGTGGGCAGCCCCCTGCAGGCCATGACCGACGGCCGGATTGACGCCGCCATCCTGCGCCAACTGCTGATTGCGCTGGCCATGATCGGCATCATGCTGCTGCGCCCGCGTGGGTTGTGGCCCGCGCCGGACCATGGCAAGTCGTTGCAGGGCAAGGCATGATGGCCCAAGCACCGGTGCTGAACGTGTCTGGCATCTCCAAGCGTTTTGGCGGCCTGCAGGCGCTGAGCGACGTGGGCATGCGCATCGAACGCGGCCAGGTCTATGGCCTGATTGGCCCCAACGGCGCCGGCAAAACCACCTTTTTCAACGTCATCACCGGCCTCTACACGCCCGACAGCGGCCAGTTTGAATTGGCCGGCAAGCCCTACCAGCCGACGGCGGTGCACCAGGTGGCCAAGGCCGGCATTGCGCGCACGTTCCAGAACATCCGGCTGTTTGCCGAGATGACCGCGCTGGAGAACGTGATGGTTGGCCGCCACATCCGCACCCGTTCCGGGCTGCTGGGCGCAATCTTCCGCACGCCTGGCTTCAAAGCCGAAGAAGCGGCCATTGCCAAGCGTTCGCAAGAGTTGCTGGACTACGTGGGCATTGGCCAGTACGCCGACTACAAGGCCCGCACGCTGAGCTACGGCGACCAGCGCCGGCTGGAAATCGCCCGCGCGCTGGCCACCGACCCGCAACTGATCGCGCTGGACGAACCCGCCGCTGGCATGAACGCCACCGAGAAGGTGCAGCTGCGCGCGCTGATCGACCAGATCCGCAACGACAACCGCACTATTTTGCTGATCGAGCACGACGTGAAGCTGGTCATGGGCCTGTGCGACCGCGTCACCGTGCTCGACCACGGCAAACAAATTGCCGAAGGCACGCCCGCCGAGGTGCAGAAAAACGAGAAAGTGATCGAGGCTTACCTGGGCCACGGCACCGCGCCCAAAACGCAGGTGGCCGCATGAGCGCGGCACTGCTCCAGGTCAGTGGCCTGAAGGTGGCTTATGGCGGCATTGAAGCGGTGAAGGGCATCGATTTCGAGGTGCGCGAGGGCGAACTGGTGTCGCTGATCGGCTCCAATGGCGCCGGCAAGACCACCACCATGAAAGCCATCACCGGCAGCCTGCCGCTGAACGGTGGCCAGATTGCCTACCTGGGGCGCAGCGTTCAGGGCCAGGGCGCCTGGGACCTGGTCAAACAGGGGCTGGCCATGGTGCCGGAAGGCCGTGGCGTGTTCACCCGCATGACCATCACCGAAAACCTGCAGATGGGCGCCTACGTGCGGCGCGACGCGGCCGGCATTGCCGACGACCTCGACAAGGTCTTCGGCATCTTCCCGCGCCTGAAAGAACGCCGCAGCCAGCTGGCCGGCACCCTGTCGGGTGGCGAGCAGCAGATGCTGGCCATGGGCCGCGCGCTGATGAGCCGCCCCAAGCTGCTGCTGCTGGACGAACCGTCCATGGGCCTGTCGCCCATCATGGTGGACAAGATTTTCGAGGTCATCCGCGGTGTGGCCGCGCAGGGCGTGACCTTGCTGCTGGTGGAACAAAATGCCAGCCGCGCGCTGGCCATTGCCGACCGCGCCTACGTCATGGAGTCGGGGTTGATCAGCATGTCGGGCACGGGTGGCGACCTGCTGCAGGATGCGCGGGTGCGGGCAGCCTACCTCGGCGAATGAGGCGCCGGCGCTTTTTTCTCCCATAGCGTCCCACTTTCGCGCCTCCAGCGAGAGAAATACCCCGTGTGGGCTGACAGCCTGTTATGTCGGTGCCCGCATTGCAGGCGCTGGCGTCAAGGCGAATCTGTGGGCGCCGCGTGCAATGTTCTGCAATGTTCGCGAGACATGGGCATGTAAAAAGCGGTTACTTCATTCTCCGCAGGTTTACCATGCCTTTCCAAATCCCTGGCACCGCAGGTGCCGTCAGCCACCTGTTCCAAGCTCTCCAAGGTGGCGCACCCGCCAACGCCGTGTACTTGGCCAATATCGGCGCGGCCAACACCAGTGGGATCGAGAACTACGCCCGTGCTGTGGGCGTGACCTTCACCGACACCAATGCCGCCCTGGCCACGCGTGTGCTGGCCAACGTTGGTATCTCGGCCACCACCACCAACCCGGTGGCCTACCAAGCGCTACTCCAAGGGCTGACCGAAGCCTACGCCGCCTTCCCCCGTGACCGTGGTCTGGTGACCCTGAACCTCACCGACATCCTGTCTGGCCGAGACGGGCGTTTGGGAGGAGGCCTCGAATCCAACGCCACCTACGGCGCCGCCGCCATCGAATTCAACCGCCTCATCGGCTTTCGCGGCACCTACTCCAACAACCCGGCCAACACCGAGTTCTCCAACACCCCATTGCCCCCCGCCGTCATCCGCATCCAGGGCGTCGCCATTGACGGCCTGGTCAGCGGTGCCCAGGTGTTCGTGGACCTCAACGGCAACGGCATCGCCGACGCAGGCGAGCCCACCACCACCACCGACGCGCAAGGCAACTACACCATCGTCTCCCCCGTCACCAACGCCCGGCTGGTTGCAGTAGGTGGGACCAACATCGACACCGGCCTGCCCAACACCCTGGCCCTGGTCGGCCGCACCGTGGCCGGCAACAACACCGCCAACGAACTCAACCTCACCCCGCTGACCACCCTGGCCGACTCGGTGGCCCGCCTGCTGGCCAACGGCCAGCCCATCACCCAAAGCCAGATCGACCAGGCCGACAACATTGTCAAAACCCACCTCGGCCTGACCGGCAGTGAAAGCCTGCAAACCATCAACCCGGTGAGCGACCCCGGCGCAGCCGCGCTGGAGATCTACCAGCGCGGCGTGGCCCTGGCCAACCTCGTCACCGGCGCCCAGGCCGTGGCTGCGGTCGACAACAACGCCGCCACCGTGCCCGGCACCATCCAGGCCCCGCTGCTCGACAGCATTGCCCGGGAACTCCTGCGCATCTCACAAAGCGAACCCACGACCAGAGTGGACCTGGCCAACAGCGTGCGCATCAGCACCTTCCTGGGCCAGGCCCTGGCCAACAGCGCGGCGGCCACGCCAGCACTGATCGCCGGGCTGGCAGCAGCCAACCAGCAGATCGACAACGCCGCCAGCGTGGCCAGCGTCTCGCAGCTGCAGCAAAACATCGTGCAGCAGGCGCCCACGCTGGCAGCTCCGCCGGCTCCAGCGCCAGCGCCGGTTCCAGCACCTCCGCCACCGCCTGCACCGGCACCTGCGGCACCTTCCGCACCCACCACCGTGACCCTCACCCCAGCAGGTGGCACGGTGGTGGCCAACACCCTGAACAGCACCAACACCCACCTGGAGATCGGCGCCACCATCACCGCAGGTCAGGCCACGGGCGGCAAGGCCGAGTTCTATGTCGGCACCACCAAGGTGGGTGAAGACACCACCATCAGCGCCACAGACACCACGGTCACCTACACCACATCTGACGGCAGTCCCACCAACGCGGAGCTGCAAACGGCCATCGCCGCAGGCGGCGTGGTCACGGTCAAGCTGTCCGATGCGGCCGGCAACAACGTCACCAGCAGTGTGGGCAACCCGACGCTGGCGGTGGACTACGTCGTGCCCACGGTGAGCATCACCGACGACAAAGCGGCCACCGTCACCAGCGCCGACGGCAATGGCGGCGCCATCACCTACACCTTCACCTTCAGCGAGGTCGTCACCGGCTTCGACGCCAGCGACGTGGACGTGACCAACGGCACCAAAGGCGCCTTCACCCCAGCCGTCGGAGCCGACGCAGGCAAGGTCTACACCCTGGTGGTCACGCCCACCGCCAGCCTGGAAGGCAACGTCACCGTCAAGGTGTTGGCCAGCAAAGCCAACGATGCGGCCGGCAACCCCAACACCGCCGCCACCGACAACGTGCAGGCCGTGGACCTCAAAGCCCCCACCGCCCCGACGGCGGTGACACTCACCCCGGTGGGCGGCACGGTGGTGGCCAACACGGTCAACAGCACCAACACCCACCTGAACATTGGAGCGACCATCACGGCCGGAGAAGCCACCGGTGGCAAGGCCGAGTTCTTCGTAGGCGCCACCAAGCTGGGCGAAGACACCAGCATCGCCGCAGGCGACACCACAGTTGCCTACACCACCTCGGACGGCACACCGCTGAACGCGGAGCTGCAAACGGCCATCGCCGCAGGCGGCGTGGTCACGGTCAAGCTGTCCGATGCGGCCGGCAACAACGTCACCAGCAGTGTGGGCAATCCGACGCTGGCGGTGGACTACGTGGCGCCTACGGTGACTATCACCGACAACAACCCCAACACGGTGACGGCCGCCGACGGCAACAGCGGCGCCATCACCTACACCTTCACCTTCAGCGAAGCCGTGACCGGCTTCGACGCCGGCGACGTGGCCGTGACCAATGGCACCAAAGGCACCTTCACGGCCAGCACAGTGCCCGCAGAGGTGGGTAAGGTTTACACCCTGGTGGTGACGCCTACCGCCACCCTGAACGGCAACGTCACAGTTGCCCTGGCGGCCAATCAAGCCACCGATGCAGCGGGTAACCCCAACACCGCCGCCACCGACAACGTGCAGCCGGTGAACCTCGCGCAGGTCATCAATGTGGCGCCGGTGGTCACCGCCTTCACCGCTACTGAGACCAGCGTCACCGTGCTGGCCACCGACGCGAACGCGGGCGACACCCTCACCCTGGCGCTGGGCCGAACCCCTGCTTCCAGCGTCACTGGCGTGGTGACCACGCAGCCCGAGCGCAGCTTCAGCATCACGCCCACAGCGCAAACTGCTGTTTCAACCACCACCATCCAGGTCAGCGATGGCACCCTCAGCAGCGCCACTTTTGGCACGCTGGTGGAAGGCACCGCAAACGGCGATACCACCCTGGGCAGCAGCACCGCCACCGCGCCGCAGGCCATCTGCGGCTTCGGCGGCAACGACACACTGCAAGGTGGCACCGGCAACGACAGCCTGTTTGGCGGCGCCGGCACCGACACCGTCACCTACAACCTCGCCACCGGTGGTACCGACCAGATCAACCTGGGCGTGGAAACGGCCGGCGTGGCCAGCGCCGCTGCGCTGGACGTGTTGAACCTCTCTAACGGCGGCAACACGGCCCAGCTCATCCTCAACACCGCCAACGTTGGCAATGGCACCGGCGTTGGCACCGCTGCCGACGCCGCACTGGCCGCAGGCCAGCGCAACACCGTGGTGCTGGCAGACAACAGCGGCGTGGCCAAGGGCTATGTGGACGACGAAGGCCTGCTCATCAGCTACGACCCCAACAGCAGCGGCGCTACCGTGCGCGACGCCAGCGCACCCAACACCACCATTGGCGCCAGCCGCATCCTGCAAGTGGCCCTGGGCACCAGCGGGGCCGACACTGTCAGCATTGCCACCAGCAACAGTGGCTCCGCCTACCTCAACGGCGGCGGTGGCAACGACACCCTCACTGTTACTGGCACCGCAGGCTCCAACTACATCGACGGTGGCGCCGGTGACGATACCCTCACCACGTCCGCCAATGCCAGCGACACCCTGGTGGGCGGCGCGGGCAACGATGAGTTGGTGGTGGCTGGCGGCAGCAACGGCTCCTCCATGGTGCTGCTGGGTGGCGATGGCACCGACACCGTCACCGTCAGCAGCACCTTCAACCAGAACAGCAACGACTTTCTGGTTGGCGTGGAAGTGGTGCGCGCCCAGACTGGCAGCGCCAGCATCAACATTGAACTCATTGGCCAAGCCGAGGGCGTCACCCTGCAGGGCAATGATGGTGACAACACACTGCGCAGCAGCTCAACCGGCGCCAGCACCATCACCGGTGCCGGCGGCAACGACCTGTTGGCCGGCGGGTCGGCTGGCGACTCGCTCAACGGCGGCACCGGCAACGACACGCTGGAAAGCGGCAGTGGTGCCGATACGCTCGAAGGCGGCACCGGCATCGATACCTTCCGCCTGGGCGGCGGCGACAACGCCATTGACACCGTGATTGACAGCGGCAGCGCGGTCGGCATCACAGCCCAAGGTGTCATCAGCGGCTTTGATCTGGTGGAAAACTTTGCCAAAGGCCAGGACGTGCTGACCTTCAATGGTGGCACCGGCAAGCAATTGGCGGGCTCGTTCAGCGGCAGCACCTTTACCCTTGGAACGGCCAGCACCAGCAACGACATCATCGTCTTCAACGACACCAACAACAACGGTATGGTGGACGCCGGTGAAAACGCCGTGGTGTTGCTCAACATGGCTGCTGCGGGTGCAGCGGTGGACTTGAACGGCGCGGCGGCAGGTCTGGGTTATGGGGCGCAGGTAGTGCAGATTGGCACTCCTGTTGCGACCCCTATTGCCCGAGCCACCGCTGCTGCAGAAAACTCCTTCAATCCCAACCTCACCTTCAACGATCCACTGTTCGGTTCGCAGTGGAATTTGGTGAACACTGGGCAACGGTACACCAGTGATGATCCGCAATTTGAGGGTGCCAAGACAGCCGCTGAAAAAATTGCCGACGCCCGGGCTAAAAACGGCGGCCTGCTGCTCGACATCAACGTCATGGATGCCTGGAAAGCCGGGTACACCGGCAAAGGCATCATCCAGTCGGTGAGCGACGACGGTTTTGACCTGGCCCACGAGGACATTCAAAACAACTTGCTTGCCAACCTGGCCTACAACGGCGCCACCAACGCCCAAGCTGTCACGGGAGCTTTCTCTGAACGGGCCAACTTTGCGCAGCCGATGGAGAACGGTGCGCCCAAGGTGGTCAATGGTATGACCTTGCAGAGAGGCGATGAATCCCACCAACACGGCACGGTGGTGGGCACCATCGCGGCCAACGAAGCCAACAACGGTAAAGGGATTGTGGGTATTGCCTTTGATTCCAAGCTCATCCCGGCTGTGATTTTGGAGACCTCGCCCGCCGCGAACACGGCCACCCACCTGGCGTATTTGCGCGCCAACAACGTGGCGGTGTCGCTCAACTCCTACGGTGCCGACCCGGCGTTTTCAGAGAACTATGGCGACTACAACGGGAACTTGCTGACCGCAACGGGGCCAGAGGCACCCGGCCAGAACGAGCCACAGCAGGCCAACCTGAGCCTGGGCCAGCAAATCCGCCAAGCCGCAGAGCAAGGCCGCAACGGCCTGGGCATGGTGCTGGAGTTCTCTGCCGGTAACGAGCGTGGCACCAAGGCCGACTCCGCCATGACCAATGGCACCAGCAGCCGCTATGTGATCGCCGTGGGATCGGTGGACGAGGTGGGCAACGTCGCGTCGTACGGCTCGCGCGGCACCAACATCCTGGTGTCGGCCTTTGGCGGCGCTGGGCAGGGCAGCCAGACGGTGAATGCCGGCTTCGGGGTTGTGGCGGGCGACAACAAGAACCAGCTGAACACTGGCTACAACAACGTGGACAACAACGCCACGGCCAACATCGACGAGAGCGCCTATTCCTTCTTCAACACTGGCACCTCGTACTCTGGTCCCACGGTGGGCGGCGTGGCGGCGCTGATGCTGCAGGCCAACCCCAACCTGGGCTTCCGTGATGTGTCCACCATCCTGGCACTTACCGCGCGCAAGGTGGGGGATCAGGCCACCAACCAGTATGTGACCAACGGCGCCACCAATTGGAACCTGGGTGGCCTGCACCATTCCGACGAAGGCGTGGGTTATGGCTTGGTGGATGCCACCGCCGCGGTTCGCTTGGCCGAGCAATGGACGCTGGCAGCCGATGCCACCACGCGCGGCACGGTCGCCAACTGGAAGCCGGTCAGCGGCAGCAATGTAGCGAATACACCGCTGAGCATTCCTGACAACGACAACACCACGGGCCGGACCGTCACGGTCGCGGTGAACGCCGCCACCGCAGTGGACCGGATCAGCATCGAGCGGGTGGAGTTCGAGTTGGATCTGGGGGCCACCAAGCCGCAAGAACTCCGAGCAGAGGTGACTTCGCCGTCAGGCACCAAGGTGGTGCTGTTCATTCAACCTCGCGCCGATGGCGCCTGGCCTGGGGTGTTCAGCATTGGCTCCTCGGCCTTTCTGGGTGAGAAAGTCGACACCGCCAACGGCAACTGGACGATCAAACTGTTTGACACGGTCACAGGCACCATGTCGGACGCGACCTTCAAGTCGCTCAAGATCAATGCCTGGGGCTCGGCCCTCACGGACAACGATCAGTACACGTTTACGCGAGAGTACGTGACCAGCAACGGCACCTTGACGGACACGAACAATGGCACCGACACCATCAACGCTGCGGCGGTGCACAAAGCCGTCACGCTGAACCTGGTGACCGGTCAAATCAACAGCATTGGCAACGACACGGCCACTGCGGGCACTTTCACCATTGCCAGCGGCAGCGTGATCGAAAACGCCATTGGTGGTGGCGGCAACGACACCATCACGGGCAACACCGCCAACAACGTGCTCAGGGGTTCCTGGGGCAATGACACCATCAATGGCGGCGACGGCAACGACACCCTGGTGGGTGGCATTGGCCAAGACAGCCTGACCGGCGGCTTGGGCAACGACGTGTTCGTGATCACCGAGCTGGACGCCACGGCCGCCACGGTCAGCTTCTTGGGCGACACCATCACCGACTTTGTGAGCGGCACAGACAAAATCCAACTGGACGTGACCGCACTCACCCGCTTGGCCGGAGGCACTTGGACGGGCAATACCGCGGGCTTGACGGGCCAGGCTGGCGCTCAAGGGGCCAACTTCTTGGTGATGGGCGCGGCAGCCACCGCCGCCTATGCCCAGTTGCTCTACAGCGCAGGGGAACTCAAGGTGGACATTGACGGTACGGGCAGCGCTTCCGCCGTGACCCTGGTCACCTTGACCGGCACCCCCACCTTGGCGGCAACGGACTTTCTGTTCACCGGCGTGGCCTGAAGTCGGGTGGTTGCTTAGTTTGAAGGGCAGGCCTGAAAGGGCCCGCCCAGACGCCATGCCCGGTCCCCTGGTTTTGTGGCGTGAGGCCAGCTTAATTTGTGCAAAAAGTATAGCGCTGTAGCAAGCTTTTACTAAGGCGTGAGGCCGATTTGACCTTAAAACGGGTGCCCAAATCGCCTTGGGCGGTGTTTCAGGCCTTGATCCCAAGGCCCCGCCCGCATCCGGGCCGCATGGGCTGCCAGCGCGTCATGCAATGTTTTGCAAGGTACGGTGGGGTACCAACGGCTATAACCGGGTGAATTTTTCTTGTCACCCCAAAGGTCCGTCATGCCCTTCCAAGTCCCCGGTATCCCCGGCGTTGTCAGCCATTTGTTTCAAGCGCTTCTGGGCGGGGCACCGGCCAACGCGGCCTACCTGGCCAACGTCCAAGACGCCCGCAACCTCGGGGCCGACAACTACGCCCGGGCCGTGGGCCTGAACTTCACCGAGGGCGACGCTGCCCTGGCAGGCAAGGTCTTGGCCAACATTGGCATTTCTGCCAGCACCACCAACCCGGTGGCCTACCAGACCCTGCTGGGGGCCCTGACCGAAGCCTACGCAGCCTTCCCCCGTGACCGTGGTCTGGTGACCCTGAACCTCACCGACATCCTGTCTGGCCGCGACGGTCGCCTGGGCGGTGGCCTGGAAGCCAACGCCACCTACGGCGCCGCCGCCATCGAATTCAACCGCCTCATCGGCTTTCGCGGCACCCACTCCAACAACGCCAGCAGCACCGAGTTCTCCAACGCCCCACTTCCGTCAGCACCCATCCGCATCCAGGGCGTCGCCATCGACGGCCTGGTCAGCGGCGCCAACGTTTTCGTGGACCTGAATGGCAACGGCGTGGCCGACGCCGGAGAACCCACCACCACCACCGACGCTCAGGGCAACTACACAATAGTTTCCCCCGTCACCAACGCCCGACTCTTGGCCACCGGCGGCACCAACATCGACACCGGCCTGCCCAACACCTTCACGCTGGTGGGCCGCACCGTGGCCGGCCCCAACACCGCCAACGAACTCAACCTCACCCCGCTGACCACCCTGGCCGACACCCTGGCGGGCCTGCTGGCCAATGGCCAGCCTGTGACCCAGACCCAGATCGACCAAGCCGACCGCATCCTCAAAGCCCACCTCGGCCTGTCCGGCGGTGAGAGTCTGCAAGCCATCAACCCGGTGAGCGACCCCGGTGCGGCCGCACTGGAGATCTACCAACGCGGCGTGGCCCTGGCCAACCTCGTCACCGGTGCCCAGGCCGCCGCAGCGGTAGACAACAACCCTGCCACCGTGCCCGGCAGCATCCAAGGGCCCTTGATTGATGCGATCGCACGAGAACTGCTGCGCGTCTCACAAAGCGAACCCGCCGGCACCACGGTGGACCTCGGCAACAGTGCGCGCATCACCACCTTCCTCACCCAGGCGCTGGGCAGCGGCACGGCGGCCACGCCGCAACTGATTGCCGGGCTGGCCGCAGCCAACCAGCAGATCGACAACGCCGCCAGCGTGGCCAGCGTCTCGCAACTGCAGCAAGCCATCGTGCAGCAGGCGCCGGTCTTGGCAGCGCCCCCTGCGCCGCCACCGGCGCCAGAACCTGCACCTGAGCCGTCACCCCCGTCACCACCACCCGCCCCAGCGCCCAACGTTGCGCCAGTGGGTGTGGCCGACGTTGCCTCTGCCACCGAAGACACGGTCTTGATGCTCCAGGCCAGCACCCTGCTGGCCAACGACACCGACGCTGACAACCTTGCCCCCAATCCCCTCAACACCGGCTTGCGCATCAAGAGCGTGGCCAGTGGCACCGGTGGCACGGTGGCTTTGAACGGCAGCAACGTGGTCTTCACGCCCACAGCCGACTTCAATGGCGCCGCCAACTTCACCTACATCGTCACCGACGGCATCGCGGACAGTGCGGCCACCACCGTCACCGTGAACGTCGCCACCGTCAACGACAAACCCACGCTGAGCGCCACCGCCGCCACCCCCACCTTCACCGAAGGCGCTGGCAGCACCCAAGGCACAGCGGTCAGTTTGTTCAGCAACGCCGCCACCAGCACGGTCGAGGCCGGGCAGACCATCACCAGCCTCAAACTCACCGTCAGCGGCCTGGCCAACGGTGCCGATGAAAAGCTCCTCGTTGACGGCAGCACCCTGAGCCTGACCGCCGGCAACGGCACCACCGTCACCAATGGCCTGGGCTACACCGTCACCCTCAGCGGCAGCACCGCCACCGTGGTGCTGAGCAAGGCTGCTGGCATCACAGAAGCGCAAGCCAACGCCCTGGTCAACGGGCTGCAGTACCAAAACACCAACATCGACAACCCCACAGCGGGCAACCGGGTGGTCACACTCACCGAAGTGACCGACAGCGGCGCCAGCACCCCCGCGCCGAACGACAACGTCAAAACCCTGAGCCTGGCGGCCACCGTCACGGTGGCAGCGGTCAACGACGCCCCCACCATTGCCGGCGTGCCCACCACGTCCCAAACCGTCACCGCCGGCACCGCCGCCGCGCTGGCCGACTTCACCGTGGCCGACGTGGACAGCACCAGCCTCACCGTCACCCTCACGCCCACCAACGGCAGCGTTGGGGGTGTGACCGATGCCGACGCCAACACCCCAGGCGTTCAGCTCACCGGCACCGCCACCGCCATCAACACCGCGCTGGCCGCCGCCACCTTCACCGGCACCGCCGGCGGGGCGGGCAGCATGGGCATCAGCGTCAGCGACGGTGTGGCCGCTGCCGTGACGGCCAGCTACCCGCTCATGGTGGAGGCCAATGTGGCCCCGGTGTACGTGGCCGGCAGCCTCAGCAGCGCCGTGGCCAACACCCTCAGCTTCCGGGTGAACGACGCCAACGTCGGCCAGACGCTCGCGCTCACGCCGGCCTTCAGCCCCGCGCCCACGGTGGCGCCCGCCACGGTGGGGCAAACCAACTCCGACGCGGTCTTCAGCATCGCCCTGGCGGCGCAAGCCACCGCCAGCACCACGGTGCTCAACGTCACCGACGGGCTTTTGAGCACCGGCCCGGTGGCCAGCCTGTACCAGGGCACCAACAACGCCGACGCCGCCTTCACCCACACCGACACCACCCCGGTGGCGGCGTTTGGTTTTGGTGGCGACGACGCCCTCACCGGCGGCAGCGGCAACGACATTCTGGACGGCGGCACCGGCAACGACACCCTCACCGGTGGCGCGGGCGTGGACACGCTGGTGGGTGGCGAGGGGGACGACCTCTTTGTGTTTGCGTCCATCGCCGAGATGATCACCAGCAATGCGCTGGTGGACAGCATCGTGGGCGGCGACGGCACCGACACCCTGGTGTTTTCCGGCGGGGCCGGGGGAGGCAGAAATACCGTCACGTTGGGCCTCGGCCGCGCCAGCGGCATCGAGGTGGTGGCGGCCGGGCAGGCGACCAGCGCCGCTATCTCGCTGGTGCTGGACAACAGCACCATTGCCGCCGGGGTGCGCACCGTCACCCTGGCTGCGGACACCGATGCCGCCGGTGCAAACCGGATCGTTGCCAGCGGTATCACCGACCCTGCCGTCAATCTGCGCCTGATCGGCTCGGCTGGAAACGACGCCATCACAGGTGGTGCGGGTGCCGACACGCTGGACGGCGGCGCAGGGGACGACAGCTTTAATTTTGCGGGTTCATCGGGACTGTTCGCCACCACCACCAGCGGCCTGACCGATTCCATCGCCGGTGGCGACGGTGTGGACACCATCACGATCTCAACTGCTGGCAGCTCGATGGTCACTGCCGACAACGACTGGGCGCGCGCCAGCGGGGTGGAAACCCTGAATGTAGATGGCAACGTTTCCGGGGTGGTGAATTTCTCCGTGGTCCTTGGCCAAAGCGCCTTCGCGGCCGGCCTGCGCACCGTCAGTTTGACCAGCATCGGCGGTCAAAACACCATTGACGCCTCGCGCCAGACCGACGCCACGATTGCGCTCAACCTCCTCGGCGCCGCGGGCGACGACACCCTCACCGGCGGCAGCGGCAACGACACCCTCACCGGCAATGCAGGGGCCGACAGCCTGATCGGCGGCGGCGGTGCCGACACCTACAACCTGGGCAACGCCGACAACGCCATCGACACCGTGGTGGAAGCCGGCAGCGCCGTGGCCGTGGCCGCAGGCGTGGTCACCGGCTTCGATTTGGTGACGCAGTTCGCCAAGGGCCAGGACGTGCTCAACTTCAACAACGGCACCGGCAAACAACTGGCCGGCACCTACACCGCTGGCACCGGCACCGGCAGCTTTGCCGTGGGCAGCGGCGGCAACGACGTCATTGTGTTTGACGACACCAACAACAACAGCCAGCTGGACGCTGGCGAGCGGGCGGTTGTGGTGGCCAACGTCGCCGCCTCAGGCATGGCGGTGGACTTGAACGGCGCGGCCGCAGGCCTCGGCTTCCCGTTTGCCAACACCGCCCCGGTGGTCACCGCCTTCACCGCCCTAGAGGCCAGCGTCACCGTGCTGGCCACCGACGCCGATGCGGGCAACACCCTCACCCTGGCGCTGGGCCGCAGCCCGGCCGCCAGCGTCACGGGCGTGGTCACCACCCAGCCCGAGCGCAGCTTCAGCATCACGCCCACGGCGCAAGCCGCCGTGGCCGCCACCACCATCCAGGTCAACGACGGCACCGTCAGCAGCGCTGCTTTCGGCACACTGATAGAAGGCACCTTGAACAGCGACACGTCGCTGGGCAGCGCCAGCTTCACCACGCCGCTGGCCATTTACGGCTTTGACGGCAACGACAACCTGTTTGGCGGCACAGGCAACGACAGCCTGTTTGGTGGCACCGGGTCCGACAGCCTTTCGGGCAACGCCGGTGCCGACCTGCTCAGCGGCGGCGACGGCAACGACACCCTGAACGGCGGCCTGGGCAACGACACGCTCAACGGCGGCACCGGCGTTGACACCGTCGCCGCCTACAACCTCGCCACCGATGGCAGCGATCAGATCAACCTCGGCACCGAAAGCGTGACGTCTGCCACGCTGAACGACGTGGTCAACGTCAGCAGCACCGGCGCCACCCAGATCCGCGTCACCTTCACCAGCGCCAACGTGGGCGATGGCACCGGTGTGGGCACCAGCGCCGACACCGCCAACACCGTCACCCTGCGGGCCGAAGACGGCACCGGCGAGCCCGCTGGCACCACAGGCTATGCCGACGACGAAGGCACCACCTTCATCGCGCCCACCGGCACCACCTTCGACGTGCGCGACATCGGCGGCACCCAGCGTGGCGACCAGTTCACCCAGGTCATTCTGGGCAGCAACGGCGGCGACACGCTGGACTTTGGCCCCCAGCTGATCGGCACCCACTACTACATCAACGCTGGCGCCGGCAACGACACCGTCATCGGCACCAACGGCAACGACTTCCTGGTCGGCGGCAGCGGCAACGACAGCCTGAGCGGCGGCGCCGGCAACGACAGCTACATTGGCGGCGCGGGCGACGACACCATTGTGGGCAGCAACGTCGGTACCGATCTCGGCACCGATGTGGTCGTTGCCTACAACCTCTTCACCGATGGCTCTGACCAGATCAACCTCGGCACCGAAGTGGGCCTGGCCAGCGCCGCCGCGCTGGACGTGGTCAACATCAGCAACAACGGCGACGTCCGCGTTGTCATCAACACCGCCAACGTGGGCAACGGCGTGGGCGTGGGCACCAGTGTCGACGCCGCGCTGGCCGCCGCCAGCCGCAACACCCTCGTACTGCAAAGCACCGGCGCCCCCGGCGGCACCGGCTATGTGGACGACGAAGGCTTGGCACTCAGCATCACCGGCTCGCGCTTTGTGGTCAGCGACGCCGCCACCCCCACCGTCAACAACGCCTTCCTGGCCAACCAGAACCTTACCCGCATTGCCCTGGGTACCTCGGGCGACGACACGCTGGCCATCACCGCCTCGCCCGGCGGCTCGGTCTACCTGTTGGGCGGCAATGGCAACGATACGCTCAGCGTCATCGGCACCAGCCCCAGCCTGATTGACGGCGGCGCCGGCAACGACACCCTGGTGGGCAGTGGCAGTGCCGACCAGCTGATCGGCGGCGCCGGCGACGACCAGTTCAGCAACGTCGGCGGCGGCGCCACCGTGCTGGGCGGCGACGGCAACGACACGCTGGTGGCCGGCCTGAACAACAGCTACGCCCCCAGCAGCGACGGCAACCTGGTTGGCGTGGAAACCGTGCGCGCCACCACCGGCAGCGACAACATCAACATCAACCTGTCCAGCCAGAGCGAGGGCTTCACCCTCCTGGGCAACGACGGCACGAACCAGCTGTTGGGTGGCAACAGCGCCGACACCCTGCTCGGTGGTGCCGGCAACGACACCATCAACGGCGGCAACGGCGACGACAGCCTCACCGGCGGCACCGGCGGCGACAGCCTGAGCGGTGGTGGCGGCACCGACCGCTTCACCATCGCCAGCGGCGACAGCCCCTTTACCCCCGCCAGCACCGTGCCCGGCACCGGGGCAGACACCATCAGCGGCTACGAAGCCACCGACACCATCGACTTTGGCGGCGAACAAGGCACCGCCACCAACTACAGCGAAACTGCCGCCAATGTGGCCAACTTCGCCGAGGCCGTGGCCGCCGCCAACACCGCATTTGGCACCGCAGGCAGGCTCTACCACTTTGCGAGCGACGGCAGCACCGGCTACCTGTTCTACAACCGCGTGGCCACCGGCAACACCCTCGGCACGGGCGACGACGTGGTGGTGGTCCAGGGCGCCAATGCGGGCAACTTCGGCTTTGCCAACATCGCGGGCACGGCCCCCAACGTCGCCCCGGTGGTCAACACCCCGGCCAGCGTCAGCACCACTGCGCCCACCACCTTTCCAGACACCATTGGCTTCCGCGTCACCGACGCACCCGGCAGCACGCTCAGCGCCCGTGTCGGCACCACCGCCGTCAGCCTGGGCACGGTCAACAACGGCAGCGACAGCACGCTGACGGTGGCCGCGCAGGCCACGGCGGTGCAGGGCGAACTCAATGTGTTTGACGGCAGCCTGTCGGCCAACCTCAGCCTGTACCTGGGCCTGGGGGCAGACGCCACCGGCGACAGCTTCAGCCAGACCGGCAGCAACGCCGCCGCCCTGTATGGCTTTGGCGGCAACGACACCCTCAGCGGCGGCAGCGGCAACGACACCCTGGTGGGCGGCATGGGCAACGACAGCCTCACCGGCGGCGCGGGGGTGGACCTGCTGGACGGTGGCGAGGGCAATGACAACTTCGCCTTCAACTTGGTGACCGACCTGTTTGCCAGCACCAGCACGGTGGCCCTCACCGACTCCATCCTGGGCGGCGACGGCACCGACACGCTCAACATCCTGGCCGACGGCTTCACCATCAGCGCCACCAACACCTTTGCCCGCGCCAGCGGGGTCGAAGCCATCGCCTCAGGCGCAAGCGACAACCCCTTCAGCATCACCCTGGACGCCAGTGCCTTTGCAGCGGGCATCCGCACCGTGAGCCTGGCAAGCGATTTCACTGGAACTATCGGCAACAACACCATCGACGCCTCCCGCCAGCTGGATGCCAGCATTGGCCTGAGCCTGGTGGGCTCCTTTGGCGTGGACAGCATCACCGGCGGCGCAGGCAACGACACGGTCACCGGCAGCCCAGGTGCCGACGTGCTCGACGGCGGTGCGGGCGACGACACCTTTGTGTTCAACGCTTCAGCGCTTGTGTTCAACGCTTCAGCGCATTTGTTTGCCACCACCACGGCAGTCGATCTCGCAGACACCACCATCACCGGTGGCAGCGGCACCGACACCCTGCAGGTCAACGGCAACGGCTTCACCATCACCACCAGCAACACCTTTGCCCGCGCCAGCGGGGTGGAAGCGCTGGCGGCGGGCAGTGCGGCCACCAACGCCATCGGCATCACCCTGCACAGCAGCGCCTTCACCGCCGGCATCCGCAGCGTGTCGCTGGCCGCCGACACCAACGCCACCGGCAGCAACACCCTTGACGCCAGCAGCCAGACCAGCGCTGGCATTGCCCTCAGCCTCACCGGCAGCGCCGGGGTCGACAGCATCACCGGCGGCAGCGGCAACGACACGCTGAGCGGTGGCGGCGGCGGCGACGCCCTCAACGGCGGCGCGGGGGCAGACCAGTTCAGCGTTGGCGCGGGCGACAGCCCCCAGACCGGCAACGACACCATCACCGGCTTCACCACCCAAGACCGCATCGACTTTGGCGGCCCCGCAGGCAGCGCCGCCAACTACGACGAAGGCAGCGGCTTCACCAACCAAAGCTTCGCCCGCGGCGCGGCCGACGCCGCCTTTCGCGCTGGCAAGCTCTACTACTTCGCCGTCAGCGACAACGGCAACGGCTACGTGTATTACAACGCCGACGGCGGCACAACCCTCAACCTCGTCGACCAGGAAGTGGTGCTCGCCGGCGTGACCACGCTAGACGGGTTTGACTTTGCGAACATTGGCAACGCCCCCGCCATCACCGCCACCACCGACAAACTCGCCATGACCGACGGCCTGAGCGGCACCAGCGCCGCCCGCTTCAGCCTGGCCACGCTGCTGGCCAACGACGTGGGCACGGGCCTGAGCATCACCGCCGTCAGCGGGCCCACCGGGGCCATCACCGCTGTGACGCTCAATGCCGACGGCACGGTGTCGGTCGAATCCGCCACCAACGACAGCAGCACCGGCGCCGCCATCACCACCGGCAGCTTCAGCTACACCCTGAGCAACGGCACCGCCACCACCACCGGCACGGTGAATGTGGACGTGTTCAACAGCACCGACAACGCCGACACCATCAACGTGGCCAGCGGCGGCTACCAAGCCAGCTACCTGGCGGGCGGCCTGGGCAACGACGTTTTGACCGGCGGCACCAGCAACGACACCTTGATGGGCGGCGCTGGCCAGGACGTGCTCAATGGCGGCGCGGGCGACGACGTGTACGTGTACAGCTCCAGAGCAGATTTTTTTGACGATCCCGCTGGCCGAGACAGCATTACCGATGCGGCCGGCCAAGACGCCCTGCTGTTTTATGGCCGGGTCATAGTTGGTGATTCCTCACCATCCGTGGCCTTTGATGGCCTTGCTGGGATTGAGGTGTACAGGCAAATCTACACCGTGTCCGAAGGAGGCACAAACGGGATTTCGGTCACTTCAAATTTTGGCCGGCTTGGCTCGCTGCGTGAATTTGACTTCAGCCTCACCACCCAGGCGACAATCTTTGGCAGCACTACCTCTCCTGCCTTCAGCGTGACGGTCACTGGGGGCTCTGGAAATGACACCATCTTTGGCGGCGACGTGGCTGACAGCTTGTCCGGTGGCGCTGGCGACGATAGATTGTCTGGCGCGCTGGGCGCAGACACCCTGACGGGTGGTGAAGGCATTGACAGATTCACGTACAGCTTAACTTTGACAAATCGATTTTTCCCAGCCATTGCCAACCCTGACACCATCACAGATTTTGCAAGCGGTATTGACAGAATAAACCTGGGATCAGGGATTCAGGGTACGGCTGCAAATTACCGAGAAGCGGCCAGCTCAGGCGCCACTTTGCAGGCCAACCTCGATGCGGCCAATGTGGCGCTGGATGGCACGGTGCTTTATTACCTGACCGACAACAGCAATGGCACAGGTTTGCTTTTCATCGACGGAAATGCCGATGGAACGGCCGACGGATTGATCCAGCTGGTTGGCATCAGCCAGGCCAATTTCGCTTTGACGGACATCACTGCGATTTAACCTCCAAGCCATTCCCAACCCCCCCAGAACAAAAGGGCAGCCTGGCGCTGCCCTTTTGTTCTGGGGGGGTTGCTGGCTGTGCGCTAATTGGGGTCGGATTCCGATTAATGACCCCAAGCTATCCCAACCCATACAGGGCAGCCCGGCGCTGCTCTTTGTTTTTGATGGCGAAGAGGCCTCTATTGCTCCTTTTTATATAGCTGAACTGCGAGATTTCACTAAGGCTGAAGGCCGATTTGGCTTGAAACGGGTGTTGAGAATGCCGCCCAGCACGGTTTTTGGTCGTGCGGGCACTGCTGCCAGCCAGGCCATCCGCTTGCCCGCTGGGCGGGTGACGCTTGGCCTCAATGGTCGGGGGCAGACTTCAGTGGGTCTGTGCCTGCGTCGGCACCTGGCACCCGGCTCGGCATGCAAGCCAGTGCAAGCTTGGCGCTGCAGACCACGCTATGGTGCTGGCCAGATGGGTATAGTGCCGTGCATTTGCATTGCCTCCGTACAACTTCACCAACGTTGCTGCCATGACTGTCTTGTTCACGCTGTGCTGGCACCGATGTGCAGCACTCTTGCTCTGTGTTTGCGCACTGGCACCGGCTTTTGCCGCCGATGATCTGGTGCTGTCGCGCGGCGTGCTGATGGACCCAGCGCACAGCCTTGGCATTGACGAGGTGCAGGGCCAGGCGTTTCGCCCGGTGCAGGGGCCGATTGGCCGTGGCTTTACCCCGGCTGCGGTCTGGCTGCGCATCGAGGTGGCGCCCAGCCCGCTGCCTGAGCTGCGGCTGGTGGTGCAGCCAGCGCAGCTGGACGACGTGCGGCTGTACCGCCCACGCCAGGGCCAGCCGGGCGGCTGGGAGGTGGAGCAGTTGGGCGACCAACGCCCCTTTGCGCAGCGCGCGGTGCCCGAGGTCTACCCCACCTTCGCTTTCCAGCCCAACGCCACTGGGCCCACGGTGCTGTACCTGCGCGTGGCCACCACCAGTGCGATGCAGGTCCATGCCCGGGTGTTCAGCCCGACCGGCAGCATGGCCTTCGACAGCAGTGTGCACACCTTCCTCGGCGTGTACTGCGGCATGCTGCTGGCCATGATGGTGTTCGCCCTGGTGTGCTGGCGTGTCACGCGCGACCCGCTGTGGGGCCTGGACACGTTGTTCCAGCTGGCCTCCATGCTGTTTATGTTTTTCATCATGGGGTTTGCCGGGCAGTACCTGTTTCCGCAGCAACCCCATTGGGCTGACCTGGGGGTGCCGCTGCTGGCGGCCACCCACCTGTTCGTGGCCTCGCTGTTCTTCTGGCGCTTCCTCATGTCGTTCCGCGTGCCGCGCTGGACCTCGCTGGTCTACCTGCTGCCCATGGCCGTTTATCCGCTGCTGCTGTACTGGATCCTGTCCGGGGACCCGCGCAGCGCCATGGTGGTCAATGGCAACCTGCTGCTGATGGAGAACCTGGGCGGCGTGGTGATTCTGTTCTTCCTCAAAGCCGACGACCGCCGCCTGCTGTGGATGGTGCGCACCCTCTACGCGGGCCTGGTGGTCTACATCTTCTACTTTGTGCTGCCGCTGCTGGGGTTGTCGCGCATGACCGAGTTGCACCTGTACCCGGCGGTGCTGGCGAACTTCTTCACCGGTGTGATGTTGCAAGTGATTCTGGCGCGCCGCACCCAGCTGCAAATCCGTGACAAGTGGCGGCTGGAGGCCGACATGCGCCAGCTCGACCAGCAGCTCAAGGGCGAGGTGGCGCGCCATGCCGCCACCAGCAGCTTTTTGAGCATGATGATGCACGAGCTGAAAACGCCGCTGGCGGCGATCCGGCTGGCCACGCAGTCGCTGACGGGGGGGCGCGTTGATGACGACGCTGCCCAGCGCGAGCGGCGGCTGACCAACATCCAGAAAGCGGTGGACAACATCGACGGTGTGCTGGAACGCTGTGTGGAGGTTGACCGGCTGGAGCAGGGCGCCCTGGCGGTGCAGAAGCAGCCGCACGACGTCGCCTCTCTGGTGACCGACTGGACCAGCATCGAGCCCCAGCGCAACCGCCTCAAGCTGCAACTGCCCGCCAGCCTGATGGCCGAGGTGGACGCGCCACTGACCTGCCTGATGCTGCGCAACCTGGTGCACAACGCGCTGAATTACTCGCCCCCGGGTTCTGCGGTGGATGTGGTGCTGGCCGAGCAGGACGACGGTTTTGCCGTGACGGTGCGCAACCCGGTGGGCCGGGCTGGCGCGCCCGATGCCGAACAGCTGTTTGGCAAGTACTACCGGGCCGACACGGCCAAACACCTCACCGGCACCGGCCTGGGCCTGTATTGGGTGCGCAGGGTGGCCGAGATGCTGGGTGGCACGGTGCGTTACCGCAGCGAGCGTGGTGATGGCGGGGTGGACAACGTGGTGTTTGAACTGTGGCTACCGAGTTAGCCATCATCGTGGTGGAAGACCACGACCTGCTGCGCGAGGAGCTGGTGGAGCACCTGCGCCGCCCCGGGTGGGATGTGCGGGGCGTGGGGTCGGGCGAGGAGCTGGACATTGCGCTACGCACCTCGCCGGCCGACGTGGTGGTGCTGGATTTGAACCTGCCCGGCGAAGACGGCCTGAGCATTGCCACCCGCCTGCGTGCAGCCCTGCCGAGGGTGGGCATTGTGATGCTGACCGGGCGCACCCGCCCGAGCGAACGTGCCGATGGCTATGCCACTGGCGCCGATGTCTACCTGACCAAACCCACCAACGTGCGCGAGCTGGAGGCGGTGATCACCACGCTGGGCCAGCGGTTGGTGGTTCAGCCGGCTGCAGACGGGTTTGTGCTGGACGGCCGGCGCATGCGGCTGCTGGCGCCTGGCGGCAAGGTGGCCGAGCTGACGCTCTCGGAGACGGAAATCCTGACCCAACTGGCCCTGGCCCCTGAACGCCAGCTGGACGCCGAGTTCCTGCTGCGCAAGCTCAGCCAAGAGTACAACATGGTCAAGACACGTGACGCGCTCACCGTGCTCGTGAGCCGCCTGCGCCACAAGCTGGCGCAGCACATCGGCGAAGAAGACCTGGTCAAGGCGATCCGCGGGTATGGCTACAAGCTCAACACGCCGATCCGCATCCAGTCTTGACACCGCAACCCTAAGCAGCCCACGCTGGCCGTTTTCTTCGGTCAGATGTTTGCCTCTGCGTCGAATGGCGCCCCCGACAGGAATCGAACCTGTATCTGAGACTTAGGAGGTCCCCGTTCTGTCCATTGAACTACGGCGGCGCAGCCCAAAGATTATCGCCGTTACCGCTTGCGCGGTAACGGCGATGGTGTGACGGCCCGAAGGCCGGGGTCACGGGGGGCGGCTTAGCGCTGCAGGGCGCTGACGCTGCTCAGGTCGTGGGCGCTGATGGCGCCGTGTGCGGCAGACAGGGAGGCCACGACGGCGTCGGTCGTCAGGCTGGCCTTCTTCTGGTCAAAGTACTGGTCGTAGCGGATCACCCAGTCGCGGGCTGGGCCAGCGCCCTTGGTGCCGTCTGGCGTGGCAGCGATGTGGCAGCCGCGGCAGGTCACGGGGTCGGCGTCCACCTTGTCGCCAGTGGCTTTGAAGCCGCTGAAGATCCAGTTGCCGGTACGCAGCTCAGGCGCGACGTTCTGGCCCCAGCCGGGGTTCTTGCCCATCACAAACACGGCCACCAGGTTGCCCTTGACGAGCTTGCCGTCGGGTCCGGTTTGCAGCGTGCCGTCTGGATTGGCAACCGCGGCGTAGTTCTCCATCACGAACTGGCTGCCCTGTGGGAAGGGCTGACCGCGCACAACGGTAGCGGCCACTTTGTTCATGTAAATCTCACGGACCTGTTTGACGTCAGGGCGCTGGATGTTGGACAGGAACTTGGGCCATGACTTGTAGTCGGCAGGCTGGGTCAGTTGACCGTCGACCAGGGCGGCCGGTGGGGTTGCCGGGCCTGTGGCGCAACCAGCGATGACAGCGCACGCAATGGCGGCCAGTGAAGCAGTGATTTTCAGTGACATGTGATTTATTTCCTTGAAATCTGAACGGAAGATACCGTGGAAAAACATGATAGCAAAGGGTACTGAATTTAATCTGAGTTTTTCCCCTGAGTGGGCCAGAACCAACGGCTTACTGTTTGCTTACCGGTTCAGTGTTTTCATGCCTTCTTCCAGGCCCTTCAGCGTCAGTGGCACCATGCGGTTGCCCATCAGTTGCTGCACGATGGAAATGCTCTGGCGGTATTGCCACACGCCCTGGGGCTCGGGGTTGATCCAGACGAATTTCGGGAAGGCCTGCGTCAGCCGGTCGAGCCAGACCGCGCCCGATTCCTCGTTGTTGTATTCCACGCTGCCGCCAGGCTGCAGGATTTCGTAGGGGCTCATCGTGGCGTCGCCGACAAAGATCAGTTTGTAGTCTTTGTTGTATTTGCGAAGAATGTCCTGTGTGGCGAATTTCTCGCTGAAGCGGCGCCGGTTGTTTTTCCACATGAAGTCGTAGACGCAGTTGTGGAAGTAGTAAAACTCCATGTGCTTGAACTCGGCTTTGGCGGCCGAGAACATTTCTTCCACCCGGGCGATGTGTTCGTCCATCGTGCCGCCCACGTCCATCAGCAGCAGCACCTTCACGTTGTTGTGGCGCTCGGGCACCATCTTGATGTCGAGCCAGCCGGCGTTGGCGGCGGTGGAGCGGATGGTGTTGTCCAGGTCCAGTTCTTCCACATGGCCTTCGCGGGCGAACTTGCGCAGCCGGCGCATGGCGACCTTGATGTTGCGGGTGCCCAGTTCCTGCGAATCGTCGTAGTCTTTGTAGGCGCGCTGGTCCCACACTTTCACCGCGCTCTTGTTGCGGCCTTTTTCCTGGCCAATGCGGATGCCTTGGGGGTTGAAGCCGTTGGCACCAAACGGCGACGTGCCCCCGGTGCCAATCCATTTGCTGCCGCCTTCGTGGCGCTCTTTTTGTTCCTCGAAGCGCTTCTTCAGCGTTTCCATCAGTTCGTCCCAGCCCATCTTCTCGATCTTGGCTTTTTCTTCCGCGCTCAGCTCCAGTTCCAGGTTCTTGCGCAGCCATTCGAGCGGTACGTCTTTGGTGAAGTCGGCCACCATCTCCACGCCTTTGAAGTAGGCGGCGAAGGCGCGGTCGAACTTGTCGTAGTGCTTTTCGTCCTTCACCAGCGCGGTGCGGCTGAGGAAGTAGAAGTCGTCGATCTTGTAGCCGTCTTCGCTGGCCGGCCCGACCACGCCTTCTTTGAGCGCCTCCATCAGCGTCAGGTACTCCTTGACCGAGACCGGCAGCTTGGCGGAACGCAGGGTGTAGAAAAAATCGATGAGCATGGTGTCAATCCCGGGGACGTGACAGTTGGTGGGTCAGGTGCGCTTTCACGGCGGGCCACTCGGATTCGATGATGCTGAAAACCACGGTGTCGCGCAAGCTGCCGTCGGGCAGGCGCTGGTGGTTGCGCAGCACGCCGTCCTGTTTGGCGCCCAGGCGGGCGATGGCCGCGCGGCTGGCCTGGTTAAACCAGTGGGTGCGGAATTCGACCGCAATGCAGTGCCAGGCTTCAAAAGCGTGGGCCAGCAGCAACAGCTTGGCCTCGGTGTTGAGCGGGGTGCGCTGCGCGCTCTGGCGGTACCAGGTGCTGCCAATTTCCACCCGGCGGTGGGTGGCGTCGGCGTTCATGAAGGTGGTCATGCCGGCGAAGCGGCCTGTGGCGTCGCGCACTGCAAACGGCAACATGCTGCCCTGTTGCTGCAGTTTCAGGCGGGCTTCAATGCCGGCACGCATCTGGTCGGGTGCGGGGACGGTGGTGGTCCAGAGCTGCCACAGTGCGCCGTCCTGCACCGCCTCCACCGCCTCTGGCTCGTGGGCGAGCGACAGCGGCTCCAGCGTCACGTGCCGTCCGTGCAGAGCCATCGGCTGCAGGAAGCCGCTCATGCGCGGGGTCTCATTCCTCGTCAGGGTCGGGGCGGGCCCGGCGCCAGCGGCGTGCCATGTGCAGGCCCCCACCCCCGCCCAAGCCCACCAACAGGATGCCAAAGATGCTGGCGTTGCCGTAGCCGTCGGCAAAAATGTCCAGGCCAAGAATATGGCTCAGCCAGAAACCGGCCAGTGCGCCGCCCACAAAACCGACCGCGTCGGAAATGCCTTCTACCAAGAGTTGGTTTGCCATGGTTGTTCTTAACGGTTGTGGCGTTGCATGAACACCAATTTTTCAAACAGGGTGACATCTTGCTCGTTTTTGAGCAGCGCGCCCACCAGCGGCGGCACGGCCACCTTGTCGTCTTTGCTTTGCAGGGCTTCCAGAGGGATGTCTTCAGCCACCAGCAGCTTGAGCCAGTCCAGCAGCTCGCTGGTGCTGGGCTTTTTCTTCAGGCCGGGCAGGTTGCGGATGTCGAAGAAGGTCTTCATCGCGGCTGTCAGCAGGTCTTTTTTCAGGCCGGGGAAGTGCACGTCCACGATTTGTTGCATCGTGACCGCGTCCGGGAACTTGATGAAGTGGAAGAAGCAGCGGCGCAGGAAGGCGTCGGGCAGCTCTTTCTCGTTGTTGGAGGTGATGAACACCAGCGGCCGGTGCTTGGCCTTGATGAGTTCGCGCGTTTCGTAGCAATAGAACTCCATGCGGTCGATCTCGCGCAGCAGGTCGTTCGGGAATTCAATGTCGGCCTTGTCGATCTCGTCGATCAGCAGCGCTACTGGCGTGTCGGCGGTGAAGGCCTGCCACAGCACGCCCTGCACGATGTAGTTGTGGATGTTCTTGACGCGTTCGCCGCCGTCCACGTCGGCCAGCTGCGAATCACGCAGCCGGCTCACCGCGTCGTACTCGTACAAGCCCTGCTGGGCCTTGGTGGTGGACTTGATGTGCCATTGCAACAACGGCATGTTGAGTGCCGCGGCCACTTCTTCGGCCAGCATCGTTTTACCGGTGCCAGGCTCGCCTTTCACAAGCAGCGGGCGCTTGAGGGTGATGGCGGCGTTGACCGCCAGCATCAGGTCTTGGGTGGCGACGTAGGTCTGGGAGCCTTGGAATTTCATGGGAGGGTCAGATTCGGTAAGGGTTGCGCCGGCTATAATCGCAAGCTGATTTCAGGCAGACGTTCCTCAAGATTGTGCGCGCAAAATGAACAAGTTGTTGACCACCGTATTCGCTCTGGCTGTCACGTCAGTGACCTCCCTGTCCGCTTTCGCCCAAGGCGCCACTGGCGATGTGAAAGCCGGCGAAACCAAGATTGCCATGTGCATTGGCTGCCATGGCATCAAAGGCTACCAAGCCAGCTTCCCTGAAGTTTACAAAGTGCCCAAGATTTCTGGCCAAAGCGCCAAGTACATCGTGTCGGCCCTGACGGCCTACAAAAAAGGCGAACGCAAGCACCCCACGATGCGCGGCATTGCCGACAACATGTCTGAGCAAGACATGGCCGACGTGGCCGCCTACTACGCGGTGCATGGCAAGGTGGAGGGCGAGACCCTGCCTGCCAAGGCGCCTGAAGCACCTGCCAAGGTGGCCGAGTTGGTCAAGAAGGGCGCCTGCGTGTCCTGCCACGGCGACAATTTCGCCAAGCCCATTGACCCGTCGTACCCCAAGATCGCTGGCCAGCATGCCGACTACCTGTTCGTCGCGCTCAAGGCTTACAAGACCGAGAACAACCCCAATGTGGGCCGCGCCAACGGCATCATGGGCGGCATTGCCAAGCAGTATTCCAATGCCGAACTGAAGGCATTGTCCAACTACATCGCCGGTGTGGACGGTGACCTCAAGGTGGTGCCACAGAGCAAATTCCGCTGACAACGGACTGCGATTACCCCAAGCCGCTCCCTGAGCGGCTTTTTTATGCCAAATCGGGCGCGAGCCTTAGCCGAATCTGGCGATCAAGCTATTGAATCAGTAGCAAATTCGCCGCAACTCAGTCGCGTGTGGCGCGCTGCTGAACACAGGCCACATAGGCGTCGCCGTCAGGTGGGCGGCCGGCGCGCTGGCTTTCCCACAGCATCTGGCCGAGGCACTCCATGGCTTCGTGGTGCGCGTCGTGCAGCGAGTTGCGCCGCGCGGTCAACAGCTCCACCGCCTGGCGAATGCCTCGCGGCTGGTCGATCGAGCACTGCTCGCTGATTGACAGGTGCATCGACAAATGCAGAAACGGGTTGGTGCGGGTGGTGTCCACCTCGGCCATTTTGGCGAGCGCGGTGTTCACGTCTGCGAGGTCGGCGTGGTATTCGGGGTGTTCGTCAATCCACTGGCCCGCGAGGGTTTCAATCGCTTCCAGCGGGGCTTGGGCTTGGGTTTTGGCGCGCACGTCGCAGAAAAAGCGGCGCACATCGGCTTGGGACGGGGAGAACATCCGAGAAGCGTAGCACGCGACCGGCTATATTGCAGGCAGGCCAGCGGCGCAGTCCGGGACGTGTGGGCCGTTCATGCAAAACCCGGCGAGGAGAAACCCATGGGCGCTGTTCGCATTGTTGGCATCATTTTGATCGTGGTCGGTATTGCCGGTTTTTTCACCGGTGGCTTCAGCTTCACCAAAGACTCGACCGCCGCCAAGATCGGCCCGATCGAGCTGACCGTGAAAGAAAAAGAAACCGTCAACTTCCCGCAGTGGCTGAGCATTGCCGCGGTGGTGGCGGGCGTGGCGGCACTGGCGTTGGGTGGCCGCAAGTCCTGAGGTGACAGCGGGCGGCCGGGCGCCGCGCTACAGTACGCGCGGTGCCAAGTCCCCGTGCATGAGTTCATGGGGGCTGGCGTGGTGTTCAACCCCATGTGATTCAGGACTTTCATGACCTCGCAAGCCTTTATCTGCGACGCGCAGCGCACGCCCTTTGGCCGGTACGGTGGGGCGTTGAGCAGCGTGCGCGCCGACGACCTGGCCGCCCTGCCCATCCAGGCCCTGATGGCCCGCAACCCCGGTGTTGACTGGGCCCAGGTGGCCGACGTGCTCTACGGCTGCGCCAACCAGGCCGGCGAAGACAACCGCAACGTCGCCCGCATGGCCGCCTTGCTGGCCGGCCTCCCCCTGGCCGTGCCCGGCGCCACCTTGAACCGCCTGTGCGGCTCCGGTCTCGACGCCGTGGGCACGGCCGCCCGCGCCATCAAGGCCGGCGAAGCCGGCCTGATGATTGCCGGCGGCGTCGAAAGCATGAGCCGCGCCCCCTTCGTCATGCCCAAGGCCGACAGCGCCTTCAGCCGCAGCAACGCGGTCTACGACACCACCATCGGCTGGCGCTTCATCAACAAGCGCATGAAAGAGCTCTACGGCGTGGACAGCATGCCCGAGACGGCCGAGAACGTTGCGACCGACTTCCACATCGAACGCGAAGCCCAGGACCGCATGGCCCTGGCCAGCCAGATGAAGGCGGTCGCCGCCCAGAAAGCCGGCTTCTTCGACGCCGAAATCACCCCGGTGACCATTCCACAGAAGAAGGGTGACGCCACCGTCGTCAGCAAAGACGAACACCCCCGCGAAACCAGCCTGGAAGCGCTGGCCAAACTCAAGCCCATCGTCAAACCCGACGGCACCGTCACCGCCGGCAACGCCAGCGGTGTCAACGACGGCGCCTGTGCACTGCTCCTGGCCAGTGAAAGTGCTGCCGCCAGGAACGGCCTCACCCCCAGGGCACGCGTGGTCGGCATGGCCACCGCCGGTGTGCCGCCCCGCGTCATGGGCATCGGCCCGGCACCGGCCACCGAGAAAGTGCTGGCCCTGACCGGTCTGACGCTGGCGCAGATGGACGTGATCGAACTCAACGAGGCCTTTGCCGCGCAAGGCCTGGCGGTGCTGCGCCAGCTTGGGCTGCAGGACGACGACCCGCGCGTCAACCCCAACGGCGGGGCCATTGCGCTGGGCCACCCGCTGGGGGCCAGTGGGGCACGGCTGGTGACCACCGCCGTGAACCAACTGCACAGAACCGGCGGCCGTTACGCGCTGTGCACCATGTGCATTGGCGTGGGGCAGGGCATTGCGCTGGTGATCGAACGGGTGTGAGTTTTACGCGCGCCAGCCTGGGATTTGCCAGTTGCGCCAGAGTGCCAATCCGCGCAAACCGGCGGTGACGGCCACACAGGCCAGCAGCGCCAGCGAGCCCGGCTGGCCCAGGTACAGCAACCCCACGTAGACCCAGCCACCGGCAAACGCACACACCGCATAGGGCCGGTGGTCGCGAAAAGCGCTGGGGATTTCGTTGCAGACCATGTCGCGCAGCACGCCGCCAAACACGCCGGTGATCACGCCCATCAGCACCGCCACCAGCGCCGGCAACTGGTGTTGCAGCGCCTGGTCCACCCCCACCGCGGCAAACAGGCCCAGGCCCAACGCGTCAGGCCATTGGATGGCTTTTTCGGTCAGCACAAAATGCCGGTCGCGCAGGAACAGCATGGCCAGCACACACAGGGCCAGCACCGCCCACAGCAGTTCCACATGGCGCACCCAGAAGAACGGGCGCTGGTCCAGCAGCAGGTCGCGCAGCGTGCCGCCGCCGAACGCGGCCAGAAACGCCACCACACACACGCCCACCGCGTCCAGCCGCTTGCGTGCGGCTTCCATCGCGCCCGACAACGCAAAGGCGGCGGTAGCCAAGCCCTCCACCGCGATGCGCAACCACTCACCCCAGCTCGCCATCTGATTCATGCGACGATTGTCGCGCCATGCCGCTGCCCATCGTCACCGACCCCGCCTTTTACGCCGCCGCCATTCCTGCCGTGTTGCTGCTGGGCGTCAGCAAAAGCGGTTTTGGCGCCGGCTTTGGCTCGCTGGCGGTGCCGATGATGGCGCTGGTAGTCACCGTGCCGGAGGCCGCCGCGATGCTGATGCCGGTGCTGCTGCTGATGGACGTGATGGGCCTGGCCGTTTTCCGCAAGGACTTTGACGCGGCGCTGCTGAAGTTCCTGGTCCCTTTTGGCCTGCTCGGCACCGTGGTGGGCACGTTGCTGTTCCGGGTGCTGGACGCGCACCTGGTGGCCGGCATTGTGGGTGTGTTCACGCTGTTGTTTCTGGCGCAGCGGCTGGTCTTTCCGCCGCGCCCCGACAGCCCGCCCTGGCCGCGTTGGGTGGGTGCACTGCTCACCACCACCGCTGGCTTCACCAGCTTTGTGGCCCATGCCGGCGGCCCGCCGGTGAATGCCTATGTGATCCCGATGCGGCTGTCGCCGGTGCAGTTCACCGCCACCATGGCGGCCTTTTTCTTCTGCGTGAACCTGTCGAAGTGGATTCCGTACGCGTGGCTGGGCCTGCTGGACGCGCGCAACATGGCCACCTCGCTGGCGCTGCTGCCGTTTGCGCCCATCGGCGTGCTGGTGGGCGCCTGGCTGACCCGGCGCATCAAGCCCACGCTGTTCTACCAGTTGGTCTATGCCGGCATGCTGCTGACCGGGCTCAAGCTGGTGTGGGACGCGGTGCGCGGCATCGCCTGAAGGCGCGGCCTGTCAGGGGGCTGGTGCGGCGGGTTGTTCGATCGCGTCCGCCGCTTCGTCGTTGAGCGCCTGGCCTTCGCGCTGCGGCTTGGTCAGCGGGGTGGGTGTCCAGCGGTTGCCGTGCATCAGGTCCACGCCGCTGCTGAGGTCACCGGCCATCTGCAGTTGCAGGCGTTCGGCGTCGCGGCGGCGGATGTCGGTGGCCACTTCGGCAATGCCGTCTTCGTCCACGCCAAAAGTGCGCAGGGCTTCGGCGCCAAAGGCCAGTGCCGACTCAAAGGTTTCGCGGATCTGGAAGTCCACGCCGTGGCGCATCAGCTCGATGGCGTGTTGCCGGTCGTAGGAGCGCGCCAGCACCGGCGTGAGTGGGCATTCGTGTTTGAGCAGCTCCACGATGCGGCTGGTGGTTTCTTTCTTGTCCACACACACCAGGATGGCCTTGGAATTTTTGGCGCCGCTGGCATGCAGAACATCGAGCCGGGTGCCGTCGCCATAGAACACCTTGAAGCCGAAGCGCGCCGCCGCGCGGATCATGTCGGTGTCGCTCTCGATGATGACCACGTCGATCCCGCGCGCTAGCAACGACTGGCTGGCAATCTGCCCGAAGCGGCCGAAGCCGATGACCAGGACGCTGCCCGTGTGCGCGTGGCCGGCCATCACGTCTTCCACGCCCTCCATGCTCTGTTCGGGTGCGGCGGGCATGAGCCAGCGCAGCGCGAACATGGCCAGCGGCGTCAGCGCCATCGAGAGGATGATGGTGGCGGTGAGGATGGCGTTGATGTTGGCGTCCACAATGCCGGCCGACGCGGCGGCGGAGTACAGCACGAAGGCGAATTCACCGCCCTGGGCCATCAGCGCGGCGCGCTGCAGGGCGTCGCCATGGCTGGCGCGGGTGGCACGTGCCACGCCGTAGATGGCGGCGCCCTTGACCCCCATGTAGGCCAGCACACCGGCCAGAATGAGCTGCCAGTCCGCCAGCACCAGCGGGATGTCCAGCGACATGCCCACGCCCATGAAAAACAGGCCGAGCAGGATGCCGCGGAAGGGCTCGATGTCGGCCTCCAGTTGGTGGCGGAAGGTGGACTCGCTGAGCATCACACCGGCGGCAAAAGCGCCCATGGCCATGGACAAGCCGCCCCACTGCATGGCCAGTGCGGCACCCAGCACCACCAGCAAGGCCGCTGCCGTCATCACTTCGCGTGCTTTGGCCTTGGCCAGCACGCGGAACAGCGGGTTCAGCAACCAGCGGCTGACCGCAATCAGGCCAACCACTGCGGCGAGCGCAATGCCCACGGTGAACCAACGCGAGACTTCCTCTTCGGCGGGCGATGGCGACAGGAAAGCGACGATGGCCAGCAGCGGCACGATGGCCAAATCTTCCAGCAGCAGGATGGACACGATGCGCTGGCCGCGCGGTGTGGAGGTGTCGCCGCTTTCGTCCAGCAGCTGCATCACGATGGCGGTGGACGACAGCACGAAACCCATCGCGGCAATGAAAGCCACCGCCGGACTGAGCCCGGCCAGCATGCCCACCCCGGTGAGCAGGGCACCGCAGGCCGCCACCTGCAGCAGGCCCAGGCCAAAAATCTGCCGGCGCAGCGCCCACAGGCGCGACGGCTGCATCTCCAGGCCAATCACAAACAGGAACATCACCACACCGAGTTCGGCAATGTGCAGGATGGTTTGCGACTCGCTGAAAAACCCCATGCCAAACGGGCCAATGGCCAAGCCGGCCGCCAGGTAGCCCAGCACCGAACCCAAACCAAGGCGCTTGAACAACGGCACCGCCACCACGCCGGCCGCCAGCAAAATGACGACCTTGACCAGTTCTGTGCCTTGTTCTGCTGCCATGGGTGGGTTCCGCTGCGTGTGGGGGGTGAGGGGTGTGCAACGAGTCTAACTGGCGCAGGCGGCTGGCCGGCCTTGGGCGGCACGTTCCGTGCCGCTAACATAGTGGCTCTGTGTCAAACACCCAGCGCAAGGAGCGCGTATGCCGGTCGTTGTTGTTGCCAACCCCAAAGGCGGTGTCGGAAAGTCGACGCTGGCCACCAACATTGCCGGCTACTACGCCTCGCGCGGGCATGCCGCCATGCTGGGCGATGTGGACCGCCAACAGTCGTCGCGGCTGTGGCTGGACCTGCGGCCACCCGCGGCCCGGCCAATTGCCACCTGGGCCGTGTCGCCCGATTTGATCGTCAAGCCGCCCAAGGGCACCACGCATGTGGTGCTGGACACGCCGGGCGGCCTGCACGGCTGGCGCTTCAACGACGTCATCAAGCTGGCGAACAAGCTGATCGTGCCGCTGCAGCCCAGCGTGTTCGACATTTTTGCCACGCGCGAATTCCTCGACAAGCTGGCCGACTCCCGCAAGGCCGAGGGGCTGGACATCGGCATTGTGGGCATGCGGGTGGACGCGCGCACCATCGCGGCCGACAAGCTGCGCGAATTCGTCGAGGGCCTGGGCCTGCCGGTGCTGGGGTATCTGCGCGACACGCAGAACTACATCCACCTGGCGGCACGTGGCCTGAGCGTGTTCGACGTGGCGCCGGGCCGGGTGCAGAAAGACCTGGAACAGTGGGCCAACATCTGCGCCTGGCTGGACCGGCCAGCGCCATGAAGCGCCAATGAAACAGTTCGCATCGCTGGCCGAGGTGGCCGGTTTTGTGGGCCAGTCGCTGCAGAGCACCGGCTGGGTGACGGTGACGCAGCAGGCGATCAACCTGTTTGCCGACGCCACCGGCGACCACCAGTGGATCCACGTGGACGAGGCCCGCGCCAAGGTGGGCCCGTTTGGCGGCACCATCGCCCACGGTTTCCTCACGCTCTCTTTGTTGCCGCAGTTTCTGGAAGGCGCGTTCGAGATCGCCGGCTCCGGCATGGGCGTGAACTACGGCCTGAACAAGGTGCGCTTCACTGCGCCGGTGCCCGCCAACAGCCGGCTGCGCGCCACGCTGACGCTGCTGGCCTGCGAACCGGTGGACAACGGCGGCATCCAGATGGTGTGGCAGGTCACGGTGCTGCGCGAGGGCACCGAGCGGCCGGTGTGTGTGGCCGAATCGGTGGTGCGGCGCTACCCCTGAAAAAAGGCCCTCACAGGCCTTCCGGGCAGCCTCTGCGGCATTTTGAGGCTGGATTTCAAGCCAAATCGGCGCTGAGCCTCAGTGCAGGCTGGCGGTGTAGCTATATTTTCAATAGCAAATCAAACGGCACCAGCGCAGCCGTGTTGCCGCCAGGCCTCGTACACCGTCACCGCCACCGCGTTGGACAAATTCAGGCTGCGCTGGCCCGGTCGCATCGGCAGGCGCAGCCGCTGCGTGGGGGGAAAGCTGTTCCGCAGCGCAGGGTCCAGGCCTTGTGTTTCCGAGCCAAACACCAGCCAGTCGCCGGGCTGAAAGGCCACCGTGTGCAGCGGTTGGCTGGCGTGGGTGGTCATGGCAAACAGCCGGTCGGGCGCCGGTTGGGCCGTGGCGACAAAGGCGTCCCAACTGGCGTGGCGCTGGATGTCGGCGTACTCGTGGTAGTCGAGCCCGGCGCGGACCATGTGTTTGTCTTCAAACGAGAACCCCAGCGGCTCAATGAGGTGCAGCGCACAGCCGGTGTTTGCCGCCAGGCGGATCACGTTGCCGGTGTTCGGCGGGATTTGGGGTTGAACGAGCACGATGTTGAACATGGCGCAATTGTCGCCGCGGGAAGGCCACCCAGTTCAGGCGGTGCGGGCGACGACCAGTGCGGCGACATGCACCGCACCCGCCTGCCGCAGCACACTGGCCGCCGCCGCCAGCGAAGCGCCGCTGGTCATCACGTCGTCCACCAGCAGCACTCGGGCTTCCCGCAGGCGGTGGGCGGATTCGGGCGCCACCGCAAACACGCCGCTGACGTTGCGCAGGCGCTCGGCCCGCGTCAGTGCGCTTTGCGGCAGCCGGTGCACCGGGCGCAGCAGCAGGTGGGCGTCCAGCCGCTGGCGTGGTGCACCCAGCAACGCCTGTGCCAGCAGCAGCGACTGGTTGAAGCCGCGTTCGGCCAGCCGTTCGTTCGCCAGCGGCATCGGCAGCACCAGTGTGGCGTCGTTCAGCCGCTGCGCGGTGGCGGGCAGGCGCTGCAGCAGCTGCGCCAGCGGCGCGGCCAGCCCGGGTTGTTGGCCAAACTTGAAGCGCGCCAGCACCGCCGCCCAGGGGTAGGCGTAGTCCACCGCGGCATGGCAGGCGTCCAGCGCGGGGGCGTGCACGGTGCAGGCGCCACAGCGCGCCACACCCTCGGGCGCCGGCAGCGCACAGGTGGCGCAACGGTGACGGGGTTCGCCAAAACGCGCCAGGCACGGCCCGCACAACGGCTGCGCGGGCCAGCGCTGGCACACCAGGCACTGGCTGGGCAGGCGGTTGAGCAGCGGCGTGAACAGGCGGCGCAGCATGGGGTCAATATACTCGGCGACCATGCCCAACGCGCTGCCTCCGACCATCGACCCCACTGCAGCTGCCCGCTGGCAACAAGCCCCGCTGGCGGCATCGGCCTGGTTGCACGAAGAGGTGGCGCGGCGCATGGAGGAGCGGCTGGACTGGATCAAGCTGCAGCCCGCCGCCTGGCTCGATTGGCAGCCGCTGAACGGTGGCCTGGCCAGCCACCAACGCCTGTTGCAACGCTACCCGCAGGCGCGCTGCCTGGCGGCCGAAGCCAGCCCGGCACGGGCCCATGCGTTGGCGCAAGCGCTGCACGCGCCCTGGTGGACGGCCCGCCGCTGGCGCCAGCCGGTCACCCAATTCACATTGCCGGAAGACGGGCAGGTCGACATGGTCTGGGCCAACATGGCACTGCACATGGCTGCCGACCCCGCTGCGCTCATTGCCCAGTGGCAGCGCCTGCTCGCCACAGACGGCTTCCTGATGCTGTCCTGCCTCGGCCCGGATTCCTTGCGCGAGCTGCGCGCCGTCTACGCCGCCATGGGCTGGGCGCCGCCCTGCCACGAATTCACCGACATGCACGACTGGGGCGACATGCTGGTGCAAAGCGGTTTTGTCGAGCCGGTGATGGACATGGAGCGCATCACGCTCACCTACACCCAGCCAGAGCGCCTGCTGGACGACTTGCGGAGCCTGGGCCGCAACCTGCATGTGGGCCGACAACCGCTGACCCGGGGTCGGGGCTGGCGTGCCCAGCTGCTGGCCGCTATCGACCAGCACATGCCACGTGCCGCTGGCACAAGTGGCGCCACCGCGCCGCTGGCGCTCACCTTTGAGGTGATTTACGGCCACGCGCTCAAGGCCGCCCCGCGCCGGCCGCGTGGCGAGCAGACCGTTCCGCTCAGCGACATGCGGGCGATGCTGAAGCGCGGGGCCGAGTAGCCGAGTTGATTGCTTTGGAATGCTTTGTATCGGCGCCACAGTGGCCAGAAACGGGCTTCAACGGGGCTACAATCCGAGGTGTTTTGAACGAATGGGTATTTTCCCGTGGTGCTGACCGTTGTCTGACCACCTGTTATAGGCGAGGCAACGGGACCGACTGAGTGCTTTTTTGTGTCAAACCCCGTTTTTCGCTTCGCTACTGTGTCTGCCCAAGGCGTGCAGTGGCGCTTGAAGCGCAATTGTTCGGTGTCGCCGGTGCAGCTGGCGGGTTTGTTCGCATCGCTCAGCCTGGTGTCGCTGCTGATTGCCGGGTATTTCTGGTATCACGGCGCAGTGCTGGTGCTGCCCTTTGCCTGTGCTGAACTGCTGGCCATTTGGACCGCGTTCATCGTGTACGGGCGCCATGTCAGCGACGGGGAGCACATCCTGCTGCAGGAAGGCCGTCTGGTCGTCGAACTGGAAAAAGCCGGTCGCCTGGAGCGGGCAGAGTTCAACCGGGATTGGGTGAGGATAGAGCCGCGTGCCGGCGACCGTTCATTGATTGAGCTGTCGGGCAACGGCCGGAAGATTGAAGTGGGGCGATTCCTGCGGCCTGAACTGAGGCCGGCATTGGCCCGTGAACTGCGGCTGGCCCTCCGGGGCGGCTGAGTTGGGGTGCCAGGGCAGTGGGATTGTGGTGTTTTGAAAAAGGCGATTTTGAAGTGAATACGATGAGCAGCATCCAGACACGAAAATTTTCATTCGGTGCCGCATTGGCCTATGGCATGGCGTTTGTGGCGGCCTGGGTTAGCACTGCTGCCCATGCGGTGAACAACCTGCCCGGCGGGCCGGCGGTCAACCAGCTCAACCTGCACCCGGCCGTGACCAAGATTGCCGAAGAGCAGGCTTGGCTGCACTGGTTCATGCTCATCATCTGCACGGTGATTTTTGTCGCGGTGTTCGGTGTGATGTTCTATTCCATCTGGAAGCACCGCAAGTCGGTGGGCCACAAGGCGGCCAACTTCCACGAGTCGGTGAAAGTGGAAATCGCGTGGACCGTGGTGCCCTTCATCATCATCATCTTGATGGCGCTGCCAGCCACCAAGGTGCTGGTGGCCTCCAAAGACACCACCAATGCCGACCTGACCATCAAGACGACCGGCTACCAGTGGAAATGGGGTTACGACTACATCGCCGGTGAAGGCGAAGGCATCGGCTTCATCTCGTCGCTCGACAACACGCACCGTGTGATGTCCAACGCCGGTGGCCCGGCCAAGGGCGAGGTGGTGGACAACTACCTGCTCAAGGTCGACAACCCGATGGTTGTGCCGGTCGGCAAGAAGATCCGCATCATCACCACCGCCAACGACGTGATCCACGCCTTCATGGTGCCAGCCTTCGGCATCAAGCAGGACGCCATTCCCGGTTTCGTGCGCGACACCTGGTTCCGCGCCGAGCAAACAGGCGATTTCTACGGCCAATGCGCCGAACTGTGCGGCAAAGAACATGCCTACATGCCCATCCACGTGAAAGTGGTGAGCGCCGAGGACTACACCCAGTGGGTTAAAGCCGAGAAGGCTAAGCTGGCCGCCAAGGCCGATGACCCGAACAAGGTTTGGACGCTGGCCGACAGCGTGGCCCGTGGCGAGAAAATCTACGCCTCCAACTGCATGGTCTGCCACCAGGCCAATGGCAAGGGCGCTGGCCCGTTCAAGCCACTTGACGGCGCCGCCGTGGTGCTCGATGCCGACAAGTCCAAACAAATTGCCATTCTGTTGAATGGTGCAGGCAACGGCGCCATGCCGTCGTGGAAACAGCTGAGTGACACCGAGATCGCCGCCGTGATCACCTACACCAAGAACAGCTGGTCCAACAAGACCGGCCAGGTGGTGCAGCCGGCCGACGTCAAGTCGGCCCGCAAGTAAACCGCCCGCAGACAGACCGCCAGAGTATTCAGAAGGAAAACAAGATGAGTGCAGTTCTTGACCATCATGACCATGCGCACGACGACCACCACGCCCCGAGTGGCTGGCGCCGGTGGGTCTATGCGACCAACCACAAAGACATCGGTACGCTGTACCTGCTGTTCAGCTTCACGATGTTCATGTTTGGTGGTGTGCTGGCACTCGGCATCCGTGCCGAACTGTTCCAGCCCGGCCTGCAACTGGTGAACCCGGAGCTGTTCAACCAGCTCACCACCATGCACGGCCTGATCATGGTGTTCGGCGCCATCATGCCGGCCTTTGTGGGTTTTGCGAACTGGATGATTCCGCTGCAGATTGGCGCCAGCGACATGGCGTTTGCGCGGATGAACAACTTCAGCTTCTGGCTGCTGATTCCTGCTGCCATCATGCTGGCCGCGTCGTTCTTCATGCCCGGCGGCGCGCCTGCCGGCGGCTGGACCATCTACGCACCGTTGTCGCTGCAGATGGGCCCGTCGATGGACGCCGGTATCTTCGCGCTGCACATCCTGGGCGCCTCGTCCATCATGGGTTCGATCAACATCATCGTGACCATCCTCAACATGCGCGCCCCTGGCATGACGCTGATGAAGATGCCGATGTTCTGCTGGACCTGGCTGATCACCGCCTACCTGCTGATCGCCGTGATGCCCGTGCTCGCTGGCGCCATCACCATGACGCTGACCGACCGCCACTTCGGCACGACCTTCTTCAACCCCGCTGGTGGCGGTGACCCGGTGATGTTCCAGCACATCTTCTGGTTCTTCGGCCACCCTGAGGTGTACATCATGATCTTGCCGGCCTTCGGCATCGTCAGCCAGATCGTGCCCGCGTTCTCGCGCAAGAAGCTGTTCGGCTACGCCTCCATGGTGTACGCCACCGCCTCGATTGCCATCCTGTCCTTCGTCGTGTGGGCGCACCACATGTACACCACGGGCATGCCTGTGACTGGCCAGCTGTTCTTCATGTACGCCACGATGCTGATCTCGGTGCCCACCGGCGTGAAGGTGTTCAACTGGATTGCCACGATGTGGAAGGGCTCGATGACCTTCGAAACCCCCATGCTGTTTGCCGTGGGTTTCATCTTCGTGTTCACGCTGGGTGGCTTCACCGGCCTGATTTTGTCGATGGCGCCGATTGACCTGCAGCTGCAGGACACCTACTACGTGGTCGCCCACTTCCACTACGTGCTGGTGGCTGGTTCGCTCTACGCGCTGTTTGCCGGTTACTACTACTGGGCCCCGAAGTGGACCGGTGTGATGTACAACGAAACCCGCGGCAAGATCCACTTCTGGTGGTCGCTGATCGCGTTCAACGTGACCTTCTTCCCGATGCACTTCCTGGGCCTGGCCGGCATGCCCCGCCGCTACGCCGACTATCCGATGCAGTTCGCCGACTTCAATGCGGTGGCATCGGTGGGTGCATTTGCCTTCGGTCTTGCACAGGTCTATTTCTTCCTGTTCATCATCTTGCCAACCATGTTGGGCAAGGGCGAGAAAGCACCGCAGCGTCCATGGGAAGCGGCAGAAGGTCTGGAGTGGGAAGTGCCGTCGCCTGCACCGTTCCACACCTTTGAGAACCCACCCAAGCTGAACGCTGCCGCCAACAAGATTGTTGCCTGAGCACCACCATGGCTCTGACACCTGAGCAGAAAAAGAACAACATCCGCACCGCGCTGATCCTGGTGTCGGTGGTGGTGGTGTTCCTGCTCGGTTTCTTTGCCAAGGTCATGTTGCTGGGTCGCTGAACCGCAACCGGTCATACCACCATGGGCATCCGTTTCGAGAATGTGAAAATGCTGCGCAAGCTGGGCATTGTCGCGCTCGGCATGTTCGCCTTCGGTTACGGTTTGGTGCCCTTGTACAAAGCCATTTGTGAAGCCACCGGCATCAACATCCTGGCGCTGGGCGAACAGCAAATCACTGGCAAAAGCGCGTCCGTACCCGCCAATTCGCAGGTGGACACCAGCCGCACCATCACTGTTGTTTTTGACGCCAATGCCCGCGGGCCGTGGGAATTCAAGCCAGCCACGCGGACGATGCAAGTCCACCCCGGTGAACTGGCCACGGTGATGTACGAATTCCAGAACGTCCAGAACCGCCGCATGGCCGCGCAGGCCATTCCCAGCTACGCACCGCGCCAGGCCATGGCGCACTTCAACAAGCTCGAGTGTTTCTGCTTCAACCAGTACACACTGGAGCCGGGCGAGAAGAAGCAGTGGCCGGTGGCGTTCGTGATCGACCCAAAATTGTCCAAAGACGTCAGCACCATCACGCTGTCGTACACCTTCTTTGAGGTGGGTGGTAAGACACCGCCAGCCCCCACGGCAGCGGCACTGGTTGCAGGGCCTGCCACATGAGCACGCCGGGGCACGATGCCGATGCGGTGGCACCTCACCGGCGCAAGGGTTCGCTGTGGCGCACCGTGCGCGCAGTGGGTTGGTCGTTTTTCGGCGTTCGCAAGGGGTCGGACTACCAGGAAGACATTGCCAAGCTCAACCCGCTGCACATCATCCTGGTGGGGATTGCCGGTTGCATGCTGTTTGTGGCGGGGTTGATTGCCCTGGTGAACTGGGTTGTTGTGCCGTGAACTGAGGGTGGCAGCCGATGGCTGCCGCCAATGAAAATACAGACATTGATTGAAACGTAGGAGCAGAGATGAGTTCTTCCACCCCAGCCGGCAGCGCGCCGTACTACTTCGTGCCAGGGCCGTCACGGCACCCCGTCATGGCGTCGATTGGCCTGTTTTTCGTCATCCTGGGCGCTGGCCAATGGATCAACGGCAGTGGTTGGGGCGCCTATTCGGTCGCCTTCGGCCTGTTGTGGTGGGCCTTTGTGCTGTTCCAGTGGTTCAGCGACGCCGTGGGCGAAAGCAACGGCGGCCTGTACGGCCACAAGGTCGACCTTTCGTTCCGTTGGAGCATGAGCTGGTTCATCTTCTCCGAAGTGATGTTCTTCGGTGCCTTCTTCTCGGCGCTGTGGTGGGCCCGTTCCCACTCGGTCCCGGCACTGGGCAGCCTTGACAACGCGCTGCTCTGGCCCGACTTCAAGGCCATGTGGCCCAGCGTCGCAGCCGGTGTCACCGCCTCACCGGCCGGCATCATCGAACCCTTCACCACGATGGGTCCGTTCTGGCTACCCACCATCAACACCGCGTTGCTGTTGACGTCCGGCGTGACCTTGACGATTGCCCACCACGCCCTGCGTGAAAACAACCGCAGCAAAACGATCACTTTCATGTGGTTGACGGTGTTGCTCGGTGTGATCTTCCTGTTTGTGCAGGGCTACGAATACGCACACGCCTACTCTGACCTGAACCTCAAGCTCAGCTCGGGTGTCTACGGTTCGACCTTCTTCATGCTGACCGGCTTCCACGGCTTCCACGTGTTTGTCGGCATGCTGATGCTGTTGTTTGTCACCTTCCGTTTGATGAAGGGCCATTTCACGGCCGACAAGCACTTCGGCTTTGAAGGTGCCGCCTGGTACTGGCACTTTGTGGACGTGGTCTGGCTCGGTCTGTACATCCTGGTGTACTGGACCTGACCGCACGCGGTCGCCCATGCAGCAAAGGCGCCTCGCGGCGCCTTTGTGTTTTGTGAGGTGTTGAACCGGCGTCGTCAGGCGCCGCTGGGAATGCCGGTGGGACGGATGTACCCAAATTTCCAGGCCAGCAGGATGCAGGCAAACAGAAAAATGGAAAATCCGACCCGGAACGCCAGTGCCTTGGCCATGTGGTTGGTTTTGGCTTTGCCGTCCTGGCCGTCCTTCATCATGAAGAACAGCGCCGAACCGAGGCTGGCCACAATGGCAACAAACGCGATGATGACCAAATATTTCATGGACTGGATTATCCCGTGCCGCAGACATTCCGGTTCTGGCTGGTGAGCGCTGCCGCTCTGGCGGGTGTGGGCATCACGCTGGCGCTGGGGCAGTGGCAACTGGGGCGTGCCGCCGAGAAACAGGCGTTGCAAACCGCGATCGACAACCAGGCCCGGCTGGCGCCTCTGAACCAGACCGATGTGTCGGCCAGCACGCTGCTGGCCGATGTGGTTCACCGGCGTGCCACCCTGCAGGGGCAGTGGCTGCGCGAAGCGACGGTCTACCTCGACAACCGGCAGATGGCTGCACGGCAGGGGTTTTTTGTGCTGACGCCGTTGCGCTTGAGCGGCAGCAACGCACTGCTGGTGGTGCAGCGCGGCTGGGTGCCCCGTGACTTCACCGACCGCAACCGTTTGCCGGCAGTGCACACGCCCGAAGGCGAGGTGCGCATCACCGTGCGCATCGCCCCCCCGCCCTCCAAGCTTTACGACTTCCAGGGCGCGCCGACCGGGGCCATACGGCAAAATATCGACTTGACGGCGTATGCGGCCGAAACACGGTTGCCGCTGCTGACGCAACTCAGCGCACTTGAGTTGGCGCCAGACGCCGGCAAGGCCAGCGACGGGCTGTTGCGCAACTGGCCGGCATTCAACACAGGCATTGACAAACACCATGGGTATGCATTTCAGTGGTTTGGCCTCGGCGGCCTGATCGCGCTCCTTTATGTCTGGTTCCAAATCATCCAACCCCGACGGCAACGCCATGTCTCACCCTGACGAGCCGCTGTCCCTGACGGTGCACTCCCTGCCCGACCCGGGCGCCGATGCGCCGGTTCTGCCGCGCAACACCAGCGGCCGCTGGAAAATGCTGGCGGTGCTCGCGGTGTGTGCAGCGCCGGTCATTGCCTCCTACTTCACTTACTACGTCATCCGGCCGCAGGGCCAGCGTGCCTTTGGCGAACTGATCGACCCCCAGCGCCCGCTGCCCAGCCTGGAGGCGCGCACGCTGGACGGCAAGACGGTGAACCTGCAAAGCCTGAAGAAGCAGTGGCTGCTGGTGGCGGCGATGCCATCGTCCTGCGACACGGTGTGTGACCAGAACCTCTACCTGCAGCGCCAGATGCGCGAAGCGCTGGGCAAGGAAAAAGAGCGGGTCGACCGCGTCTGGCTCGTCACCGACGACGGCCCGATTGCCCCCGGGCTCCTCCCTGCGCTGGAACAAGCCCAGGTGCTGCGGGTGGACGCCAAGCAGCTGGCCCAATGGCTGCAGCCAGCGGCGGGTGAGTCCTTGTCCAACCACCTCTACGTGGTGGACCCCATGGGCAACTGGATGATGCGCTTCCCGTCCCGCATGGACCTGCAGGGCGCGGGCAAGGCCAAGCGTGACCTGGACCGCCTGCTGCGCGCGTCCGGTTCGTGGGATGTGCCCGGTCGATGAAAGCCTGAACCATGGACGAACAAGCCCTGGTCGACCTGACCCCGGTACTGCAGATGCTGCTGACGGGGGTGTTGCTGGCCGCCGGTCCGCTGCTGTGGGTCTGGCTGCGCCAACGCCGCGCCAGCATGGCGCAACGGCTGCGCGCACTCACCTTGCTGACCCTGTTTTTCACCTTTGACCTGGTGCTGTTTGGCGCGTTCACCCGGCTGACCGACTCCGGCCTGGGTTGCCCCGACTGGCCAGGTTGCTACGGCAGTGCCAGCCCACTGGGCGCGAAGCAGGAAATCACCGAAGCGCAAACCGCCATGCCCACTGGCCCGGTGACGCACCGCAAAGCCTGGATCGAGATGGTGCACCGCTACCTCGCCACCGGTGTGGGTGGCATGATCCTGACGCTGGCATTGCTCAGCGCCTGGGACGCCTACCGCCGTCGCCGCAGTGCCGACACGGGCGGGCCGCCAGCGATCAGCCCCTGGTGGCCGGCACTCACGTTGGTGTGGGTGTGTGTGCAGGGCGCGTTCGGTGCCCTGACCGTGACCATGAAGCTGTTTCCCGCCATCGTCACGCTGCACCTGCTGGGCGCACTCGTGCTGCTCGCCTTGCTGACGGTGCAGGTGGTGCGCTACAGCCACGTCCAGGCGCTGGTGAAGAGCCTCGCGGTACCGTCCCGCCTGCGCCGGGGCATTGCGCTGGCGCTGGCGCTGGTGTGGCTGCAGGTGGCGCTGGGCGGCTGGGTCAGCACCAACTACGCGGTGCTGGCCTGCACCGAGTTCCCCAAGTGCCAGGCGAGCTGGTGGCCGGCGATGGACTTTCTGCAAGGCTTCGAGCTGTGGCGTGAGCTGGGCCGCACCGGTGCCGGCAGCCACCTGAGCTTCGAGGCGCTGACCGCCATCCATTACACCCACCGGCTGGTGGCTTATGCGGTGGTGGCGGTGCTGGTCTGGCAGGTGCTGCGCATGGCCAGCACCTGGGCGCTGCGGGTGCACGCCCGCTGGCTGGTGGCGCTGCTGCTGCTGCAACTGGCCACCGGCCTGAGCAACGTGGTGCTGGGCTGGCCGCTGCTCGCGGCTGTGCTGCACACCGGCGGCGCTGCGGCGCTGGTGGTGGTGCTGACGCACGCGCTGGCCTCCACCCGGCAGAGCGAGCCGCGTGTGGTGCTGGCCATCAAAACAAGGCGGGCCAGAACATGACCATGCCCATTCCTCCCCAAGTCACCCCAACCCATGTCGAGTTAGAGTCGGCCATGTCCACCGCCCAACCCAGCTTGCCGTCGCGCTGGCGCCAGTTCAACGCACTGACCAAACCGCGTGTCATCCAGCTCATTGTTTTCTGCGCCCTGATCGGCATGGTACTGGCCGTTCCCGGCGTGCCGGGCTGGCTGCACCTGAAGCAGGCGCTGGTGGCCTGCGTCGGCATCTGGCTGGTCGCCGGTGCCGCTGCTGCTTTCAACTGCCTGGTGGAAAAGAAGATCGACGCGACCATGAAGCGCACCTCCTGGCGGCCCACCGCCAAGGGTGAGCTGAGCGACCGCGAGGCACTGGTGTTCTCGGCGCTGCTGTGTTCGGCGGGCTCGGTGTTGCTGTACTTCTGGGTCAACCCGCTGACGATGTGGCTGACCTTTGCGACCTTCATTGGCTACGCGGTGGTCTACACCGTGATCCTCAAGCCGCTGACGCCGCAGAACATCGTGATCGGCGGCGCCTCGGGCGCGATGCCGCCGGTGCTCGGCTGGGCGGCGATGACGGGCGAGGTCGGGCCGGAGGCGCTGATCCTGTTCCTGATCATTTTCCTGTGGACACCGCCGCACTTCTGGGCGCTGGCGCTGTACCGGGTAGAGGACTACCGCAAGTCCGGCCTGCCGATGCTGCCGGTGACCCATGGCAACGAATTCACCCGGCTGCAGGTGCTGCTCTACACCTTCATCCTCGCGGCGGCCTGCATGCTGCCCTTCATCTACCGCATGAGCGGCTGGTTCTACCTGGTGGTGGCGCTGGCCTTGAGCGTCGGTTTTTGCGGCTACGCCTGGGCGCTGTGGCGCAACTACTCGGACGCGCTGGCGCGCAAGACCTTCCGCTTTTCATTGATCCACCTGTCGCTGCTGTTTGCGGCGCTGCTGATCGACCACTACCTGGTCGCGCCCTGAAAGAAACCATGACATCCACGCTCCCGACCTGGATCGCTTCCGCTGTGCTGGCACTCGGCCTGCTGGCGGGCTGCGGCGAGCAGAAAGCCCCGGCCTTCAACGCCATTGACCTCACCGGTGCCAACTACGCCCAGGACTTTGCGCTGACCGACCCGAGCGGCCAGACGCGCAGCCTGAAGGACTTCAAGGGCAAGGTGGTGGTGGTGTTTTTTGGCTTCACCCAGTGCCCCGATGTGTGTCCGGCGACCATGGCCGAACTGGCCGAAGTCAAGCGCCAACTGGGGCCGGACGGCGACAAGCTGCAAGGTGTTTTCATCACGGTGGACCCCGAGCGCGACACGCCCGAGTTGCTGAAGGCCTACATGGCCAACTTCGACCCGAGCTTTGTGGCCCTGTCCACGCCGCTGGACAAGCTGTCCGCCCTGGCGAAGGACTACAAGCTGTACTACAAAAAAGTCGAGGGCAAGACGCCCGGCAGCTACAGCATGGACCATTCGGCCGGCAGCTACATCTACGACACCCAAGGGCGTTTGCGCCTCTACACCCGCTACGGCACCGGCGTGCCCGCGCTCACGGCCGACGTGCGCACCCTGCTCAAGCAGACGTCCTGAGCCCTGCTTTCAACCCCTGATTTGCTCCTGAAATAGGAGCGGAATCGCCAGATTCCACTAAGGCTTGATGCCTGTTTGGCATGAAAAAAGCCCGGTGGCAGGGCGCACCGGGCTTTGCAGGGGTAAAACAAGGCGTCAGGCGTAGGCGGCCAGCGTCTTGCGCATTTTCTTCATCGCCGCCACTTCAATTTGACGGATGCGTTCGGCGCTCACACCGTACACCGCAGCCAGGTCGTGCAGTGTCATGCCACCGCTGCCGTTGTCGTTCACCTTGAGCCAGCGTTCTTCCACAATGCGGCGCTCGCGTGGCTGCAACTCGGCCAGTGCGGCGGCAATGCCGTCAGACGCCAGCAGGTCGCGCTGGTGTGACTCGATCATCGCGGTCGGCTCGTGGCTCACGTCGGCCAGGTAGGCAATCGGGCCAAAGGCTTCTTCGCCATCGTCGGACGGGCTGGGGTCGAGCAGCACGTCGCCGCCGGACATGCGGGTCTGCATTTCCAGCACGTCTTCGCGCTTGACGTTCAGGCGCTCGGCCATCGTGTCCACCTCGTGCTCGCTCAGCGTCTCGCGGTGGGACGCGGCATCGTCCAGCACCATCGCGTCCTGCTTCATGCCCTGTTTCATTGAGCGCAGGTTGAAGAACAGCTTGCGCTGCGCCTTGGTCGTGGCGACCTTGACCATGCGCCAGTTCTTCAGGATGTATTCGTGGATCTCGGCCTTGATCCAGTGCAGCGCGTAGCTGACCAGGCGCACGCCGTGGTCTGGGTCAAAGCGCTTCACGGCCTTCATCAGGCCGACATTGCCTTCTTGAATCAGGTCACCATGGGGCAGGCCATAGCCCAGGTACTGGCGCGACACCGACACCACCAGCCGCAGGTGTGACATCACCAGCTTGCCGGCGGCGTCCAGGTCGTTGTCGTCTTTCAGTTGCCGCGCGTAGGTCTGCTCTTCCTCGTGGGTGAGCATGGGCATGCGGTTGACGGCGGAAATGTAGGCGTCCAGGTGCCCCAGTGGCGGCACCAGCGACCACGGGTTGGCCACAGCCAGCGCGGTGGCAGAGGTGTTCAAGGGGGCAATGTTCAGAGATGTCATGCAGGACTCCTTTCCAACGGTGCTTATATTAGCACTCTCTTGGAAGGAGTGCTAAGGACAAAGTTCCGCCGCCAGGTGGCCGTTTCTTTGCGTGGCATGGGGCATCAATTTCTGAGATAAAAATACAATTTACTCGGGAATGGGCAAGCGCTATTTAATTTTTTCAGGACTGTGCTAAATTGAAGCACCCCTTGAAAATAAATGGAACACAGCATGCTGAAATTCCTCACAACCGAATCACAAGAGCGCTTCAAATTTTTACAATCACGGCTCGCCAGCTTTGAAATCAGTGAAGTCGAGCAGCACGAATTGAATGGCCTGGTGACCACGGCGCAAAAATTATCTCTGGAACGCGACACGGTATTGCTGCGAATCAAAGCCGAAGTGGCGCAATACCACATTGGCGCACTGGAGGTTTTCAGTGCCACAGAGCTCCGTAAAATCACGGCAGGCGACACGCCACCACTTGCAGGTGCCAAAAAAGGCAAGAAAAGCAAGGCAACCACCCCGTCCACCAAAAAAACCGGCGCAGTGCTGATTCAGGTCAAACTCAACAAGGGTGCGGGTGCGCCCAGCAAATACAGCAAAGGGCAAAAGTTTCCCGCCTATGTGCCCAAGAATTTCAAGTTGCTCGACAATGGTGCCGATCTGGCCACCAACCTGGCACCTTACTTCACGGCAGATGGCAAGGGCTATTTTGCAACCTCCGAAGGCCAGGCCGAATTGGCGGCTTTGGTGAATTACATCCGCACCGGTCGGCTGGCACCGGCCTGACGGCGTGCCGCCGTGGCGGCATTGAATTTTTTCGTGGCGTTCAGTGGCCAAAACGCGCCACAAAAGCCCGGTCAAGCCGGTCTTTCCAGCGCCAGAGCCACTCGCCTTCCCAATACCAGCGTCCCCAACTGGCAATCGCCCGCTGTTCACCGCAGGCGAACAGGTTGAGCACGTGTGGCGGCGGGGTGTACAGCGTCATGGGTTTGCCGTCCAGTGCCGCCAGCAGGTTGATGGCCAGTGGCGTGCCGGCATGTGCCGCATAAGCGCCGCTGCGCGGGTGGCTGCCATCGACGCGGCTGGACACGTCCCCGGCGGCAAACACCTCTGGGTGCCCCAGGCTTTGCTGGTACCCATTCACCGCCAGAAATCCCCGTCCGTCGAGCGTCAGGCCTGAGCGGGCCAGCCAGCGGGGGGCCTGTGCGCCCACGGCCACCAGCGCCACGTCACAGGGGTGGGTGCTGTCGTCGCTCAGGCGCAGGCTGTCGGCGGTGAGGCCGGTGCAGGCCAGTGGGTGGACGGTGACGCCGTGGCGGGCCAGTGCCGCTGCCGCTCGCCGCTGCACACCGGCCGGGTGGCTGGCCATGGGCGAACCACCGCCGGTGACGAGTTGCACCTCGCAGTCGGGCAGCCGGTGCCGCAGCGCCAGCGCCAGCTCAACGCCGCCCGCACCGCCGCCAACCACGGCGAGCTGGCGCGGCTCGGTGCCGATCTGGTCCTGGATGCGTTGCCACTCGGCGACAAAGGATTCGATCGGTCGCAGGAAATGCCCGTGTGCGGTGATGCCGGGGATGCTGGCTTCCAGCCGCGCTCGGTCCATCACGCCCCCGGTGTCGATGCTCAGCAGCCGGTAAGCCACTTCCGCCTGGCCACTGTGGGTGCCATAAACCTGCACGCTGCGGGCGGCGGCGTCGATGTGCATGGCCCGGGCCGGCAGGTGGCGCACGCCGCTGTTCTCGATCAACCGGTGCAGGCCCATCGTGCAGTCGTCAGCGTCGTAATGGCCAGCCACAAAGCCCGGCAGCATGTTGGAGTACAGCGCCACCGGGTGGGGCGACACCAGTGTGACCTGCCAGCGGGCACGCTGGGCGCGCGGCAGGCGCGCCAGCTTCTCCAGCACATGCACATGGGCGTGGCCCGCGCCCAGCAACAGCAGGTCGGCGGGTGCGTTGTCGGTCATGGGGCCCAGTGCAGGTCGGCCAGGTAGGCCAGGCTGGCGCCACCGGTGTTGTCGCTGTCGGCGCCCACGGCGACCGCCAGGACGGGGGGCACGGTTTGGCTTTCGTCGCCAAACACCTGCAAAAAATCCCGGGCGGGCTGGCGCCGCTGGGTGTGCCATTGGCCCATGGGCGATTCGGCGCCTTGCACCACCAGGTAACGCACCCGCGCGGAGTGGGCGTTGCGCATCCGGGTGCCAGCCGGGTAGCGGGTGTCCCAGAGGTAGCACAGCGTGGCCGGGGGCAGGGGGGTGTCGCTGGCGGCCTGGGCCAGCCGCAGCGCCTGCCGCTGAAGGAAGGGCATGTCGGCCAGCGGCTGGTCGAACGCCACGCAGACCTTGAGCGCACTGTCGTCGCCCGCCTTGGTGGCGATGTCGGCGCCGTGCACCGGTTGGTCCAACCGCCAGCGCCACTGCAGCGCGGCTGGTGCAGGGCCGCGCCAGCCGTGCACCAGCGTGCCGTAACTGCGCTCGGACTGGACTTTCAAAACGGTGTCAGACCCCATGGTGGTTGGTTCAAACCGGGTGGTTGCAACCGCGTATTTTGCCGGTAAGCCGGACACTTTCCAGCCGGGGTGCAATTGTGTGCTGCCGGGCGCTGAAAACGGTGGCAGCGGCGCGGGTTCGGCGGCTTCGGCCCTGGCGAGGGTGAGCAGCAGGAGGGCGAGGAACAAGACGCGGGCAGGCGGTGGCTTAGCGGCCGGCATCGTTGAGCGACCAGTCGTAGTCCAGGTAGCCGATGGGCACGGTTTTGGCGCGCAGCGCGGCCTGGCCGCCGGGCTGGTCGGTCAACTGCGCGGCGTAGCGGGCAAACACGTCTTGCACCGTGGCAAAGCCTTGGTGGCCTTGCTCGAAGTCTTCACGGAACCACTTGAAGATCTGGCTGACTTCGAGCCGGCCGTTCTGGTAGCGGTTGCGGGTGCGGTCACTGAGGAAGCGCCGCATGCCGTCTTCGAGTTGCGCGTTCAGCTGGGTGGCGGTGAAGGCCTCGGGCCGCAGCGCCGGGCAGCCGATGCTGGCGCACACAATGGCCGCATGGATGCGCGGGTCGGCGTAGCGCGGGCGCAATTGCGTGTGCTCGATCCAGTCGAGGTGCTGGCGCTCGCCCAGCAGCGTGAAGAACTTCTTTTTCCAGGCCGACTGCACCAAAGAACCGAGGTCCTTGATGGACTCGATGCCAGGGTAGCCGGTCAGCACCAGTTCGATGGTGAAGGCGTTGTAGGCGTTGATCAGAAAGGCCATTTGCTGTTCGCGCGCCCAGCCGTCGAACGTGGCTCTGCTGACCGCGCTCAGGCCGTCGAGCACGGCTCTCAGCTCGGCGCGGTCGGCCTGGAAGCCGGCGTAGGCGACGCGGCTTTGTTGGTTGTCGGGCAGCCATTTGACGTGTTTCTTCAGCAGGGCGTCCCAGCGCGCACTGCCATGGTCGTAGGCCACGGAATGTTGACCAAATGCCGGGGGCGCCTTGGTGAAAGCTAGCGAAGATGCTATAAAAACAAGAGCATCCCGGCGCGATGCCATGGTCAACCCCGTTTCCAGTTGTGGTACCTGCGGACCCAGGCCAGCAGCTTCTCGGGCGCGTGGGCACGCTTCCATTCACCCGCCGCGTACTTGTTGGCTTCCGACAGCGTCGGGTAGGTGTGGATGGTGCCCAGGATCTTGTTCAAGCCGAGCTTGTGTTTCATGGCCAGCACGTACTCGGCCAGCAGGTCGCCCGCGTGTTCGCCCACGATGGTGACGCCCAAGATGGTGTCTTTGCCCGGCACGGTCAGCACCTTCACAAAGCCGTGGGCGGTGCCGTCGGCAATGGCGCGGTCGAGGTCGTCGATGCCGTACCGGGTCACTTCATGGGGGATGTTTTTCTCGCGCGCTTCCTGCTCGTTCAGGCCGACGCGGGCGACCTCGGGGTCGGTGAAGGTGGCCCACGGGATCACCGAGTAGTCGGCCTTGAATTTCTTGAACTCGCCAAACAGCGCGTTGACCGCGGCGTACCAGGCCTGGTGCGCTGCAGTGTGGGTGAACTGGTAGGGGCCGGCCACGTCGCCCGCTGCGTAGATGTTGGGGTAGAGCGTTTGCAGGTACTCGTTGGTTTCCACCGTCTTGTCGGTGGGGATGCCAAGCGCTTCCAGCCCATAGCCGGTGAGGCGCGCCTTGCGGCCCACGGCGCAAATCAGCGCGTCGAACTCGATGCGTTTTTCTTCGCCGTTGTGCGCCACCACGAGGAACTTGGCCTCGCCCACCCGTTCGCAGCGCAGCGCCTTGTGGCCGGTCAGCACCTGCACGCCGTCGGCCGCCAGCGACTGCTGCACCAGTGCCGACGCGTCGTCGTCCTCGCGCAGCATGAGGCGGTTGGCCATTTCCACCTGGCTGACCTGGGCGCCCAGCCGGGCAAAGCTCTGGGCCAGTTCGCAGCCAATCGGCCCGCCGCCCAGCACCACCATGCGCTGTGGCAGCTCGTACAGCCGGGCGAGTTCGTCCCACAGCGTGTCGCTGGTGAGGTAGCCCACATCGGCCAGACCGGGCAGCGGTGGCACCAAGGGTTCGGCACCGGCGGCAATGACGATGCTGCGCGCGGTGAGCCGCTGCACCGCCGGCTGGCCGGGGGCGGGGTGGTTGAGGGCGATCTCCACCGTCCAGGGGTTGACCAATCGGGCGTAGCCCTGCACCACGTCCACCCCCATCTGGGTGTAGCGCTCCACGCTGTCGTGCGGGGCGATCGCGGCAACGACCTCCTGCACCCGCTGCATCACCGCACGCGAGTTGAAGACCGGCGCGCCGTCGGCCAACCCGTAGTGCGCGCCGTGGCGGATCTGGTGGGCCAGCTTGGCGCTTTTGATCAGCGCTTTGCTCGGCACGCAGCCGTAGTTCAGGCAGTCGCCCCCCATTTTGTGGGCTTCCACCAGCGTGACCTTGGCCTTGACCACCGCGCCGATGTAGGCCGACACCAGCCCACCGGCGCCAGCGCCAATGACAATCAGGTTGCGGTCAAAGCGCTTCGGCTTCTCGCTGGCCCAGCGGGCGTAAACCTTGCGGCGCTCGAAACCCTCGACCACCTTGCGCGCCACCAGCGGGAACAAGCCCAGCAGCACAAACGAACCAATCAGCCCTGGGCTCAAAATGCCGCGCAGCGACTCCAGTTGCGCCAATTGTGTGCCCGCATTCACATACACCATGGTGCCGGCCAGCATGCCAAGCTGGCTGACCCAGTAGAAGGTCAGCGTCTTCATCTTGGTCAAGCCCATCACCAGGTTGATGACGAAGAAGGGCACCAGTGGCACCAGCCGCAGCGTGAACAAATAGAACGCCCCGTCTTTGGCCACGCCGTCGTTGATCTCGGCCAGGCGGCTGCGAAAGCGCGCCTCGATGCTGTCGCGCAGGACAAAGCGGGCCATCAAAAATGCCAGCGTGGCCCCGCTCGTTGCGGCGAACGACACGATCAACGTGCCCCACCACAGGCCAAAAATGGCACCGCCGGCGAGGGTCAGAATCGTCGCACCCGGGAACGACAACGCAGTGGCGGCCACGTAGAGGGCAAAAAACGACAGCGCCACCACCAGCGGCCGGCGCGCGTAGATGGCTTCAAAGCTGGCCTGGCTCTGCTTCAGGTAGTCCAGGCTGAGGTAATGCCCCAGGTCAAAAAAGAAGAATGCGGCCACCAGGCCCACAACCAGCGCGGCGATGACGGTTTTTTGGAGGTTCATGAGGGCATTTCACCAGAGTTGTTGCGCCACCGCGTGACGGTGCCGCCGCCTGTTCGTCTGCCGCCGGGGCCAAGGCTTACAACACGGGCGGGCTCAGCTCAGCAATGCCTGGGCAAACTCACGGGCGTTGAAGGTCTCGAGGTCTTCGAGTTTTTCACCCACACCGATAAAGTACACCGGAACCGTCGGCGCACCGTGTAGGGCTTTGCCGCGTTCTGCGGCCCACAGCGCAATCGCCGCCAGCACACCGCCTTTGGCCGTGCCGTCGAGTTTGGTGACCACCAGGCCCGTCAGGCCCAGTGCCTCGTCAAAGGCTTTCACCTGGGCCAGCGCGTTCTGGCCGGTGTTGCCGTCAATCACCAGCAGCACCTCGTGGGGCGCGGTGGCGTCGGCCTTTTGCACCACACGCTTGATTTTTTTCAGCTCTTCCATCAGGTGCAGCTGGGTGGGCAGGCGGCCGGCGGTGTCGACCAGCACCACGTCACGGCCACGGGCCTTGCCGGCGCTCACCGCGTCAAAGCTCACCGCCGCCGGGTCGCCACCGTCCTGGCTGATGATCTCCACCGTGTTGCGGTCGGCCCAGACACCCAATTGCTCGCGCGCGGCGGCGCGAAACGTGTCGGCCGCGGCCAGCAGCACGCTGGCGCCAGAGTCGGCCAGGTGCCGGGTGAGTTTGCCAATCGAGGTGGTTTTGCCGGCGCCATTGACCCCGGCGACCATGATGACGGTGGGCTTGTGCGCGCCAATCACCAGCGGGCGCTGCAGCGGGCCGAGCAGGGCGGTCAGCGAGTCGGCCAGCAGGCCTTTCACCGCCGCCGGGTCGGTGGTTTTGGTGTCTTTCACCCGGTGTTTCAGGTCGGCCAGCAGGTGGGCGGTGGCGGCGGTGCCGGCGTCGGCCATCAGCAGCGCGGCTTCCAGCTCTTCGTACAGCGCGTCGTCGATCTGCGTGCCGGTGAACACCGTGGCAATGCTGCTGCCGGTCTTGCGCAGGCCGGCCTTGAGTTTGTCGAGCCAGGTGCTGCGGGCGGCCAGCGGAGCCGCCACCTCGGCGACGGCCGCCGCAGGCAACGGCGCCGGCACGCTGGGGGGGACCGGCGTCGCAGTGGGTGGTGCCGGCTCGGCCGGTGGTTTTTTCTTGAAGAAACTGAACATCAAAGAGCTTTTTAGAATCACACCATTCTATGAAACACCTTTCCCCCACGTGGTGGCTGGCCGCCTGCCTGTTCGCCACCGCCCCGTTGGGGCTGCAAGCGCAGGCACCCGTGCCCGAGGCCAGCGCCAGCGTGACCCGGCAATTCACCCTGGCCAACGGCATGACGCTGATCGTCAAACCCGACCGTCGGGCGCCCACGGCGGTGCACATGGTCTGGCTGCGCGTGGGGTCGATGGACGAGGTGGACGGCACCTCCGGCGTGGCCCATGTGCTGGAACACATGCTGTTCAAGGGCACGCCCACGTTGGCGCCCGGCGAGTTCTCGCGCCGGGTGGCGGCGTTGGGCGGGCGTGAAAATGCCTTCACCGCGCGCGACTACACCGGCTACTACCAGCAGATCCCGTCCGGCCGGCTCGACGACGTGATGCGGCTGGAGGCCGACCGTTTTGCCAACAACCAGTGGGCCGACGACGAGTTCAGGCGCGAGATCGAGGTGGTCAAGGAAGAGCGCCGCCTGCGCACCGACGACGCGCCCCGCGCGCTGATGTCCGAGGCGATGAACGCGGTGACGTTTGTGGCGTCGCCTTACCGCCGTCCCATCGTCGGCTGGATGAGCGACCTCGACGCGATGACGCCCGACGACGTGCGCGCCTTCTACCGCCGCTGGTACACCCCCGCCAACGCGGCGGTGGTGGTGGCCGGCGACGTGGACGTGGAGGCGGTGCACGCGCTGGCGGAAAAGCACTATGGCGCCATCGCCGCGCGGCCGGTGCCCGAGCGCAAACCCCGGCTGGAACCGCTGCAGGCGGGCATGCGCCGCCTCGACTTCAAGGCGCCGGCCGAACAGGCCTATGTGTCGCTGGCGTTCAAGGTGCCGTCGCTGGCGCAGCTGGACGCCCCATCCGCCCAAGACGCGGCCAGCAACGACGCGCTGGCGCTCACCGTGTTGTCCGCCGTGCTGGACGGCTACAGCGGTGCCCGGCTGGACCGCGCCTTGACCCAGGGCGAGCAGCGCGTGGCCGACAGCGCCGGCGCCTACAACGGCCTGATGGGGCGCGGCCCGCAACTCTTTGTGCTCTACGGCACCCCGGCCCAGGGCCGCAGCGCCGCCGAGGTGGAGGCCGCCTTGCGGGCGCAGGTGGCCCGTGTGGCGCAAGACGGCGTCAGCGAATCCGAGCTGGCCCGCGTCAAGACCCAGTGGGTGGCGAGCGAGGTCTACAAGCTCGACTCGGTGTTCAATCAGGCGCGTGAGCTGGGCAGCTACTGGGCGCAAGGCCAGCCGCTGGACGCGGGCGAACGCACCATCGCCCGCTTGCGCGCCGTCACCGCCGCCCAGGTGCAGTCGGTCGCCGCCCGCTACTTTGGCGACGACCAGCTCACCGTCGCCACCCTGTTGCCCCAGCCGGTGCAGCCCAACCGCCCGGCCCGCACGCCGCCTGCCGGCAGTCGGCACTGATTTGAATACCCCATGATGACTATAAAAAGAGTAGCTGAACCGCTAGGTTTCACTAAGGCTTGGTGCCTGTTTGGCTTGATTTTTGTGTCCCAGAGCCTGTGGGCGGCCATTCCGGTGCAAAACTGGCGTCTGGCGAACGGCGCCGAGGTCTTTCTGGCCGAAAGCCCGGGCATTCCCATGGTGGACGTGCAGATCGACTTTGACGCCGGCAGCCGCCGCGACCCGGTCGGGCAGGCCGGTCTGGCCAGCGCCACCGCCAGCCTCAGCGCCAAAGGCGTGCGCGCCAGCGGCAACCTGCCCGCGCTGGACGAAAACGCGCTGAGCGAGGCCTGGGCCGACCTCGGTGCCAGCTTTGGCGCCAGCGCCAGCGGCGACCGCATGGGCTTTGCGCTGCGTTCCCTGAGCTACCCCGACCTGCTGGCCCGCGCCGCCGCGCTGGCCGCCCGCCAGCTGGCCGAACCGGCCCTGCCCGACGCGGTGTGGCAGCGCGAACGCGCCACCCGCACCGCGTCCATCCGCGAGGCCAACACCCGGCCCGGCACGCTGGCGGCCCGCACCTTCAACAACGCCGTCTACGGCAGCCACCCCTATGGCGCAGAAACCACCGCCGAAACACTGGCCCGCATCACCGTGGCCGACATGGCGGCCTTCCACGCCCGCCACGTGGTGGCCTGCCGCGCGCGGGTCAGCCTGGTGGGCGCGCTGAACCGGCAGCAGGCCGAAACGCTGGTGAACGCACTGCTGTCGCGCCTGCCCGCCACCGCGTGCGAGCCGCTGCCCGCCGTGGCCGAGGTGGTGCCCCTCACCGCGCCGGTGAACCAACAGCTGCCGTTCGACTCGGCCCAGGCCCACGTTTACATCGGCCAGCCCGGCTACAAGCGCGACGACCCCGACAACTTTCCGCTGTTCGTGGGCAACTACATCCTCGGCGGCGGGGGCTTCGTCTCACGGCTGACGCAGGAAGTGCGTGAAAAGCGTGGCCTGACCTACGGCGTCTCCAGCTACTTCAGTCCCGGCCTGCACGCCGGCGCGTTTGTGGTCGGCCTGCAGACCCGGCCCGACCAGGCCAACCAGGCGGTGTTGGTGGCGCGCGAGGTGCTGGCCCGCTTTGTGGCCGACGGCCCAACCGAGGCCGAGCTACAAGCCGCCAAAGACAACCTGGTGGGCGGTTTTGCGCTGCGCATCGACAGCAACAAAAAGCTGCTCGACAACCTGGCCAACATCGCCCAGTACCGCCTGCCGCTGGACTACCTCGACACCTGGACCGAGCAGGTGGCCCGGGTGACGGTGGCCGACATCCGCGCCGCGTTTGCACGCAAGCTGCAGCCCGGGAAGATGGTCACCGTGGTGGTCGGCGGGGCCAACCCATGAAACCGACGCCCGCCAAAAAAGCCGCCAAGCCACCCGTGCACCGCGCCTCCCCGCCCGGCGAAGTCCGCATCATCGGCGGCCTGTGGAAACGCACCAAGCTGCCCGTGGCCAGCTTGCCCGGCCTGCGCCCCACGCCCGACCGGGTGCGCGAAACCCTGTTCAACTGGCTGGGGCAAGACCTGGGCGGCTGGCACTGCGTGGACGCCTTTGCCGGCACCGGCGCCTTGGGGCTGGAGGCCGCGTCACGCGGTGCGGCCACGGTGCAGATGGTGGAGCAGTCTGGCGAACAGGTGGCGCGTCTGCAGCAGCTGCAGACGCGCCTTGAGGCCACCGGCGTGACGGTGCTGCGCGGTGACGGTGTGGCGTTGATGCGGCGGCTCCCCCCCGGTAGCATCGACCTGGTGCTGCTCGACCCGCCGTTTGGCGCGGGTCTGGAAGCCCCCGCGCTGCAGGCCGCCACGCCCTTGTTGCGGGAAGACGGCCTGGTCTACCTGGAGAGCGACCACGCCTGGACCGACGACGCGCTGCAGGCCCACAGCCTGCAGATTCACCGCGCTGGCAAAGCAGGCATGGTGCACTTTCATTTGCTCAAAAAAGCGGCAAAGGCATAATCGGCAGATGGTTTCCACATCCTCCCGCATTGCTGTGTATTCCGGCACATTCGATCCGATCACCCTTGGCCACGAAGACGTGGTGCGGCGCGCATCGGGCCTGTTTGACACGCTGATCGTTGCGGTGGCGGTGGCCCACCACAAGAAAACCCGCTTCAGCCTCGAAGAACGCATGTTGATCGCCCAACAGGCGCTGAAAGACGTGCACAACGTGCGGGTGGTGCCGTTTGACGGGCTGATCATGGACTTCTGCGCTGCTGAAGAAGCGGTGGCCGTGGTGCGTGGCATCCGCAACATGACCGACTTCGACTACGAGTCGCAAATGGCGGCGATGAACCGCAAGCTGCTGCCCGAAGTGGAAACCGTGTTCCTGCTGCCGCGCGCCGAGCTGCAGTGCATCAGCAGCACGCTGGTGCGCGAGATCAGCCAGTTGGGCGGCGACGTCAGCCAGATGGTCAGCCCCACCGTGGCCACCGCCCTGCGGCCCTTGATGGCCGCCTGACCCGGCAGAAAGCGCACCGCCATGGCCCTGCTGATCACCGACGAATGCATCAACTGCGACGTGTGCGAGCCCGAGTGCCCGAACGGGGCGATCTACCTCGGCAAAGAGATCTACGAGATCGACCCGAACAAATGCACCGAATGCGTTGGCCACTTTGACGAGCCCCAGTGTGTGCAGGTCTGTCCGGTGGCCTGCATCCCGGTCAACCCACAGTTCGTGGAAAGCCAGGAAACGCTGTGGCAGAAATTCCGGCGCTTGCAGGCCGAGGCACAGGCCGGCAACCTGGCCGCGCCTTGAGCGCAGACGCTACCCGCAGGCTCAGTGTTGTGACGGGCGTTTCTTTTTGCCGTCGGGTTTGGCCGCGATGACGTAATCCGGCAGCACCACCTTGCTGCGGGTATTCTGAATTTGCTGGCGCCGTTTGCTCTCCGCCGCATACCGCGCGTTGGCATCTTCAATGCGCTTGGTGTCGTTGGCCAACCGGGCTTGTTTAGCCCGCAAATTGTCCAGTCGCGCCTCTTCTTTCATGCGGGTTTTTTCCATCGCATCAGCGGCTTGGGCATTGCGCCTGGCCGTCTCGTCGGCATCGCGTTTCTGGGCAGCGCTGCGCGTGTCGGAAATGTCCACAGCGGTACCGTTCGCGCACGGCGACTGGCTGTAGCTGTTGCCGCAACGGTAAGCGGTTTGCGCTGCAGCCAGGCCGCAGACCAGCGACAGGGCGACGAAAGCACAGGCTTGAAACGAACGCATGGGTGTTCTCCGGTTGGCGGTGTGCAGTTCAGGGGTTGGGCGCTTCGGTCGCCGACAAATGGCCTGGCCTCGGGGGCTTGGGCCGCGGCGGTTTGCGGGTGTGCACCGCCATCGTGGCTTTTTCCATCTCGCCGGCCAGCAACTGTGGCACAGCCTGCAGGGAATGCGCAATCCCCGCCTCGATGGCGCTGCGGTGTTCGGGCGACGGTTTTTTCAGTACCCAGTTCACCACCTCGGCCTTGACACCGGGGTGGCCCACACCAAGGCGCAGCCGCCAGTAGTCACCGGTACCGAGCTGGGCGTGGATGTCGCGCAGGCCGTTGTGGCCAGCGTGGCTGCCACCGAACTTGAGCTTGACCTCGCCGGGCACGATGTCCAGCTCGTCGTGCACGACCATGATCTCCTGCGGCGCAATCTTGAAGAAACGTGCCAGCGCCGCCACCGACTTGCCCGACAGGTTCATGAAGGTCTGAGGCGCCAGCAGCCAGACGGTCTGGCCACCCACGGTGGTGCGCGCCACCAGCCCGTGGTAGCTGCGGTCGGGTTGCAGCGACAGCTTCCATTCGCGGGCCAGCGCGTCCAGCCACCAGAAACCCGCGTTGTGCCGCGTGGCCTCGTACTCGGGGCCCGGATTGCCCAGGCCAACAAACAACTTGATCATGCGAAATTATCGGTGCTGGCACCACGGCCGCGTGGCACCAATGAAAACGGCCCACCGAAGTGGGCCGTTGCCAGAAACATCAGACCAGCGGGCGAGGCCGCTGTGGGCTTATTTCTTGGCGGCAGGCTTGGCGGCGGGTTTGCCTTTGCCACCCTTGGCGTCGGCAGCCGGTGCGGCCGCAGCGGCTGGATCGGGGGCTTCTTCCACCACCGGTGGGGTGGCCGTGACCAGCACCGGGTTGACCTTGCCACGCAGGACGGCTTTCACGCCTTTGGGCAGCTTGACGTCGTTCAGGTGAACCGACGAGCCTTTTTTCATTCCGCTCAGGTCCACGGCGATGAACTCGGGCAGGTCGCGTGGCAGGCAGGCGACTTCCAGTTCGTTCAGCACGTGGTTGATCAGGCAGGCGTCGGCTTTCACGGCTGGCGAGTTTTCTTCGCCGCTATAGTGCAGGGCCACCTTGGTGTGCAGCACGGTGTTGGCGTCCACGCGCTGGAAGTCAACGTGCTGGACTTGCTGTTTGTACGGGTGCATGACGAAGTCACGCAGCAGGACTTTGGTAACGCTGCCAGCCAGTTCCATTTCCATCACGCTGGAATGGAAGGCTTCTTTTTTCAGCGCGTGCCACAGTGCGTTGTGGTCCAGCTCGATCAGTTGTGGCTTGCCGTCAATGCCACCGTAAACGATGCCGGGGGTTTTGCCCGAATTGCGGAGACGGCGGCTCGCACCCGTGCCCTGCTTGGTACGCTCAAAAGCGACGAATTTCATAACTACTCCCTGAGGAATCCACCGCGACCAGTGTGATTCCGGTTTAAAAAAACCCCGTTACCGAGGTTTGCTACTTGCCCCGGTCAGAACAAATTGTCCTGGTCCGAGAACAAACTCATCACCGACTCGCCCTTGGCAATGCGCTGGATCGTCTCGGCGATCAGCGGTGCCACGGACAGTTGGCGGATCTTGCCGCAGGCGAGGGCGGCGTCGCTCAGCGGGATGGTGTTGGTCACCACCACTTCGTCGAGCACCGAGCCCTTGGCGATGCGTTCGATCGCCGGGCCGGAAAAAATCGGGTGGGTGCAGTAGGCGTAGACCTTCTTGGCACCACGTTCCTTCAACACCTCGGCCGCTTTCACCAGCGTGCCAGCGGTGTCGATCATGTCGTCCATGATCACGCAGTTGCGGCCGTCGATCTCGCCGATCACGTGCATCACTTCGCTCACATTCGCCTTCGGGCGACGCTTGTCGATGATGGCCATGTCACAGTTCAGCTGTTTGGCCAGCGCACGGGCGCGCACCACACCACCGACGTCGGGCGAGACCACGATCAGGTCTTCGTACTTCTGCATCCGCAAATCGCCCAGCAGCACCGGCGACGCGTAGATGTTGTCCACCGGGATGTCGAAAAAGCCCTGGATCTGGTCGGCGTGCAAATCCATGGTGAGCACGCGGTCGACACCGACCGCCTGCAGCATGTTGGCCACCACCTTGGCGGTGATCGGCACCCGGGCAGAACGCGGGCGGCGGTCTTGCCGGGCGTAGCCAAAGTACGGAATCACCGCGCTGATGCGTTCGGCCGAGGCGCGTTTCAACGCGTCGACCATGATCAGCAACTCCATCAGGTTCTCGTTGGTCGGGGCGCAGGTGGACTGCACCACAAACACGTCGCGTGCCCGGACGTTCTGGTTGATCTCGACCGTGACTTCACCGTCCGAGAAGCGGCCCACATGGGCGGCGCCGAGCGTGATGCCCAGATTCTGCGCAATCTCAGCGGCCATGCCAGGGTTGGCATTGCCGGTGAAGACCATGAAATCCGGGTTGTGAACCTGCATGAGCGTTCCAGCGATCTAAATTTTTATTGCCAAAAATTTTGGCAGGGGAGGAAGGACTCGAACCCTCGCATGCTGGAATCAAAATCCAGTGCCTTTACCAACTTGGCGACTCCCCTACACAGGAAGGCGGCAGATGCCACCCACCCTTTATTTGTCGCTGGTCGCCCACCCCACCAATGGGTGAACGTCCATATTGCTGCAGTGCCTGACCTGCCACCCGCTGGGGGCATTGGCCAAGACCTCCGGAGCGCTGTCCAGCCATGCTGGAGGCGGCAACAGCGCAAATACCGCGCTGCCGGAGCCCGTCATTTTGCCCTGAAGACCGTGTTCGCCGAGCCACTGGAGGGCTTGACCAACGCCGGGGCACAGGATTTGTGCGACGGGTTGCAAATCATTGTGGCCGAAGCCATATGGGTTTGCAGCAAAGCCTAAGATTGTAGCAGTTTCAGTGTCGCGTTTGAGCGCGGAATTTGAAAAAATCGCTTCAGTGGCGAGCCCGGCGGCTGGTTTGACCACCACACAGCGTGCCGGTGGCAAGTCAACAGGTGTGATTTTCTCACCAATGCCCTCGACCCAGGCGTTCCGTCCGTGCAAAAAAAATGGCACGTCGGCCCCGAGTTGCTCACCCACCGCACACAGCGTGGCCAGTGGCAGGTTCAACCGCCAGAGCCGGTTCAGCGCCAGCAAGCAACTGGCGGCGTCCGACGAGCCGCCACCCATGCCGGCCTGTGCCGGGATGGCCTTGTGGACACCGATGTGGACACCCTCCAGGTGGCCAGTCAAGGTTTGCAATGCCTGGGCGGCGCGGACGGTGAGGTCATTGGCCGGCAGCGGCGTGGTCAGGTCTTCGCGGCTGATCTGGCCGTCGGCCCGCAACTCAAAATTCAAATGGTCCTGCCAGTCGATCAGCATGAAGACCGACTGCAGCAGGTGGTAGCCGTCGGCGCGGCGTCCAGTGATGTGCAGGAACAGGTTCAGCTTGGCCGGCGCGGGCACGTCGTACAGGGCTTGCATGGGACCAGGAACAGGGGCAACAGGCGCAGGGCTCAGCGGTCCAGCACGATGCGCAGTTCGGCCGGTTGTGGCGGCCGTGTCTGGCGCGCCACGATGCGGCCGCTGGCATGCTGGGACAGGTCGGCCTGCCAGCCGGCGCTGGCGGTGTTTTTGCCCTGCAGCCAGTCAAACAGCGCCTGGGCGGGGATGTTGGTGCCCGTCACGTGGGCCACCAGCGCGTCGACCGAGGCGAATTGCTGGTTCTCGCGGGGCGACTGCAGCGTGGCGCGCTGTGGCGTCCAGGCCAGCAGGGCGAGTGTGCTGCCAAGCGGGGTGCTGAGCGTCATGCTGCCCTGCTGTGCGGAGCCGTTCAGCTCAAAGGCAGCGGAGAAGGACTGTGGCGGCTGGCTGTCGATTTTCAGTGCCAGGCGGCCGCTCCATTGGGTTTGAATTGCCGCTGGGGTGTTTTCAGTGCCGTTTGGGTCGGGCGCCCTAGTCAAACCTGCACAGCCCGCTACTAAAAAAATAGCAAACAGCAGGCTGGCGCAGCGCATGCGGCTCACAGCTTGACGCGCAGACGCTGCAGGGTCTGGCGCAGGGTCTCGTTGTCGGAGTTGAGCAACATGCCTTCTTTCCAGATGTTGGTGGCCTTCTCTTTTTGCCCCATGGCCCACAGCACTTCGCCGAGGTGGGCGGCAATTTCAGCGTCGGGCTTGGCTTTGTAGGCCTGCTCCAGCACCCGCGCGGCTTCCGGCAGGTTGCCCATGCGGAATTCGACCCAGCCCAGGCTGTCGGTGATGAACGGGTCGCCCGGTGTGATTTCCAGCGCCTTCTTGATCAGCTGCCGCGCTTCCGGCAGCCGGACGTTGCGTTCGGCCAGCGAGTAGCCAAGCGCGTTGTAGGCGTGTTGGAAGTCGGGTTTGAGGGCGATGACGCGGCGCAGCAGGCGCTCCATGTCGTCCAGCGCACCGGTTTTTTCGGCCAGCAGGGCCTGGTCGTACATCAGGTCAGCGTCTTCCGGGTTGGCAGCGATGGCCTTGCCGAGCAGGTCGTAGGCGAGCGGGTATTGTTTGTTGTCGCGCAGCAGTTGCACTTCCGCCAGCAGTTTGAGCCGTGCATCGCTTGGGTCGCGTTCGGGCAGGCTGCGGATCATCTGGCGTGCTTCGGGCAGTTTGCCCTGCTTGGCAAGGATGGACGCGCGGCGGCTTTGTGCGGCCATCAGGTCTTGGGCCTTGTCGATCTTGGCCAGCCAGCCTTCGGCGGCGGTGAAGTTGCGGCGTTTTTCGGCAATCTGCGCCAGACCGAGGTAGGCCTGCGCCAAGGCGCGGTTGCGCTCTTCCTGCGGCAGTTTCTGGGCCAGCGGCAAGAAGCGCTGCAGCGAGCGGTCGGCCGCATCGAGCAGGTTGTCCTGCAACTGCAGGGTGCCAAGCACCAGCCAGCCATCGGCCCGGTCTGGGTGCTGGTTGACCAGCAGCTGGGTTTGCTGGGTGGCTTCGCCGTAGCGCTGGGCGTCCAGCAGCACACGGGCATAGGCCATGCGCAGATCGGGGGGCACTGTGCCGCTGAAGTAGGTCTTGACCAGAGTTTCGGCCTGTGGGTATTTGGCCTCCATCAGTTCCAGCGCCAGCAGCACCGGGGCGTCCGACTTGCGGTCGGCTGCCTGGGCGCGTTGCGCGGCCTCGAAGCTGGCAGGGATGTCGCCTGCGGCCAGCCGCATCCGGCCAATGGCGACCCAGCTGACCGATGCCAGCGCCGGGGTGCTGAGCGTGTCGGCCAGCACCTGTTCCACCATGGTGGCCGCGAGTTTCTTGTCGGTCACCCGCGCGTACGCACGGGGCAGGCCGGTGATCGCCAGCGGCAGCAGGTCGGGCGGTGCAAGGGCGATTTCGGCTTTCAGGGGTTCTGCGCTGTCTTCCACCCGGTTCAGCGCGACCAGGATCTGCAGCACGTAGCGGTTGGCTTCACGCGATTTGGGGAACGCCTGTTTCCAGGCGCGTGCCGCCTGCAGTGCCGAGTCGCCTGAGCGGGCCTGGAGCGCAATGTCTACCGAACGCTGGTAGAGCTGCTCGTTGTTGGTTTTGCGCGCGGCGTCCAGCATCAGCGAGAAGCCGGCACCGGGTTCGCCAGCACGCGCGTTCAACTCGCCCAGCAGCAGCTGGTAGAACAACCGGCCATCCAGCCCAGAGTCCTGCACCGGCACTGCCCGTGCCGGGCCAGCCGCCGGGGTTTGTGCCTGCAGCACAGGCGCTGCAAGGGAAAGGGCCAAGCCGCCGAGCCAGATAAGTCGTGTCATGAAGACATGATAATTGAACGCTGTGCCTGCAAAGGCCGGTGCTGTGGATACCCCGCAGGCGCCGTTGTGCCTCACCCACCCATGCCCGAATTGCCCGAAGTTGAAGTTACCCGCCTGAGCTTTGCGGCGCGGATTGCCGGTGCCCGGATTGCGTCGGCGCAGCTGGGCCAACCGCTGCGCTGGCCGCTCGGTTGCGAGTTGGCCAGCCTGCAGGGCCGGCAGGTGCTGGGCGTGCGGCGGCGTGGCAAGTACCTGCTGGTGGACCTGGCCGAGCCTGCGGGCTTGCTGCTGCTGCACCTGGGCATGTCGGGCAGCCTGTCGTTTGCCAGCACCTTGCCGCCGCCAGGGCGGCACGACCATTTCGAGCTGTTGACCAGCCACGGGCGGCTGCGGTTACACGACCCGCGGCGCTTTGGTGCCGTGGTCTATGCGCCCAGTGAGCAGGACCCGGTGGCCGTGAAGCTGCTGGGCCGCCTTGGGCCGGAACCCTTGACCGACGCGTTTGACCTCGCCACCTTCCGTGCCGGGCTCAAAGAGCGCCGCACCGCCATCAAACAGGTGCTGCTGGCCGGGGAACTGGTGGTGGGCGTGGGCAACATCTACGCGTCCGAGGCGTTGTTTCTGGCCGGCATCCGACCTACCACCCGGGCGATGCGCCTGACGGGGCCGCGTGTGGCCCGGCTGCATGCCGCCATCAAGCAGGTGCTGTCGAATGCACTGGCCCAGGGCGGCAGCACCCTGCGCGACTTTTCCAGTGCCGATGGCCAGATCGGCTACTTTCAGCTCACCGCCATGGTGTACGACCGGGCCGGTGAGCCCTGCCGGCAGTGTGGTGGCCCGATCCGCATGCTGCGCCAGGGCCAGCGCTCCAGCTTCTTCTGTGGGGTGTGCCAGAAGGCGTAACAGTTGTCCGGCCAGATGCTATATTGACCTGCAATGACGTCGTTCAGCAACCAACTTGACGGCCACAGCGTCTGGCGACGCGAAGCGGCAGACCAGCTCACCCAATTGGGCGACTGGCTGCGCGAGCACGACCTGCTGGACGTGGCCATGCAGGCCCGGCTGGACACGGCGCAGTCGCAGCTGTCCACCGACAAGCTCCGCGTGGCCTTTGTGGCCGAGTTCTCGCGCGGCAAATCCGAGCTGATCAACGCGGTCTTTTTTGCCCAGTACGGTCGCCGTCTGTTGCCCGCACGTGCCGGGCGCACCACCATGTGCCCGAGCGAACTGGGGTATGACGCCAGCCAGCCCACCAGCCTGCGCCTGTTGCCGATCGAGTCCCGCTCGCAGCCTCAGACGCTGGCCGAGTGGCGGCAGACTCCCGAGCACTGGACACAGCTCCCGCTGGACACCAACAGTCCCGAACAGATGGCCGTGGCGCTGGAAAAAATCACCGAGGTGCGCCGGGTCACCATTGCTGAAGCGCGTGCCCTTGATTTCTGGCATGACGAGACGCCCGAAGACAACCCCTTGCCAGACCAGCACGGCATGGTGGAGGTGCCGCGCTGGCGGCACGCGCTCATCAACCTGCCACACCCGCTGCTGGCGCAGGGCCTGGTGATTCTGGACACGCCCGGTCTGAACGCGATTGGGGCCGAGCCCGAATTGACGATCAACCTGATTCCACAGGCCCACGCGGTGGTGTTCATCCTCGGTGCCGACACCGGCGTGACCCGTTCCGACATGGCCATCTGGCGCGAGCATCTGGTCGTGGACGACGACCGTTACGACACCCGCATGGTGGTGCTGAACAAGATTGACACGTTGTGGGACCCGATGAATCCTGCCGCCGACGTTGAAGCCCAAATCCAGCGCCAACGCAGCCATTCGGCGGCGGTGCTGGGCTTGCCGGAGTCGCGTGTGCTGGCGCTGTCGGCACAAAAAGGCCTGCTCGGCAAAGTCAATGGCGATGGCCGACTGTTGCAGGCCAGCCGATTGGCGCATTTTGAGCAACTGCTGGGCCAAACCGTGCTGTCCCAGAGACAACAGACGCTGGCTGGCCTGCTTGATGGCACTGTGACCGAGCTGTCGCGCGAAGCCGCCCGCTTGTTGCAGGTGCGGCGGCGTGACCTGGCCGAACAGTTGATCGAATTCAATGGTCTGCGCGGTAAAAACACCGCAGTGATCCAGCACATGCGCCTGCGGGTGGATGGCGAAGAGGCTGAGTTCAATGCCAGCCTGCCGCGGATCAACGCTGTCCGGGCGGTTCACCTCAAACTCAAGCGGGAGGTGGTCAACACCCTCGCCGGTACCCGGCTGGCAGCTGCCACAGCGCCGCTGCAGGAAGCATTGGCCCAGCCCGGCATCAAGCTTGGCTTGAAGAAGACCTACGCCGAAGCCCTTGGCAATGTCAGGGCCTGCATTGACGCGACCCAGCAGCTGGTCCGCGAAATGGACACCATGCTGACGACCGCTTTCCGCCAGCTCAATGCCGACCACGGCTTCTCGCTGGAGCTGCCGACGAGGCCCGACCTGTCGCGCTTTGTCGATACCCTGGACAAGCTGGAGCGGCACCACTTGCGTTACCTGGGTGTGACGCAGGTGTTCCGGCTGTCGCAACCCGATTTCACCGCCCGCCTGATGCAGACACTGATGGCCGGCTTGCAGGCTGTATTTGCCGCTGCGCTGAAAGAGGCTGCGTTGTGGAGCAAGGCCGCCACCGCCCAGCTGGACACGCAAATGCTGGAACGCCGCCGCAGTTTTGCACAGCGTGCCGATGGCATTAGCCGCATCCAGCAGGCGGCTGGCAGCCTGGAAGAGCGTCTGGCCGAGTTGACTGAGCAGGAAAACGCATTGCGGCAAACCGAAGCCCAGCTCGACCAGCTGACCAGTCGTTTGCGCGCCGCCATGCCGGCGCACCCCGAGTTGCGCCAGGTGGCGTGAACTCCGCCGAATACACCCTGCCTGCCGGTTTTGCTGCACAACTGGTGGCCTGGCAAGCCACTGCGGGCCGCCACGGCTTGCCGTGGCAACACACGCGCGACCCTTACCGTGTCTGGTTGTCGGAAATCATGTTGCAGCAGACCCAGGTAAGCACGGTACTGGACTACTACCCGCGTTTCCTGGACCGTTTTCCCAACGTCGCATCACTGGCAGCCGCCCCGCTGGACGATGTGCTCGGTCTGTGGAGCGGGTTGGGTTACTACAGCCGGGCACGCAACCTGCACCGCTGCGCGCAAGCCGTGGTGGCCGAGCACGGCGGCAGTTTCCCGGCAGATGCCGTGTTGTTGCAAACCCTGCCAGGCATTGGCCGGTCCACCGCAGCGGCGATTGCCGCCTTCTGTTTTGACGAGCGCGTCAGCATTCTCGATGGCAACGTCAAACGCGTGCTGACGCGGGTGCTCGGCTTTGCCGACGACTTGGCCGTGGCTGCGCACGAGCGGCAGTTGTGGGCGCTGGCGGGTGAACTGCTGCCACCCCACGAGGCCGCCCACACCATGCCACGCTACACCCAGGCGCTCATGGACCTGGGGGCCACCGTGTGCACCGCCCGCAAGCCAGCGTGTACCCAATGCCCTGTGGCGGCGCTGTGCCGCGCCAAGGCCGAAGGGCGGGCCGATGCCTACCCCGTCAAGACGCGCAAGCTCAAGCGCAGCAGCGCGTCGCACTGGGTGCTCTGGTGCCAGCGGGCAGATGGCGCGGTCTGGTTGCAGCAGCGGCCAGACACCGGCATCTGGGCCGGGCTGTTCTGTTTTCCATTGTTTGACAGCCTGGCGGCGCTGCAGCAGGTGTTGCCCGGCGTGCCCGACAGTGGATTGCACAGCCTGCCGGCTTTCAAACACGTGCTGACCCACAAGGACATGCATTTGCACCCGGTGGTGTGCACGCTGGCGGCTGAGACAGCGCCCCAGACGGCGGGGCAGTGGGTGGCAGAACAGGGCTGGCCTGCGCTCGGGTTGCCTGCGCCGGTGCGCAAGCTTCTGTCAGGCACTGTCGCGCTGCGTTGACGCGGTTTCAGCGCACGTGCGGGCGCAGCGCGTCCAGTTCCCGGTGCCGTTTCAGTGTGGACCAGCTGCCCGCGAAATGCGCCGCCAGTTGCTCCACCAGGTAAACAGAGCGGTGCTGGCCACCGGTGCAGCCAATCGCCACAGTGACGTAACTGCGGTGGTCGCTGGCCAGTGCGCCCAGCCAGTGGCCGATGAACTGCTGAATGTGTGACAGCATCTGGGCCACGCTGTCTTGCTGGCGCAGGAAGGCTTGTACGGGCGCATCGCGCCCGGTCAGGTCGCGCAGCGCGGTTTCGTAGTGCGGGTTGGGCAACATGCGCACGTCAAACACGTAATCGGCATCGGCCGGCACGCCGCGCTTGAAGGCGAACGACTCGAACACCAGCGTCAGTTGGGCGGGTGGCGCCGAGATGAGTGACTTCACATACCCCTGCAACTGCGCACTGCGCAGCATGCTGGTGTCAATGACGTGCGACTGTTCGCGCAGGTCGGCGAGCAGGTCACGCTCCAGTTCAATGGCTTCGGCCAAAGCGCGCTGCTGGTCGGTGGTATCGGCGCGCGACAACGGGTGCCGCCGCCGGGTTTCAGAGAAGCGTTGCACCAGCGTCTGGGTGCTGGCGTCGAGGAACAGGCGTTTGATGCGCAGGCCTTGTGCGTCAAGCGCCTGCAACTGGGCGGGCAGCAGCGGCAACGAGGTGGCGCTGCGCACGTCAATCGCCACTGCAATGTGTTTGGCGTTGTGCCGTTGCTCCAGCTCGATCAAGGCCGCCAGCAACTCGGGTGGCAGGTTGTCCACGCAGTAGTAGCTGCTGTCTTCCAGCGCGTTCAGCGCCACCGATTTGCCGGAACCCGACATGCCGGTGATCAGCACCACATCCAGGGTCTGGTTCATTGCCCGAGCAGTTCCCGTGCGTGCGCGAGGGTGGTGCCCGACAGGCGCTCGCCGCCCAGCATGCGGGCAATTTCGGCCACCCGTTGCTCGCCCGTGACCGCCTGCACCTGGCTGGCCGTGGTGCCGTCCTGCAGCTGTTTGGACACCTGCAAATGGTGGTCGGCACAGGCGGCCACCTGTGGCAAATGGGTCACCGCCATCACTTGGCGGTCGGCACCGAGCTGTTTCATCAGGCGGCCCACGGTTTCGGCCACGGCACCGCCGACCCCGGCGTCCACTTCGTCAAAAATCAGGGTTTGGGCGGTCCCCAGTTGGCTGGTGGTGACGGCAATGGCCAGCGCGATGCGCGAGAGTTCGCCACCCGAGGCCACCTTGCCCACCGGGCGCGGACTGCTGCCCGCGTGGCCAGCCACCAGAAACGCCACCTGGTCAATGCCGTGGGGACCGGCCGCGTCGTCCTGCGTCAGTGCCACGTCAAAGCGGCCACCTTGCATGCCCAGTCCTTGCATCGCCTGGGTCACGGCCTGCGCGAGCAGTGGTGCGGCTTTGCTGCGGCGCCCGGACACCGCGCGGGCTGCGCGCTGGTAGTCGGCCTGGGCGCGTTGCGCGGCCTGTGCCAGTGCGTCCGTGTCGGCTGCCGCCTCCAGGCGGGAGAGGTCCAGCTTCCACTGCGCCAGTGCCGCAGGCAGCTCTTCGGGCGTGCGTTTGTAGCGCCTCGCCAGTGACACCCATTGCGTCAGGCGCTGGTCGAGCGCCGCAAGCCGTTCGGGGTCCGGGTCCACCCGGCGCAGCCAGGCATGCAGGGAATGCGCGGCATCGCCTGCCTGGGCCAGACTTGATGCCAAAACCTCAGCAAGCCCGGAGAAATCCTGCTCAAGATGCTCATTATTCTGTAGCAAACTGCAGGCTTGCGAAAGCTGGTGCAGCGCACCCGCATCGTCGTCTTCCAGTGCGCCGAGCGCCTGTTGTGCAGCCTCGATCAGGGTTTGCGCATGGGCCAGCCGGGTGTGGCTGGTGTTGAGTTCGTCCCATTCATCGGCACCAGGTGCCAGCTTGTCAAGTTCGCCGATCTGCCAGGCCAGGCGTTCGCGCTCGTCTTGCAGTGTGGCCTGGGCGGCGTGGGCGTCTGCCAGCGTTTGTGCTGTTTGCCGGTGCGCTTGCCACAGGGCTTGCAGGGGGCTGCTGTCAATCTTGCCGTAGGCATCGAGCAACTGGCGCACGGCGTCGGGCCGGGTCAGGCTTTGCCAGGCATGCTGGCCATGGATGTCCACCAGCCGGTCGCCCAGCTCGCGCAGTTGCGTGGCGGTGGCGGCGCTGCCGTTGACCCAGGCGCGGCTTTTGCCTTGCGCGTCCACCGTGCGGCGCAGCAACAGGGTGGGCTGGGTCGTGTCAAAGCCGGCTTCGTCCAGCCAAGGGGCGAGGGAGTCGGTCTGGTCGAACTCCACACTCACTTCGGCGCGCGTGGCGCCTTCGCGCACCACCAGGGCTTCGGCGCGCGTGCCGAGTGCGAGTTGCAGTGCATCGATCAGGATGGATTTGCCGGCGCCGGTCTCGCCGGTCAACACGGTGAAGCCGCTGTCCAGGTCGAGTTCCAGCGCGCGCACGATGGCAAAGTCGCGCAGACTGATGCGTTTGAGGCTCATGCCACCAGCCCTTCGTTCCAGTGCAGTTTCTGGCGCAGGGTGTCGAAGTAACTCCAGCCGCGTGGGTGGAGGAAGCGCACCTGGTGCTGCGAACGGCGCACGGTGATGCGGTCGCCATGCATCAGCGATGCCAGCGACTGCATGTCAAAGTTGGCGCTGGCGTCACGGCCCGAGACGATTTCAATGGCCACTTCGCCAGAATCGGCCAGCACGATGGGCCGGTTGGACAGCGTGTGCGGCGCGATGGGTACCAGCACCCAGCCGGCAATCGACGGGTGCAGCAAGGGCCCACCGGCCGACAGCGCATACGCGGTGGAGCCGGTGGGGGACGCGATGATCAGGCCGTCGGCCCGCTGGTTGGCGACAAAGCGGCCATCCACCTCCACCCGCAATTCGATCATGCCCGAGCCTGCGCCACGGTTGACCACCACGTCGTTCATCGCAGTGGCATCGAACACGCAGTGGCCGTCGCGCACCACCTGGGCCTGCATCATGCAGCGGCGGTCTTCTTCGTATTCGCCGCACAGCATCGGCACCAGCGTGGTTTTGTAGTTCGTGAAAGGAATGTCGGTGATGAAGCCGAGCCGGCCCTGGTTGATGCCGATTAACGGAATGTTGAACCTGGCCAGTTGCCGGCCAATGCCGAGCATGGTGCCGTCACCGCCCACCACCAGCACCAGGTCGCACTGGGCGCCAATGGCCTCTACATCCAGTACCGTGAATTGTGTGAGGCCTACGTTGTAGGCGGTGTCGCGCTCGAACACCACCTCGCAGCCCTGGCCATCAATAAAATGCGCCAGGTCTTCCAGTGCGCTCCGGGAGCCCAGGGCGTTGTACTTGCCAACAATGGCCACATGACGGAACTTGGGCTTCATGCGCAAATTACATCACAACATCCTTAGAATGAGCCGATGCTGGATGACCGTGCGAAGTTGTTGCTGAAAGCGCTGGTAGAGCGCTACATTGCCGATGGGCAACCCGTGGGGTCGCGCACGCTGTCCAGGGCCTCCGGTCTCGACCTGTCGCCAGCCACCATCCGCAATGTGATGTCCGACCTCGAAGAGCTGGGGCTGATCATTAGCCCGCACACCTCGGCCGGCCGCATTCCGACGGCACGCGGTTATCGGCTGTTTGTGGACACTATGCTGACCGTGCGCCGGGGTGGGCTTGAACACGGTGCGGGCGGCATCACCCCCCAGTTGGTTGCCGATCAGCCTCAGAAGGTGATTGCCAACGCGGCCACGCTGTTGTCCAGCCTGTCGCAGTTTGTCGGTGTGGTGATTGCGCCGCGTTGCACCTCGGTGTTTCACCACATTGAATTCCTGCGCCTGTCAGACCGCCGCTTGCTGGTCATCATCGTGTCGCCCCAGGGCGATGTGCAGAATCGCGTCATTTTCACGGAGGCCGACTACACCCAAACCCAGCTTCTGGAGGCCGCCAACTTTCTGAACGCGCACTACAGCGGCATGGCCATGGAGCAGGTGTGCGAGCGGCTCAAACGGGAGGTTGAACAACTGCGCGGTGAGATCGGCACCTTGATGCAGGCGGCGGTGCAGGTCAGCTCCGAGGCCATGACCCAGGCCCAGGACGAGGTGGTGATTTCCGGTGAGCGCAACCTGCTCGCTGTGAGCGATTTTTCCAATGACATGGATCACCTGCGCCGGGCCTTCCAGATTTTTGAACAAAAGACGCAGCTGATGCGCCTGCTGGACATCTCCAGCCAGGCGGCTGGTGTGCGCATCTACATCGGTGGTGAAAGCCAGGTCGTGCCGATTGAAGAACTCTCGGTGGTGAGCGCGCCATACGAAGTGGACGGGCAAATCGTCGGCACACTGGGCGTCATTGGCCCCACCCGCATGCCCTACGAAAAGATGATCCAGATCGTGGACATCACCTCCAAGCTGGTGACCAACGCACTGAGCCACAACAAGTAGCCCAGACGCACTCTTACAATGCGCCCTGGGAGGGGCGTTAGCTCAGTTGGTTAGAGCAGAGGACTCATAATCAAGAGGCCAATGCGGTTAACCGACGATTTCTTTCGGACTGGTTGCTTGATTCCAACGCTTTGAAATCAAGCACTTACAGCGTTCTGGCGAATTCGCCGGATTGCTACCGAGGAAGTTGGCGGCGGGTCGCTTGCTACGTTCTTGCTACTGAAGGAGAAATGGCGGGTTTCGGCACCCCTCGGGGTGCTGAAAGCGCAGTGAGTTGAAGTTGTTTTATGAATGGGCCGTTAGCTCAGTTGGTTAGAGCAGAGGACTCATCGAAATGGTGACCTTGCCGTGAAAGCGGCAATGGAAAAACCGGGTGAACTCAGGGAAACCGTCAGCCAGTCAATGGCCCGGCAATCCTGAGCCAAGCTCGCTGAAGGCAGGTCGAAGGACCGGTAGGCGAGAAGGTGCAGAGACTAGGGTGTGAGGAGCCAATCCGATAAGCATCCCAAGAGCGCCCGGCACCCTAACGCGCGGAGCAATCCGTGGCGAGGGTGGTGAGATAGTCCAGGGAATGAGGAAACTCATGCAAACCTGAATCCTTTGGTCGTTGGTTCAAGTCCAACACGGCCTACCATTCATAAGACAATTGGACCCATGCCCCGCACGCCTTCAAGCCCCGCAGACCGCCCCAAGTGGCTGCGCTTCGAGGCGGGTGACGAAGAGTCGCACGAGCTGTTTGCACCCGGCGCCAACTGGCGCAAGCAGGACCAGTATCCGGCGCTCAAGCCGCTGGACAGCTACACGCGCGACGACTACCTCCGACTGGCCTGGGAACTGTTGCGGCGCATGCCGCGTTACCGCAGGCAACATCGCAAGCTCGGTCAGCTGGGCATCAAATCACCCAGCTTCTTCAAGTCGAGTCCCAAGCATTTCTACACCAGCGACAGCCCTCCGGCTTTTCCGGGCTGGGCAACATGCCCGCTGCGTGGTCACCAGTGCGAACCGCCCATTGCAGGTCAGGACGAGACCTTCGGCTCCTATATCGCGGCGCAGGAGAAAGCGGGGCAGCCATGGTTCGTGATGAACCGATACCGCTGGGTCATGGACCTGTGGGGGCTCACATACGTGCCGAACCCAGCCGCGCATTTCGACCACTTGCGCAAGAGCGGCTTGTTCGGTGCCCCCGCTGCGGCAGTCTCGGTCATCTCCAACGAGGCACCGGCAGACCGCCCGCAAAACATCAGCACTTACCTTCGCGCCAACGAGGTGCTGGTTCGCCTCCGGCTCGATGCATCGTTCGATCAGCAGGTCGAGTCAATTCGGCAAGAGTTCGAGCAGGCTCAGGTCATTGCGAGAAAGCGCCCACAGCGTGCGCTTGATCCATTGCCGGCCCCCGGCCGAAAGTTGATGGGCAAGGCAGTTCTTCGGGATGAAGACTTCGCGGGCGACTTCTCCCCTCGGGCGGCAGCGAAAGTCGGTCGGGTCTTGCTCAAGCATGTTGAACTGCACCCGTTTTGGCTCAGAACCTGGGACGCACTCGCTGAAGCACGAATAGCTCAAGGCACGCTGAATCCGAGACTGGACCGCGACCTGATCGTCAGGCAATTCCACGCTGACTACGGGCATCTTGACCATCCGACCGGGGGCGCGGCGGGGAAGGCGGCCCAACGGCGCCGCAAGAACACAGACTTGATCGACCTGATCGGAGCCGCCATTGGCTCTTCCGCCATGGTGCCGAACTGGCGGGCGCGCAGCGAGAAGTACATTGAAGAAAGCGACGACGCCTTCCGGCAGATCGTCGCCATGGCCTTCGCGATGAAGGCAGATTGACCGGGCTTCAGGGCGGTGATGCGCCACGCGATAGACGCATCACGAGCCTGGTCAGCATTCAACGGCTTCCGCATCGTCATCGTCGCCCCACAGTTCGGGCGGCGGCTCCACCGCATTGGACAGCGTGAAGATGTCGCCCAACGGCGTCTCCTCGCCGCTCACGGGCGGGGGCGTCCTGATGTCGAACCCGATGGAATCAAAGTAGGCCAACTGACGCTTGTAGGCCTTTGGCTCCAGCAAGGTTTCCAAGTCGTCGCCATGCTCCCAACAACGGTAGGTCGTGTGGTACATCTGCTTCACGTCGCGGAGGTCGAGCGACGTCAGACCCGCGCGCACGCTCCGTTTGAGATTCATGCGCCCGATGGCGTTTTCCAATTCAGATTTCAGCATGGTGAACGTGCAGTCTTTCGGCTTCGTCATTTCCATCGCCTTCAGCTTGGGGTGACGCAGCACAACCTCGCACCGGATGATTGACTTGGCGAAGTCCATTACGGCCTCGCGATTCGGCAGATTTGCCGGCAGTCCCTTGTTGTCTGTCAACTCCTTGGCCTTGTCGTAGAACTTCAGGGCGGAGCTTTGCGAGTGCTGGTTGCGGTAGACCGTTTCGCCGTATCCGTAGGTCGAGGTGTTCATGCCCTTGTCGACCATCTCGTGTGCCAATTCGACCAGTGCACGGGTGGTCGAAACGCCGTCCGGCAGAGCGAAATTCACGCCGACGTCGAGGCGTTTGACTTCCACCCCGCTGCCATCTTCGACCCGCCGTTGGTCTTTCCCGGACAGCCGGAAAGCCTCCTTTCGGTGCATAGCTATGTGGCCATCCAGAACCAGGCTCGGCACGTCACAAGGCCCGAACACGTTGTGGCCCTGTTTGTAGCCGATCACGCTTCCTTCGAGCACCAAAATGTCCTTGCTCGGAAAGTGCAGTGCGTGCAGGTTCTTGTCCTGGTACGCGCCAGGAACCAAGATGCGCTTGACCCGAGGCGGGCCATTTTGAGATTCCTCGGTCTCGATCAAAACGCCTGAACTCAACAGCGAGAGCTGAGTCACGATGGTGTCTACAAATACTTTCTTGGGGGTCAACATCTCAATCTCACTTCCTTCATGCCATAGACCTATTTGGTAGTGGTAGGTCTATAAGCTGGTATGTCTTATCAAGTCATACATGCCATATCTTCATAACCAATATGAGCAGCTATTCATGTATTACACGGTGTGGTCGCGCCGAGACCCGGCGCAAAATGGTCAAGGTCTACGGCATCATTTGCTGACCTCCGGCGCTTGAATGCGGGTCACGCCCCGCTCGATGAAGGCCTCCAAGTCCTTGCGGCGGTAACGCACCGTTCGCCCGTATTTCACGTAGGTCAAGGGATACTTCTTCTTTGATCGCCAGACCGCCAGCGTTTTGGGGTTCTTCAACCCTAAATAGGCTGCGGCCTGGGCCTCGGTCAGCAACTCGTTGTTGATCTCAATCTGCTTCATTCATCGCTCCGTCGTTTCGATGGGTCCAATGTAGGTTTCGGTTAACGCAGAGCGCGCAGTTTGTTAATCTGCAAATCGCACGTTTTGTGGTCGGAAGGCCTTGCGAAAGCCCACGGTGACCGGCATCCAGAACTCGCGTCTGGCGAAGTCACACGGCGCTTGCCACACCTGATCGCAGGCGGCTAAAACGGTAAAGCGCGAGCTGAAACGGCCACCGATCAGGCTGGCCGATCCGCTCGCTTCTCACTGCGGCTAAGCCGCAAATCCCCCACCGCACACATGACAGCCCGTGCCCTTGGCAGCACTGGCGCGCCGCTGCATGCCGTGCTCAACCTCGAAAGGAACGAGAAATGAACCGAATCGGCAAAGGAGAGACGAAATGGCTGTGAAGCTGGTTACCCAAGAGACGCTGACGGACTGCGGCTTGGCCTGCGTCGCCATGGTCAGTGGTCAGTCCCTGGCAACGGTGCGCAAGGTCGCAATCAAGGAGCTGGGCTATCCGAAAGATGGCCCGTACACCACCACCCACGAGAACCTGTTCAAGCTGCTGGCCCATTTCGGCATCGGCCATGGCAAGAAGGCACCGTTCAAGAGCCTGGCTGCCATGCCGTCGCTGGCGATCATGGAGACGCGCAAGATGCCCAGCACGGGCAATTCGCACTTGGTTGTCTTCGAGCGGTTGCCGGACGGCGACGAGCGCGTGCTCGACCCTGGCTTCTGGCTCAAGCAGCAGGAGCGGCGGGACTGGAATCGCATCAAGCTGGACACCTTCGTGCCGTTGCTTCTCGGTGTGCAAGCAGGCTCGTCCAAGAAGGGCACCAAGAAGGCCGCGGCTGAAGTGGTCGAGTCGGCTGGCCCTGACGCGAAGACGGTTGGCGTGTCAACGGCCAAGACTCCCAAGACGGCTGTTGTCAAGGCGGCGGCGGGAAAGTCCAAACCGACTGCAAAGAAGAAGGCGCCGATAACGCCGAATGAGTCGGCTGCCGGCGGCGACGTATCGCCGGTCTTGGATTCGGCGTCCCTCGATGCCGCTGGAGTTGGCGCCGCCGAAGTGCCTGCCACCGAGCGCGGTGCAGACGGCGCTTCGTCGGAGTGACCCCATGCTGCTGGAACAGTCGCTGATTCAGCCCATCAGGCGAATCGACCTGATCCAGCCATGGCGTTCGGCTGGCAAGAAGGTTGGCGTCGTGGCCGACAGTTTGCTGGCTGGCGCCATGGCGATCCACTTCGAGGACTCTGCGCTGGTGTTCAGGTCACCCTTGCGGTTTGCTTGTTGCCAAACTGGCACGGTCATTGGCGTTCGGTCCAGCGGTGCGCCGTTGACGTTGGGCTACCGGTTCGACGTGGTGCCGTCCGAGGATGTTGATGGGCTCTTCGCCGCATGTGAGCCCCGGCTTTCGTTGACTCCCTGTCAGTGGTCGGGACTCAGCCGTGTCGCGAGGACGCAATCGGTGTTCTTGATGGCGGACCTAGTTTGCCTCGGCAGAGAGCATTTTCTGCGGCTTCGCCTGCTGGATCGCGGCTGGTGCAGCGTCGTATACCGATCAGACCTAGACGGTGCCATTGAGTTCTCGCCGGAGAACGAGCGAGCGGAGGTTCCTCGCGTTATCGTGAATTCCCCGGCCGACGAGTTCGGTTGGCTGCACCCCGCCAGTCCGTACCCGTTTGTTCTGAATGGGCAGTACTGGCGGACGGCGCACCCGCGTGATTGGCCGTGGCCTTTGCTGCGGGTGTGGCGAAGTCAGCCGACCGATGCGCTATACCGAGACACGATGCGGCGAGCACTTCTGGCCCGCCTTGCGCAGCATGACCGCCTGCATGCGAGATTTCTTGCCTTGCGGCGCCCGGTCAGCGTGGAAGGCGTACCGGGTGGCCTCATCGAAGAGATCGCCACCCACTTTCAAGCACTACACCGGCAAAGGGCCGGGGGTGTCGCTCAGTAAAGACTGAATCTTTTGCTGAACGGAGGGTTTGGCCTTGCTGTAGCGGTAGATCAGATCAGCAATCTCGTCTTCATCGGCGTAGAAGAATGCGACAGGCACCCCCAACGCCTTGGCCAAGTTCTTGGCCGTCAGTAGGTCAGGCTTGTGCACGCCCAACTCATAACGGTTGATCCGTGTGCTGGCAACGAACTGGTCGATGCCAGCTTCGATGCCGAGGCTCTTCTGCGATAGCCCGGCAGCCACACGCGCCTGCTTGAGTCTCACTCCCCATTGTTCGCTCTCTTTTGTCATCTCGCGCCCAAATGGCTACGAGATTCGTAGTTGTCGTGTATTCTGGATACTACGAGTTACGTAGTATTGAGCCACTTTGCGTCGTGCAGTTCCGCGTCGCTGCCTCTATTCACAACAAGGAAGGAAATCAAAGAATGAAGTTCAGCACTTCATGCCAAACCGATAGCGCCGAAAAGTCCGAAACGGCCAGCTCGAAAATCCACTACGCTGTCCGCGCCACAGCGGCTGTTGTCTGCGTCGTTGGCTTGGCCGCCTGCTCGTCGAAGCCGGAAACGGCAGACATCCAGAAGGACCTGGCCGAGGCCTACGCATGTCCGGTCATCGAACTCTCCGACGTCAAGAAGGCAGACGGCGCTGAGGCCGATGGCAAGCTGTATGACGTGTCTTTCACCCACACCGTCAACATCAAGGGTGGTGCGGATGCAGCCGCCAAACTCTTCTCGGAGTGGGCCTACCTCGAAGCACAGGTACAGCCGACGCAGATTGCATTGGACAAGGCACTGTTTGATGCCGACGTGCGGGCAGCGCAAGGCCAACTCCCCGGTGGTCGGAATGCCGACCCGGAAGTTCGCCGCTTGACGCAGGCCAAGGAGCAACTGGTATCAAGACTGGCAAGCCTGATGCCTTGCGAAACCATCGAAGCCGTCACCCGCTTACAGGTGATGCGAAGCGCCGCCGAAGAAGCTGCCCGATCTGGTCAAAGTCAGATTGCCGTGCCGGTTGCCATCAAGGTGCGTGGCACGGGACGCATGGGCAAGGCTGAAAGCGGCTGGCACTTTGCGGGCATGCCGGCCTTCAGCACGGTCGAGATCGTGACCGCGAACGCCACCTATCCCCGGTTCAAATCTGACGCCGCAGCAAGCACCAGCACGCCCAGCGAGGCCCGCAGACTGGTTGGCAAGGTGCGTCCGGGGAACACCGATAGCTGTCTTGAAGTCACGGTATCAAGGGACTCCAAGTGCTACACCTTGCCGGGCGAGTCGGAAGTGGCGACCCGAATTTTCAGCGTATGCCAAGACGGGGACATGTGCGCAATCACGGGGCAATTCGATGACAAGAGCGAAAAGCTGATCCAGTTCAGCAAGGCTGAAAAGGTTGCGCCATGAGAGGCGCAGTCGCGAGGCTGCTGATCACTGCTGCATTGTCCGGCGTACCGTTCCTCTCACACGCCGAAGGCATGCTGTTCAAAGTACCCACCCGTGATGGTGTCGTGACCACGCTGTTCTGGGAGGCCACACACGACGCCAAAGCCACCGTGTTCCTGTTCCCCGGCGGCGGAGGTGGCTTCGGGAAGTTCGAGGATGGCAAGGCTAATGGTGGCAACTTCCTGGTGCGCTCCGCGCCGTACTTCTTGGCCAACGGCTTCAACGTCGCAATCTTCGGGCGTCCCAATGACATGGACGAGCTGGGCTGGACAGAACGAACCGAACCCAAGCACATGACCGACGTTGCCAAGGTGCTGGAGTTCGTGAAGCAGAAAAGTGATCTGCCTGTGTGGATTGTGGGCACCAGTCGCGGCACCGTCTCCGCCACGGCGATGGCGATCAACGTCCATGACCCGGCCATCGCAGGACTGGTGCTGACCTCCAGTGTGGTGCGCTATGCCACGCCGGGTGCGGTTCCGCGCCAAGACCTCAAGGCCATCACCCTGCCGGTGCTGGTCTATCACCATGCTAAGGACGCCTGTAAGCACTGCCAGGCCAGCGAAGCTCCCTACATCATCAAGGGGCTGAGCAACGCACCCATCAAGAAGTTGATGGTAGTGAACGATGGAGCGAATCCGACAGGCGACGAATGCGCGGGCCAGCACTGGCACGGCTTCATCGGCATGGAGTCAGAGGCGATCAGCCACATTGCCGAATGGATCAAGGCTCCTGCGAATTGAGTGGCATGACCCAGTGCGGGGCAGCAAAGTCACTTCAAGCACTCGGCCACGGCCTTCGCCATAGTTTCCTTATATACGGCCACGGTCTGATTGTTCTTCACTCGCCAGACCGTATAGCCCTCTTTGGTCGTCGTTCGGCCATTCAGCGTGTCCTGCTTGCCTTTTACGACAAATCGAACTTGAACTCGACTTTTATCCCCGTCGCCTATATCGAACATCTTGCGCAACAGGGCCTCTGACAAGAGGTGCTTGCCTTTTGTGTCGATAGCAAAAACCTTGTTGCCCTTCCAAGCTAGGAAGTCCGGGAAGAAGTTGGTCGTGTCTCCCGGGGTCAGCAGTGGTATCGACCAGCCCCCGGAGACCGGGTTGCGATGCCAAGTTACATTGGCAGCATCAAGTCCCTTGGCAAACGCCAGTTCTTCAGTCCCCAACTTCCCATACTGCGGATAGAGACTGTTGGTGAACTTGACAGCACCTTCCTTCACGACTCGTATCGGGCCAAACGTGAACGGATCGTCTTCCTCGTAGATCAACTCAGAGTGTTCGTAGTAGGCCGTCGCGATCTTGTCGGCCAATTCCTTCACCGCTTCCTCAGCATTACTGCGCACTTGGACGCGAACGTCAAACTTTGGGTTGTTGGTGTTGATGATTTTTCCGGCCTGAGGTGCGCGTGACCGCACCGCCAGTGACAACAGCCAGCGAAGCCGAACAGGGTTGGTATGCCCTCCCTCCGTCCATTCAGGATCAGCCGCCCCATTTGCCTTGTCATTGACTTTGATGACGGCACGGGCGCTCTCCGCCGTTCCGATGGCATCAGGCCCGCCTTCCGTGAAGGTTGTGAACCGTTCTACCAGTTGATCCACCTGCCTCATGGCCTCTTCCTTGAGCACGTAGATGCTGTGAAGGGGCGCAGTGAGGTCATCGCGCGGCTCAACTTCAATGGCGCCAGGCGCGGTGCCACCCGAGAACGACGACGAAATGGCGATGGGGGCGCCTTCCTGATCCAGCTTGGCTTTCACCAGGTCAAGCGCCTGCGTGAACACACTCTTCCTGTCCACACGCAGGAAGAAGTGGGCCGCGTTCAATACCTCGCTGTTGTAGTGCGTGGCATGCGGCTGGCGCAGCACACGTCCGATGACCTGTTGAACCTGCGTTGATGAGCCCATGGACTTGTCGATGTAGGCCAGGTAGCACTCGGCATCGTCCCATCCCTCCTGCAACGACAGATTGAAAATGATGTGCTCGAAGTTCCCTTCGTGGAACTTATCGAAGTCGTCATCACCTTTGGAGAAGTGCACCACAGCATCTGGCTTGGTGCCATCGGTGAACTTCAAATCAGCGTAGATCGCAATCGTGGCCGGGTCGATGCCTTTGGTCTCAACCAGGTAACGCCAAATGCGAATGGGCGGAGCCTGGCGCAAGTTGAAAGGTTTGGAGGGATCGTCCGGCTGGCCATCATCAGTGATGTTGGTCTTGCAAACGTAGATGGCCTTGGGTTTGATGCGCAAACCCCGATCACTGATTTCCTTCTGGATCAGCGCACGACGCTCCATCAGACTATCGAGGCACACCTCCATGGGGGCCGTGGTGCCGTCAAAGTGAATGGCGTTCTTCACCAACTCTGCATCCACCACCTTCTGACTGTCCACCAGCGTGGTCATCCATGCATCAGGGTCAGGGACGCCGTCCTTGAGTGCCCCCAAATCCTTGAATGCTGCTACCTCATGGGAGCATCGCACTACCCAACTCTTGGTAGGTTGGATCACCAGGTTGTGAAATTTGGTGGGCAACTTGATGGTGGCACTGGCCAGCAACCAGGCCTCTGGCTGCAACTCATGCAGGATGTCCGTCTGCTGCTCGGAAAGGTTGTGGGCTTCGTCGTAAACGATGATGAGCGGACGCCGCGCTTGACCATCGTTTCGGTCGATGAGGCGTTGCCACATGGACTTTCCACCCTGACTGTCCTGTGCTGCCCGGTATATCTTCAAGTCCCCTTCGGCCTGATCCTTGTTGTTGAACAGGCCCGTGGTCGTCAGCACCAGCAACGGCGTTCCTCCATCCTCCACCATCGCGGGCTTCAAATCCTTGATCGCGCAGACCTGGAAGCCTTCGATCAATGATGCGTATTTGCCGCCGTTGAAGTTGTTGAAGGTCTGGGTGACCACGGAACGTGCCTTGGACATCCACAGGACGATGGGTTCGCCCGGGAGTTCATTGCGGATCAACGTCACGGCCTCGGCCAGTATCGGTGTCTTGCCAGCACCGGTCAGCGCAGACAGGGCCTGGAAAAACGGATCGGATAGACGGCGAGTGCCGGGACGTTGATCGTGATTGGCGAAGAACGCATAGCGGCGTGCAATCTGAAGTGCCGCATCGTTCTGGAATTTGATTTCTTTCATCCCTGCTCGTTCTCTGTCTCGTTGTTGTAGGCGTCTGCACGTGTGTTGAAGCCGATGTGTTCCAACACCCTATCCGGTATTTTGTAGAACTCCACCGTGCGACCCGAGTATGGTGCCAGTGAGGCATACACGTGATAGCGATCCATGAGGCCATAGGCCTTGGCCTCTTCAACGATGGCCTTGAACGTTTCCCGGTTCAGGATGGATGGCTGATCCGCCCCATCCCAAATCAAGAAGAAGCCTTCATTGCGGGCATTGGTAGCGAACAAGAAACGTCGGCTCACTTCCGGCACGAACCGTGTGAGCGAGGTCTTGGCGCGGTCTGACTTGTCCCAATGACTGGTCAACAGCAGGTCGATCATTTCTTCCCGCTGCAAGGCGTTTACTGCAGCCGCGTCTACCTGCTGGCGCTTCAATTCGATGAACTGGAAGCCTCCTCCGAGCGGTTCGCGCTGTCCGGACTTCCAATCTCCCTTGACTACGCGACGGACGCGATCTGCCGTTAGCGTCTTGGCGTAATGATCGCCCTTCTCGTCGTTGCCTTGTTCGATCAGGATGAAGCGGCGCGATGCCCCGCTTACTTTGTTCAACTCCAACACTGCATGGCCAGTCGTGCCAGACCCAGCAAACGGGTCTACTACGATGCCGTCAGGTTTGCACCAAAGCTGGATGATCTTTGTCATGAGCCTCAGCGGCTTGACGGTCTTGAAGTTGTGGCCTTTGCCCACAACGGCATCCAACTCATTAATTCCGGCCTGACTATGACCCGACTGTTGGTGATCCCACGACTGACTGTCAATCTCAATGAGTTCTTCGTAATCCTCATTGGCCCAGTAGGTCAATGGGACTTTGCCTTTCTTGATTTTGGAAAGGTGTTTCTTCAAACGTGGGCCGCCGTCACCACCGTCAGTGAATATTAGTTGGGGCCAGTTCTTCCCACTCATTACTTTGAGTGCGGCAGCCCTAGCATTAGCCACTGCGGCGCATGTCAGGTCTGGGTCATTGCCATTGAATTTCGCGCCCTTCAATACCAGTGCCTTTGCCTCGCATCCGTCGTCAAGTTGTCGAGAAACATATGCGCTGCCCCATCCTTGGAGCCATCGCTTCATTTCTGCAGTCTCACTTACCCAGTGACCACGTGTGGGGTAAAAGAGCTTGCCTGTGAATGGTGATTGCACAGCATAGGTGCCAGTCTTGCGATATTCGGGAGCTGTCGCGTCGGATGATGCCCAGTCACCGTCTGGATCATCGTCATCATTCGTGTATCGCGCATTCATCGCCTCGGTGCGATCCAGCATGCCGGTCTTTGACTTGGCATAGTCCTTCGCATAGACCAGAACATATTCTGTTGCCGACGACAGGCCACCTTTTTTCCCGCCAGTGTCATTCTTGGGCGAGTAAGCCTTTTGCCAATTGATAATGCCAATGCGGTTTTCTTCACGAAACACTTCGTCCATGAGCATTCCCAGGCGATACAACTCGCGATGATCGATGCAGATCGCGATGACACCACCCGGCTTCAGCATCTCACGCATCATCCAGATGCGTGGCGTCATGAAGCGCAGCCATTTGGAGTGGCGTGAACCGTCCTCCTTTGGCACGACATCCCCCAACTCCGGGTCGTTGGGGTCCTTGTCCCACTTGTCGTTGTAGCGAAAGTCTTCGCCAGTGTTGTACGGCGGGTCTGTGAGGATCAGATCGACTTGTCCGCGATACTTGTACAAGGTCACCATGGCCGACAGGTTTTCCCCATCCATGATGATGTTCTGGCCCTGAGCCTGAGCGTCTCCTACCGATGCTCGCTGATTGATCTTGGTAAGCTTGGGCTTGACTTGACGGATGATCTGCCACGGCGCCGTGCGGCCTGTGTAAGACATGATGATGCCGTCCTTGCCTGCCTCCGCGCGCTCCGCATCGTGCTGCTCAAGCAGTCGGATCAAGTCTCCGCGCGTTAGTTGCTCGTATGCCATTCTGATTCTCTCGTTCTTAGGCGGTTTTCAAGTTCCGCGCCATCAATAGCAAAGCCACGGCGAGGACCGTCGCCCAAGCCATGGAGTACGTGCCTACGGCACTGTAATTTTATCCAGCATTTTACGCCAGTTGTAACCGTAGAGACTACCAGCGTTTCAGGCTCCTTTGGTGACGCACCTGATGGACTCCGGCCGGCTTCAACTCACCGCTCGAACGTCGTGCTGAAGGCGCTCCGAGAGGTACTGTAGACGTGCCGTCTGGCGGCAAAGGGGGCTCCAGTGGGCCCCGTGCGGTCAGAGAGTATTGATCTGACAATGCATCCTTGTGCATGTCATTCGTCATCTTGATGCTGTCGATCGTTGACCAGGGCGGCCTGCGTCCTGGGATGCGAAGGTCAGTTCGGTTGGATTGGTGCCAAGGAAGGTGCGGCGGACTCGCCGCGCCTTCATTCATCAGCTTGATGGGGCGGCCTTACTTCTTTGCCCGCGCGAACTGCCAAGCGGTATCGAAAGGCAGGCTCTTGCGAATTCCCGGCATAGGGTCGTAGTACGGGAAGGCGCGCATACGGCCTTGAACGACCACGCTTCCGGTGTCGTAGACGTTGACGATGAGGCCGCACCAGAGGTCAAAGCGGGTGTAGTTACCCATCCGCACTTTTCCGTTGATGAAGACCCGGTTTGCCTTGAAGCGGCGTTCGATGGTCTGAGCTTGCATGGTGGATTGCTCCTGGTAAATGCGGGGAATTCCGCCCGGAGCCTTTACAAGAAAGCACTACAGAGAAAGAAGCATGGTTGGCAAGGGCACCTGCTGCCAATTTGCAATAGCCAATGTGTATCAATGAAGTGAGTGCAACACCATGCCAAGCAAGCTGTCGAAATGGGGTAACTCGCTCGGTGTTCGAGTACCGAGCCATATTGCCGAACGGGCCGGACTGCAATGCGGCGACCACCTCTACATCCGTCTGCTCGATTCGGGCGACATTCTGGTGAGGGCGGCTCGTCCGGGCGCGGTCCCACCGGGCTACGCCGTCCCGAATGGCAGCTCGCCCACCCCTGAGGCCAAGTCGTCTGATGACGGCAGCTGGGATGTGTGGTGATTTCCGGTTCGTCTGAAGCGAAGTCACACCGAGATTGCGGCCGGTTTCGCCCCGCGCTACTGTGACGACGCGGCGATGGCTGGCTTCAACTGGTCAGCCGCGCCGCACTAGCAAATCTGCCGACCGCTGCCGGTCACCTCCAAGGGCTGAGACGTTTTGTCTCAGCCCTTTGTCGTTTCTGGCGGGCAGGTTGGCGCAACCCCATCTGAAGGAACCCCCCATGTCTCAAGAATCCGCCATGCCGCCGAAGGCAGGCCCTGCATCGCCCAACGATCCTTTGCCCATCGCCATCCACCCGCCCGTGCTCTTCGAGTTGGGCGATGTCGTCGCCACGCCGCCCGCGCTGCGGTTGATCGAGAAGCGTGGTGCAAACGTCCTCGACCTGCTGCGTCGTCACCAGCGGTGCGAGTGGAACGCCATGTGCGCGGAGGATCGCAATGCCAACTGGCAGGCTGTTTTGTCTGGTGAATCACGCATCTTCTCGTCGTTCGACATCGGCAAGGAAGGTGACCCGGCGGTCGTGTGGATCATCACCGAGTGGGACCGGTCGGTCACCACGGTGCTGCTGCCCAGCTGCTACTAACCTCAAATCACCGTCCGCAGGCCGCAGTGCAAAGTTGCAGCCAGTTCATTCCGCCGTGCCGCGTTCGCGCCGCACGGCTTTTTTGTCGCTGCGTTCGTAGCGATAGCACGCACTTATCACTACCAAAATGACCACCAAAAAGCCGCACGCATCGGCTGGCACCAAATCGCCAGCATCAAGCGAAGAATCCACCGCCAGTACCGCAGCCAAAACGGCAGAGAAGCCGCCGACCGGCTCCGTGGCTGGCTATGTCGCCTCTGCCAGCTCGAAAGCCACCAAGCGGGCCTATGCCAGCGATGTGCGCCATTTCATCCAGCACGGCGGGGCCATACCGGCAACACCGGCCATGGTGGCGGAGTACTTGGCGAAGTTAGCCCCGGCCATGAAAGTGGCGACGCTGGAGCGGCGCTGCGTGTCCATCGCACAGGCCCACCGCGACCAAGGGCTGAAGTCGCCGACGCGGGCCGATGTGGTCGTGGCGACCATGAAAGGCATCCGCCGCCAGCACGGCACCCGTCAGCGTGCGGTGAAGCCAATCACCCGCGACGTGCTGCTGGAGATGCTGGCCGTGCTCGACCAGCAGAAGTCACACCCCACCAAGGCAGCCCGTGACAGGGCTTTGCTGCTGGTCGGTTTCGCGGGTGCGTTCCGCCGCGCTGAGCTGGTGGCCTTGCGGGTGGAGGACGTGACCTTCCACGAGACCCATGCCGAGATGCTGCTTCGGTTCTCCAAGACCGATCAGTTCGGCAAGGGGCGCTCGGTGTTCCTGCCGCAGGCGAGCGGCGAGCGGTGCCCCATCCAGAGTCTCAAAGCGTGGCTGGCGGTGGCGGGCATCGAAACTGGCTGGCTGTTCCGCTCGGTGACCAAGGGCGGCGTGGTGTCCGATGAACCGCTGACGGCCCAGTCGGTGGCCTTGATCGTGAAGCGCGCGGCCAGGGCCATGGGGCGTGAGCCGGAGGAGTTCTCGGGCCACAGCCTTCGCGCAGGCTATGTGACCACGGCAGCGATGGCATCGCTGCCCACATGGCTCATCCGAGAGCAGACCGGGCACCGCAGCGATGCTGTGCTAGGCCGCTACATCCGGCCGGTCGAGAAGCGGAAGATTCCGTCGCTACTTTAGTAGACGCTGCGGATTGCGCGAAGGGAAGGGGAGGGATACCGCCGTCTCCAGGCCCGAAGGCCTGGAGGTGGTCCCTAATATCGCCAGTCTCCCCCATCATCAGTGCTCGCGGTGCAAGCACTGATGGTGGAGGAGTGCGGAGTCGCTCATGCATCTTAACGCATCGCTATGATGCGTTGCAAATTTCGGAGCAAACAGTTGACTTCCTTTGTGGCTTGGGTGGGTGTTGATTCGCGAGGTCCCACATCGTTTTACTTTGCGAGTGACAGTCGAATTTCGTGGGGAAACGATCCCAATGTCTGGGACTGTGGGCGAAAACTATTCGCAAGCAAATTCGAACCCGAGATCTTTGGATTTGTGGGGTATTTGGTGTTGCCGCAAAGCATATTGCAGCGTTGCTGCGATGTCATCGATCAAGGACTTCGCCCAGCCGATGCAGCACTTTCAGCAGAAGCACGTGCCACGTGGTTGTTTGAGAGGATTCGCTCGGAAGTGCAGCAGCACCCCAAGAAGTTCATGGGGGCCTTCACGATCTTCCATGGCATGAGAATAGGGCTCGGGAAGCCCGGTGCTACAGAGTTTCGTCTTTTTGCGACGTCATGGAATCCGCTAGATAAAGCTCCGTCAATGACGGAGATCCAGGTGCCCAGTCATAGGTCCTCAATTCTTCACATCGATGGTTCTGGAAAGAGAGATGTTGAAAGTTGGACCAAGCGGTGGTCCGAATCAGACCAGGGCAATACGAGCCGAACTATGTTCAGTGCTTTTTGCGACGCGTTAGTTCACGGGAAGGACATCCATAGTGGTGGTGAGCCTCAACTGGTTGGCATATACCGGAAGGATGCGGCAAAGACGTTTGGCGTAGTCACTGCGAAAGGGGCTAGCTTCCAAGGAATGCTTAACCCTGGACTCAGTGACAGGGCAGAGATTGAATGGCGCGACGCGCTATTCCAGCGAGTTCTTCCTTCTGGGAAGGTGTTGAAGAAGGCTCAACTTCATAGTCGGCCACGGCAGGTGATTCTTGATAAATTGCCCTGACCTCTGCACAGAATGAGTTGGAACCGCTGCCTTCTGTGTCTCACCGCCCGCTAGTTCCGCGCATGGCTGCGGTGGCTTCTTCCATGGCGTTGCGAACCGGGGCCACCATCAAGCGGGCATAGACCTTGGTGGCTTCCGGGGTCTTGTGGTTCAGCACCTTCCCGATGATCGGCAGGCTGGTGCCGCTGCTGGCCAGCCAAGAGCCCAGCGTGCGGCGCAGGTCATGGATGTGCAGGTCACGCATTTCGTAATGCTTCAGATGGAGCCCGTGCTTCTCTGCTAACGGGGTGTAGCGTTCGATGGTCAGAGCCGGGAAGTCTATGGCTTCTTCGAGGGCCAGCTGGTAGTCAAAGTTCTTGGCGGTCGCCTTGTCTGCCAATGCCTCCACCAAGCCCAACGCCGTGCTGCGCAACAACATGCGGTCCCAAGCTGCCCGCGGCTCCACCAGATGTCCCGTCTTGCCAGAACCAGGGAATACAAACGCTGACCCATTGCCCTGTGTTGCCTTCTTTCGGCGCTCTAGCACTTCGATGGCTTCTGGGGTCAGCAGCACGGTTTGGGACTCGCCGTTCTTGGTCATCGCGATGTGCCACTCCTTGCGTTCAAGGTGTACATCCGGCCATTTCATCGCCAGAACATTGCTGCGGCGCGCTCCCGTGAACAGAGCGAGCTGCACAAAGTCGCGCACCATCTCGTTCGACTGAACCGCCCCGGAATTCATGGAGGCTGGTTGGTTTAAGTCAGACCCCCACCGTGGTGGTCTGACTGGCGAGTTGCCTATAGTAGTTTGCCTCAGCT
>JAFEHU010000044.1 GCA_017848435.1 Burkholderiaceae bacterium | reverse complement strand
ACAGTTGTTGCGTCGCAACAATGTCACGCGAATCCCTGTTCTAGACCGCGCTCCCTGACCGTGGGCGGGGAGGCTGGCGCAGAATAGCGGTCCCATGACAACAATGTCCCGGCCCGGCGTGGTCGGGGCGGTTCCTGTGTCCGCATCCAAATCTTCTCTTGCCGCGCTCACCCTGGGCGCCCTCGGCGTTGTTTACGGCGACATTGGCACCAGCGTCCTGTACGCGCTCAAGGTGGTGTTCACCGAGGGGGGCATCCCCCTGACCCCCGACAACATTTACGGCATCCTGTCGCTGGTGTTCTGGCTGGTCACGGTGGTGGTGTCGCTCAAGTACGTCACGCTGATCCTGCGCGCCGACAACAAGGGCGAGGGCGGGCTGATCGCCATGCTGGCGCTGGCCTCCAACGCGGTGAGCGACCGGCCCCGGCTGCGGCGCGTGGTGTTGTTCATCGGCATCTGCGGCACGGCGATTTTTTATGGCGACGGCGTCATCACCCCGGCGATTTCGGTGCTGTCGGCGGTGGAGGGGCTGGAGCTGATCTCGCCGGCACTGAAGCGCTATGTGATGCCGCTGTCGCTCGTCATCATCTTCTGCCTGTTCTGGGTACAAAAGAAGGGCACAACCGGCATTGGCAAGTTTTTTGGCCCTGTCTGTGCGGTGTGGTTTGTGGTGATTGGTGTGCTGGGTGTGCCGCACATCCTGGCCCACCCCGAGGTGCTGGGCGCGCTGAGCCCACACCACGCGCTGCGTTTCATCCTGCAGCAACCGGGCACCACCTTTGTGCTGCTCGGCGCGCTGGTGCTGTGTGTCACCGGCGTGGAGGCCCTGTACGCCGACATGGGGCACTTTGGCAAGCAACCCATTCGCTTGGCCTGGTTCACCCTGGTGATGCCAGCGCTGCTGCTCAACTACTTTGGCCAGGGCGCGATGCTGCTCTACACGCCCGAGCACGTCAGCAACCCGTTTTATTTGATGGCGCCCGACTGGGCGCTGATCCCGTTGGTGATCCTGGCGACCGCCGCCACCGTGATCGCGTCCCAAGCCCTGCTGTCGGCGGCGTTTTCCGTGACCAAGCAGGCGATCCAGCTCGGTTATTTCCCGCGCATGGTGATCCGCCACACCTCGGTGCGTGAAACCGGGCAGATCTACATTCCGGCGGTGAACTGGTCGCTGTTTGTGGCCATTGTGGTGGCGGTGGCACTGTTCAAGACCTCGTCCAACCTGGCCACGGCCTATGGCATTGCGGTCACGACCGACATGCTCATCACCACCGTGCTGACCTTCTTCGTCATCCGCTACGCGTGGAAGTTGCCGCTGCTGCTGTGCATCGCCGCCACCGGCATGTTTTTTGTGATTGACCTGATGCTGTTCGCCTCGAACACGCTGAAGTTCTTCCACGGGGGCTGGTTCCCGGTGCTGATCGGTGTGGCGATGTTCACCGTGATGATGACCTGGAAACAGGGCCGCAAGCTGCTCAATGAAAAGGTGCGCGCCGACGCGCTGGACCTGCCGAGTTTTCTGGAGGCGGTGTTCATCAGCCCGCCGGTGCGGGTCGAGGGCACGGCCGTGTTCCTGACCAGCGACCCCGGCACCGTGCCCAATGCGCTGCTGCACAACCTCAAGCACAACAAGGTGCTGCACGAGCACAACCTGTTCGTCACGGTGAAAAGCCACGAGGTGCCGTGGATCGGGCTGGACAAGCGGCTGGAGATCGAATCGTTGGGTCACGACTGCTGGCAGGTCAGCATCCACTACGGCTTCAAGAACGACCCCGACGTGCCCCGCGCGCTGGAGCAGATCCGCGGGCGCGGCTGCGAGTTCGAGCCAATGAACACCAGCTACTTTCTGTCGCGTGACCTGGTGGTGCCCAGCATCGGGCGCGGCATGATGATGTGGCGCGAAAAACTCTTTGCGCAGATGCACCACAACGCCAGCGGCGCGGCCGACTTCCTGAACCTGCCCAACAACGCGGTGGTGGAGCTCGGCTCGAAGATCGAAATCTGAGCATCACCCCGCCGACAGCGCGTCGGCGGCTTCTTGGCGACAATCGTGGCATGAACCTGCTTTTCATTGCCGACCCGCTCGACACCTTCGCCATCTACAAAGACACCACCTTTGCGATGATGCGCACGCTGCAGGCGCGCGGTCACCGCATCGCGGTGTGTGAGCCCAAAGACATCATGTGGCAGCGCGGTGGTCGCGTCACCGCCTATGTGCGCGACATCACCCTCACCGGTGACCCGGTGGTCTGGTACACCGCCGAACAAGAAGCCCCGCACGAGCGTCCCCAGGCGCTGGCCGACTTCGGCGCGGTGCTGATGCGCAAGGACCCGCCGTTTGATTCGGAATACTTCTACGCCACCCATTTGCTGGAACAGGCCGAGCGCGAGGGGGCCCGGGTGTTCAACAAGCCCCGTGCGCTGCGCGACCACCCGGAAAAGCTCGCCATCCTGGAGTTTCCGGACCTGATCGGCCCAACGCTGGTGACCCGCGACGCCGACGACATCAAGCGCTTCCACGCCGAGCACCAGGACATCATTCTCAAACCGCTGGACGGCATGGGCGGCATGGGCATCTTCCGCGTCAAGGCCGACGCGCTGAACCTGGGCAGCATCATTGAAACGCTGAACCGCGGCGGTGCGCAAACGGTGATGGTGCAGAAATTCCTGCCGGAAATCGCCCAGGGCGACAAGCGCGTGCTGGTGATCGGCGGCAAGGCGGTGCCGTTTTGCCTCGCCCGCATCCCGCAGGGCACCGAGGTGCGCGGCAACCTGGCGGCCGGCGGCAAGGGCGTGGCCCAGCCACTGAGCACGCGCGACCAGGAGATTGTGGCCATTCTGGGCCCCACGCTCCTTGCCCGTGGCCTGCTGCTCGCGGGCGTGGACGTGATTGGCGACTGCGTGACCGAAATCAACGTCACCAGCCCGACCTGCTTCCAGGAAATCTTTGACCAGACCGGCTGCGACGTGGCCGCGCTGTATGCCGACGCGCTGGAGGCGGCCGTGGCAGCCGCCTGAGGGGCATCGGGCGCCGATTTTCAAGCCAAATTGGCCTTGGGCCTCAGTGAAACCTTGCGGTGTAGCTATGAATTTAGGAGCGAATCGCCGTCCACAAACACCCGCAGCTCGCCCGGTGCCAGGCGCACCCAGGCCTCGTTGGTGGTCAGTGGGGTGGTCACCACCACCGCCACCCGGTCGCTCGGCTGGGTGTGCTGGGCAAAGTCCACGCTGACGTCGTCGTCGCGCAGCGTGGCGTGGGCGAACGGGTGCTGGCGCACCACGTAGTGCAGGTCGGTGCTGGCATGCGCCCACAGCGCCTGGCCGTTGCCCAGCAGGGCGTTGAAGGTGCCGTGCGCAGCGATGCGGGGCAACAGCTCGCGCAGTGTCAGCGTCAGCTCGGCCACGCTGGGCATGTCGGCGTGCGACTTGGCCATTTCCTGCAGCAGCCAGCAGAAGGCGCGTTCGCTGTCGGTGCTGCCCACCGGGCGGAAGCTGCCGTGCAGCCGGGGGTGGAAGTCTTTCAGGTCGCCATTGTGGGCAAACACCCAGTAGCGGCCCCACAGCTCGCGCACAAACGGGTGGCAGTTCTGCAGCGCCACCGCGCCCTGTGTGGCCTTGCGGATGTGGGCAATGACGTTGCGGCTGCGGATCGGGTAGCGGCGGATCAGCTCGGCCACCGGCGAGTCGGCGGCGGGCTGGTGGTCCACAAAGTGGCGCAGGCCTTTGTCGCTGCCGGGCTCCGGGCCGCCTTCAAAAAACGCGATGCCCCAGCCGTCGGCGTGGTGGTCGGTGCGGCCGCCGCGCTGGGCGAAGCCGGTGAAGCTGAAGGTCACGTCGGTGGGCGTGTTGCAGTTCATTCCCAGAAGCTGGCACATGCTGTCACCCGGCTTTCTGCGGCACTTCGCGCAACTGCCAAGCCGCCACCAAGGCCACCGCGCACAGGCCCGCCAGCATCCCAAACGACTCGTTGAAGGCCAGCAACCGCGCCGGGCTGGTGGCGGCAACGGTCAGGCTGTCGCCGTGCACCGCCAGCCGCCATTCGAGCACGATGCCGCACAGGCTGACACCGGCCGCGCCGCCCAGCATGCGCACAAAATTGATCGCGCTGGCGCCCTGCGGGATCAGGTTCTTGTCGATGCCCCGCATCGCGCCGAGGTTGAGCGACGGCAAAATAAAGCCCAGCCCGATGCGGCCCAGAATCGCCCAGGCCACCAGCACCCACAGCGCCGTGCCCAGGCCCACGGTGACCATCAGGCCAAACGACAACGCCAGCAGCGCCAGGCCAATGCTGACCAGCAAGTAGGTCGGCTGCCGGTCGGCCAGCCGGCCCACGCCGGCAATCGTCAGGGCCAGCACCACGCCCGCCGGCAGCAGCAGCGTGCCGACGTGCGACGGCGACAGCCCCAGCCCCAGCTGCAGGTACACCGGCAGCAAGTAGGTGGAACCGAACAGCGCCGTGCCGTAGATGAAGGCCACGATGCTGCCCATGGCGAACTGCCGGTAGCCAAACAGCGCCAGGTTCATCAGCGGTTCCTTGCCCGCCGCCGCCACGCGGCGTTGCCACCAAATGAAAGCCACCAGCGCCGCCACCGCGCCGCCCAGCAGCCCGCCGGCTTCGGCTGCCGAGCCGCCGTGCAGCGCCACCAGCCCGTTCAGCAGGCACAGTGTGCCGGCACTGCCAAGCAGCAGGCCACGCCAGTCGAGTGCAGCGCCGGCCCGGTTGGCGGCCACGCCGCCAGGGGCCGACACCGGCACATAGGTGCGCGCCAGCCAGAGCGAGGCCACACAGAACGGCACCACCATGAAGAAGATCGAGCGCCAGCCAAACACATCCACCAACACGCCGCCAATGCTGGGCCCCAGCGCCGGCGCCAGCACCACGCCCATGCCAAAAATGCCGCTGGCGCGGCCTTGTTCGTGCGGCTCGAAGGCGCGCAGGATGATGATGGCGGGAATCGGCTGCACCACACCGGCCGCCAGCCCTTCGGCCACCCGGGCCAGCAGCACCAGGTCGTAGTGGTTGGAAAAGCCGCCCACCAGCCCGCCCACCAGCAGCAGCCACATGGCCACCGAATAGGTCTGGCGGTAGCCATAGCGCGCCAGCAGCCACGGCGTGGTCAGCATCGACACCGTCATCGCCACCATGAAGCCGGAACTGACCCACTGCGCGCGCTCCTGCCCGATGGTGAAAAAGTGGCTCATGTCCGGAATCGCCACGTTGACGATGGTGGACGACATGATCGACGCCATCGTGCCGACCATCACCGACAGCAGCAACAGCCAGCGGTAGCGCGGGCCGTAGCGTTCGCGCAGCGAGGCGATCGAGTCGGTGGGTGGGGTCGGGGTGGCCATGTCAGCGCGTCAGGTCAGTGGGGCATTGTGCCCGCCCTTGGGCCAGCACGTTGGCCGCAGCGGGTGCAAAATCGTCGGGCGTCCCGTCGGCGCAGCAGGAGACACCGTGGCCTTCACCGATCTCGGCATGGACAACCAGTGGTTGTCTTTCACGCCCAACCGCAGCTTCCAGAACGACCCGCGCATTTTTGTGGCCGCCGATGGCATGCACTTCACCACCCACGACGGCCGCCAGGTGCTGGACGGCATCTCCAGCCTGTGGTGTGTGGGTGCTGGCCACAACCGCCGGCCCATTGTTGATGCCATCAAGGCCCAGCTCGACACGCTGGACTACGCCACCGCCTTCCACGCCAGCAACGACCAGGCCTTCCAGGCCGCAGCGATGGTCGCCGCCCTGGCGCCCGGCGACCTGAACAAGGTGCTGTTCTGCAACTCCGGTTCCGAGGCGGCCGACACGTCCTTGAAAGTGGCGCTGGCCTACCACCGCGCACGCGGCGAAGGCCACCGCAACGTCTTCATTGGCCGCGAGCGGGCGTACCACGGGGTGGGTTTTGGCGGCATGAGCGTGGGCGGCATCCCGGCCAACCGCAAGGCTTTTGGCGCCAGCCTGCTGCCGCGGGTGGACCATCTGCGCTTCATCCACGACCCGGTGCACCACGCGTACATCCACAACGAGGAGCCCGTCTGGGCCGACGACCCGCTGCTGGAACTGGAAACCCGCCTGCTGCCCCTGCACGACCCCAGCAACGTGGCGGCCATCATCGTGGAGCCGGTGGCGGGCAGTGCGGGCTGGTACATCCCGCCCAAGGGCTATTTGGAGCGTTTGCGCGACATCTGCGACAAACACGGCATTTTGCTGATTTTTGACGAGGTGATCACCGGTTTTGGCCGCCTGGGCACGCCGTTCGCGGCCGACTTCTACGGCGTGGTGCCGGACATGCTGAACTTTGCCAAAGGCGTCACCAACGGCGTCATTCCGCTCGGTGGCGTGGTGTGCCGAGAGCACCTGTACAGCGCTGTGATGGCCGCGCACAGCGGGGCGCCGGAACACGCCATTGAGTTTTTCCACGGCTACACCTACTCCGGGCACCCGGTGGCCTGCGCGGCAGCGATCGCCACGCTGAACCTGTACGCGCAGGACGACCTGTTCGCCCGTGCCGGTGGCATGGGCCGCGTGCTGGGCGATGCGGTGCACGGCACCCTCACGGGCCTGCCCACGGTGAATGGCCTCCGCAGTTTTGGTTTGGCGGCGGCGGTGGAGCTGGCCCCGGTGCCCGGTTTGCCGGGCAAACGCGCCTACGACGTGTTCATGACCTGCTTCCACAACGGCGTGCTGGTGCGCCCGGCGGGCGACAACGTGGTGGTGTGCCCGCCTTTCATCGTGGAGAAAAGCCAGATCGACCAGATCGTCACCACGCTGGCGGCGGCCATCCGGCAGCACGCCTGAGGCTTACTTCGCCTGGGGCTTGAACCGCTCGCGCAGCTCGGCGCAGTGGTCCTTGGGGGGCAGCGGCGGGGTGAGCCACCAGGCGTCAAAACGGGCGCTGTTGGCGTCCACGGACACGGTGTCGGCGGCCAGCAGGCGCACCGTTTTCACCGCCAGCGTGGCCGGCAGGTGCTGTGGGATGCCCAGCGCGCGGTCCACATGGCCGCTGCCGGCCAGCACCAGCACGGTTTTGCCGGGCAACACGGCGGCCGCCGTGGCGTCGGCCATGGCTCGGTCGCGCGCCACCTGGATGCGCGCCATCGCCGGCAACTGGCTGGCGGGCAGCAGGCCGCAGTGGCCGTCGGCGATCAGTTGCTGTTGGTTGGCCCATGCGGGGGCGCTCAGGCGGGTGTCGAGCGTCGTGTCTTGCATCGCGCCGCGTGTGCCGGCGCGCGGCAGGTTGGCGCCGAGCACCGGCACCCCGGCGCGCACGGCGGCCATCACCACCGGCCCGTAGGTGGGCCAGGGCCAGCCAGAAGTGTCCCAGCGCAGGGTGTCGCGCACCGTGGTTTCGGTGGCATCCGGGGGCAGGGCGGCGGTGCTGCCACCGGTGTCGGCCATTTCCAGCACCAGCGCGGCAAGCTGGCCGCGTGCCGTCAGTTGGGTCGCGGTGTCGCGCTGCAGTTGCTGGTGTTCGGGCGCGTCGTGCTGTTCACCCAGCAGCAGCACGTCGGCGGGCAGCACGGCGTCGAGCTGGCTGGTTTGCAGGCGGGTGGGGCTGGGTGGCGGCGCGGCACAGCCCAGCAGGGCTGCGACCAGCGCGACAGACAGACACAGGGGGAAGGAAAAGGGTGGCCGCATGGCCCGATGCTACGGGCTGGGCCAAACCCGCGTGCCCGGCGTGGCCAGGCACCGGCGCACCTGTCAGTGCATCACCACCGGGTTCTGGGCCAGGCCGGTGTAGCGCTCCAGCGCGTCTTCCACCTCTTCGGCGGTGGGCATGCTGGTTTGCCAGGCGCTGATCTGCTGCTGGAACAGTTCGGCCCAGGAGCCGTCGAGGTAAACCTCTTTGCCCGAACGTTTGTCGACGATCTCGAAACCATGGCGGGCCAGCTCGGGGTGCAGCGGCGCGGGCAGGGTGTCGTCACCGGCGTCGGGCTGGATGTGCACCACGGCGAACGAGTCGGAGTCGTAAAGCATCTGCATGTTGTCAATGGTATCCATGGTGCGCGTCTCCGGCGAAGTTTGGTTTGTAATCAAAAAGGTTTTGCAGGGGAACCGTGGTTTTTTTCACGGTGTTTCGCTGCTCTCCCATGATTGATCGACCAAATTTCCGCCGACTTGAGACAATTTTATGCGTGCAGGTAAAAAACCCAGTTTTTCGGCAAACCAAAGTTCTATCTGCTGGTCGTAAGCATGTCGGGGTTTGCGGACGAGTTTCAAGGCGCGCACCTCGCCGCCCGGTAGGCCTAAGGTTTCTTCGCCCACCACCACAAACTGCCAGACCTCGGCGTCCTTGGCGCCCGCGGTCTGGATGGGCAGTGTGCGGCCGGCCGTGAAGCGGCCCGGGTTGCCCGCCAGCAGGCTGCTGATCTGCAGCACCACGCTCAGCCGGTCTTGCGCGCCGGGCAGCAGCGCCGCCTGCGGCGTGTTGGCGCTGAAGACGATCTGCCCCTTGTCGCGCACAAAATGCGCCGCCTGCTCGCTGCGCGCCTTGTCGGCAAACCGCGTGGGGGCCAGGCCGTGGGCCGTGAGCCGGCCACTGCTGGTCTGGGAGCGGTTGCCGAGCAGGAAGTTGCCCACCACCAGCTGCGCCTCGTAGGCGGCCGGGTCTCCGCCCGCGCCGGGCTGCCACAGCAAATGCCCCTTGCCGCTGAAACCAAAACCTTTGGTCTTGCCTTCAATTTTGTAATTCAGCCGCACCGCGCCCGGCACCTTGACCTTGGCATTGGCCAGCGCCGCCACCTGCGCGGCCAGTTCAGGGGAGACGGTGGCCTCGCTTGAGCTGGCGTCGTCGGGGGTGTCGGCCGCAGGCGGGGCGGGGGGCCTGTCTGCCGCCGAGGTGCTGACCATGCGCATGGCTGGCGCATCCAGCGGCGGCTGGGGTTGCAGGCCTGTTTGTGCTTCTGAATTTATAGCTGAATCGCTAGGTTTTACTGAGGCTGGAGGCGGATTTGGCTTCAAAACTGGCGCTGCAGCCGCCACCACCGCTTTTTGGGGGGCTTCCGCGGGGGTTTGTGGCACCACAGGCACCGGTGCTGCGCTCACGCGCCAACTGGGCGCCGCTGCGCCGGGGGCGATGGGCAGCGGGCGTGGCGGTGCGGCGTACAACAGCCACAGGTGCACCGCCAGCACCCCGGCCACCAGCACGGCCATGGTGCGGCGGGGTACGGGCGAACGGGACAAATCAAACATCCCCAAACCATACGCGATACCGAGCCCCTGCGCGGCTGCGTGACAATCTGTTGCATGAAACTCGCAACCCTGAACGACGGTTCCCGCGACGGCCAGCTGGTGGTGGTGTCGCGCGACCTGGCCACGGCCCACTACGCCACCGGCATTGCCAGCCGCCTGCAGCAGGCGCTGGACGACTGGAATTTCCTCGCGCCACAGCTGCAGGACCTGTACGACACGCTGAATTTCGGCAAGGCGCGGCACGCGTTTGCCTTCGACCCGGCCAACTGCCTGGCCCCGCTGCCGCGCGGTCCCGTGTGGATTGGCGCGCTGCCCGGTGACGGCGGTGCACCGCACTGGCACCAGGCCGGCGGTGACCACTTTGCCGGCCCGCGTGCGCCGCTGCCCGCGTTCAACCCGGCGGACGGGGTGGACTTCAGCGCCGAACTGGCCGCCATCACCGGCGACGTGCCGCGCGCCAGCCCGGCCGCGCAGGCGCTGGAAGCCGTGCGCCTGTTGGTGCTGGCCAACGCGGTCTGCCTGCGCGGCCCGCTGGCGGCGGGGGACGTGCTGTCGGCCCGGCCATTCACCGCCTTCAGCCCGGTGGCGGTGACGCCCGACGAGCTGGGCGACGCCTGGCAGGGCGGGCGCATGCACTTGAACCTGCTGGTGCACCGCAACGAGCGCCGCGTGGCCCAGGCGGACGCGGCCAGCGCGCCGCTGGGTTTTGGCGAGCTGCTGGCCCAGGCCTGCCGGCAGCGCCCGCTGCGCGCCGGCAGTGTGCTGGCCACCGGCCCGCTGGGTTTGGGCAGCGCGGCCGCCAAACGGGCCCTGGAGCAGGCCGAAGACGGCCAGCCCACCACCGCCTGCTGGCAGCCGGGCGAGACGGTGCGCATCGAGGCCAAGGGCGCCGACGGCCAGAGCGTGTTTGGCACGGTGGCCAGCACACCCTGTGCCAATGCTGTGCAATAGGCTTTACCACGGTGTCAAAGATGTGCACCAGGGTCTAAACTGCGCGCCATGACGACATTTGCCTATTTCTTTCGCCACCGTGTACCGGTTGTGACCGGTGCGTTGGCCGCGCTGCTGGCGGGTGCCGCCGCCGCGCAGAGCGGCAGCACACTCAACGTGCTGATCAACCCTGGTGACCAAGGTGAGCAGTCGCGTTTTGCCGTCTACAGCGGCTGGCGGGCGGCGCTGGAAAAAGCGCTGGGCCGGGACAAGTCCACCGCCGCGACCATCACCATGTCCACCGACGCCACCGCCGACCTGGGCGTGACGCGCTCGCGCATCCCCGACATCTTCATCGCGCCGGCGCACGTCATTGGCAGCGCGGTGCGCTACGGTTACACCCCGGTGGTCGGGCTCGACAAACCGGTGCAGGCGGTGCTGGCGGTGCTGAAAGACAGCCCCATCACCAGCCTGGCGCAGGCCAATGGCAAGAAGCTCGGCCTGCCGCTGCAGGACAGCGTGGTGACCTACCTGGTGCGCGGCGAGGTCAACGCGGCCAACACCACCGTCAAGCGCCACTTCGGCGGCACCTACGAAACCCGTTACCAGGACGCGCTGCTGCCCTGCCTGCACGTGCGCCGCTGCGACGTGGTGGCGGTGGAGCGCGCCGTGTTCGACCGCTGGGTCGCTGCCGGAGAGCCGGTGCGCCTGGTGCTTGAGTCCAAGCCCGCCCCCGCGCTGAGCGTGGCCATCAAGGACGGCGTCAAACCCGGTGCCGAGGCGCTGCGCAGCGCGCTGAACGCGTCTGTCAGCGGTGATTTGCCCGGCGCCGAAGGCGGCAAGCTGGCCACGCTGAACAGCGACAGCTTTGCCTACGTCTCCACCCTGGGCTACTTCACCCCGCGCGCTTTGCCCGGCGCCACGGTGATCGACGCGGCCAAGGTGGCGCAGATGGTGCAGGCCGGCGCGCGCTACATCGACACCCGCACCGAAGCCGAATTCAAGGCCGGCCACGTGCCCGGCGCCACGCTGGTGCCCTATGTGGAAAAAAGCGCCAAAGACGCCGACTTCAACCCCGCGCTCGACACCTTTGCCACCGCCCAACTCGGCCCCGACCGCAACGCCGAACTGATTTTTGCCTGCAACGGCGCCGAATGCTGGAAGAGCTTCAAGGCCAGCCAGGCCGCCATGAAAGCCGGCTACACCAAGGTCTACTGGTTCCGCGGTGGCCTGCCCGAGTGGCGCAGCGCGGGCTTGAAGATCAACACCGGCGCGGCAGGCTGAGCGCGGCCAAGCAGGTCAACCAGCGGACCGGATTCACCGCCGGGCCGCCTCAAGCTGAAACGCGGCCCCCTCGGGGGGAGCGTGGGGGCCTACCTTTCAAACGCCTTGCGTGACCCGTCTTCAAACACGGCGTCGTCGCGCAGCAGCTGGCCGTTGTCGTCCCACTCGCGGGTGCGGGCCAATTTGCCACGTTCGTTGTAAGTTTGCTCACCGACGACCTTGCCCTGCGCATTCACCGTGCGGTGGGTGCCGGTGGCCTGTTGCCTGCCCCGCGGGTCCACCCGGTAGGTGGATTCGCTGCGCAGCGTGCCGGTGTCGTCGTGGCCGGTGGTGGTGAGCAGGCGGGCTTCTGGCGGGCCGCTGTAGCGGCTCTGGCTGCGCAACTGGCCGTTGAGGAAGTAGCGGCTCTCGCTTTGCAGCTCACCGGTGTCGCTCCAGCGGCGGTCCTGGCTGAGCTGACCTGACTCGACAAACTCCTGGTCCAGCACCACCACCGTGCCGCGTTCCACCACCAGGCGCTGGGTTTCGCGCCGCTTCACGCCCTCGCGGGAGAACTGCCGTTCGGTGCGGCGGTTGTCCTTCAGCTCGGTGCTGCGGGCAACGCTGCCGTTGTCGTGCAGCGTCTCGTGCCGCACCCGTTGGCCGCGTTCGAAACGGGCGCGTGCGCTCGGGCGGCCATCGTCGCGGAAGTAAGTCAGGTCTGAGGGCTTGGCAAAGCCGCACAGGGTGGCGTCGTCCACCGTCGGGCTGAGCACCGGGCGGTCGGCGCAACGCAGTTCGCGCAACTGGCCGCTGGGGGTGAATTCGGCTTCTGCCACGTCACTGCGGCTGGCCGCCTCGCGCAGCGCGACCCGGCGCAGCTGGCCGTTGGGGTGGAAGCTGCGGTCCAGTCCCACGGTGTCGCCGTTGTCGTAGGTGGCGTCGCGCAGCACCTGCCCTTCCGGGCCAAACTCGCGCCGCCGGCCCTGCTGGTTGCCCTTTTCGTTGACGCTGTGTTCCTGCTTCAGCCGGCCTTGTTCGTAGTAACGCACCAGGCCAACGAACTTGCCGTCGCGCAGCTCTTGCTCGCGCTGCATCTGGCCGGTGTCGTGGTCCTTGCAGCGCATCATGCCGGTCAGGCCCTGCGTGGTGTTGCCGTTGGACGGGTTGACCGGTTTGCCATTGACCTCGCAGTCGGCCAGCACCAGGGCCGGCGCCAGCAACAGGGTCACAAGGCAGAGGGCGCGGTGGGTCAGGGGCCGCGGTGGTGTGGCAGGCATGGGGCTCTCCAGCAAAGGGCAGGTGCAGGGCGCTGCGTATGATGCATTCTCGTAAAAAAAACCGGGGGATGGGTTCCATGTCTGACGCTGCACCTGTCCTTGCCAGGGACCGCCGCTGGCGCTGGGTGGTGCTGTGTGCGTGGTGGTTGGCCGTGCTGCCCGTTTGGGCCGACACCTGCCCGCCGCCCGCACCCACCCTCAGCCCCGCACAGCTGGCCCAGGCTCGGCATGGCGCCACCAACCGAGGTCTGTTGTGGCGCATCGAACACGGTGGCCGCACCTCCTGGCTCTATGGCACTCTGCACGTGGCGCGGGTGGACTGGGTCGTGCCCGGCCCCGACGTGCTGCGCGCGCTGCAGGCCAGCGACGTGTTGGCGCTGGAACTCAACCCGCTGGACGCCGAATCCCTCAAGCCGCTGACCGAAGCCGGTGACCCGGCGCGCACGCGGCAGGTGCTCACGCCCGCGCGCCGCGCCCGGCTGGCCGACGCCCTTGCCCACGCCTGCCTGCCACCCAACGCGCTGACCAGCCTGCGCCCGGCCCTGCGCGCTGCGACATTGATGGCGTTGTCCGGCCGGGCCCAGGGCCTGTACCCTGAGTTCGGCATCGACATGGTGCTGGCCGTGCTGGCGCGCCAGGCCAAAAAGCCCGTGCGTGCCCTGGAAACCGCCGCGCTGCAACTGGCGTTGCTGGCTGGCCGCAACGCCGAAGAAGAAGCCGTGCTGTTCGACAGCTTCATGGACACGCTGCAAGCGCCCCACGGTGGCGCCGTGCTGGGCCGCCTGGCCCGCGCCTGGGCCGACGGCGACGAAGCCGCGCTGGCCAGCTACCCCAGTTGGTGTGGATGTCTGGACACGGCCGCCGACCGTGCGCTGATGCAGGACATGCTTGCCCGCAATGGCCCCATGGCCGACAAGATCGCCGCCCTGCACCACAGCGGCCAACGCGTGCTGGCCGCCGTGGGCGCGCTGCACCTGGTCGGCCCCGATGCGTTGCCCGAACTGTTGCGGGCGCGCGGGTTCAGTGTGCAGCGGGTGCCCACACGCAGCGCCCCGAAACCATTTTGATCACCCCCGTCCGGTTGGGCCGGAGGGGCAAAGGCCTCAGCGTGCGCAGATCACCCAAGGCTGGCGCGAGCTGATGACGGCGTCGCGGTCGATCGTGCGGGTGCTGGTGGTGCCCCAGGCGTCGGCGGTACGGGGGCGTGTTTCGGTCACCAGGTCGGCGGTGGTGGTGCGCCAGAAGCTGTTCTGGTAGACGAAGTTGATGTTCACCTTGTCGCGCTGCGCCCGGTTGCCTGGGCCGGGCACCAGTTGCTTGGCCGCCTCTTGCGTGGCCGCCGTGTCAAACGACTCCAGCAGCTCGATCTGGATCGTGGCGGTGTAAGGCGAGGCGGCGTCTTTTTGCCGCACGTCGTAGTTCAGCTTGAATTCCGAGGCCACCTTGCGCTGCCAGGTGCCGCCCGTGGGCGAGGCAAACACGTCGCCCACAGGCTGCGTCTGGTAGCCGTTTTTGCAGGTGGCAAACACCGAGGCAAATTCCGCCACCGGGTTGGGCTGGGCCAGCGCGGCTCCGGTGGTGACAACAAACAGGGCGGCGGTGAGGTGTTTCATGGCAGTGTGGTGAGGGCTGTGTGGCGACTGCCCGCAGCACCGTTTGGTGCAGGCAACGCCACCCCTGATTTATAGACGAAAAAGCCCTCACGCAGAGGGCTTTTCTGTGGCGGCACCGCAGCGCGGCACCGTCTGGCTCAGCCGCCCTTCTTGGCGCGTTTGCCAGGGTTCTTCTTGCTGCGCGTGGCCACACCACGCTCCAGGCTGATTTTCTGGCCAGTGCCGCTGCGGGCAGGGCTGAAACCGGCGGGCACGGGCAGGGGTGGCGTGCGTTTGCGGTCGGCTTCGGTGACGATTTTGTTTCCCATGGCGATTTCCTGTTGACTTAAAACTAAACCCGCTATTAGGCCACAGCTAGCGAACCGCCTGTCGCTCGTACAATTCGCTCGTGTACAAGCTCCACATCGACCACCGCTACGGCCACAGACTGGTCCGCCTCGTGCTGACCTGGTTCATGTTGTCGATTGGCGTGGCGATTGCATCGCCGCTGGTCAGCCCGCAAGACGTGCAGCTGATTTGTACCGCCGGTGCGATGAAGCTGCTGGTCAAAAATGCCGACGGCACCGAGCAGCCCACCGGCCACAAACTGGACTGCCCCATGTGCGCCACGCTGGGCGCGCCGCCGCCCGAGGCGGCGCCACTGGTGCCGCCGCTGCAACCCCTGGCCTATGCCACCCAGCCGATTCCCGCTGCGCGCATGGCCGCACTGGTGGGCGCGCCCCTGCCCGCACGCGGGCCACCGACCCTCTGAACTATCAAATTCATAGCGCCTGAAGCAGGTTTACCCGGGCTTCACGGTGTTTTTATTGGTATTTCGGAGTTTTTCATGCGTCAGCACCCCCTGGGCGTGGCCTTGGCCATCGCCTTCCCGTTCGTCTGTTCGTCCGCCGCGCTCGCGCAGGCCGACACCTCGCCGGTCGCCGTGGCCGAGAACACCGCCCCCACCAAAAGCCTGGGCACGGTCACCGTCAACAGCGGCCAGCCCACCTCGCTGCCGACCCAGATTCCCACCACCATCGAGGGCATTACCCGCGAGCAGCTGGAACGCACCGTCAACGCCACCGACAGCGAAGACGCGCTCAAGTACCTGCCCAGCTTGCTGGTGCGCAAGCGCTACATCGGCGACTACAACCACGCCATCCTGTCCACCCGCGCTTCGGGCACCGGCAACAGCGCCCGCTCGCTGGTGTTTGCCGACGGCATCCAGCTCAGCAACCTGCTGGGCAACGGCGTCGGCGGCTTGAGCTTCCCGCCGCGTTGGGGCCTGGTCACGCCGGAAGAGATTGAGCGGGTCGACGTGCTCTACGGCCCGTTCTCCGCCGCCTACTCTGGCAATTCGGTGGGCGCTGTGGTGGACTACGTGACGCGCATGCCCACCCGTTTCGAGGCCCATGCTGCTGTCGGTTTCGTCGACCAGCCATTCAGCCTGTACAACACCCACAGCCATTTCCGCGCCTTCCAGACCAGTGCTTCGGTGGGCAACAAGAGCGGTGACTGGGCCTGGTGGCTCAACTTCAACCACACCGACAGCGACGGCCAACCCCTGACCTTCGCCACCCGGCTGCGCAGCGCGGGCACCGCTGGGACTGCGGGCACCGCCGTCAATGGCGCGGTGCTGGACGCCAACAACGCCAACCAACCCTGGTTTCTCTTGGGCAGCGGCACCCAGTACAGCACCCAGCAAGACCACATCAAGGCCAAGCTGGCCTACGACTTCTCGCCCACCGTTCGTGCGGCCTACACCCTGGGCGTGTGGCAAAACGATTCGGTCGGTCGCCCGGTGTCCTACCTCACCAACGCTGCTGGCCAACCGGTGTTCAGCGGCCCAATCAACATCAACGGCCTGGCCTTCACCGGCAACAACGCACTCACCGGTGCCGACTTCCGCACCACCACCGACCAAAGCACGCACGTCATTCATGGCCTGTCGGTCAAGTCGCGCACCCAGGGCGTGTTCGACTGGGAGCTGGCTGCCAGCCTGTACGACTACGTGAAAGACAAGACCCGAGCCAACGCTGCCGGCAACCCCTTTCCCGGCGCAGCCAGTGGCGGTGCCGGCACCATTGCCGACGGTGGCGGCACCGGCTGGAACACCCTGGCCGCCCGGGGCACCTGGCGGCCCGAGGGCATGCGCGGTGAACACATCGTGGACTCCGGGGTTCAGCAAGACAGCTACAAACTCAGCTACGTCACCTCCAACATCGCCGGCAACTACCTGGCCGACCCCGCCGGCAGCCTGGCCAGCGCCGTGGGCGGTAAAACCCAGTTGCGCAGCCTCTGGGCCCAGGACACCTGGGCCTTTGCATCCAAGTGGAAGGCGGTGCTCGGCCTGCGTGCCGAAAACTGGACCGCGAGCGACGGTTTCACCAATTTTTCTGCCGCCAGCGCGCAACGCTACGGCGACCGCACGCTGAACGACCTGTCCCCCAAGGCCGCGCTGTCGTACCAGTGGCTGACCGACACGGTGCTCAAGGCGTCGCTCGGCCGTGCGGTGCGCTACCCCACGGTGGCGGAACTCTACGGCGCCACGTCCACCACCAACTCGCTGTTCATCAACGACCCCAACCTGCGGCCTGAGAAGTCCTGGACCGGCGAGCTGAGCGCCGAGAAAGACCTGGGCAATGGCCTGCTGCGCGCCACGCTGTTTGCAGAAGACGTGCGCGACTCGCTCTACACCCAGTCCATCCTCGGCCTGAATCCGGCCAACCCCAGCCAGAGCATCTCGCGGGTGCAAAACGTGGGCCGCATTGGCACCCAAGGTCTGGAAGTGGCCTACAGCGGCAACGACGTGTTCACCCGTGGCTTGAGCCTGAACGCCAGCGTGACCTATGCGGACTCCACCATCAAGGAGAACGCGGGCTTCGTGGCCACGCCGGGCGACACCATCGGCAAACGCCAGCCCAACATCGCCAAATGGCGCGCCACCGCACTGGCCACCTACCGGTTTGACGAGGCCTGGACCGCCAGCCTTGGCGCCCGGTATGCTGGCCCACAGTTCCGCACCCTCAACAACAGCGACGTGAACGGCTTCACCTACATGGGTGTGAGCAAGTACTTCACCACCGACCTGCGGGTGCGTTGGCAGGTGGACAAACAGTGGAGCGCCGCGTTCGGGATCGACAACCTGAACAATTACAAGTACTGGAACTTCCACCCGTACCCACAACGCTCCTACTCGTTCAACCTCAAATACGACCTGTGAGCCCACCCCATGACACTGCAAAACACTCTCAAAATCGTAGCAATACTGCTAGCTTTCACTAGGGCGCCGGCCGCTTTTGGCCACATAACGCTCGACAACCAGGCCGCAGCGGCCGGCAGCGGCTACAAAGCCGTGCTGCGTGTGGGCCATGGCTGCGACGGCGCCGCCACCCAGCGCCTCCGCGTGGCCATCCCGCCCGGCTTCAAGGGTGCCAAACCCATGCCCAAGCCGGGCTGGGTGCTGACCACCCGCACCGAAAAGCTCGCCGTGCCCTACACCAGCCACGGCAAAACCATTGCGCAAGACGTGGTCGAAATCACCTGGACCGCCGCCACGGCCGCCCAGGCCTTGCCCGACGCACACTACGACGAGTTCGTGCTGCGCGGCACGCTGCCCGACGCGCCGGGCCCGATGTGGTTCAAGGTGCTGCAAAGCTGCACCCAAGGCCAGACCGACTGGGCCGAGGTGCCTGCTTCCGGCACCAGCACCAAAGGCCTGAAAGCCCCGGCCGTGCTGCTGGAGATCCAGCCCGCCGCAGCGCCCGCCCACGTGCATTGAGCATCATCTGTATCCCTGAAGGAGTTCCCATGAAATCCGTTTCCAATGTGTTGTTCGCCACCCTGCTGGGTCTGTTCGCCACCCTGGGCCACGCCCAGAACGTGGACGTCAAAGACGCCTGGGTGCGCCCCACCGTGGCCGGCCAGAAAGGCACCGGTGGCTTCATGAAAATCACCGCCAAAACCCCGCTCACCCTGGTCGGCGTCAGCTCCCCGGTGGCGGGCGTGGCCGAGGTGCACGAGATGAAGATGGACGGCGACGTGATGCGCATGCGCGCCGTGCCCAGCCTGGACTTGCCCGCCGGCAAAACAGTGGAGCTCAAGCCCGGTGGCTTTCACCTGATGCTGATGGACCTGAAACAGCCGCTCGCCAAAGACAGCACCGTGCCGGTGACGCTGCTGTTCAAGGACGCGCAGGGCAAGCCGAGCGAACTCGCGCTCAAGCTGCCGGTGGCCCTTGGCGCACCGGGCATGCCCGCCGGTGCCGGGCACGCGCACAAACACTGATAAACCCCTGCCCCAGGGGCGTGTGCGTTGGGGTAAGCTGCCAGCACAATCTACGGCAACTCCTGGGGACAAACATGGGCGATTCACAAGGCTTTGGTGGTTTCGGCAAGTTCGTGCCGGGTTTTGATTTTTTGCAGAACCTGACCAAGCAGGCCTCGGCCAGCGCGTCCGGGGCGATTCCGCAAATGCCCAACCTGTCCAGCTGGGTCGCCCCCACGCTGAACGTGGAAGAGCTGGAAAAGCGCATTGAAGAACTCAAGGCGGTGCACTTCTGGCTGGAGCAAAACTCCAAGGTGCTGGGCGCCACCATCCAGGCGCTGGAGGTGCAGAAAATGACGCTGGCCACGCTGAAAGGCATGAACTTCAGCATGGGCGACATGGCCAACGCCTTCAAGCTCAAGGCCACCGAAGCCGTTGGCAGCACGCTGATGGGCGGCGCGCAAAAGGTCGGTGAAAAAGCCAGTGGCACCGCCAAGTCGGCGTTTGACATGGCCTCGGGCGCTGCCGGCATGGCCGCCAGCGCGGTCGGCGGTGCCGCCACAGGTGCGGTGAAGGCCGTGGCCAACAAGCGCAAGGCCAGTGCCGCCAAATCGGCCGCCGCCGGTGGCGTGGTGGACCCGATGCAGTGGTGGGGCGCACTCACCGAACAGTTCCAGGGCATTGCCGCCAGCGCCATGAAAGACGTGGCCCGCAACACCGCCATCGACACCACCCGCCACATGGCCACCGGCATGGCCAAGGAAGCCATCAAGAGCGCCACCGGCATCGCCCGCGCGGCGGGCAAGACGCTGACCGCAGGGGCCGCCCCACGCAAAGCTGCGCCCCGCAAGGCCGCCGCCAAAACCACCCGCCGCAAAGCCACCCGGTAAGCCGCGCGTTGCGTTGCCCTGCCCCCAGCCTGCGGCGGGGCATGCCGTGACGGGCGGGGGCGGTTTGCTCTACCATGGAGCCCACTTCCCCGCACCTGCCCACCCTGTGAAACTCTTTCCCTACGGCCACGCCACCCACCCGCAATGGCGCATGGCCGCCGGCCTGGTGCTGGCGCAACTGCGCGCCCAGATGGCGCTGCCTGACTACGCCAGCGCCCCCACGCTGGGCCTGCTCTACATCACCGACCACTACGCCAGCGAGGCGCAAGACATCCTCGACCACCTGAGCGGCGAACTCGCCGAGGTGACCGACTGGTCGGGCACGGTGGGTGTGGGCATTGCCGCCAACAACGCCGAGTACTTTGACGAGCCGGCCATGGCGCTGATGCTGCTGGAGTTGCCGCCCGACCAGTACCGCGTGTTCTCCGGCGTGGCACCCCTCGGCTTGGGCTTTGAGGCCCACACCGCGCTGGTGCACGTGGACGGCAGCATGCCCGACGTGGCCGAACTCATCCATGACATGGCCGACCGCACCACCACCGGCTACCTGTTTGGCGGCCTGTCGTCCAGCCGGGGTGCCACCGTGCAGTTTGCGCTGGGGGGCAACGGCAACATCAAAGGGCAGGGCGCGGCGCGCGGCGTGTTCAGCGGCGGCATGTGCGGTGTGGCCTTTGCCGAAGGCGTGAATTTGGTCTCGCGCGTCACGCAGGGCTGCCAGCCGATCACCCCGGCACGCGAGATCACCGCGGTGCAGGAGAACGTGGTCATCAGCCTGAATGGCGAACCCGCGCTCGACGTGTTGCTGCGCGACCTCGACATCACGCTCGACCAGCCCCAGGTGGCGATGCAGCGCCTGCGCGCCACGCTGGCCGGCATCGTGCCGCAGGGCGAGGCCGGCGATGGCGGCGTGGGCCGCACCGGCAACTTCGGCACCGACGTGGTGGTGCGCCACATCATTGGCCTGGACCCGGCCCGCAAGGGCGTGGCGATTTCCGACCGCACCGAGCCCGGCATGCACGTGGCCTTCTGCCAGCGCGACGCCACCGCCGCCCGCGCCGACCTGGTGCGCATCTGCGCCGAAATCCGCGAAGAGCTGGAGCCCGAAGACATGCCGCTCGCCACCGCCAGCGCGCTGTCAGCGCCCGAAGCCGAGTCATTCCCGCACCCGGCGCGGCGCATTGCCGGTGCCATCTACGTGAGCTGTGCCGGCCGGGGCGGCCCACACTTTGGCGCACCGAATGCCGAGCTGCAAATCGTCCGCCGGGCGCTGGGCGATGTGCCGCTGGTGGGGTTCTTTGCGGGCGGTGAAATCGCTCGCCACCACCTCTACGGCTACACCGGCGTGTTGACCGTTTTCACCGCCTAGAACAAGCCCCCAGGCTCCCCACTGCGTGTGGTTCGCTGCCCCCCGAGGGGGGGGCGTGCCTTGCTTGGGGCGGCCCGGCGCTGCGGCTTTAACGCCGCAGCGTCGTGAACGCCCCAAACTCCCAGCGCCGCATCGCCAGCAACAGGGTGTAGCCCTCGCGGTCGGCCTCGGCCAGTTTCTGGTCGGCCAGGTGCTGCTGCGCAAAGTCCTGCGCCACGCGCTGCATGCGCTCCATGAACGACGGTGCCAGCGCACGGCTGATGGCACCGTGCACCATCAGCAGGCCTTCGCCCGGGCCGTCAAAACCACCGGCGTAATAGTCCACCAACGCGTTCTCACGGAAGTAGCTCATCACCGGGCCGTGCGGCCGCCAGCGGAAGGTCTTGGCCAGCTTGAGGCGGTAGCGGTTCAGTGGCCGCAGTTCGATGATGCCAATGCGGTCCAGCTGCGCCAGGTACTTGATGCCTTCGGCCTCGCTCAGCCGGTACTGGGCGGTGACCTGCTCCAGCGTCCATTGGCTCAGCACGCAAATCGCCACCAGCAGCAGCTTCTTGTCCGCCACCACCGCCTGCTCTTGCGCCTGCGTCATTTCGGCCAGCAGCGGCTGCGCGTCGGCCACGCGGCGGGCGAGGTCGGCAAAGTCGAGCCGCAACGCACGGCAGATCGCGTCAATGCGCGACAGCGGCATCTCGCCCCGGGCCAGCATGCGCTTCACGCTCGACTCCGCCATGCCCAGCGAGAGCGCCAGGTCGGCATAGGTCATGCGAGCCGATTTGAGTTCGGCCTTCAGCGCCAGAACCAGGTCTGCGGTGGTGCTCATGCGGGGCTCCTGGTACCGCCAAAAGATACCTTGGGGTGATTATGCGGAAGCTGTATCGAATACGGGCATGGCTGCCAAGGTTTGCGGGCAGAATCGCGGCAACGGTGTACTTTCACAAAGGCTTGTTCATGCGCGTCGAGACACCCAACCCCGGCCACACCAACCAGTTTGCGCTGTTGAAGCAACGCCGTTTCGCGCCGTTTTTCTGGACTCAGTTTGCCGGGGCCGCCAACGACAACCTGTTCAAGTTCGCCTTCACCGTGATGGTGACCTACCAGCTCAGCGTGGGCTGGCTGCCACCGGCGCTGGCCGGGCTGGTGATTGGCGCGCTGTTCATCCTACCGTTCCTGTTGTTTTCTGCCACCAGTGGCCAGCTGGCCGACAAGGTGGACAAGACGGTGATGATGCGCTTTGTGAAGAACCTGGAAATCGCCATCATGGCGTTGGCCGCCTGGGGCTTCATCGTCGCCAGCGTGCCGATTTTGCTGGCCTGCACATTCCTGATGGGCTTGCACTCCACCCTGTTCGGCCCGGTGAAGTTTGCCTACCTGCCGCAGGTGCTGAACAACCGCGAACTCACCGGCGGCAACGGCATGGTGGAGATGGGCACCTTTGTGGCGATTCTGCTGGGCAACGTGGCCGGTGGTTTGCTGGTGGCCATTCCCGACACCGGCCACCGCGACGTGGCGATTGCCTGCGTGCTGATGGCGGGGCTGGGTCGCGCGGTGGCGCAGTTCATTCCCAGCGCACCGGCCACCGACCCGGGCCTGAAGATCAACTGGAACCCGGTGACGGAGACCTGGCGCAACCTGAAGTTGGCGCACGGCAACACCGTGGTGTTTCGCTCGCTGCTGGGCATCAGCTGGATGTGGTTTTTTGGCGCGGTGTTCCTGAGCCAGTTCCCGAGTTTTGCCAAGGAGGTGCTGCACGGCAACGAGCAGGTGGCGTCGCTGCTGCTGGTGGTGTTTTCGGTTGGCATTGGCATTGGCTCGCTGCTGTGTGAGGTACTGGGCCGCCGCCAGGTGGAAATTGGCCTGGTGCCGCTGGGTGCCATCGGCATGAGCGTGTTCTCCATCGACCTCTACTTCGCTTGCCGCAGCCTGCCAGCGGCCGAGGTCATGAGCGCCGCCACCTTCATTGCGCAGCCCGCGCACTGGCGCGTGATGGCCGACCTGCTGCTGTTGAGCCTGTTTGCCGGCCTCTACAGCGTGCCCATGTACGCGCTCATCCAGCTGCGCAGCGCCGCCACCCACCGCGCCCGCATCATCGCCGCCAACAACATCCTGAATGCGCTGTTCCTCATTGGCAGCTCGGTCATTGCCGGCGCGCTGCTGAAGCTGAACTTCACCATCCCACAAATCTTTTTGTTCACCGGTCTGGCCAATGCGGTGGTGGCCATCTACATTTTCCTGCTGGTACCCGAGTACCTGCTGCGCTTTGTGGCCTGGGTGTTGTCGCACTTCGTCTACCGCTTCAAAATTCAGGGCGACGAGCACATTCCTACCGAGGGCGCGGCGGTGCTGGTCTGCAACCACGTGAGCTTTGTAGACGCCGTGTTGCTGATGGCCGCCAGCCCCCGCCCGATTCGCTTCGTGATGGACCACCGCATCTTCGCCACGCCCGTGCTAGGCCGCATGTTCAAGCTGGCCAAGGCCATCCCCATTGCGCCGCAAAAAGAAGACCCGGTTGCCTACGCCGCTGCTTTTGAAGCCGCCGCGCAGGTGCTGCGCGAAGGCGACCTGCTCGCCATCTTCCCCGAGGGTGGCCTGACCAAGGACGGCGAATTGCAGGAGTTCAGAGGCGGCATCATGAAGATTCTGGAACGCGCCAAAGCCGATGGCATTGCACCCCCAGTGGTGCCCATGGCGCTGACCAACCTGTGGGGTTCGTACTTCAGCCGGGTAGAGAAAGGCACCGCGATGACCAAGCCCTTCCGGCGTGGTTTTTACAGCCGGGTGGGGCTGAATGTGGGTGCGCCGGTGGCAGCGGAAGATGTGTCGCCGGAGGGGTTGCGGGAGCGGGTAGCGGCGTTATTGGCAGGATGAGTGCTCGTACATCACAGGGTACTATTCTCACAGCAACGAATCGAGGGGTAGAACGACCAAGCTTGCATAGCAAAATTAGGCGAAACGTGAAGTTATGGCGTATTTCTAGTGACACCACCTTACCGAAAACTGGCAGAAACCTCGAGCAGTGAAATGCCTTTTCTTGCTGACAAATTGATACTGTTGAAGATCATCGTTTCATAATTAGATAGTAATTGATATTTTTTTAAGAGTAGAGTTGCTTTCTGGATAAGTAATTAGAGTATTAATATCGAGGTAATTTATGAAAACATCACGTATTATTCTATTAGCTGCAATTGTTTTAAGTTTTGTTTATCCAGTAAATATCTTCGCGCAAAAAATTGGTAAGCAGGAGCTTTTTTTGCTTGATGAAGAAATAAAAAATATAGGATACTCGCATGTTCAAATAAACTTAAAGCATGATGTTTCTTTTGCGGATTTAGTTAAAAATAGGGCCTCGTCTACAGAAAAAATAAGAACTGTTGAAGATAATGTTCTTTTAGATTTGGGTTCTTCTATTATTCAATCTGCAACATGGAGAAATCAGCTTGGCCAAATTGGTGTTGTTGCCTCTTCGGAGGGTTTGAGCAAAATATCGAAATCCCCATTGATCGCGAGTTATGCTCGGGATGATACTTGGGCTACGCGATCCTCTATTTATTTCGCCGATAATCAAATTGAAAAAATTCAATCAAAATTGCAGACAGAAAGTATTGTAGGCATTGAGGTGCTCATCAATTTTAATGATGTTGAATTTGAAATTCAAAAAAATGGAAAATCATTATTAAAGGCTAGTGAATTAAATTCACAGGCAATAATCAATGAAGTAACAAAGTTTTATGAAAGTCTTGAGTCGGATCAATACTCGAATTTAGAGAAATCTAGGCGACTGCTTGAACCGCGATCTTTGCGCCAGTCACTATTTGTCAATCAAAGAGATTTTTTGAAATTGTTGGCGCGAAAAGACTTACGTAATATTCGTCTCCAAGATGATCCGGAGGTGATTTTACTGCCGCTATCAAAGGAAATTCTAGATCACGCGCGAAAATATGAAAAAGTAGGCGTAATAATTGATCTTCAAAGATACATGGGATATTCGCCTCGCAGAGATGTTCTTAATAATGCTGCATGGCAATCGCAAGCTCGCGCTATACAAACAGCGTTCAATGATATTTTCGAAAAAATTGGTTTATCAGATCGATCGACACTTCAAGTTTTCGAAGGCTTGGCATCGGCGTCTGTGGTTCTTCCCAGGGCGTCGGTCGAGTTATTATTTCAATCTAGGGATCCACGCATTCGTTCTATATTGATTAATAAGCCAATGGCTGAAACTAGTCTTCTGCAAAGTGTTCCGGCTATAAATATGACGCAGGCAATAGCTAAGGGTTTAAATGGCACCGGGCAATTTATCGCTGTTTTAGATAATGGTTTTTTAGTTACTCATCCTTTTTTTCAAGGTCGAATGACTATCGAGGCATGCTATGGTTCGACGCAAGTGTTCGAGAATAAATTATACGAACCAGTATGTCCTGGAGCTGATGGTGCGGGAAATAGTATAGGCGTTGGCACTGCGGGTGTTTTACCGCCACCTGATTGGAATGATCATGGCACTAAAATGGCCGGAATAATTGCAGGAGGCGGTGGGCCAAATGGTATTCAGGGTGTTGTACCTAAATCGCGACTTTTAGGATTTCAGGTATTCTCAAGAGTTAAAGATTCGAATGTATGTCCGCGGCATTTTAGCAGTTGTTATCAAAGCTTTTTCGCTGATTGGACTGAGGCGTTGATGCGCCTTAGCCTATTGAATTTTCCCGAATTGACGGTGAATATGAGTATAGGATCCACAGCAAATCTTTATTCTAATGGTGGTACTTGCGTAGATGCAACTGGTTATGCTTTTCGTGATGCTGTTTTAATGTTGAAATCACAAAAGATACCAGTGATATCTGCAACAGGAAATTCAGGAAGTCGTACTGCAATATCAACACCGGCTTGTATACCAGAGGTGGTTAAAGTTGCTGCAAACGTGGATGTCAGTAATGCATTTGCTGGTTTCAGTAATATGGCTAATCCATCTGCATATGCGGGTCCATTTTTTATCGCTCCTGGCTCTGTAATAGAGACTTCTTACACTTCAGGTGGATATACAGCGGTTAATGGTGCTGGAACGTCACAAGCTGCCGCGCATGTTTCTGGTTTATATGCGGCTATGAAACAGATATTTCCTAATATTTCTGTTGATGATGCTACCAGCACTCTCAAGCAAGTGGGGTTCGCCGAGGTTGTTGCTGGTTTTCCAATTACTCGTGTATGGATTCCTAATTTATAAGTATTTAAATCTATTTGTAAATGAATAAATTAATTCATTTGCCCCATGGTATTCGTTGCCATGAAAAAAATCAGCCCCCCGCCACCAGTCCCGACGCCTACGTCGAGGCTCTATCGGATGCCCGCGTACCACCGTTGAGCGGCTGCGGGTGGCTGTACTGGCCAGAGCCTCATTGAAGGAGATCGTCAACTGGGTTAGTTGGTCTATTTGTCCAACGGGCCTGTGCTGCTGATCCTTGTTGAGCGACCGTGACGCTCAACAAGGCACTGGGTGACCCTGCGAAAATCGAGCAATCATGAACATTAACCTTGGTTACCTGCCTGGTTGCATCGGCCGCATTGCCCAATTGCATGCAGAGTTCTATGCCGCCGCAACGGGGTTTGGGGTGGACTTTGAAGCCAAGGTGGCCAAAGGGCTGTCGGACTTTTGTGTGGGTTACCAAGAGGAGCGCGACGGGCTCTGGCTGGTGATGGACGGCGCGCGCATCGAGGGGTCCATCGCCATCGATGGCTCGCACCACGCCGAACACGGCGCGCACCTGCGCTGGTTCATCACGTCCGACCAGACGCGCGGCACCGGCATGGGCACACAGCTGCTGTTGGCGGCCCTGCAGTTTTGCGCCAGCCGGTCGTACAAAAAAGTCTACCTCTGGACATTTGACGAGCTGCCCGCTGCGCGCCACCTCTACGAAAAGCACGGGTTTCAACTCACGCGCACCCAGCGCGGCACGCAGTGGGGCCGCGAGGTTAACGAGCAGTTGTATGTGCGTTTGACGTCGGATTGATCACTGCCCTTTCGCCTGTATTTTGGGGAGTCGCCATGTGCCGCAACATCAAGACCCTGTTCAACTTTGAGCCGCCCGCCACCGAGCTGGAAATCCGCGACGCGTCGCTGCAGTTCGTCCGCAAACTGAGCGGCTTCAATGTGCCGTCCAAAGCCAATGCAGCGGCTTTTGACTGTGCGGTGGAAGAGGTGGCCGCTGCGGCCCGCAACCTCATCAGCGCACTCGTGACCACCGCCGAGCCGCGCGACCGGGACACAGAGGCGGCGCGTGCCCGTGCCCGTTCTGCCGCGCGGTTTGGGGGCAACCTGTGAGCAGGGGGCGTGGCCTGCTGCGCGCGCTGGCCACGCTGTTGCTCGCCGTCCTGCTGCCGGCGCAGGCACACACCACGCCGCAGGTGGTGGACATTCCCACCCGGCCCGGTGTGACGCAGCGCCTGCTGGTGCTGGCGCCGCCACAGCCCCGGGCCACGGTGCTGTTGTTGGCGGGTGGCCACGGCGGGCTGCGGATTTTCCCCAATGGCTCCATGCAGTGGGGTGCTGGCAATTTTCTGGTGCGTTCGCGCCAGTTGTTTGTTGACCAGGGCTTGCTGGTGGTGGTGGTCGATGCGCCGTCTGACCGGCAGTCGCCGCCTTACCTGTCTGGCTTTCGGCAAACGGCTGGCCATGTGGCCGACCTCAAGGCCGTCATTGCCTGGGCGCGGGAGCGAGCCGGGGTGCCGGTCTGGCTGGTTGGCACCAGCCGGGGCACGGAGTCGGCTGCCTATGTGGTGACCGAGTTGACGGGTCCCGACGGGCCAGACGGCGTGGTGCTCACCGCCACCCTCATGACCGACCCGCGCGGCCGGCCTGTGCCGGCCATGCCGCTGGGCAACATCCGCGTGCCGGTGCTGCTGGTCCACCACGCGCAGGACGGCTGCGCGCAATGCGCGTTCTCATGGGTGCCGACCTTGAAAAGCCGCTTGGCCAACGCGCCCAGGACCGGCGTGTTGGCCTACCAGGGCGGCGAATCGCGCGGCGACCCCTGCGAGGCCTTTGCCTTCCACGGCTTCAATGGCCTCGAGGCCGAGGTGGTGCAGCAAACCGCCGCGTGGCTGCTGGCGAAGTGACAACCGCTTCACCAACAAAAAGTACCGTTAAATAATACCCATGGTGCGTTCAAAGCGCCATTGAGATTAATAAAACGACTTTTCAGTCCGGCGCACCGGACACTGCAGGCCTCTCAACAACACAAGAGGTTTGTATGCAAGTTCAGATGCACCGTGACACGCCCGCCTGGCAACTGCAGGTCTGGTTGTCGTTCCTGATGGCCGTGTTTCTGTGCGGCGTGGGGCTCGCCTGGTTGCCGGGGCAAGCGATGGCACAGGCGTTCATGGTGATGGGCTATGTCTTCTGTTTGTCGGCCGCGTTCGTGTTGGCCAAGTTCGTGCGTGACAGTGAGCAGGCCCGCCGCAGCGCGCAACCGGCCGACACACCGATGTTCAAGTGGGTGGTCTGGGGTGGCTTCTTTCTGGCCATGGGGCTGACCGGCTGGGGCCTGTGGCAGATGCCGATCAACGAGACCTACAAAGCCTTTTTGGGCGTGAGCTGGCTCTACCTGATCACCAGCACCTTCACGCTGGCCAAAACGCTGCGCGACAAACACGAGGCCGACCGCGCTGCGGTGCGCCAGGCGCAATGAACGTCACCCCACCAGGAGCACACGACATGACGACACGGTTCACTTCATTTTTCATGGCGCTGCTGACAGTTTTTGCGCTGGCTGGCAGCCCCATGCGTGCCCAGGCGCAAAGCGAGGCGTCGGCCCTGAGCACACTGCCGCTGGCTTCGGTGGTGGTGGCGGGCAGCGCCGCATCGGCCACGGCGGGGGCGCTGGTGACGCTGCCAGTCGCGTTGTCGGTGGGTGGTGCGGTGCTGACCGTGCGGGCGGTGGAAGCCTCGGCCCGGGGCACGGTCTACCTGCTGGAGCGGGCGTCTGACGGTGCGCAGGCCAGCAT
>JAFEHU010000065.1 GCA_017848435.1 Burkholderiaceae bacterium | reverse complement strand
GGTCAGGTCAGGCCGGCGGCGGCGCGTTCGGCGGCGGTGGCGGGGGTGACCTCGGCGGGCAACTCCACATGGAATACGCTGCCTTCGCCGAGTGTGGATTCAGCCCAGATGCGGCCTTGATGGTACATCGCCACCCGGCGGCACATGGCCAGGCCGAGGCCACTGCCATCGTAGTCCTTGCGCGAATTCAGGCGGTGGAACAGCCGGAAAATCACCTCCAGCTTGTCCGGCGGAATGCCGATGCCGTTGTCGCGCACGCTGATCTGCCAGGTCTTTTCCAGCCGCACCGCGCTCACGGTGACGTGGGGCTGGGTGCCGGCACCCTGGAACTTCATGCCATTGCTGATCAGGTTCTGAAGCAGCAGGCGCAGCATGGACGCATGGGCCTTGAGCACCGGCATCTCGCCGACGCTGATGGTGGCGTTGCGCTGGCGCAGCGTGCTGTCCATGTCCTGCTGGATCTCGGCCAGCACCACGGTCAGATCGCAGTCGGTGAAGGCGTCTTGTGGCTGCTCCAGCCGCACAAAGCTCAGCAGGTCGTCCAGCAGCCGGCGCATGCGGGTGCCGGCGCTGTTGATGAACTCCAGGTAACGGCGGGCTTTCGGGTCCAGCTGCTCGGCGGCGTCGGCCGACAGCATGGTGGAGAAGTTGATGATGGAGTTCAGCGGCTCGCGCAGGTCGTGCGACAGGATGTAGATGAACTCCTTCTGCAGCGCATTGACGCGCTCCAGCGACGACACGGTGGCCCGCAGGTTGGCCTCCAGCTCCTTGAACTTGGTCACGTCGCGCGCGCGCACCACCACGCCCAGAACGTTGCCGGCGGTGTCGCGTGCCGGGGTGTACAGGATGTCGAGGTGCTTTTCTTCCTTGGTCGGCGTCACCAGCGTCCAGCCATACTCCACCGGGTTGCCGGCCAGCGCTTCGTCCAGCAGCGGCTTGGAGGTGCGCTGGAACGCGTCTTCCCCCAGGATTTCGGCCACCGGGTGGCCTTCAATCAGGTTCAGCGGCTTGTTGATGTAGCTCTTGTAGGTGTCGTTCACGTAGCGGTACACGTAGCGCCGGTCCACGAACGAGACCATGTCGGACGAGGCCGCGCCAATCGCGCTGAGCTGGGCGCGAATCTCCAGGGACATGCGGCGTTCGTGCTGCAACGCGCGGTCCTTGAAGGCCAGCAGCTGCTGCGTTTCCAGGTGGCTGATGACCATGCGCGCCAGCAGCTGCAGGCCATTGACCTGCCCGGCGCTGAGGGTGCGCGGCTGCGTGTCCATCACGCACAGCGCGCCAATGCCTTGCCCGGTGGAGGTGACCAGCGGCGCGCCAGCATAAAAATGCACATGCGGCGCGCCCTGCACAAAGGGCGTGTTCTCAAACCGGTAGTCTTCCCGGGTGTCGGGCACCACCAGCACCTGGCTGGGGTCGCAAATCGCGTAAGCGCAGAACAGCAGGTCGGTCTGCACCGCATCGGCACGCAGGCCGCCACCGGGGGTGTACCACTGCAGGCTGCCGTTAATCAGCGCCAGCGCCACCAGCGGCACGCCACACAGCTCGGCCGCCAGCGCGGCCACATCGGTCAGCTCGCCACCGGCGTTGGTTTCCGGCTGCTCGTCCTGCGGCGTGGCAGGCAGGCCCTGGTCGCCGGGCACTTCCTCGTGGGCCACCACCTCGTGCAGCGTCATGCCGGGCACCGCCGGTCGCGCGAGACGGGCGCAAAAAAATGGAAATGTAGGCGGTGTGTCATGGTCTGGGGCCGGGATGTTGGGCATCATCCGGGAAAAACAGGGTCGGCCAAAGCGCAATCATCGGGCGTATTCTGGCCTTGTTCGCGCGCTGGCGTGCAACGCCGGCCCGGCCTCTTTCAGGAAAACGGGCCAGCGGTTAAAATCTTAGGCTGTCTTGATATGAAAGCTTGAGATGTCTGCTCCCCACCATGCCGCTGCCCCCGCCACGACCAACACCGACCACCCTGTGGACGTGGTCGAATCCATTGTGCCGCTGATGCCCATCGTGTTGCCCGTGGCCGGTGGTGTGCTGATGTTCCTGTTGGCTTTCATCGCCGTTTTCATGGCCTGAAGCATCCCGGGAGTGTCTCCCGGCGCCGGGCATAACCTTATGCAAGTTTTGCATGTAATTGCTTGGTAACTGACACGCTGCCTTCATAAAATAGCAGTTCTTGGCCGACCCGCGGTTCAAATGCCGGGCCCACCCGTCCCCATTTGACACCTGCGCTGTGCGCACCCCGCCAGCAATCCGCCCGCCGACCGAGCCCTTGGCTGGAATCAGACCGATTTCAAAAGCCGGCGCTCTAACGTCGTTCCGACACCGTTGGTACAACCGCCTCTTTTTGAAATCAGTTTTCAAACTTAGGAGCCTCCGATGAACTCACCCGCAATGCAGGGCCTGGCGATCAACGCCCCTGGCCATGTGAAAAATGCCAAACTGGTGGCCTGGGTGGCCGACATGGCCGCGCTGTGCAAGCCCGAATCCATCTACTGGTGCGACGGCAGCCAGGAAGAATACGATCGTCTGTGCGCCCAGCTCGTGGGGGCGGGCACCTTCAAAAAGCTCAACGAAGCCAAGCGCCCCAACAGCTTTCTGGCCTGCTCCGACCCCTCGGACGTGGCCCGCGTCGAAGACCGCACCTACATCTGCAGCGTGAGCAAGGAAAGCGCCGGCCCCACCAACAACTGGATGGCGCCAGACGAGATGCGCGCCACGCTCAACCCCCTGTTCGATGGCTGCATGAAGGGCCGCACCATGTACGTGGTGCCGTTCAGCATGGGCCCGCTGGGTTCGCCGATTGCCCACATCGGTATTGAATTGAGTGACAGCCCCTACGTGGCCGTCAACATGCGCATCATGACGCGCATGGGCAAGGCCGTGTACGACGTGCTGGGCGTCAATGGCGAGTTCGTGCCCTGCGTGCACACCGTGGGCGCGCCGCTGGCAGCCGGCCAGGCCGACGTGTCCTGGCCCTGCAACAAGACCAAGTACATCGTCCACTACCCCGAAACCCGCGAGATCTGGAGCTACGGCTCGGGTTACGGCGGCAACGCGCTGCTGGGCAAGAAGTGCTTTGCGCTGCGCATCGCCTCCAACATGGGCCGCGACGAAGGCTGGCTGGCCGAGCACATGCTCATCCTCGGCGTGACCAACCCGCAAGGCAAGAAGTACCACGTGGCAGCGGCTTTCCCCAGCGCCTGCGGCAAGACCAATTTCGCGATGCTGATCCCGCCAGCCGGTTTTGAAGGCTGGAGCGTCACCACCATCGGCGACGACATCGCCTGGATCAAGCCCCAGGCCGACGGCACGCTGCGCGCCATCAACCCCGAAGCGGGTTACTTCGGCGTGGCCCCCGGCACCAACACGCTGACCAACCCCAACTGCATGGCCAGCCTGAACGAGAACGTGATCTTCACCAACGTCGCGCTGACCGACGACGGCGACGTGTGGTGGGAAGGCATGGGCGACGCCCCGGCCCACGCCATCGACTGGCAGGGCAAGGACTGGACCCCGGCGATTGCCAAGGAAACCGGCGCCAAGGCCGCCCACCCGAACGCCCGCTTCACCGTGGCCGCCGCCAACAACCCGGCACTCGACCCCGAATGGGACAACCCCGCCGGCGTGAAGATCGACGCCTTCATCTTCGGTGGCCGCCGCTCCACCACCGTGCCGCTGGTCACCGAGGCCCGCAACTGGACCGAAGGCGTCTACATGGCCGCCACCATGGGCTCGGAAACCACCGCTGCGGCCTTTGGCCAGCAGGGCGTGGTGCGCCGCGACCCGTTCGCCATGCTGCCCTTCATGGGCTACAACATGAGCGACTACTTCCAGCACTGGCTGAACCTGGGCAAGAAGCTCGAAGCCTCTGGCGCCAAGCTGCCCGGCATCTACTGCGTCAACTGGTTCCGCAAGGGCGAAGACGGCAAGTTCGTCTGGCCCGGCTACGGCGAAAACATGCGCGTGCTGAAGTGGATGATCGACCGCATTGAAGGCAAGGCCAACAAGGGCACCGAGCACGCGATTGGCACCAGCCCGTCCTACGAAGAACTCAACTGGACTGGCCTGGACTTCACGGCCGAGCAATTCAAGACCGTCACCAGCATCGACACCGCCGCCTGGCTGGCCGAGCTGAAGCTGCACGACGAACTGTTCACCCAGCTCGCCTACCACCTGCCTGCCGAACTGACCGCCACCAAGGCCCAGATCGAGAAGCGCCTGGCCGCCTGATGGTTTTTTGATAAGAGTAAATGGCAGCCCCCTACCCGGGGCCACCATCCCAGCCGCCCGGGCCACAAACCCGGGCGGCTTTTTTTGTGCCCGGGCGCGCCAGGGCTTAGCGGCGCCAGTTGATGCGGCCGTCGCGGGATTCGGTGATGAGGTAGGGCTCGGCGAAGCGGTAACGGCTGGCGGCCGTAAAGCCGCTGGTGCCGTCGGCCTGCACATAGACCACACCGTCTTTGGCGTACCAGCGGCCGCTGAACTCGACCTTGCGACCGCCGCCGTTGTAGCTCCAGTTGCCGCCGCCGCCGGCCGACTGCACGGTTTGCATGATGCGGCCCGAGCCGTCGAACTCCAGCGTGCGCACTGTGCTGAACGAGGCGAAGTTGGCACCGCCGCTGTTGATTTGTTTTTCGTTGACCCAGCGGCCAACCAGCCGGGGATCGACCTGCCCGCCTGCGGCGCTGGTCGGCGCCACCGGTGCTGCGGTGCCGGCACGTACAAAACGTGCGCTGCTGCTGACCACCTGGCCGGTTTGCGGGTTCACTGTGCTCAGCGTGCCGTTGATGCCGCTGCCGTCGACCTGGCCTTCGAGCCGGGCCACTTCCTGCCCTTGACCGGGCTCAAGCAGTTGCAGGCTCAGGCGGTTGCCTTGCTGGCTGCCGCGCACGCCCAGCTGCAGGGCGCCTTCGACGATGGCGCCGCTGATGCGGTTGGCGCTGCCCTGCAGGGTGAGGGTGGTGGTGACGCCGTTGACTTCGCCCTGGTAGCTGCCAGCCACTGGGGTTTGGGCCGAGGCGACAAGGGGCGACAAAGCGGCGCTGAGGGCCAGAAGGGAAAGGGCGGCGATTCTGCGGTTCATGGTGGGCTCCGTGGGTGAGGTGGAGGGCGCTGTTTTTTGCGCCCCTGCTTACCAGACGACGCCCGGCGCCTGGCGGATGCAGGCCATCAAAATTATTTTTTCACCACCTTCCAGAGCTTGCCGCACAGCCCCCGGTACACATACGTCCCGCTGGGCGCTGCCGGTTGGCTGCCCACCGGTTCGATCGACAACGCCAGCTCGGCGGCATTAGAGAACATCTCCTCGGATGTTTTGGGCAGCGCCACACTGGCAAAGTCTGCCGCCGGCGCCGGTCCCACCGGCCGGGCCACACCGGCCGCGTCAATGGTCCAGAGGAACAACGTGCTGCCCTCTGGCACCGCAACCGGGCGCACGCGCTTCAGGTCGAGCACTTTGCCCTCGCGCAGGCTGGAGATGATCAGCCCGGTTTTGCCATCGGCCGTGGCCAGCACGCCCACATAGCTTTGCGGCAGCTGGGTGTCGTCACCTGCCACCGGCAACAGATTGGGCACCAGCATGCCCATGAAAAGCCCCAGCGCCAGCGCGCCGGCAGGCACCGGCGACAACAGCCGCTGCAGCCAGCCCATCAGCACAGACGGTGCGGCGGCAGGCGCGGCTTGGCCACCAAAAGCACGCTGCTCAATGCGCTGTAGCACCTGGGGGCTGGGCCGCACCGGCGGCAGACGCTCGGCCAGGGGTTGCAACCGTTGCTGCCACTCGGCCACGTTTTCACGCGCCATGGGGTGTTTCAGCAGCACGGATTCAAAACGCCGGCGCGCCGGTCCGGCCAGCGTGCCCAGCACGTAGGCGGCGGCGAGCTGGTCGACCGTTTCAGGGTGGTGGTACCACTTCATGCGAGTTGTGCTCCAGCCATGCAGTCTTTCAGTCGCAGCAGGCTGCGGCGGACCCAGGCCTTGATGGTGCCCAGCGGGTGCCCCAGCCGCGCAGCCAGATCCACGTGGGTCAGGCCTTCGTAGTAGGCCAGCATCACCACCTGGCGCGGCGCGGCGTCGAGCCGCTCCATGCATTGGCCCAGGCGCTGGTCGGACTCCACCGCCAGCAACTGTTCCAGCGGGGTGGCGCTGTCGTCGGCCACGTCATGCTGGCGCTCTTCGCCATCGGCATCTTGGTATTGCAGTGGCACTTCGGGGCGTTTGCGGCGCATCGTATCGATGGTCCGGTTCCGCACCATGGCGGTGAGCCAGGCCATGGGCTGGGTCTGCACAGCAGGGTATTGGCCGGCGCGTGTCCAGAGGTTGACGAAAACCTCCTGCAGCACGTCTTCTGCCGCGGCGCGGTCGCGCAACATCCGGTCGGCCACCGCCAGAAGCCGCGCCGAGGTGGCGTTGTACAGCTCGGTCAGGGCCTTGCGGTCCTGCAGGGCGATGCGGCTGAGCAGGGCGCTCAAGGTGGCAATTTCGTCGGACACGGCAGCTCCCTCGTGGTTTTAGCCCTATTTTGCCCCGGCCGTGAGGGGTTTGACCATGGCAATCGCCTGCCCGGACGATTCGGCGAACTTGGCGCGGATGTCGTCGAAGCTGGCCAGCTTGACGTCGTCAAAGTCGCCCCAACGCAGCGGGGGTGGCAGGTCGTTGTAAACCTCCGTCGGGGCGTGCATGCAAGCGTAGTCGTGCGCCGGGTTGAGCTTGAATTTGGCCTTGCCGGGCACCGCAATCGCCTGGCCGGCCTCGATGCGCGGGTCGCGCACAAAGCGGTTCGGGTAGATGCGGGTGATGGCCTTGCTTTCCGGGTTTTGCGCATAGCAATACACATAGCCCGGCGCCAGCGCAGCCACCCGCACACTGGCCTGCGAAGCATCGGACTTGACGGGTTGCACGAACAGCTGCAGGGGCGCCTCGGCTGGTGCAGCCGCTGGCGCAGCGCCGGCCTTGGGCAGGGGTGCGAGCGGGCCGCGCGGCACAGCCTGCGTGACGAACTTGCGAAAAAAGGCCCCGTCCAGCGGCACGGCGGCAGGCAAGCCGAGTGCGCGCTTGTAGCTGTCGATGGCGGCGTTGAAGTTCTTGCTGGCCTGGCCATCCAGCGCACCGTCGTAGTAGCGGCGGTCGCGCATGCGCTCCTGCATGAAGCGGATGCGCTCGCTGTCCTCCATGGCCAGAAACCAGTCGTCCATCTCGCGCAGCACCTCGGGATTGTCGTCGGCCACGCCCAGGCACTGCCAGTAGGGCGCACGGATCAGCTTGCCAACAAGCTCGATGGCGGCCAGCTCGACCATGTTGCGTGCCGCCTGGGCGTTGCCCTCGGCACGCGCTGCCGAGAAGGCGAACACCGCGTTGGCGCCCAGAATGCGGGCCTGGCCATCGGCCGCGCTGCTGTCGCGCTGCGTCACCACGGTGGTGTTTTTGGACACCACGCCGGGCACCACGCTGAAGGTGTTGGTGTCCACCACGGCGGCGTCAAAGCCCAGTACCGAGAACTTGGTTTCGCCGCCAAAACGCACGCCAAACGCGTTTTCAACCGCCAGACCCAGCGCGCTCGATTCCCGTTTGACGTTTTCATCGAGCTGGCTGATGGTGCCGCGGATGTTGTGCTCGGGAATCACGGCAAAGGCGCTGAGTTTCTGCGCCTGCTGCAGCAGCTGCGCCAGGTTTTGCTGGTCGCCGCCGAAGACCGAGAGACGCACCGCGCGGGAACGGCGCGTCATGTCCGACACGGCCGAAGTCATCATGTCGCGGGCGCTGACCGGCACCTTGGTGGTGGCGTCGCGCAGTTCCTCCATCATCAGCGTCACATCGCGGGTGCCGGCGGTGAACATCAGGTCGTCCATGCAGCGCAGCGCGGGCGTGAAGTTGGTGATGTTGCGTTGGCTGCGGTCCACCGGGTTTTGCTCGGCGCGGGTTTGCTGCACGGCTTTGGGCAGGGTGCTGTTGCAGGCCGCCAGCAGGGTGGCGATGCAGAGGGCAATGGCGGTACGGTGGAACATGGTGCTTCTCCGGGGCGGTTGATGGGGGTGGATATTTCGGGGCCTTGTAGAAGAGACGAGTCCTGCCGCCGTTTGGATGCAGGCCGCTGCAAATAAGAAAACCCCGCCGGAAGGCGGGGTTGCAGGCAAGGGTTTGTGCGGTTCAGCGGGTCTTGGGGAAGGCGAATTCGCGCCATGTGTCAGGACCGTTGTTGGTGTCCAGAATCCACTTGTCCTGCTGGGTGTCGTACTGCACCTTGGTGATACCGCGGGGCTTGGTCGGACCGGCGCCGTTGATGCCAATGCACTTGTCGCGGTTGCCACCCAGGTCGTCTACCCGCAGCGTCCAGCCAAAGTCGCAATCGGCGGCAACGCGTTGTGGCTTCTCGCAGCGGATGCCGCGGCCGTTGTGCACCACATCGCCGTCGCTGAAGGGCGATTCGCAGGCCACGCCACGCTCCTTGTTTGCGGTCGGGCTGTAGAACGCGCCCTCGGGCAGCACGTATTCGCGGCCACCGGCGTGGGTGAACTTGTCCTTGCCGGTGGGGAATTCGGCGCGGACCCAGCCGGTTTGCGGGTCGCCCGGCAACAGCGCAGGCGTGGGTGCGCCGGCATTGACCTGGGTCTTGATGTCGCTGCAGATGTCGGGCTGGCCCTGGCGGATCACATGGTTCAGATTGAGCCCGCGCTGGCCAATGCAGGTGGACTCGCGTTCCAGCGGCGCGGTGTTCTTGAAGCAGACCAGGTTGCGGTTGCCGTTGCTGATTTCAGCGGTGCTGCCTGCGGGGCATTTCACGCCTTGCTGTTCGCCGGCAAAGGCGGCCGCGGGGGCGAACACATAGGCGGTGGTGGCAACCAGGCCGGCGATGAGTGCGGAAGTCTTGATCATGGTGTCTCTCCAGTAAAAGTTGAAAGTCGAACGGTTGAAACCTTGCTCGGCACATGCTTTGTTTTTGCGCCTCACAGTTCAAAGACGAGACGGTGCGCGCCACGGATGCAGCAGATGCAAAAAAATTTTCAAACGCCCCAAACGGCAACGGGCCCCGTGAGGGGCCCGTTGCTGCGGTGAGAAGACAAAGGGCTACTGGCAGCCCCGGGTGGCCATATCAGGCATTCAATCGCCAGGTGATCGGCATTGAAGGGCGTGCACAGTTGCGGTTTCAGCTGCGATTCAAGCCAGACCGCGCACGTCCTGCGCGGCATCGCGCGACATCGCGCAGCTGAGTTCGGCCATCACCCGGCCATCCGTCAGCGCCACCGCCCAGATCTGTGCGTCCGACGCCGCCTCTCGGCGCGCGTCTTGCCAGCGTGCGGCCCAGGAACGCAGTTGCTGAACCAGCCGGCGCAGCGGCCCGGCCAGCAGCGCCAGCCCGGCGAAGGCCACACTCCACAACACAATCCATGCGGCCAGCAGATGGCCCTCGGTCCAGTTGCCAATGATCTGGTTGGCCGTCACCAGCAGGGCCGACACCACCGCCGCCAGCAGCAGCGTGGCCACGCCCCGCCCAACGGGTGTTACCGGGTGGATGGCGCGGTCGGTTGCCGCAGCCGCGCGTGCCATGCCCAGCGGCAGGGCCGGAAAACGGGTTTGTACAAAACTGGCCATGGTGAACCCCCTTCAGTGAATCGATGCAACGGTTCCATACTAGGGTAATTACCAGTGTCATTCAAATTTAGATGTGTGATTCCAGTTATTCACCCAGATAATGACTTGGCACCCAACTCCCTGCCATGCACACCCCCAATTTCCGCACCCTGGACCTGAACCTGCTGCGGGTTTTTGACGAAATCATGGCCGAGCGCAGCCTGACCCGCGCCGCCCACAAGCTGGCGCTCACGCAACCCGCCGTGAGCAACGCGCTGCGCCGCCTGCGCGAGGTGCTGGGCGACGACTTGGTGCAGCGCAGCGGCCAGGGCATGGCGCCCACGCCGCGCGGGCTGGCGCTGTGGCCAGCGGTGCGCGACGCGCTGCGCCAGCTCGAAGCCCTGCTGGCCCCCGGCGATTTTGTCCCGGCCGAGGCGACCAACACCTTTGTGCTGGCCATGGCCGACGCCACCGCCGCCGACCTGATGCCCGGCCTGGTGGCGGTGATGGCGCGCGAGGCGCCGGGTGTGTCGGTGCGGGTGCTGCCGCTGACCACCCGCGACCCGCGCCGCCTGCTCGACGACGAAGCCGCCGACCTCGCCATCGGCTATTTCCCCGCCGTGCTGGCCGACCTGACGGCCCGCGCGCAGGCCGGCGAGGCGGTGGGTTTTGCCCACCACCGGCTCTACGACGGCGAGTATGTGTGTGTGATGCGGCGTGGCCATCCGCTGTCGCGTGGCCCGTTGACGCTGGAGCGCTACCGCTCGGCCCGCCATTTGCTGGTGAGCTTTTCCGGCCGGCCTTACGGTTTTGTTGACGAGGCGCTGGCGTCGCTGGGCCTGCAGCGCCGGGTGGTGGTCACGGTCAACCAGTTTTTCACCGGCGGCCGGGTGGTGGCCAGCTCGGACTTGCTGGCGGTTTTGCCGCGCCACTTTGTGCCGGTCACCGGCATGGGCGACGCGCTGGTGGTGCGCGAGTTGCCGCTGGCCATGCCCACGGTGCATGTCGATGCGCTGTGGCACCAGCGCCACCAGCACCTGGCGGCACACCAGTGGCTGCGCGGCGCACTGGTACAGGCCAGCCAGCAAGCCTTTACCGAAAAGTAAGTACCGGCTTTCACGGAAGTTCAGGCCAGCGCTGGGCAGTCGGTGTGCGCTTTTTCCGCCGCCGCAGAAGGTGGCCACAGCGGTGCGGTTGGCAAGTTGCAGGCTGCCAGCCTGGGCGGGTTCAAACCAGGTGGTCATGGGCGACAGCACCGTCCGGGCATGTGCCGCAAAATCAGGCACCATGTCTTCTGCCACCCCCGTTTTGTCACCCAGGCGTGTGCTGGCGCTGGCCCTGGCGTTGTCTCTCGGCGCGGCCATTTCGCTGGGCATCACGCGCTTTGCCTACGGCCTGCTGCTGCCGGCCATGCGGAGTGACCTGGGCTGGTCGTACACGCTGGCGGGCGCCATGAACACGGTCAACGCGTTGGGCTACCTGCTGGGCGCGCTGGCCACCCCCCGGCTGCTGCAGCGCTTCGGGCCGTCGCGGCTGATGCTGGCGGGCGCTTTTCTGGCCAGCGTGTTCATGGGCCTGAGTGGCTTTTTCACCGAGCCCACGCCCTTGCTGCTGCAGCGCCTCTTGGCCGGTGTGACCAGCGCCTTCATTTTTGTGGCCGGTGGGCTGCTGGCGGCGCGGCTGGGCGCGCTGCAGCCGCAGCGCAGCGGCCTGTTGATTGGCCTGTACTACGGTGGCACCGGGCTGGGCATCACGCTCTCGGCGGTGCTGGTGCCCGAGGTGCTGGACGCTGCACAGGGCGTGCCGCACGGCTGGGCCTGGGCCTGGTGGGCGCTGGCGCTGGCCTGTTGTGCGGCCAGCGTGGTGATGCTGTGGCCGGCCCGGGTGCTGGACGGCATGGGACAGCCACCGGCAGCCAGCGGCGCGTCGGCCGGCGTTTTTCGCTGGCGGCCCATGGGCTACGCGCTGGCCGGCTACACGCTGTTTGGCGCAGGCTACATCGGCTACATGACCTTTGTGATTGCGCTGCTGCGCGAGCAGGGCGCCAGCGGCACAGCCATCACGGTGTTTTACGCGCTGCTGGGGCTGGCGGTGGTGGCGTCGTCGCGCATCTGGGCCGGGCTGCTGGACCGCAGCAAGGACGGCGGCGCGCTGGCGCTGCTGAGTGCGCTGCTGGGCGCGGCCACGCTGCTGCCGGCGCTCACCAGTGCCTGGCCGGCGGTGCTGCTTTCTGGCCTGGTGTTTGGCGGGGTGATGCTGTCGGTGGTGGCTTCCACCACCGCGCTGGTGCGGCACAACCTGCCGCAGGCGCAGTGGGCGGCGGGCATCAGCGCCTTCACCATCGTCTTCGCGGCGGGGCAGATCGTCGGCCCCACGGTGGTGGGCTTCATTGCCGACAGTGCCGGCGGCCTGGCGCGGGGGCTGGTGGTGTCGGCGCTGACGCTGTGGCTGGGCACGGCGCTGGCCTGGCGGCAAAAACCGCTGCCACCACCGCGCTGAAGGCTGGCGGCGCCGTCCTACAGGCGCCAGCGCTGGGCACTGATGCCGCGGGCACAGGCCGCTGTCTACCATTTCAGCTACCAACCGTCGCGGGGATGTGCCCCGAACCAGGAGACTGTGATGCTGAAGTACGCGATTATTTTTGCTGTGATTGCCCTCGTGGCAGGGGCTTTGGGTTTTGGGGGTGTGGCCGCCGGTGCGGCGGGCATTGCCAAGATTTTGTTTGGCCTGTTTTTGCTGGTGGCGATCGTGTTCCTGGTGCTGGCGGCATTGGGTGTGGGCGCCGCGCGCAAGGTGCTGAAGTAAGCGCCGGCTCTCATCCTGTCTACCATCAAAGCTGAACATGAGCCTTTGCCACATTGATGCCACGCTGGAATACGCGCTGGCCGGACCGACCCATTTGCTGTTCAACATCGAGGCCGCCCACGTGAACGGCCAGCGCATCGTGAACGAGCAGTTGCACGTGCACCCGCCGCTGGGCATCCACCGCTTCAGCGACCACGGCAATGGCAACCGCTTCCTGCGGCTGAACGCGCAGGCCGGCACCTTCAAGCTGCATTACCAGGCGCAGGTGGCCCTGGTGCGCCCCAGCAGCACCGCCGGGCTGGCAGAGGTGCCGGTGCAGGCGCTGCCCGACCAGGTGCTGCACTACCTGATGCCCACCCGCTACTGCGAGTCGGACCTGATGGGGCAACAGGCGCAGGCGCTGTTTGGCAACCTGCCGCCGGGCATTGGCCGGGTGACGGCGATTGCCCAATGGCTGCAGGCCAACATTGCCTACGAGGTGGGCACCACCAACGGCACCACCTCGGCCAGCGACGTGTACGCGCAGCGCACCGGCGTCTGCCGCGACTTTGCGCACCTGGGCATCACCTTTTGCCGCGCGCTCAACATCCCGGCGCGGCTGGTGGTGGGCTATGTGCGGTTTGACGAACCGCCGCAGGACTTCCACGCGGTGTTCGAGGCCTGGCTGGGCGGGCGCTGGGTGCTGTTCGACGGCACCGGTCTGGCGCCGGTCGACAAGCTGGTGCGGATTGGCACCGGCCGCGACGCGAAAGACGTGGCCTTTGCGACGATGTTTGGCCCGCCCGTGCAGATGACGCACATGGCGCTGAAGATCGACGGCGAGGGGGGTGGCGCGCCCATCGTGGGCGGCACTGTGCCGGCGCAGGCCGTTGCGGTGGCCTGAAGGGGCATTTTCAGGCCCACTGGGAGAGTTTGGGCCTGATTTTTATGCCAAACAGGCCTTGGGCCTTAGTGAAACCTGGCGATTCAGCTATACAAACAATAGCAACCGGGTTGGCTAGGTCTTGTAGTCGGTGCCCAGCCGGTCCAGCTTGCGGATCAGCGAGGGCCAGACAAACGCGCCACCCAGGCCACCGGTCTGCACCCGCATCGACTCGGCCACGCCCTGCACGATTTTCGGGTTCACCTGCGTCAGGTGGTCTGCCGTTTGCGCGCCCGACTGCGCCGCGATCTGGATCTGGCAGGTGCTCTCAAAAATGTACATGTTCAAAAACGCGTCGGCGATCGACTTGCCCGCCGTCAGCAACCCATGGTTGCGCAGCACCAGGAAGTTGGCGCTGCCCAGGTCGGCCACCAGGCGCGGCTTCTCGTCGTCGCGGAAGGCCACGCCCTCGTAGTCGTGGTAAGCGAGTGAGCCCAACACAAAGGTGGACTGCTGCGAGATCGGCAACACGCCGGCCCGCTGCGCGCTGACCGCCACCCCGGCGCGGGTGTGGGTGTGCAGCACGCACAGCACGTCGGGCCGCGCGGCATGCACCGCGCTGTGGATCACAAAACCGGCCGGGTTCACCGGGAAGGGCGACTCGCTCAGCTTGTTGCAGCCCGCGTCCACCTTGACCAGCGACGACGCGGTGATCTCGTCGAACATCAGGCCGTAGGGGTTGATCAGGAAGTGGTGTTCCGGCCCCGGCACACGCGCCGAGATGTGGGTGAACACCAGGTCGCTCCAGCCGTACAGCGCCACCAGCCGGTAGCAGGCGGCGAGGTCGCAGCGCAGCTGCCATTCGTCGGCACTGACGGCGTCTTTGAGGGAGGGGATGTGCATGGGACGGGCTCCAGACAAGGAGCCGCCAGCATAGCCGCACCGGGGGTGGCGCGGCTGTCACGCCCGGCGCAGCGGCCGGGGCGCGACGGGAGAAATCAGCTCAGCGGACGGGCCAGGGGCACGGTCTGGTTGTCGTTGGACGGCCAGGCTTCCAGCGGCGCACTGTCCAGCACCGGGGTGAACACGGGCGCGGCCGTGGGCGCGGTTTGGAACATGGGTGCGGGTGTCGGGGGGGTGGCGCCCTTGGAAGGCAACACGGTGAAGTTCTGCGCCACCTGCACCGACTTGGCCGGTGCGGCGGATTTGCCCAGCACGGCGGCGCGCAGGTCGGTCGCGGGGTTGCCGTCCAGCGTGCCAAGGTCGTTGCCCGCCACCAGGCGGGTGCTCACGCCCTGGGTCTGGGTGTTGGCGTTGTAGGCCAGCATCACGGCGCGGTGGTGTTCCTGCGCCTTGGCCATGTAGTAGGCGCGTTTGGCTTCGGCCTCCGCCTGCAGCTTGTCGTTGGTGTCGTTCCAGAAATACACGCCAGCCACCAGGCCGCCAATCAGGCCCAGCGGGGTGGCACCGGCCACCAGCGTCAGCAGGTTGTTGACAGCGGCGCCGCCAAAAGTGGCGCTCATCGAGCGCAGGGTGTCGGCGCGTTGGGCTTCGGGCAGGGTGTCGGCCCAGCTGGCGATGCCCATTTTGCCGGCCGTGACCAGCAGGATGCCGATCGGCGAGACCGGCATGATCGGGTTCGTTTCCACCAGGCCGTTGGCCAGACCCAGCATGGTGCTGGCACCGTCGGCAAACGCCGAGTAGCGGGCTTGTGACTTGGCGGCGTCGCTGGGTGTGAAGGCGGGCTGGTTGGCGACCAGTTGCGTGGTGCTGGCGGCCGGATTGCCAGTGACCAGCAGCGTTTGTGCAGAGGTGGCTTCGGCCTCGTAGGCACCGGTGCCAAGGGTGGCCCGCAGGGACTGGTCCCCACTGTGGGCGGTGACTGCGAGGCAGGCCAGACAGGCCGCCGTAGCGAGAGAATGCAGAGCTTTCATGGTGGCCTTTCCAATGGGTGGTGGGAGGGCCAGACACCGTTGACCCGCACGAAAAGTATCGGCGGGAACGCGCCGGGGCTTGACGTGGAAGTAACGGGGGAAAACGCCCCAACTCATGGATTCAGAGGGCCGCAAAAAAGCCTCGGCAGTGAAGGTACAACACCTGCCATTAAAATACGTTTACGGCAGGAATGGCGAGAGGGCAAGCCATGAGCCGTGACAAAGTCGACAAAAGTATTACATCGTCGGCCTGTGGCGCAACCCGCGCGCCCGACAATGCCATTGCCCGCCGGCAAACGCCCGCCCGCCACCGCGAAAGTGCCCCATGATTTACCCGCAAGAATTTGATGTGATCGTCGTTGGCGGTGGCCATGCCGGCACCGAAGCCGCGCTCGCGTCGGCCCGCATGGGCTGCAAGACACTGCTGCTGACCCACAACATCGAAACGCTGGGGCAGATGAGCTGCAACCCCAGCATCGGTGGCATCGGCAAGGGCCACTTGGTAAAAGAGGTGGATGCGCTCGGCGGCGCGATGGCCGCGGCCACCGACGAAGGCGGCATCCAGTTCCGCATCCTCAATTCCAGCAAGGGCCCGGCGGTGCGCGCCACCCGCGCCCAGGCCGACCGCATTTTGTACAAGGCGGCCATCCGCCACCGGCTGGAGAACCAGCCCAATTTGTGGCTGTTCCAGCAGGCGGTGGACGACCTGATGGTGGAGGGCGACCGCGTGGTGGGTGCCGTCACACAGGTCGGCATCCGCTTCCGCAGCCGCACGGTGGTGCTGACGGCGGGCACCTTCCTCGACGGCAAAATCCACGTCGGCCTGAACAACTACGCCGCCGGCCGCGCCGGCGACCCGCCGGCCGCCAGCTTGAGCGCGCGGCTGAAAGAGCTGAAGCTGCCGCAGGGCCGGCTGAAGACCGGCACACCGCCCCGGCTGGATGGCCGCAGCATCGACTACGCAAAGTGCACCGAACAACCCGGCGACGGCATGCCCGGCGGCGTGGGCACGCAGGTGCCGGTGTTCAGCTTCATGGGGCAGGCGAGCCAGCACCCGGCGCAAATGCCGTGCTGGATCACCCACACCAACGAACGCACCCACGACATCATCCGCTCCGGCTTTGACCGCAGCCCGATGTTCACCGGCAAGATCGACGGCGTGGGCCCACGCTACTGCCCGAGCGTGGAAGACAAGATCAACCGCTTTGCCGACAAAGACAGCCACCAGATTTTTCTGGAGCCCGAGGGCCTGACCACCCACGAGGTCTACCCCAACGGCATCTCCACCAGCCTGCCGTTTGACATCCAGTACGCGCTGGTGCGCTCCATGCCCGGGCTGGAGAACGCGCACATTTTGCGGCCCGGCTACGCCATTGAGTACGACTACTTTGACCCGCGCTCGCTGAAAAGCAGCTTCGAGACGCGGCAGATCGGCGGCCTGTTTTTCGCCGGCCAGATCAACGGCACCACCGGTTACGAAGAGGCGGCGGCCCAGGGCCTGTTCGCTGGCATCAACGCCGCGCTGCAGTGCCGCGAACAAGGCGCCTGGCTGCCGCGCCGCGACGAGGCCTACCTCGGCGTGCTGGTGGACGACCTGATCACCAAGGGCGTGACCGAGCCCTACCGCATGTTCACCAGCCGGGCCGAGTTCCGCCTGCAGCTGCGCGAAGACAACGCCGACGCCCGCCTGACCGAAACCGGCCGCCAGCTGGGCCTGGTGGACGACGCCCGCTGGGACGCCTTCTGCCGCAAGCGCGACGCTGTTTCACGTGAAACAGAGCGCCTGCGCAGCATCTGGGTCAGCCCGAAGAACCTGGCCGCCAGTGAAGCCGAACGCGTGCTGGGCAAGACCATCGACCACGAATACAACCTGGCCGACCTGCTGCGCCGGCCCGACGTGCACTACGCCGGGCTGATGTCGCTCGCAGACGGCAAGTACGGTAACCCCGAACTGCCCACCCACAACACCGGCGACAGCTTTGTCGCCAGCGTGGTGGAGCAGGTGGAGATTGCCGCCAAGTACTCTGGCTACATTGACCGCCAGAAAGACGAGGTCGCCCGCGCCAGCCACTACGAACACCTGAAACTGCCACCCGATCTGGACTACATGCAGGTGGCGTCACTCAGCTTTGAGGCACGGCAAAAGCTCAACAAGCAACGCCCCGAAACGCTGGGTCTGGCCTCACGCATCCAGGGCGTGACGCCCGCGACGATCTCACTGCTGATGATTCACCTGAAGAAGGGCGGCTTTCGCGGCTTTGCCACTGTGCCCACCACCGAAGCGACCTGACCCCATGGCGAACGGCTTGCTGGCAGACCTGCCACCGAACACGCTTGGCCTGTCGCTCAGCGCCGAGCAAACGCAGCAATTGGCGGGTTACCTCGCGCTGATCCAGAAGTGGAACAAGGTCTACAACCTGACCGCGCTGCGCGACCCGGCCGAGATGCGCACCCACCACCTGCTGGACAGCCTGAGCGTGGTCACACCGCTGCACGCGCAAACCGGCGGCCGCGCGCTGAAGGTGCTGGACGTTGGGGCAGGGGCTGGTTTGCCGGGTGTGGTGATCGCCATCTCCCGCCCCGACGTGGACGTGACCTGTGTGGACACGGTGGCCAAAAAAGCCGCTTTTGTACAGCAGGTGGCGGTAGAGCTGCGGCTGCGCAACCTGCACGGCCAACACGCCCGGGTGGAAACCCTCAAGGGCGGCAACTTTGATGTGGTCTGCTCCCGCGCCTTCGCGTCGCTGGTGGACTTCACCACCTGGTCTGCCAATGCGCTGGCGCCGGGCGGCATCTGGCTGGCCATGAAGGGCAAACACCCGGCCGACGAAATCGCCGCCTTGCCGCCCTCGGTGGAGGTGTTTCACGTGGAACAACTGACCGTGCCGGGACTGGATGCCGAGCGCTGCATCGTCTGGATGCGTAAAAAAGCAGGCTGATCGGCCTTGCAAGGGCGGTTCGCCGCCTGTCCCGTCGTAAACTTGTCCGCACAGGCGCTCACGGCATTTCTGCCGCTGGTTTTCGCCAAATCTTTGTTCCGAGACTCCAATGGCCAAAATCTTCTGCATTGCCAACCAAAAGGGCGGTGTCGGCAAAACCACCACCACCGTCAACCTGGCTGCCGGGCTGGCCAAGGTTGGGCAGCGGGTGCTGATGGTGGACCTGGACCCGCAAGGCAATGCCACCATGGGCTCGGGCATCGACAAACGGCAGCTCAAACTCTCGGTGTACGACGTGCTGCTGGAATCGGCCTCGATTGCCGAAGCGCGCGCCACCAGCGAGAAGTGTGGCTACGACGTGCTCGGCGCCAACCGCGAACTGGCCGGTGCCGAGGTGGAACTGGTCGATGTGGAGCGGCGCGAGCGGCGCCTCAAGCTGGCGCTGGCCGAGGTGGATGCGCAGTACGACTTCGTGTTGATCGACTGCCCACCGTCCCTGAGCATGCTCACGCTGAACGGCCTGTGCGCCGCCCACGGCGTGATCGTGCCCATGCAGTGCGAGTACTTTGCGCTGGAAGGGCTGACCGACCTGGTCAACACCATCAAACAAGTCCACGCCAACCTGAACAAAGACCTGCTCATCATCGGCCTGCTGCGGGTGATGTTCGACCCGCGCATCACGCTGCAAACGCAGGTGAGCGACCAGCTCAAGGCCCATTTTGGCGACAAGGTGTTCAACAGCGTCATCCCGCGCAACGTGCGGCTGGCCGAGGCGCCCAGCTACGGGCTGCCCGGCGTGGTGTTTGACGCATCGGCCCGCGGCAGCCAGGCCTACGTGGCCTTTGCCGAAGAGATGGTGCAGCGCATCCAGAGCATGTGATGGCGATTTTCAAGCCAAACAGGCCTCCCGCCTTAGTCAAACCTGACGGTTCAGCTATTCAATCCATAGCGTGACAGCGCCTCAAGTCCTCGTATTGCCCGGCTGGCACAACAGCGGGCCCGGCCATTGGCAAAGCCTGTGGGCCAGCGCCTACGGCTACACCCGCGTCGAACAGCACGACTGGCAGCGCCCGCTGCGCGGCGACTGGTCGGCCCGGCTCGAAGAGGTGGTGCTGGGCACCGCTGCACCGGTGGTGCTGGTGGCCCACAGCCTGGGTTGCCTGCTGGTGGCGGCATGGGCCGCGCACTCGCGCCACACCGCCAAAGTGGCAGGCGCACTGCTGGTGGCGCCGCCCGACGTGGCGCGCGACGAACTGCGCCCGCAGCTGCCCGGTTGGGCACCGCCCGTGCTGCAGCCCCTGCCATTCCGCAGCACGCTGGCGGCCAGCCGCAACGACCCGTACTGCAGCCCGGCACAGGCCCGCGCGTACGCCGCCGCCTGGGGCGCCACGCTGGTGGACGCGGGCGAGGCCGGCCACATCAACACCGAATCCGGCCTGGGCGACTGGCCCGCCGGCCACCAATTGCTCCTCGCTTTGATGAAAGACTGAAACCACATGGTCACCAAAAAACCCAAAGGCTTGGGCCGCGGACTCGAAGCGCTGCTCGGCCCCACCGCCACCGAAGGCGGTGCGCCGGCCGACAGCACAGGCCTGCCCAGCACGCTGGTGCTGACCGACATGGTGCCCGGCCAGTACCAGCCCCGCACCCGCATGGACGAGGGCGCGCTGTACGAACTGGCCGAGAGCATCAAGGCCCAGGGCATCATGCAGCCCATCCTCGTGCGGCAGCTGACCGAGGGCGCCAACCAGGGCAAGTACGAGATCATCGCGGGCGAGCGCCGCTTCCGTGCCGCCAAACTGGCCGGGCTGGACAGCGTGCCGGTGCTGGTGCGCGACGTGCCCAACGAGGCCGCAGCGGCCATGTCGCTGATCGAGAACATCCAGCGCGAAGACTTGAACCCGCTGGAAGAGGCCCAAGGCCTGCAACGCCTGGTGAAAGAGTTTGGGCTCACTCACGAACTCGCCGCGCAGGCCGTGGGCCGTTCGCGCAGCGCCGCCAGCAACCTGCTGCGCCTGCTGAACCTGGCCGAGCCAGTGCAGACCATGCTCATGGCGGGCGACATCGACATGGGCCACGCCCGCGCCTTGCTGACGCTGGACCGCGCCACCCAAATCACCGCCGGCAACCAGATCAGCGCCAAAAAACTGTCGGTGCGCGAGGCCGAAAGCCTGGTCAAGAAACTCAGCGCCGAGTTCAACCTGGTCGCGCCCAAACCCAAGAAAGAAAAGTCACGCGACATGAAGCGGGTGGAAGAGGAGCTGTCCGACCTGCTCGCCGCCGAGGTCGAGGTGCGGGTGAAAAAACGCGTCAAACGCCATGGCCGCACCGAAGAACTGGGCGAGATCGCCATCCAGTTCGGCTCGCTGGACGCGCTGAACGGGCTGATTGACCGGCTGCGCGGGCAGGGGCGCTGACGCCTTAGGATGCGAGAACCCGCTTCCCAGGAGGAAACCATGCTGTCCAGAACCACCACCGCCTTCGCCGCATGGCTCGTTGGCGCCAGCGCCATGGCCGCCACCGGCGTGCCCACGCAAGACCTCAAGGGCCTGTCAGACCCGCCGGGCATCACGCGGTACACCGGCTCGGTGCTGCTGTACCGCAGCGACGCCGCCTACGACGAGGTCAGCTTCCCCACCAGCAAGCCGGTGGACAAGGACGGCCAGCCCTTCGCGCCCAAAACCCTGGCCGGCGCCGGCCAGCGCACCGCATTGCAGTACCTCGTGCCTGCAGACAAATCGCCGCTGGAGGTGCTGCGCAACTACCAGCAGGAATACAAGCCAAAGGGCTTCGAGACGGTGTACGAATGCGCCAACCTCGAGGCCTGCGGCGCCTCCAACATCAACCTGCACGCCTACGACCTGGGCAAACTGCTGTTTCCGGCCAACTACGCCAACGCCGTGGGCGACAACTCGCCCGCCGCCTGTTCTGGAGGCGCCTTCATTGGCGACCTGCGCTACGCGGTGCTGACCAACAAGGCCACCGGCGCCAGCATGGCCGTGATGGCATGGAAGCCGGGCGACGTGTCGGTGTTCTGCGACGAGAAGGCCTTCAAGGCCCGCGCCAGCGTGTTGCTGGTCAAGGTCGAGCCCAAGGCGCGCGAACAGAAGATGGAAGTGCTGTCATCCAGCGACATGGGCAGGAGCCTGGACGCCACCGGCAAGGTCGCCATCTACGGCATCCTGTTCGACACCAACAAGAGCGACATCCAGCCGGCCAGCAAGCCCTCGCTGGACCAGATTGGTGCGCTGATGAAGCAGAAGCCTGGCCTCAAGCTGCACGTGGTCGGCCACACCGACAACGTGGGTGGCTTTGACGCCAACCTCGCGCTGAGCCGCCGCCGCGCCGAAGCCGTGGCGGCTGCGCTGGCCAAGGACCATGGCGTGGCCCGCGACCGCCTCACCGCCAACGGCGTCGCCAGCCTGGCGCCGGTGCAAAGTAATGCGGATGAGCCTGGCCGCACGAAGAACCGGCGGGTAGAACTGGTCTTGCAGTGATGCACGCCGGCACAGGGTGCACCACCTGTGCCGACGACCACCTGGAAAACCGGTGGGTAACAGGCCGCGGTTTTTCGGATGCTTTTCTTTGACGGCACCTTCAGCTACATTTTTGGGGAAAGTGAGTTCGCCATGCCACACCGTTTTGCCCCATTGGCCGCAGCACTTGCAGCGGCTTTGTTAGCCAGCGTCGGCCACACGCACGCACAAACCAAAGCCCCCAAGGCACAGCTGTGGATCGACCTGTCCACCAGCAGCTTTGCCGGCATGCCCGAGACGGATTTCGGTGGCGCTTTGGGCGGCAGCGGCCTGGGCGGCGCGCTCGGTGGCCTGATAGGCCGCATGGGTGGCGGTGCGGTGGGGTTGGGCACACCCACCAGCTATGGCCAGGCGCGTGGGCTGGGCATTGCCTCGCGCGTGGTGGATGTGGCGTTGTACAACAGCCTCAAGCCCGGCGTGGAGGCCAGCCAGGCCATCCCAGCGGGCATGCGCATGGGCGATGCGCTGCCGCTGGTGCCGCCCGCCGCGCCAGCCGCCATCAAGAACTCGGAGCCCGGCGAGCCGCAAGAGGGCGAGGTGCAGCGCCCCAAAGGCCGCATCCTGATGTACTGGGGTTGCGGTGCCGCCGTGGCGCCGGGGCAGCCACGGGTGATTGACCTCGGCGGCAACCCGGCGACCTTTGCCGGCGCGTTTTCTGGCCGCTTTGTGCCTGACCGCAGCGCCAGGGTGAACACCTCGTACGCGCTGTACCCGAACGAGAAAAACAAGTTCAGCGTGCCCCGCGACGCGTCGCTCGTGGGCGAACACCGGGTGCTGGGGGACGGCGTGCCAGCGTCAATGAAGTTCAACCTGGGTGCCGCGCAGGACCTGATGCCACGCATCGAACTGCAGGCCATTGGCGCCCCGCAAGACGCCATCGCCCTCAACTGGCAACCTGTCGCCCAGGCCCGTGCCTACTACCTGCATGCCTTTGGCACGGTGGGCGACGACATGGTGATGTGGTCCAGCGCCGACACTGGCGACACCGGGCTGGGCCTGTTTGACTACCTGCCGAATGCCACCATCGACCGCTGGCTGCGCGAGCGCGTGCTGCTGCAACCAACCACCAGCAGCTGCCAGGTCCCTCGCGGCATCTTTGCCGGGGCACCGTCGGCCAAGGGCGGTGAGGGCGGCGGGCTGGTGCGCATGGTCGCCTACGGCAGCGAGAGCAACATCGCGTACCCGCCACGCCCGGCCGACCCCAAGGCCCCCTGGGAACCGGAGTGGGCGGTGCGTGTCCGTGTGAAATCGCAAACCACCGCCTTTCTCGGCGGTGCAGAGGACAAACGCCCTGGCATGGCGGGCAGTGGCCGCAGCCCTGCCGCCACCGAACCACAAGGTCAAGAGGCCGCGCCACCCAACCCGATCAACCTGCTCAAAGGCCTGTTTGGGCGCTGAGTCTGGCTGATTTCCTGTCTTTTTAATCCAGAAGGTTCTTCATGAATACCCGCCACCTGACCCTTGCCGCCACGGGCCTGCTGCTCGCTGGCAACGCCTTGGCCCAAACGCTGGGAGGCGCAGGCGGCCCGGCCGGCGACGCCACCCAGGTTGAGAAATGCGACGCGCCCAAGGGCACGCTGGCGGTGGTGGAGCCGCAGGACGCGATGTTGCAGTCGCTGTTCGGCATTGGCCTGAAGTCGCCCACCGGCATGATCCGCGTGATCATCCAGCAGTCCAACTGCTTCCAGCTGGTTGAGCGCGGCACCGGCCTCCAGAACCTGATGCAGGAGCGGGCACTGGGCGAGGGCGGGCAGTTGCAGCGCGACCAAAACGTGGGCAAGGGCCAGATGGTGGCGGCGGACTTTGTGGTCACACCCAGCGTCGTGTTTTCGAACAACAACGCGGGGGGTGTTGGCGGGGGCCTTGCGGGCTTCAGCGGTGTGCTCGGCAAATTTGGCGCACTGGCCGGTGGCCTGAAGTTCAAGGAAGCGCAAACCAGCCTGGTGATGGCCGACACGCGTTCCGGCATCCAGGTGGCGGCCGCCGAAGGCAGCGCGCAAAAGACCGACTTCAACATCGGCGCGGCCCTGTTTGGTGGCGGCGGTGGCGCGGCGCTGGGGGGCTATGGCAACACCTCGGAAGGCAAGATCGTCGCCGCGTCCTACCTCGACAACTGGAACAACATCGTCCGCACCATCCGCAACCAGCCGTCGCTGCTGCAGGCCCGGGGCAGCATCGCCAGCCAGGCCAATGCCGCTGGCAGCGTGAAGGCCGGCGCCGGTGCGGCGGGCGACATTTATGTGCCCAAGATCGCGGGCGTGAAGGCCTACCGTGGCCCGTCTGAAGGCGCGACGCTGCTGACGCTGAACCGCGGCGAAGAGGTGATTTTTGAAGGCGAGGAAAACAACGGCTTCATGAAGGTCGCCACGTCCAATGGCTCGGGCTGGGTCAAGGCGGTGATGCTGCGCAAGCAGTAACGCCGCCCTCACGTGCTGAAAAGGCCTCTTTTGAGGCCTTTTGTCCGTTCAGCCTGCGTATTTCCTCGTAACTTTGCTGCGAAATAGATAGCAACATCAAAGGCTAAATATCTTGCCCGGGTTCAGGATGTTGTGCGGGTCCAGCGCCTGCTTGACGGCACGCATCATCGCCACCGCGCCGTCGCCGGTTTCGCTGCGCAGGAAACCCATCTTGTGCAGGCCCACGCCGTGTTCGCCGGTGCAGGTGCCGCCCAGGCGCAGCGCGCGCGCCACCACCTGCTGGTTCAGCGCCTCGGCGGTGGCGCGCTCGGTGGCGCTGTCGGGGTCGATCAGATAACCGAAGTGGAAGTTGCCATCGCCCACATGGCCGACGAGGAAGTAGGGCAGGCCGCTGGCATTGGCCTCGGCCACCGAATCCAGCAGGCATTCGGCCAGGCGTGAAATCGGCACGCAGGTGTCGGTGGTGATGGCGCGGCAGCCGGGGCGCGACTGTACCCCGGCAAAGTAGGCGTTGTGCCGGGCCGTCCAGAGCCGCGTGCGTTCTTCGGGCGTGCTGGCCCATTCAAAGGCGTGGCCGCCGTTGTCCTGCGCAATCGCCTGCACCGTTTCAATCTGTTCCTGTACGCTGGCCGGCGAGCCGTGGAACTCCATCAGCAGCATGGCCTCTTCGCGCAGCGTGGTTTTGGAGTGCCGATTGACCATGGCCACCGTCTGGCCGTCGAGCAGTTCGCAGCGCGCAATCGGCACGCCGAGCTGGATGGTCTGGATGGTGCATTGCACCGCCGCCGCGATGCTGGGAAAGGAGCAGACGGCCGCCATCACCGCCTCGGGCAGCGGGTAGAGCTTGACGGTGATCTCGGTCATCACGCCCAGCGTGCCTTCGCTGCCCACCATCAGCCGCGTCAGGTCGTAGCCGGCGCTGCTTTTCTTGGCGCGGGTGCCGGTGCGGATGACCTCGCCGCTGGCGGTGACCACTTCCAGCGCCAGCACGTTCTCGCGCATGGTGCCGTAGCGCACGGCGTTGGTGCCGCTGGCGCGGGTGGCGGCCATGCCGCCGATGGACGCGTCGGCACCGGGGTCGATGGGGAAGAACAGGCCGGTGCTTTTCACCGCCTCATTGAGCTGCTTGCGCGTCACGCCGGGCTGCACCGTCACCGTCAGGTCCTCGGCGTGGATGGCCAGCACCTGGTTCATGCGGCTGACGTCGATGCTGATCCCGCCTTGCACCGCCAGCAAATGCCCTTCGAGCGACGACCCCACGCCGAACGGGATCACCGGCACCCGGTGCTGCGCGCACAGCGCCACCGCGTCGGCCACGTCCTGTGTGCTGTCGGCAAACACCACCGCCGCGGGGGGTGGGGCAGAGAACGACGACTCGTCGCGGCCATGCTGCTCGCGCACCACCAGCGCGGTGGCGCACTGCGCGCCGAAACGGGCCTGCAGCGCATCGAGCAGCGCCTGCGGCACGTCGCGCAAATTCAGTTGCGGCAGCAGGTGGTGGGGGTCGGTCGGTGCGTTCATGCGTGTCTCCAGCCTTTGAATGCAGTTTACGCCGCCGGGGGTTCCAGCGCCTGCACCAGCAAGCAGCGAAAATACGTGCAAACACCGAGGAACACCATGGGCAACCGACTCACACAAATCGCCACCCGCACCGGCGACAACGGCACCACCGGCCTGGGCGACAACACCCGCGTCAGCAAAGACAGCCTGCGCGTGCACGCCATGGGCGATGTGGACGAACTCAACTCGCACATCGGCGTGCTGCTGTGCGAAGCGCTGCCCCCGGGCGTGCCCGATTTGCTGGTCGAGATCCAGCACCAGCTCTTCAACCTCGGCGGCGAGCTGAGCATTCCTGGCTTTGAGCTGCTCAAGCCCGAAGCCGTGCTGGCGCTCGACGAAGCGCTGGCCCAGCACAACGCCGCGCTGCCCCGGCTGCAGGAGTTCATCCTGCCGGCCGGCAACCGCGCCGCCTCACAGGCGCACGTGTGCCGCACCGTGGCGCGCAGGGCCGAACGGGCGGTGGTGGCGCTCGGCGCGGCGGAAGACCTGAAAGACACGCCGCGCCAGTACCTGAACCGGCTCAGCGATTTGATGTTTGTGCTCGCCCGCGTGCTGAACCGCATGAACGGCGGCGACGACGTGTACTGGAAAAGCAAGCGCCTGGCCGACGCAGCGGCCGAGTAACAACAGTCACTGCTCCTGTTTAGATAGCAAGACCGCGAGGTTTCACTGAGGTCAGCGGCAGATTTGGCTTCAAATCTGCCGCTGAAAGGCGTTCTGGGCCCTCAAACGCCGTGTTTTTTCAGCCAGTCGTTCGCCAGCTTCTGCGCGTAGGTGGCGGCGGCCTTGTCGTAGGTCGGGCGGTAGTCGGCGTTGAAGCCGTGGTCCACGTTGGGGAACACCACGATCTCTGAGCCGCTGCCGCCCTTGTTCACCAGGCCGCGCATCTTGGCCACCGTTTCCTGCTTCACAAACGCGTCAATGCCCGAGTACAGGCCCAGCACCGGCACCTTGACGTTGCTGGCAAAGTCGATCGGGTCCTGCGTGCGCAGGTTGCCGTCTTTCAAGCCTTCCAGCAGCCCGTAGTAGGCCACGGCGGCCTTCAGTTTGGGGTTGTGGTTGGCGTACACCCAGGCGGTGCGGCCACCCCAGCAGTAACCGACCAGGCCGGCCTTGTCGGCATTGGCGTGGCCGCTGGCCTTGGCAAACGCCAGCGCCGCGTCCAGGTCGCCCGTCACTTGCGCATCGGGCACCTTGGACACCACCTGCGACAGGATGGCCTGGATGTCGGTCAGCTTGCTGACGTCGCCCTGGCGCGCAAACATCTCCGGCGCGATCGCGTAGTAGCCCTGCTTGGCGTAGCGGCGGCACATGTCCTTGATGTGTTCGTGCACGCCAAAAATCTCCTGCACCACGAGGATGACCGGGTGCTTGCCGGCCTTGGCCGGGCGCGCCACGTAACCGGGGATCTTGCCGTCCGCCACCGGGATGCTGACCTCACCGGCCACCAGGCCTTGGGTGTCGGTGGTGATGGTCTGGGCCGACACCGGCAGTGTGGCCAGCGCAAAGCCACTGGCCAGCGAGGTCATCACGAAGCGGCGGCTGAGCGTGGTGGGCAGGGTGGATTCGGTGGCGCTGCCGTCGTGGGCAATGGGGTGGCGGCCGTAGTGCATCAAGTCCATGGGATCTCCTGAGTGGGTGGGTGCGCGGTGCAGTGTATGCCTGGCGCCCCCGCGTTGCGGGTGCATGGCGCATGCCCCCGCAGGGCCACAGGGCTTCGCCGTGGTCCGCCCCACCCGGTGGCCGCCTACAGCGGCTCGGCCCCTTGTCGCGTGGCTTTGGGTTGCTGAGTGGCTTAAGCTGGCGCATGACCATGACCCGACCCTGGGCGCTTGGCGCCGGCCTGCTCTTCGCAACCCTTGGGCTGGCCGCCGCAGGCCTCGCCTGGTGGCTGCCCTCCACCGCCGCGCTCGCACAACGCACCAGCGCGGCGCTGGAAGCCACGCTGGGCGTGCCGGTGCAGGTCGGCCGCCTGGAATGGCAGCTGCTGCCCACGCCACGCCTGGTGCTGCACACCCTCCGCACGGCCCAGCCCCAACCCATCACCGTCGAGACCATCACCGTCCGGCTGGATCTGCCCGCGCTGCTGCAGCGCCAGGTGCAAATCCGCCGCGCCGATGTGGTGGGCGCGGTGGTGCACCAAGTGTCGCTCAGCGTGGGGCAGGCCAACACCCTGGCAAAAGACGCCACGCCCGCGTTTGGTGGCTTCCAGCTGCACACGCTGCCGCTGTCCAAGCTGGTGTTCCGCAACGTCACCTGGGTGCCGCGCAACGGCATTGCCGTGGTGGTTGACGGCCAGCTGGTGTTTGACGCCAACTGGCGGCCCCGCACCGCCCAGCTGCAGCGCCCCGACGCCAAGACCACCACCGAGCTCGCGCTCACCCGGCGCGGCGACACCGACCACTGGGACGTGTTGGCCCGCGTGGGCGGCGGCACGCTGAACGGCGAGGTGACGCTCACCACCAACGACCAGCCCAACGCCGACCACCGGCTGACTCTGGGCGGCCAGTTGCAGCCACGCGGCATTGAGGTCGCGCAAGCGCTGGCGGCGTTCAACCGACAGTCGGTCGTCACCGGGCCCGCGTCGGGCGAGACCACGCTCTCGGCGCAGGGCGCCCATGTCGGCGAGCTGGTGCAGACGCTGCAGACCCGCACCCGCTTCACACTGCAACCGGCCACGCTGCTGCAGTTCGACCTCGACAAGACCATCCGCAGCGCCGGGCGCGACACCGCCGGCCAGACCCGGCTGGACACCGTCACCGGCCAGCTCGCCACCCGCAACACCCCCACCGGCATGGTGGTGCAGTTCAGCCAGGTCAAGGCCCGCTCCGGCGCGCTCAGCGCCGCCGGCCAGGCCACGCTGGCCAACCGGCAGATCGACGCCGAACTGGCGGTGGACCTGGTGGACGGGCTGGTCGGCATCCCGCTGCGCGTGCGCGGCCCACTGGACAAGCCCCAGGTCTCGGTCGCCCCCGGTGCGGTGGCCGGCGCCGTGGTCGGCACAGCGGTGCTGCCCGGTGTGGGCACCGCCATTGGCGCACGGGTGGGTTCGGGCGTTGGCGGCGCGCTGAACAGGCTGTTCGGCAACACACCGGCCCGCCCGCCATCGGCGCCGCGCAAGCCAGAATAGGCCAACGCCCGGGCTTTTTTCTCCGGTTTGGGGGGGTGGCGCGCGCGGATAATCGGGGGCATCAGCGCGGTGCTTGCGGCAGCGCGTCCCTTTTTTCACAACGCCCCGCATGTTGCCAGCCACCCGCTCGCTGCTCTGCCTGCTGCCCCTGTGCGTCACCGGGTGCGTGCGCCTGCCGCTCACGCCGGCGCCAGCGCCCTTGCCACCCCCGCCACCCGCCGCGGTGGTCGTGCCCGTGCCGCTGCGAGAACCCACGCTGGTGGTCATCGAGCCCCGCCCTGTGGCGGCGCTGGTGGTGGGCAAACAACCCCCCGCCGAACGGCGGGCGGCACACACCGCCCCCGCGCGCGGGGCCACCCGCTACGTGCCCGTGCCGCCGCCCAACGCACACGAACTGGTGGAAGTCGCGCTCACCCACCGGTCGGTGATGCAATTGCAGGCCCTGTCCGACGCCGACGTGCTGGGCCC
>JAFEHU010000016.1 GCA_017848435.1 Burkholderiaceae bacterium | reverse complement strand
GGGTGGGCGCGGTGCGGTGCAGGCCGCCAGCAAGGCCGCAGACAGCAGCGCCAGCCACAGACTGGCAGGTGCAGGAGCCGCAATGGCGAGGGCGGTGGGGTGCGCTGGCGCGGGGCCGAAGGTCATGGTGGTGGGTCTCAAAAGCAACGGGGAACGGGCATGCGCAGGCACGCCACACGCGACTGCGCTCTATGGTAGCGCCCGGCTGAGACGGCCGTCAGAGGGTTGGCACGGCCAAGCTGTCAAAATCCAGGGCGTTGATTCCCCACCCCCGTCTTGTGAACCTGCCTGCCCATACCCTGTCCGTCGCTCCGATGCTCGACTGGACCGACCGCCACTGCCGCTACTTTCACCGGCTGCTGTCCCGCCACGCCCTGCTGTACACCGAGATGGTGACCACCGGCGCGCTGGTGCATGGCGACGTGGCGCGGCACCTGCGCTTCAACGCAGGAGAGCACCCGGTGGCGTTGCAGCTGGGGGGCAGCGAGCCAGCCGACCTCGCGCACTGTGCCCGGCTGGGCGAGCAATGGGGCTACGACGAGATCAACCTGAACTGCGGCTGCCCGAGCGAGCGGGTGCAGCGCGGTGCCTTTGGCGCTTGCCTGATGGCCGAGCCCGGCCTGGTGGCCGATGGCGTGAAGGCCATGGTGGACGCGGTGGCCATTCCGGTGACGGTGAAGCACCGGATTGGCATTGACCAGACCGAGAGCTACGCCTTTGTGCGCGACTTTGTTGGCCGGGTGAGCGAGGCCGGCTGCCAGACCTTCATCGTCCACGCCCGCAACGCCTGGCTGAAAGGCCTGAGCCCGAAAGAAAACCGCGAGGTGCCACCGCTGCGTTACGCGCTGGTGCACCAGCTGAAAAACGACTTTCCCCACCTCACCATCGCCATCAATGGCGGCATCACCACCCGCGCGCAGGTGGCCGAACAGTTGTTGCATGTAGACGGGGTGATGGTTGGCCGCGAGGCGTACCACAACCCCTGGTGGCTGGCGGAATGGGACAGTGTGTTTTTTGGCGCGCCCGCCCAGGGGCTGACCCGCGAGGCGGTGGAAACGCAGATGGCCGACTACATGGCGCACGAAGCGGCCGCCCATGGCACGGCCTGGAGCAGCATTGCCCGCCACATGCTGGGCCTGCGCAACGGCCTGCCGGGTGCGCGGCGCTGGCGGCAGGTGTGGAGCGACCACAAGCTGAAGGAGCTGGACCCGCGCGAGGTGATGGCGCTGGCGCACGCGCCGGTGCCGCAGGCGGCCTGAAAAGGGCTTTCAGGCGCCCTCCAGCACTCCTGACGCGCGTTTACAGCCAAATTTCAAGCCAAATCGGCCTCCAGCCTCAGTGCAGGCTGGCGATTCAGCTATCTTTTTGATAGCTTGTCTCAGACCGCCGCTTCCAGCCCGTGCTTGAAATGGTCTTGCATGCACTGCACCGTGGCCGCTGCATTGCGCGCCAACAGCGCGGCCATCAGGGCGCGGTGTTCGGCCAGCGACTCTTCCAGCCGGCCCGATTTCAGCAGCGAATGGTGGCGGTTGAGCTTCATCATCTTGCGCATGTCGGCCACCATCTGGTCGCGCCAGCGGTTGTTGGCGATCTCCAGCAGGCGCTTGTGGAAACGCTCGTTGACCTCAAAAAAGCGCTCGCGGTCCTGGTGACCGGGACGGGCAGCGGCTTCGAGTTCGGCGTGCAGGGCCTGCAGATCTTTGAGTTGTGCGTCGGTGGCCTTGGTGGCGACCACGCCAGCGGCGTCGGACTCCAGCAGCGCGAGCAGGTGGAAGACGTCGGCCAGGTCGGTTTCCGAGACCTCGGTGACGTAGGCGCCGCGCCGCACCTTCATGGTGATCAGGCCTTCGGCGGCCAGCACTTTCAGCGCCTCGCGCAGCGGGGTGCGGCTGATGCCATAGGCTTCGGCAATCTTGAGCTCGTCAATCCAGCTGCCGGGCTCCAGCTCGCGCGCGAAAATGCGCTGGCGCAGCAATTCGGCCACTTCTTCGTAGAGCGCACGGGGGGTCAGGGTCAAGGCAGACATGGCTCAATTGTAAGCTGAACAATATTTTGCATCAATAATTATGAATGATGTAAACTTGTTGCGCTGCAGAAGAATCTGCGAAAGTCACCCTTCCACGAGCCCCGCCATGCCCCATTCAGACCCCGAATTCAAACCTGCCGACCTGAACGACTGGGCCAAGTCCGCCGCCAAATCGGCGCCGGGTGGCAACGTGGACGCGCTCAACTGGGTCACGCCCGATGGCATCACCGTCAAGCCGCTGTACACCGCCGAAGACACGCAGGACCTGCGTTACACCAACACCTTGCCGGGTTTTGAGCCCTACCTGCGCGGCCCGCAGGCCACGATGTACGCGGTGCGGCCGTGGACCATCCGCCAGTACGCCGGTTTTTCCACCGCCGAAGAATCCAACGCGTTCTACCGCAAGGCGCTGGCCGCCGGCGGGCAGGGCGTGTCGGTCGCGTTCGACCTGGCCACCCACCGCGGTTATGACTCCGACCACCCGCGTGTGACGGGCGACGTGGGCAAGGCCGGCGTGGCGATCGATTCGGTCGAGGACATGAAGATCCTGTTCGACCAGATCCCGCTCGACAAGGTCAGCGTCTCCATGACGATGAACGGCGCGGTGTTGCCGGTGCTGGCCGGCTACGTGGTGGCGGCCGAAGAGCAGGGCGTGAGCCAAGACAAGCTGAGTGGAACGATTCAGAACGACATTCTGAAAGAGTTCATGGTGCGCAACACCTACATCTACCCGCCGCAGCCCAGCATGCGCATCATTGGCGACATCATTGGCTACACCGCCAAGAACATGCCGAAGTTCAACTCGATCAGCATCTCGGGTTACCACATGCAGGAAGCCGGCGCCAACCAGGCGCTGGAGCTGGCGTTCACGCTGGCCGACGGCAAGGAGTACGTGAAGACGGCCATTGCCACCGGGCTGGACGTGGACGAATTCGCCGGCCGCCTGAGCTTCTTCTGGGCCATCGGCATGAACTTCTACCTCGAAGTGGCCAAGATGCGCGCGGCGCGGCTGCTGTGGTGCCGCATCATGAAGGGCTTCAACGCCAAGAGCCCCAAGAGCCTGATGCTGCGCACCCATTGCCAGACCAGCGGCTGGAGCCTCACCGAACAAGATCCGTACAACAACGTGGTGCGCACCGCCATCGAGGCGATGGCGGCGGTGTTTGGCGGCACGCAGAGCCTGCACACCAACAGCTTTGACGAAGCCATTGCGCTGCCCACCGAGTTCAGCGCCCGCATTGCGCGCAACACGCAGCTCATCATCCAGGAAGAAACCCACATCACCAGCGTGATCGACCCCTGGGCCGGCAGCTACATGATGGAAAAACTCACCCAGGACATGGCCGATGCCGCTTGGGCCATCATCGAAGAAGTCGAGGCCATGGGCGGCATGACCAAGGCCGTGGACAGCGGCTGGGCCAAGCTGAAGATCGAGGCCGCCGCCGCGCAGAAGCAGGCCCGCATCGACAGTGGCAAGGACGTGATTGTTGGTGTCAACAAGTACAAGCTGAAAACCGAAGACGCCATCGAGGCGCGCGACATCGACAACGTGGCGGTGCGTGAAGGCCAGATCACCCGCCTGAACAAGATCAGGGCCACGCGCGACACGGCGGCGGTGCAGGCCGCGCTGGACGCGCTGACCACCGCGGCCGAAGACGGCAGTGGCAACCTGCTGGACCTGAGCATCAAAGCCATCCGCCTGCGTGCCACGGTGGGCGAGGTCAGCGATGCGCTGGAAAAGGTTTTTGGGCGCCACCGCGCCGACACACAAAAGGTGACCGGTGTGTACGCTGCTGCCTACGATTCCGCCGAGGGCTGGGACAAGCTGAAAGAAGAAATCAACCAGTTTGCCGAAGCCCAGGGCCGCCGGCCCCGCGTGATGGTGTCCAAGCTCGGCCAGGACGGCCACGACCGGGGCGCCAAGGTGGTGGCCACCGCTTTTGCCGACCTGGGTTTCGACGTGGACATGGGCCCGCTGTTCCAGACGCCGGAAGAATGCGCCCGCCAGGCGATTGAAAACGACGTGCACGCGGTGGGCGTCAGCACACTGGCGGCTGGCCACAAGACGCTGGTGCCGGCCATCATTGCCGAGCTGAAAAAGCAGGGCGCCGACGACATCATCGTCTTCGTCGGCGGCGTGATTCCCCGGCAGGACTACGACATGCTCTACGAAGCGGGCGTCAAGGGCATCTACGGCCCCGGCACGCCGATTCCTGCCAGTGCGAAAGACGTGCTGGAGCAGATCAAGAAGGCCATCGGGTGATTCCTGAGGTTTTGGTCGAGGCAGTGCTGCACGGTGACGCCACCGGGCAGCGCCGCGCCATCGCCAAGGCCATCACGCTGCTGGAATCGACCCGCAGCGACCACCGCGATGCTGCGGACCTGCTGCTGACCGCGCTGCTGCCGCACAGCGGCAAGTCGTTCCGGCTGGGCATCAGCGGTGTGCCGGGTGTCGGCAAATCCACTTTCATCGAGGCGCTCGGCCTGTTCCTCATTGCCCAAGGCCACCGCGTGGCGGTGCTGACCATCGACCCGTCCAGCACGGTATCGGGTGGCTCCATCCTGGGCGACAAAACGCGGATGGAAAAGCTCTCGGTCCATGAGCGCGCCTACATCCGCCCCAGCCCGAGCAGTGGGACATTGGGCGGCGTGGCCGAAAAAACCCGCGAGGCCATGCTGGTGTGCGAGGCGGCCGGTTACGACGTGGTGATTGTGGAAACCGTGGGCGTGGGCCAGAGCGAGACGGCGGTGGCCAACATGACCGACATGTTTGTGCTGATGCAACTCCCCAACGCTGGCGATGACCTGCAGGCCATCAAGAAGGGCGTGATGGAACTGGCCGACCTGGTGGTGATCAACAAGGCCGACATCGACGCTGATGCTGCGACACGGGCCGAAGCGCAGATCACGTCGTCACTGCGGCTGCTGGGCCTGCACGGCAACCCGGACCACATGCACCACGACGCGACCATCTGGCACCCACAGGTCATCCAGCTCAGCGCGTTGTTGGGCAGGGGTGTGGACACCTTTTGGGCCTCCGTCACCGAATTCAGAACCATCCAGACCGCCAGCGGCCAATTGCCGGCGCGCCGGCAGAAGCAGGCGCTGTCGTGGATGTGGGAACGTATCGATGCCGGGCTGAAGCGTGCCTTCCGCCAGCACCCGCAGGTGAGCAGCCTGCTGCCGGAGATGCTGCGCGAAGTGGCCGCCGGGCGCCTCCCAGCTTCGACTGCAGCACGACATCTGCTCGCGGCCAGCGCAAAATCTTGAGTTGTAGCTATCTAATTCAGAGCATCCGAAAGAGAGAAACCATGCAAGACATCCTCGAACAACTGGAAAAAAAGCGGGCTGCAGCCCGACTGGGCGGTGGTGAAAAGCGCATTGCCGCGCAGCACAGCAAGGGCAAGCTCACCGCACGCGAGCGGCTGGAGCTGTTGCTGGACGACGGCACCTTCGAGGAATGGGACATGTTCGTGGAGCACCGCTGCGTGGACTTCGGCATGGCCGACAACAAGATCCCCGGCGACGGCGTGGTCACCGGCTACGGCATGATCAACGGCCGTCTGGTGTTTGTCTTCAGTCAGGACTTCACCGTCTTCGGCGGCGCCCTGAGTGAAGCGCATGCCGAAAAAATCTGCAAGGTGATGGACCAGGCGATGAAGGTCGGTGCGCCGGTCATTGGCCTGAACGATTCGGGTGGCGCCCGCATCCAGGAAGGCGTGGCCTCGCTCGGCGGCTATGCCGACGTGTTCCAGCGCAACGTGATGGCCAGCGGCGTGATCCCGCAGATCAGCATGATCATGGGCCCCTCGGCCGGCGGTGCGGTGTATTCGCCGGCCATGACCGACTTCATCTTCATGGTGAAAGACAGCTCGTACATGTTTGTCACCGGCCCCGAGGTGGTGAAGACCGTCACGCACGAGGAAGTCACCGCCGAAGAACTCGGCGGCGCCGTCACCCACACCACCAAGAGCGGTGTGGCCGACCTGGCGTTCGAGAACGATGTCGAGGCGCTGATGATGCTGCGCCGGCTGTACAACTACCTGCCGCTGAACAACCGTGAAAAGCCGCCGGTACGCCCTAGCAATGACCCGGCCGACCGCATGGACCTGAGTCTGGACACGCTGGTACCGACCAACCCCAACAAGGCCTACGACATGAAGGAGCTGATCGCCAAGACGGTGGACGACGGCGACTTCTTCGAGATCCAGCCCGAGTACGCGAAAAACATCGTCATCGGCTTCGCCCGCATGGAAGGCCAGACCATCGGCATCGTGGCCAACCAGCCGCTGGTGCTGGCCGGTTGCCTGGACATCAAGAGCAGCATCAAGGCCGCGCGCTTTGTGCGCTTTTGTGATGCGTTCAACATCCCGGTGGTGACCTTTGTCGATGTGCCCGGCTTCATGCCCGGTACCAGCCAGGAGTACGGCGGCATCATCAAGCACGGCGCCAAGCTGCTGTACGCCTACGCCGAGTGCACCGTGCCCAAGATCACCGTCATCACCCGCAAGGCCTACGGCGGCGCCTACGACGTGATGGCCTCCAAGCACCTGCGCGGCGACGTCAACTTCGCCTGGCCCAACGCCGAGATCGCGGTGATGGGTGCCAAGGGCGCGGTGGAGATCATCTTCCGCGAAGACAAAGGCGACCCGGCCAAGCTGGCCGCCAAGGAAGCCGAGTACAAGGCTCGCTTCGCCAACCCCTTTGTGGCCGGCGCGCGCGGCTTCATCGACGACGTGATCCTGCCGCACGAAACCCGCAAGCGCATCTGCCGCTCGCTGGTGATGCTGCGCGACAAGAAGCTGGAAAACCCGTGGCGCAAACACGGCAACATCCCACTCTGAGAAGAACAGGACGAAGAACATGTTTACGAAGATTCTGATTGCCAACCGCGGTGAAATCGCCTGCCGCGTCATCAAGACCGCCCGCAAGATGGGCATTGCCACGGTGGCGGTGTATTCCGACGCCGACAAGGACGCACGCCATGTGGAGCTGGCCGACGAGGCCGTCAACATTGGCCCCGCCCCCAGCCGCGAGAGCTACTTGGTGGCCGACAAGATCATTGCCGCCTGCAAGCAGACCGGCGCGCAGGCGGTACACCCCGGCTACGGCTTTCTGAGCGAAAACGCGGAGTTTTCCAAGCGTTGCGAAGAAGAAGGCATCACCTTCATTGGCCCCAAGCACTATTCGATTGGTGCGATGGGCGACAAGATTGAATCCAAGAAGCTGGCCGGCGCGGCCGGCGTGAACTGCATTCCCGGCGTCAACGATGCGATCGAAACGCCCGAGAAGGCGGTCGAGATCGCCAAGGGCATTGGCTACCCGGTGATGATCAAGGCCTCGGCCGGCGGCGGCGGCAAGGGCCTGCGCGTGGCCTTCAACGACAAGGAAGCGCTGGAGGGCTTCACCAGCTGCCGCAACGAGGCCCGCAACAGCTTTGGCGACGACCGCGTTTTCATCGAAAAATTTGTTGAAGAGCCGCGCCACATCGAGATCCAGCTGATTGGCGACAGCCATGGCAACGTGCTGTACCTGAACGAGCGCGAATGCTCGATCCAGCGCCGCCACCAGAAGGTGATCGAAGAGGCACCATCGCCCTTCATCAGCGACGCCACCCGCAAGGCCATGGGCGAGCAGGCCGTGGCGCTGGCCAAGGCGGTGAAGTACCAGAGCGCCGGAACGGTGGAGTTCGTGGTCGGCAAGGACCAGAGCTTTTATTTCCTGGAAATGAACACCCGGCTGCAGGTGGAGCACCCGGTGACCGAGTGCATCACCGGCCTGGACCTGGTGGAGCTGATGATCCGTGTGGCCGCCGGTGAAAAGCTGCCGCTCACGCAGGCCGACGTCAAGCGCGACGGCTGGGCCATCGAGTGCCGCATCAACGCCGAAGACCCGTTCCGCAACTTCCTGCCGTCTACAGGCCGGCTGGTGCGTTTCCGGCCGCCGACCGAGACCATGTTCGCGTCAGACATGTCCAAACTCTACGGCGTGCGGGTCGATACCGGCGTGGAAGACGGCGGCGAAATCCCGATGTTCTACGACTCGATGATCGCCAAACTCATCGTGCACGGCAAGGACCGCAAGGACGCGATTGCCAAGATGCGCGATGCGCTGAACGGCTTTGTCATCCGCGGCATTTCCAGCAACATCCCGTTCCAGGCGGCGCTGTTGGCCCACCCGCGCTTTGTGGCGGGCGACTTCAACACCGGCTTCATCGCCGAGCAGTACGGCAAGGGTTTCCATGCCGAAGACGTGCCACACGACGACCCGAGTTTTCTCGTCGCCCTGGCGGCCTATGCGCACCGCCGCACGCTGAACCGCGCGGTCGGCATCAGCGGGCAGCTGCCAGGCCACGGTGTCACGGTGGGGCAAAAGTTTGTGGTGGTCAGCCTGGGCGCCGGTGGCAACAACAGCCAGCAGGAAGCCACCATCAGCGACTTTCGGGCCGAGTCGGGCGCCAGCGTGATCGAGACCGGCGGCAAACGCTACGACCTGTGTGCCAGTTGGCACCTGGGCGGCATCCGCATCCGCGGCACGGTCAACGGCCAGCCGTTTGCGGCGCAGGTTGAGCGGGGTCTGGCGAAAAACCCGCTGGGTTTCCGCATCGCCCACAACGGCACCCAGCTCGACGCCATGGTGCTGTCACCACGCGGCGCGGCGCTGTACCAACTGATGCCCTACAAGGCGCCGCCCGACATGAGCCGTTACGTGCTCTCACCGATGCCCGGCCTGCTGGTCGATGTGGCGGTGCAGGTCGGCCAGAAGGTGCAGGCCGGTGAGCGCGTTGCCGTCATTGAAGCGATGAAAATGGAAAACGTGCTGTTCGCTGCCGCCGACGGGGTGGTGGGCAAGATTCTGGCCAGCAAGGGCGAGAGCCTGACGGTCGACCAACCGATTGTGGAGTTTGCATGACCACACGGCCTTTCAAAGTCCTGGGCATCCAGCAAATCGCCATCGGCGGGCTGGACAAGCTCAAGCTGCAGAAACTCTGGGTCGAGATGCTGGGTCTGGAAGTCACTGGCACCTACAAAAGCGACCGCGAGAACGTGGACGAGGACATTTGCGCCATTGGCAGCGGCCCGTTCAAGGTCGAGGTCGATTTGATGCAGCCGATGGACCCGGAGAAAAAGCCGGCGGTGCACGCCACGCCGCTGAACCACGTGGGTCTGTGGATCGACGACCTGCCCAAGGCGGTGCAGTGGCTGACGGAGCAGGGCGTGCGTTTTGCGCCCGGTGGCATCCGGCTGGGGGCTGCGGGCTTCGACATTTGCTTTATCCACCCCAAGGGCAATGACGAGCTGCCCATCAGCGGCGAGGGCGTGCTGATCGAACTGGTGCAGGCGCCACCCGAAGTGGTCGGTGCTTTCACACGCCTCGCGCAATCCAGCCACTGAGCATCTCTCAGAAGACCCCACATGGTGGGGCGGCGCTGGCCACGCCAGCGCCGGTATTCCCCCCGCTTTTCCCCCTTTTTAATTTCTGGGGCCTGCCGATAACAAGTGGGTAGCCGCTCCAGGCGTGTGCGTGACTCCCAGTGGTTGGTCTTTCCAGCGGCTGAGTGCCACCGCACGTCCGGGATGCGCCACTCTGTTCAGATTGCGCGGTAAACCCATGAAATTGAATCCGTTGTTGCCCGGCATGGCCCTGATGCGTGGCATGCGCCTCAATGCCAAAATGTTCACCATGGGGTGCTTGCTGATGGTGCCCTTGTTGGGGGTCTGTTGGCAGTTGCTGGCCCAACGCCAGGGCGAGATCGCCTTCGCAGAAGGCGAGCGCGCCGGCACCGCCGTGCTGCGGCCCCTGCTGGCAGTCACCATGGCCATACAGTCGACAGAGCCGTCGGCGAGTGCCATGGCTTCTGGGCTCGCCGAGGTGGCGACCCAGCTCCAGGGCCCCGCGGCGCTGCGCCCCCTGGTTGGTGGCTGGGTCGACTTGCAGGCCCGTATCCAGCGCCAGACCCCTGGGAGCCAGGCGCCCGCGGCCATGGCCGACCTCGGCAGCGTGGTCGCCGACTTGCGGCAACTGATCTACACAGTCGGGGAGCGGAGCGGCCTGCTGTTCGACCCGGACGCACCGACCTACTTCCTCATCGACACCATGCTGTCACGCGTGCCGCTCTGGGTTGAGCAGATCGGGCACTTGCGTGGCACATTGGCCAGCGGCGCCTCTCCGGCTGCGGTGCATGCGGCCGCAGACGCTTTGCGCGTTCAGCAGCGTGATGTGGAGTTTGCGTCGGGTTTTCTCAGCCGCTACGGACAAGGGTCGCTCGGTTTTGACGAAGCGGTGCAAGCGAGCAAGGCCTTTGAAGCGCTGGCCCGCGAACGTGCGGTGAACAGTGCCGATATGCAAACCGCTGCAGCCCGGGCCATGAACGCCGTCTTGGCGTACCAGACCCAGGTGCTGGGCCGTGCAGATGCTTTGCTGCAAGACCGTGTCAGCAGCCTCTACACCGTGACCCTCTGGACGTGCGTGGCGGTAGCTCTGGGGCTGCTCCTGTTGAGTTATCTCACCCTCTCGATCTACATGACTTTTGTAGCCGACTTCATGCGCATGACCGGTGTGATCCGCCGCGTGGCCGACGGTGACCTGCAGGTGAACTGCCACGTGGCTGGCCGGGACGAACTGGCCGACACGGCCCTGGTGGTGCAGCGCATGGTGACCCGGTTGTCGGCCACGGTGGCAGATGTGCGCAGCAATTCGGCTTTGGTGGCCCACGCGGGTTGCCATTTGGCCAACAGCAGCCGTGACCTGGCCGACCGTACGGAACAACAGGCGGCCAACCTGGAGCAGACTGCGGCCAGCGTGCACCAGTTGTCGTCGGCCGTCCAGCAGAATGCGGCCACAGCCTCAGAGGTGGACACCAAAGCGCTGGGGGTTCGTGATGCGGCCGAGAGCGGTGCACAGTCGATGAACTCGGCCGTGGCCTCGGTGGAAGCGATCCACAAGAGCACCGGCCGCATGAACGAAATCATTGGCGTGATCGACAGCCTGGCCTTTCAGACCAACATCCTGGCACTGAACGCCGCCGTGGAAGCCGCCCGCGCTGGCGAGCAGGGGCGCGGCTTTGCCGTGGTGGCCAGCGAAGTGCGCAACTTGGCACAACGCTCGGGCGAGTCGGCCCGGGAGATCCGAGCGCTGATCCAGGCATCCACCGCACAGATTGAGACCAGCGTGGCCCAGATCCGCGCAGCCGGTGTGGGCATCACCCACGTGGTGGCAGGCATTCGCGGTGTCGCTGCCAACATGTCACAGATTTCCACGGCCACCACCGAGCAAAGCACGGGTTTGCATGAAATTTCCTGCGCGGTGGCGCAGCTGGACGAAATCACGCAGCGCAACGCACAGATGGTGGACAACGCGGCAGCCCAGGCACACAACCTGGAAGCGCGCGCCGCAGGATTGGTTCAGGCTGTTTCCGGTTTCAGGCTCCAGCAGGGCACTGCTGGGGAAGCGGTGGCTTTGGTGGAGCGTGCCGTGGCCTTGCGCAACGGCTGCAGTGCCGAGGCCTTCTTGCGGACCTTGACCGACCCCGCGTCCGGTTTTCACGACCGTGACATGTATGTTTTTGCATTGAATGCCGAAGGCACTTACCTGGCGTTTGGGGGCAACCGCGCCAAGGTGGGCAGTTCGGTCCACAACATCCCGGGCATCCAAGGTGACCTGCTGATGGCCTCTATCGTCCAGCAAGCGGCTGAAGGACCTGGATGGGTGGAGTACGACATCACCAACCCGGCAAATGGCACTGTTCAGTCGAAGATGTCTTACGTGCAGGCGCTCGATGGTTTGTACGTAGGCTGTGGGGTCTACAAAAACCTGGTGCAGCTAAAGGCAGCCTGAGCAGTACCCCGTGTCTCGCTAGGTCGGGCGGTTGGCACGGGCTTTGGCCAGTGCGGCTTCGATCACCGAAGGTTTCTTGGCGGCAAGGACTGCATCAGGGGCGCGTGTTGACGGTTGCAGCGGCCGTTCCAAATTCAAACGCACGCGGCGGGCCGCGTAGCGGTCTCTGGCACGGTCAGCCAAGGACTGGGGCCAGGCAGCCCAACCTGTGGGCGGGTTGTGCCCAGGATGAACCCTCTCAAGCCCAATGCAGTCGACCGGGCAGACAGGCAGGCACAGTTCGCAGCCGGTGCAGTGGGCCTCGATCACGGTGTGCATGCGTTTGTTGCTGCCCACAATCGCGTCGGTCGGGCAGGCCTTGATGCACAAGGTGCAACCAATGCACCAGGCTTCGTCAATGAAAACCAGTGTCCGTGGTGACGCCAGCCCGTTGGCTGGGTTCAACGGCAGCGGTGGCTTGCCGGTGAGTCGGGCCAGCCTCACCACGCCCTCGGCACCGCCAGGCGGGCATTGGTTGATGGGCGCGTCGTCGTGCGCAATGGCTTTGGCGTACGCGGCACAGTCCGGGTAGCCACAGCGGGTGCACTGCGTTTGTGGCAAAGCCGCCAATATGTCGGCGGTTTGCACGCCTTGTGGCCTCACTGCTGTGCGGGCATGGAAATCACGCGCTGCCCGTCGGGCATGGTGCTGACCGTGCCTGTCTTCGACAGGCGCGCGGTTTTGCCAACCTGAACCGGAATGGCCAGCGCCTCGGCCATCTGGCCGGACTGCAGGTACACATGGATGTAGTACAGGCCTTCGGTACCGGGGCGGATGTTGAGGCTGTACTCGTCCCCGGCGTTGAAGGCCACCGGCCCGGTGGGGAGGCCACTGCCCATGCCCAATTCCGGATCGGGGCGCAGTTCCACGGTTACCGGCGCACCGTTGCCCAGGCGCGTCAGCTTCAGGTTCAACACACCCGGGTTGCCAACGTTCTGCTCGGTCATTGCGTAGCGCATGCCCACACCCATGCGGGTTTTGGTCGAGCGGATCTGGCCAGTGATCCATGGGGTTTTGCGTGCAGCAGGCTTGGTGCTGGCAGGGACGGCAGCAGTCTGCTTGGCCGGGCAAGGTTGGGTCTCGGTGGCCGACCAGGCGCTGGCAGACAGGCACACCAGCGACGCGCCGGCAACCAGATGGGTGAATGTGAGGGCGTGTTTCATGGTGCGCTCCGGCGGTCTGGGTGGCAACTCAGCGGACAGTCAGGGTGAAGCAGGCGTTGCTGTTGCCCCCAGTGGCGCTGAACAGGTTGAAGTCCGTCACCGCCATCACGTAGTCGCCAGCGGCCAGGTTGCGGCTGGCGGTTTCGCTGTTGTTGGTGGTGCTGTCAGCCACCAACAGTTCACCCTGGTTGTTGTAGAGCGTGAAGTCGGGGTCGGTGTTGGCGGTGGGGCTGCTGGAGGTGCGAGCCAAGGTGAAGGTGCGGTTGCCCGACGCAGTCAGTGTCAAACGGACGTAGCGGTACTGCCCGGCCTTGTTGAACTCGCGGTTCGGGTCAGCCGCGTTGCCAACACAGATGTTGGTCAAGGACGAGTTCAGGTTGCCGTAACGCAGGTAGGTCGGGTTCAGGTTCGCGATGGCGGGCGCGCCAAAATTGGTTTCGCCGGCACCGTAAGCGTCTGTGGGCAGGGCGATCTGTTCGCGGCCAAAAATCGGCCGCAGCGTGTTGGCAAAAGTGGTGGTGGGTGTGCCGAGCCGCAAGGCGTTGGCAAACGCGTGGATGCTGGACAGCGCGGGTGTGGCGGTGAGGCCGTTGCGCATGGTGGCCCAGACGGCACCGAAACCGACGCCGCTGTTGTTGCTCAGGTCCCAGAACATCCGCTCGACGCTGGACTCCTTGAACCAGCCGGGGTTGCTGCCTTCGCCGGCCGAGACATTGAACGTGCCGCCATTGGCCTGCCCGGCTTGGCTGGTGTCCACATAGACCGGGTTGTTCAGCGCAACGCCTGCCCAGCCGTTGCCCCAACCCTCGGAAAAGGCGACCCGCATGTCAAGCCGGTCGTTGTTGCCACCGTGGGGGCCGCCAAGCGAATCGTCGCGCGAGAAAGCGCTTTGGAGGTAATGGCCGAATTCGTGGGTCACCACGTGGGCGTCGTACTCGTCGGTGTCGTTGTCGGCCCGTCCGAGGATGTACATCTCGCGGGTGGTGGTGCTGCCGTTGGTCGTGGTGTTGAAGAACGAGGTGGTGATTTGTCCCTGGGCCAGGGTGCCGGGCGAGGCAATGTTGTTCGGGCTCCAGTTCACGGTGAGCCGGGGGAAAGTGATCTGGCTGTCCACCGCGACGATGCGCTGGGTTGCGTTGTACAGCGTGTCAATGATGGCAAAGGGGCCGGCGGCGCGTTGGGCAGCCACGTAGCTGCTGCCGTTCCAGCCCGAGGCCGCGTGCAGGTTCTGGGTGACCACGGCGGCACCGCCAGTGGTGAAACTTGCGCCGTCAATGGCCCATTGGGCGCCCTGGTTGGTGTTGTCCACCACCGCGATGTCGGCACTGGCCGTGCCGCTGGTGGTCATCCGGGCACTGGCGCGCACAAAGGCGTTGCGTCCGAGCGGGGCCTGCAAGGCGTAGTCACCCGACGCATTGGTGCGCGTGCTGGCAATCACCGACCGGTTGCCTGCATCGAGCAGTTCCACCACCACCGAACGGGCCGGGCGGCGCGTGGTGTTCCGGTAGTCCAGACCGGGCCGCCCGTTGGCGCCGACGCTGACGGCTGGAACGAAGTCGAACGTGACGCGCCCACTGACGGTGACCAGCGTGGCGCCGAGCGCGACCGGGGCGGGGGTGCCTGCAGCAGGGGCCGTGGCGGCAGGTGGCGCGGACGAGGCGGGCGCCTGGTCACCTCCGCCGCCGCACGCGCTGAGCAAGGCGGTCGCAATGACCAGCAGGGTGGCGGAATACTTCATGGCCAGTGGGTCTCCGGTTGTTCTTGTTCAGGCAATACGGCGCAATGGCCCGACCGGTTTCACACCGGTGCGGGCCACTTGGCAGTACAGCAAGCCATCCAGGCTGACTGGGGGCTTGGCGACAAGTTCCGGATTTCAGCACATTTCCTGAAACCCGGCAGCGTGTTAACGCTTGCTGGCGGCGCGGCTGCGTTTGCTGGCCACCGGGGTGACTGGGGCAACCGACGCCGCTTTCTTGCGCGCGACTGGTCTGACCGCTGCAACCGGTGTGGCTGCGACGGCCACCGGTGCCGCCACTTGGGTCTCTTGGGCCACTGGGGCCTTGGCCACCTGGCTGTGCTGCAGGATGAAGGCCTTGACCTGCGGATAAACCACGTCGCGCCAGCGGCGGCCACTGAAGATGCCGTAATGGCCTGCGCCCTTGGCTTCCAGGTGCTTCTGCTGCGATTTGGCAATGCCGCTGCAGAGGTCGTGTGCGGCTTCGGTCTGGCCGGAGCCAGAAATGTCGTCGAGTTCACCTTCCACGGTGAACAGCGCGGTGGACGTGATGTCCTGCGGGCGCACACGTTCCGGTTGGCCTTTGGTGTTGCGCACGTCCCAGGTGCCGTTGACCAGTTTGAAGTCCTGGAACACGGTCTGGATGGTTTCCAGGTAGTAGTCGGCGTCCATGTCGAGCACGGCGTTGTACTCGTCGTAGAACTTGCGGTGGGCTTCGGTGCTGGCGTCGTCGCCCTTGAGCAGGTCCTTGAAGTAGTCGTAATGGCTCTTCAGGTGGCGGTCTGGGTTCATGGCCACAAAACCGGTGTGCTGCAGGAAGCCGGGGTAGACGCGGCGGCCGGCGCCCGGGAAGTTGGCCGGCACCCGGAAGATGACGTTGTTCTCGAACCACTCGAAGCTTTTGTTCATGGCCAGGTTGTTCACCGCAGTGGGCGAACGGCGGGCGTCGATGGGGCCGCCCATCATGGTCATGGAGAGCGGGGTGGTTTCGCCGCGGGAGGCCATCAGCGAGACGGCGGCCAGCACCGGCACGGTGGGCTGGCAGACGCTGATGACGTGGCAGTTGCCGTAGATGCCTTGCAGGTGGCGGATGAACTCCTGCACGTAGTTGACATAGTCGTCGAGGTGGAATTCACCTTCTGACAACGGCACCAGGCGGGCGTTTTTCCAGTCGGTGATGTAGACCTTGTGGTCTTTCAGCATGGTCTTGACGGTGTCGCGCAGCAGTGTGGCGTAGTGGCCAGACAGCGGTGCGACGATCAGCACAGCCGGTTGGCCCTTGAGCTGGGACAGGGTGTTGGCGTTGTCGGTGAAGCGCTTGAAACGGCGCAGTTCGCAAAACGGCTTGTCCACTTCGACACGTTCCTGGATGGCCAGCTCAACACCATCGGCGAGGATGGTTTGCAGGCCGAAGCTGGGCTTTTCGTAGTCCTTGCCCAAACGGTAGAGCAGGTCGTAGCCAGCGGAAACGCGCTGGGCGAACGGGGTCTGGCCGAACAGCGAGCTGGTGTTGCTGTACATCTTGGCGGAAGCCTGCGCAAAGTCGGCAAACGGCTCCATGAGCGAGCGCTGGGCTTCGTAGATCTGGTAAAGCATGTTCAGTAGCCTGATTATTTATGTTGCAGTGCAATATAGCAGGTGTGCGCCTACAAAAATGGAGGGGGAACCCCAATGCGCAGCCGCTTCAGCTGGCCTCGTCCATCTGGCTCTGCAGGTAGTTGTGCATGCCCACCTTGTCCATCAAGTCGAGCTGGGTTTCCAGGAAATCGATGTGCTCTTCGGTGTCGTCCAGAATGCCCTGCAGCAGGTCGCGGGACACGTAGTCGCGTGAAATTTCGCATTGCGCAATACCGTCCTTGATGGTGGCCTGCGCACCCTGTTCGGACTGCAGGTCGCACTGGAGCGCTTCCTGCACGCTTTCCCCCACACGCAGCTTGCCGAGGTCTTGCAGGTTGGGCAGGCCGTCGAGCATGAAGATCCGGTCCATGAGCTTGTCGGCGTGTTTCATTTCACCGATGGATTCCTCGTACTCTTTTTTGGCCAGTTTGCCAAAACCCCAGTGCTTGAACATGCGGTAGTGCAGAAAGTACTGGTTGATGGCCGTCAGCTCGTTTTTCAGCTGTGCCTGGAGGTGGTGAATGACTTGTGCGTCGCCTTGCATGGTGGCTCCTTGGTGGTGTTTGAGGCCATTATCGGTGCCTCAAAGGCCGTCGAAACGGCCTCGGGAACACCGACACAGCGATTTCTAAGCCAAATCAGCTCTGGGCCTCAGTAAAGTCTTGCGATTCAGCTATCAATACAGGAGCAATCAGTACACCAGCCTTTCGGGCCGGATCTCCTGCAGGATGGTGGTGGCGATTTCTTCAATCGATTTGGTGGTGGTGGACAGCCAGCGGATGCCGGCGCGCCGCATCATGGCCTCCGCATCGGCCACCTCGTGGCGGCAGCTTTCCAGGCTGGCGTAACGCGAATCGGGCCGCCGCTCCTGGCGGATTTCGCGCAGCCGGTCGGGGTGGATGCTGAGGCCAAAAATCTTCTTCAGGTGGGGCAGCAGCGCCGGTGGCAGCTGCTTGCGGTCAAAGTCCTCGGGGATCAGCGGGTAGTTGGCGGCTTTCAGGCCGTACTGCATCGCCAGGTAGAGCGAGGTCGGTGTTTTGCCGCTGCGGCTGACGCCGACCAGGATCACATCGGCCTGTTCCAGGTCGCGGTTGGACTGGCCGTCGTCGTGCGCCAGGCTGAAGTTGATGGCCTCGATGCGGTCGTGGTATTCCTTGCTCTTGCTGACGTCGCTGAAGCGGCCAATGCGGTGGTTCGACGTCAGGCCCAGCTCGGTTTCCAGCGGCCGCACAAAGGTGCCGAACATGTCGAGCAGCATGCCCTGGCAACCGTCCTGGATCACTTTCAGCACCTCCATGTTCACCAGCGTGGTGAAGACGATGGGTTTTTTGCCCTCTACCGTGGCGGTGTGGTTGATCTGCCGCACCGCCTGGTGGGCCTTGTCCACCGTGTCCACAAACGGCAGGCGCACGTGGCGCGGCTTCATTTCAAACTGCGCCAGGATGGCGTTACCAAAGGTTTCGGCGGTGATGCCGGTGCCGTCGGAGATGAAAAAGACGGTGCGGTTGGGCATGGCGTTCATAGGGCTTTGCAAGGGTGGGCACAGGCCCGGTTGGCATGGCAAGGCCCCAGGGCAGCGGCCTACAATCCGATGCATTATCCAAATTCTTTTCTGCAACGTGCTGGCCGCCACCCCCTACAACCACAACACCGCCGCCCACCTTGCTAGGCAGCAGGCCCCTTGCCGGCCCGCGCCACACCGGTTTTAACTTCTGGAGCTTGTCCCATGTCCACCCTGTTCAGCCCGACCGCCTTGGTCGTTCCGTTTGAGAACCTGCGGATGTCCGACGTCGAGTCGGTCGGCGGCAAAAACGCCAGCCTTGGCGAGATGATTTCGCAGCTGCCCAGCGGCGTGCGCGTGCCCACCGGCTTCGCCACCACCGCCCACGCTTTTCGCGAATTCCTGAAGCACGGTGGCCTGAGCGACCGCATCAACGCCCGCCTGGACGCGCTCGACACCGAAGACGTGCGCGCCCTGGCCGCCGCCGGCGCGGAAATCCGCGCCATGGTCGAGGCGCAGCCTTTTCCGGCCGACCTGCAGGCCGCCATCGCCACCGCCTTTGCCACGCTGAGTGCCGGCAACCCGGCGGCCTCGTTCGCCGTGCGCTCGTCGGCCACCGCCGAAGACCTGCCCGACGCTTCTTTCGCCGGCCAGCAGGAAACCTTCCTCAATGTGGTCGGCATTGACGACGTGCTGCACAAGATGAAGGAGGTGTTTGCCAGCCTCTACAACGACCGTGCCATCAGCTACCGCGTGCACAAGGGTTTCGCCCATGCCGAGGTGGCGCTGAGCGCCGGCGTGCAGCGCATGGTGCGCTCCGACCTCGGTGCCGCCGGCGTGATGTTCACCATCGACACCGAGTCCGGTTTTGAAGACGTGGTGTTCATCACGTCCAGCTACGGCCTGGGGGAAACGGTGGTGCAGGGCGCGGTGAACCCGGACGAGTTCTACGTGCACAAACCCATGCTGCAGGCCGGCAAGCGCGCCGTCATCCGTCGCAACCTCGGCTCCAAGTTGCTGCAAATGACCTTTGCCACGCCAGAAGAAAAAGCAGCGAGCGGCAAGTTGGTCAAAACCATTGATGTGCCGACCGAGCAGCGCAACCGTTACTCGCTGACCGACGACGACGTCGAAGCACTGGCCCGCTACGCGCTGGTGATCGAGCAGCACTATGGCCGTGCGATGGACATCGAGTGGGGCAAAGACGGTACCGATGGCCAGCTTTACATCCTGCAGGCGCGTCCCGAGACGGTGAAGAGCCAGCAGAAGGGCAAGGCGGAACAGCGCTACAAACTCATCGGCAAGGGCAACATGCTGGCCGAAGGCCGTGCCATTGGCCAGAAAATCGGCACCGGCCCGGTGCGCCTGGTGCACAGCCTGGCCGAAATGGACCAGGTGCAGGCCGGCGACGTGCTGGTCACCGACATGACCGACCCGAACTGGGAGCCGGTGATGAAGCGCGCCAGCGCCATCGTCACCAACCGCGGCGGCCGCACCTGCCATGCCGCCATCATTGCGCGCGAACTGGGCATCCCGGCGGTGGTTGGTTGCGGCGATGCCACCAGCTTGCTGAAAGACGGCACCCTGGTCACCGTCAGCTGCGCCGAGGGCGATACCGGCTTCATTTACGACGGGCTGCTGGAGACCGAGGTCACTGAAGTCCAGCGCGGCGCCATGCCGAAGATCGCCACCAAGATCATGATGAACGTTGGCAACCCCCAGCTCGCGTTCGACTTCTGCCAGCTGCCGAACGAAGGTGTGGGCCTGGCCCGGCTGGAGTTCATCATCAACAACAACATTGGCGTACACCCCAAAGCGATTCTGGACTATCCGAATGTCGATGCCGACCTGAAGAAAGCGGTGGAATCGGTCGCCCGCGGCCACGCGTCGCCACGCGCTTTTTATGTCGACAAGGTCGCCGAAGGCGTGGCCACGATTGCCGCCGCCTTCTGGCCCAAGCCGGTGATTGTTCGCCTCAGTGATTTCAAGTCCAACGAGTACCGCAAACTCATCGGCGGCTCGCGCTACGAGCCGGAAGAAGAAAACCCGATGCTCGGTTTTCGCGGCGCTGCCCGTTACATCAGCGCCGACTTTGGCGAGGCGTTTGCCATGGAGTGCCAGGCCCTGAAACGGGTGCGCAACGACATGGGCCTGACCAACGTGCAGGTGATGGTGCCCTTCGTGCGCACGCTGGGCCAGGCCGACAAGGTCACCCAGCTGCTGGCCAACCATGGGTTGAAACGGGGTGTGGACGGCCTCAAGCTCATCATGATGTGCGAGGTGCCCAGCAACGCCATTCTGGCGGACGAGTTTTTGCAGTACTTCGATGGCTTCTCCGTCGGCTCCAACGACCTGACCCAGCTCACCCTGGGGCTGGACCGTGATTCCGGCCTGGAGTTGCTGGCCAAGGACTTCGACGAACGCGACCCCGCCGTCAAAGCGCTGCTCACCAAAGCGATTGCCGCCTGCCTTGCGCAGGGGAAATACGTTGGCATCTGCGGCCAAGGCCCCAGCGACCACCCGGACTTTGCGCTGTGGCTGCAAGGACAGGGCATCAGCTCCATTTCGCTCAACCCGGACTCGGTGGTGGCGACCTGGCAGCAGCTGGCCACCGGGTCCTGATCCCCACCCCATGGCACAGGCCGGCAATGCCCTGACCCGACTGGCCGACCGGCTGGCCAGGCACAGCGGGCGTTTCAGGGCAGGGCTGTTGGGGGTCTGGGCGCTGCTGACCTTCGGCCTGGTGTTCTTTGCGCACGATCTGGACGGTGAGATCGCGGGGTGGCCGTTCAACTTCTGGTTCGCCGCACAAGGGTCGCTGCTGCTGTTTGTGGTGGTGGCCGCGCTCAACGCCTGGGTCCTGAACCGGACCGAGGTGGACGCCACGCCGTCCCCCGCTGAAAGTGCCGCAGTGGGCCGGCGTGGTCGCCGGTTGCACAGGTTGTTTGCCACCTACACCCTCGGCCTGCTCGCGTTCATGGGCGCCATGGCGGTGGCCGAGTGGGCCGGTCTGTCACGGCAGTGGCTGGGCGCCATTTTCCTGTTTGCCACGGTGTGCCTGTACGGTGCCATCGGCGTCTACAACCGCACCACCGACCCCGCCGAGTACTACGTTGCCGGGCGGCGTGTGCCCGCCATGTACAACGGCATGGCGACCGCAGCCGACTGGATGAGCGCGGCCTCGTTCATCAGCCTGGCAGGCGGGCTGTACCTGCAGGGTTTCTCGGGCACGGCCGAGCAGCCCGGCGGCCTGGCCTACATCCTGGGCTGGACGGGGGGGTTCTGCATTGTTGGCCTGCTGGTGGCACCGCACCTGCGCCGCATGAACCTCTATACCGTGCCTGACTTTTTTGGCCAGCGGTTTGGCGGCCGTGGGACGCGCCTGGTGGCCGCGCTGGCCGCCGTGCTGTGCTCGTTCATGTACCTCACTGCCCAAATCTATGGTGTGGGGCTCATCACGGCTTGGCTCACCGGGGTGCAGTTCGAGATTGGTATCGTGCTCGGGCTCGGCGGCGTGCTGCTGTGCTCGTTCCTCGGCGGCATGCGCGCCGTGACCTGGACGCAGGTGGTGCAGTACCTGATTCTGATGCTGGCCTTCCTGGTACCCGTGTCGTGGATTGCCTACAAACAGCTCGGCAACCCGCTGGCGCCTCTGGTCTATGGCCAGCAACTGCAGAAAATCACCGTGTTGGAGCAACGGGTGCTCGACGATCCGGCCGAGCACGCCGTGACTGCGGAGTTTCTCCGCCGTGCAGGTGTTTACGAAGCCAAATTGCGCGACGTGCCCGCCGCCATGGCCAAAGACCGCCAGGTGCTGATTGACCGCCAGCAGCAGCTGAACCCAGATTCGGCGGAATCGGGCGAGTTGTTTGGCCTTCAGCGCGAAATCGCAGCGTTGCCCAAGGACGCCAATGCCGCCCGCGCCCAATGGACCCGTGCCCTGAATGACAACCTGGAACAGGCCAAACCGTTGGGGGGGATGCCCCGCCATGCCCAGGCATTTGCAGGCAATCCAGCCGGCACGGCGGAAGAGCAAGCCACGTTTCATTTGTCGCGGCTGAATTTCATGGCGCTGGTGTTCTGCCTGATGGTCGGCACTGCGGGACTGCCGCACCTGCTGACCCGCTTCTACACCACCCCCGGCGTGGCAGAAACCCGACGCTCGGTGACCTGGTCGCTGGTGTTCATTGGTTTGCTGTATGTCAGCGCCCCAGCGCTGGCGGTGCTGGTCAAGTACGAGGTGCTGCAGCACCTGGTGGGCAGCCCGTTCGACACACTGCCATCCTGGCTTAGCCGCTGGAGCCGGGTCGATGCCAGCTTGTTGTCGGTGGCCGATGTGAACGGCGACGGCTTGCTGCAACTGGGTGAGTTGCGCCTGGGGACCGACATCGTGATGCTGGCCTCGGCAGACCTCGGTGGCTTGCCCTATGTGCTCGCGGGCCTGGTGGCGGCCGGCGGTCTTGCCGCCGCACTCTCCACCGCAGACGGCCTGCTGCTGACGATTGGCAACGCGCTCTCGCACGACATCTACTTCCGCCTGGTGAATCCGACTGCGGGCGCGTTGCGCCGCGTGATGTTGTCCAAATTCGTGCTGATGCTGGTCGCGCTGGCGGCGGCCTACGTGGCGGCGCAGAAGCCGGCCGGTATTCTTTACCTGGTGTCGGCCTCGTTCTCGCTGGCGGCTGCGGCTTTTGTGCCAGCCCTGGTCATGGGCATATTCTGGTCACGTACCCATGCCCGTGGCGCCATGGCGGGCATGCTGGTTGGCCTCGGAGTTACCGTCTACTACATGGTGGTCAACATCGCGGCGGTGCGGAGCGCGCTGCACCTCCAGGGTTCGGGCCTGTGGTTTGGCATCCAGCCGATTTCGGCGGGTGTGTTCGGCGTTCCAGCGGGCCTGTTGGTGGTCTGGTTGGTCAGTTGGCTGGTGCCGTCGGCCAAAACAGCGCGTGAAGTAGCCGATTCAGGGGTATAATTCTGGGTTACCTTGCCGCACCACGACCGACGCCGTGGGCGGCTTCAACCTCAAGGAGAGTCCATGCGTCATTATGAAATCGTGCTGCTGATCCACCCGGATCAAAGCGAACAGGTTCCAGCCATGCTGGAGCGCTACAAGGGAATGATCACCACCGGTGGTGGCAAGATCCACCGTGTTGAAGACTGGGGTCGCCGCCAGCTGGTGTACCAGATCAACAAGCTGAGCAAAGCCCACTACCTGTGCGTCAACATCGAGGCCGACCAGGCCGTGATGCAGGAACTGGAACACGCGTTCAAGTTCAACGACGCCGTGCTGCGCCACCTGACGGTGCTGCGCAAGAAGGCCGACACCGCACCTTCCGTGATGATGCGCACGGTCGAGCGCGAGGAAGCCCGCAAGACGCAGCAGGCCGACTACGCCTCCTGATCCACGGTACGGTTGTCACGACCCCAGGGCGTGAACCACGTTGCCTTGACCGCCTGTATCGTTGAGCGAAAAGCGCTCCGTTACACCCCCGCCGGACTGCCGGCTCTGGACCTGGTGCTGGAACATGCATCAGACATCCAAGACGGCAATTCGGTCAGGCAAGTCAAGTTGAGCCTCAAAGCGCAAGCTTTTGGCGTGTTGGCCGAGACCCTCGGACAGCAGGCCACTGGCAGCAGCTGTGAGTTCAGTGGTTTCCTCGCATCGCCCCGTTCAGGTCAACACGCCGTGTTACAGATTCAAGCCTTTCAGCCCCTTTAATTTCAGGAGTCCACCATGCCCGGACCAAAACGTTTCAACAAAGACAAGCGCCCCAAGCGCAACACGCAATCGTTGCTGTTCAAGCGCAAGCGCTTCTGCCGTTTCACCGTCGCCCACGTTGAAGAGATCGACTACAAAGACGTCGACACCCTGCGCGACTTCATTGCAGAAAACGGCAAGATCATCCCCGCACGCCTGACCGGCACCCGTGCGATTTACCAGCGTCAGCTCAACACGGCCATCAAACGCGCGCGTTTCCTCGCGATGGTCCCGTACAGCGACCACCACCGCATCTAAGGAGCACGACCATGCAAATCATCCTGCTCGACAAAGTTGTCAATCTCGGTAACCTCGGCGAAGTCGTCAAGGTTAAAGACGGCTACGCCCGCAACTTCCTGATCCCTTCTGGCCGCGCCCGCCGCGCCACCAGTGTGGCCATCAAGGAGTTTGAAGCCAAGCGCGCCGACCTCGAAAAAGTCGCCGCCGCCAAGCTGGCCGAATGCCAAGCCCAAGGTGAGAAGCTGGCCGGTAAGACCATCAAGCTGACGCAAAAAGCTGGCGTAGACGGCCGTTTGTTCGGTTCCGTGACCAACGCCGACATCGCCGAAGAAGTGACCAAACAAGGCTACAAAGTGGCCAAGTCGCAGATCCGCATGCCCAATGGCCCGATCAAGGTCGTGGGCGACAGCGCGGTCAGCGTGGCACTGCACACCGACGTGGTCGTGGAGATCAACGTCACGGTGTACGGCGAAACCGCCTGAGCGTTGCACGCTTCCTGCAAAAGCCGCCTTCGGGCGGCTTTTGTTTTGGCGGTGTTGGGTCTGAGAGGGCTGTCCACTGGATATTCACAACCTTACCCACCGCCTGAGACGGTTTACCAACAGGTCGCACTTGGACAAGCTGCGATTTCGTTCATAACATCCCATGTCTTCATTGGAACACCATGTCAGCAGTTTTCTCCAGCGCCGATGAGGGCTACCCGGCAGACCGGCAAGTCGCACAGCTGCGCATTCCCCCGCATTCCGTAGAAGCCGAGTCCAGCGTGCTGGGGGGCTTGTTGCTGGACAACGGTGCCTGGGACCGGGTCGCCGACCTGCTGACCGACGGCCAGTTTTACCGCTACGAGCACCGGCTGATCTACGCTGCCATTGGCGAGCTGATCAACGCGAGCCGGCCTGCCGATGTGATCACCGTGTTCGAGCAATTGCAGAACCTGGGCAAAGCCGACGAGGTCGGCGGCCTGAGCTACCTCAACGCACTCGCCCAGTACGTGCCGAGCGCCAGCAACATCCGCCGCTATGCCGAGATCGTGCGCGAGCGGGCCATCCTGCGCAAGCTGGTCAGTGCCAGCGACGAAATCGCCACCACCGCCTTCAATCCGCAAGGCAAGGCGGTGGACAAGATCCTGGACGAGGCTGAACAGAAAATCTTCCACATCGGGGAAGAGGGGTCGCGCAACAAAGAGGGCTTCCAGGGCATGGACAAACTGATGGTCCAGCTCATGGACCGGGTGGTGGAAATGTCTGAGAACCCGAACGACATCACCGGTGTGCCCACCGGTTTTTACGACCTCGACCGCATGACCTCCGGCTTTCAGGCCGGTGACCTGGTGATTCTGGCGGCGCGCCCTTCGATGGGCAAAACCGCGTTGGCGATCAACATCGCCGAGCATGTGGCACTGCACGAAGGCCTGCCGGTGGCGGTGTTCTCGATGGAAATGGGCGCCTCGCAGCTCGCAGTGCGCGTCGTGGGCTCGATTGGCCGCATCGACCAGTCGCATTTGCGCACCGGCAAGCTGACCGACGAGGAGTGGTCGCGTTTCTCCGAGACCATCGAGAAGATGCGCGACGTGTCGCTGCACATCGACGAGTCGGCTGGCCTGACGGTGAGTGAGCTGCGTGCCAACGCCCGGCGGCTCGCCCGCCAGTGCGGCAAACTGGGCCTGATCGTGGTGGACTATTTGCAGCTGATGAGTGTGTCCACCAGCATGAACGACGAAAACCGGGCCACCGCGGTGGGTGAAATCTCACGTGGCCTGAAGATGCTGGCCAAGGAGCTGCAGTGCCCGGTGATTGCGCTGTCGCAGCTCAGCCGTGGGGTGGAGTCGCGCACCGACAAGCGCCCGATGATGAGCGACTTGCGCGAGTCCGGCGCCATTGAGCAGGACGCCGACATCATCATGTTCATCTACCGCGACGAGTACTACACCAAAGAGGCCTGCAAAGAGCCTGGCATTGCGGAAGTCATCATCAGCAAGCAGCGCAATGGCCCCACCGGCACCGTCAAGCTGGCCTTCATCAAACCGTTGACCAAGTTTGAAAGCCTGGCCTCCGGCTCGGGAGACTTTTAAAGCAGGGGCACCGCGATGGCCACTGGCGGGATAATCGGTGCATGAGTTCAATCAACGCCGACCCTGCCGAACTGGCCAAATTCTCAGACCTTGCCCACCGCTGGTGGGACACGCAGAGCGAGTTCAAGCCGCTGCACCAGATCAACCCACTGCGGCTGCAATGGATCCAGTCGCTGGCACCGTTGCAGGGCCAGCGGGTGCTGGACATTGGCTGTGGTGGCGGCATCCTGTCGGACGCGATGGCACGTGCTGGCGCCCAGGTGCTGGGCATCGACCTCGCCAGCAAGGCCCTGAAAGTGGCGCAGTTGCATGCGCTCGAAGCGCAAACCCCCAACGTCAGCTACCGCGAGGTCAGTGCGGAAGCCCTGGCCGCTGAAGCGCCCGGCAGTTTTGACGTGGTGACCTGCATGGAAATGCTGGAGCATGTGCCGGATCCGGCGTCGGTGGTGCAAGCCTGTGCCACCTTGGTCAAGCCAGGTGGCAAGGTGTTTTTCTCCACCATCAACCGCAACCCCAAAGCCTTCCTGTTCGCGGTGGTGGGTGCCGAATACGTGCTGAACCTGCTGCCACGTGGCACCCACGAGTACCAGAAATTCATCCGCCCAAGCGAGCTGGCCAGCCACTTGCGTGCTGTAGGGCTCACGCTGAATGCGACGCGGGGCCTGCAGTACAACCCGCTGACGCAGCGCTACTGGCTCGACGGCGACACCAGCGTCAACTACATGTTTGCGACGCAGAAAGCATGAGCGCCGGCTTCACCGGCGTTAAAGCCGTGCTGTTTGACCTGGACGGCACCCTGATCGACAGCGCCCCTGACCTGGCCGCCGCCGCCGACAAGCTGCGCACCGACCGCGGCTTGCCGCCGCTTCCCTACGAAGCCTACCGTCCCATGGCCGGCGCAGGTGCACGGGGCATGGTTGGTGTGGCTTTTGGCGTGACACCGGAAGACGCCGAATTCATCCCGCTGCGTGACGAGTTCCTGGCCAACTACGAACGCTGCATGACCGAGCGCACCCACGCGTTTGCCGGCGTGGCCGAACTGCTGGCCGCATTGCACACCCGCCAGCTGGACTGGGGTGTGGTCACCAACAAGGCGGCCCGTTTCACCGAGCCACTGACCCGGGGCATGCCTTTGTTTGCCACGGCCCGGGCGGTGGTGAGTGGAGACACCACGCCCCATGCCAAACCCCATCCGGCACCGCTGCTGGAAGCGGCGCGGCGCATGGGCCTGGACCCCACGCAATGCGTCTATGTGGGGGACGACGAACGCGACATCGTCGCCGGCCGCGCTGCCGGCATGGCCACGGTGGCCGCAACCTACGGTTACCTCGGCGCGAAGGTGGACACCGCGGCCTGGGAAGCCGACGCGGAAATCAATTCACCCCTCGCGCTCTTGCAATTGCTCAACAGCGCCTAAAATACAAACCTTGGGGCTGCATTGGTTTCGACGTGGGTACGGAGCCGCTGTGGTGCATGTCGAGCTGAATGCGCTCGTAAAACAGATTCAAACAAACTAACTGCAAACGACGAACGTTTCGCACTCGCTGCTTAATTGCCAGTGAGCTTTACAACAGCAGGCCGATGGGCTGGGCAAGGGGTGTTTAGCGCAAGTTAAATGCTCCCGGCTGTAAAGATAATTACATCGGCTGGCTCCGAGCTGGGTACCTTAGCTGGGGGCAAGACAATAGGGTGCTGGCGTCCTGGGTAGCGTGCGACTGCGCGATCCAGGTGGCGAGACTCAAATCAGACCGCTAAACATGTAGATCTGCTCGGTAATGGCTTGCGGACGGGGGTTCAAATCCCCCCAGCTCCACCACCATAACGTCCAAGGGCGTTCACTGGCTTTCAGTGAACGCCCTTTTTCATGGATGCCCGGGAGCACGAAGACAGGCGTTGCCGGGGCCATGCCCCCAATTCTCAGCGCCGGTCGCCGTCGCGTGATGTCTGGCCGAGGGTTTCCACATAGGTGCGCACTGCCCATATTTCTTCCTGGCTCAGCACATCTTTCCATGGGGGCATGTAGGTGATTGCCAAGCGAACCTTGCCTTCCTGGACCGAGCGTTTGAAGAAGTCGTCGGCGTCTGCGAGGCAGCGCTGCTGCAGCGCGTCGTCGGCAATGCGGCGGCAGAAGCGTCCCACCAGCTGCAGGTTGGCGCCGACCGAGCCGCGGCCGGTGGCATCGGCCGCGTGGCAGCGGACGCAGTACTCGTCAAACATGGTTTTCCCAACGGCTGCGGCGGCAGCGTTACCGCGGTAGGGGTTCTGCAGTTTCCAGTCGGGCCCGAGTGGTGGCAGGCTGGCCGAATCGGCACCAAACGCCGCAGGAAGGCTGAGTGCGCTGGCCAGCAGCGCGACGGCCAGGGTGCGGGTGCGCGGCAGGGCCGTCAATGGGTGAAAAAATGGGTGCATGCGGTTTACCAGTCGGTGGGGCAGCCCTTGCAGCCCTCAAAGAACGAATCGGGAAAAATGGTGTAGCGCAAGAAACTGCCATCCATCGTGGCGTCCTGCAGATTGGTTGCGTTGAACTTGGTTTCCTGCAGGTTGGTGCCGATGAACTTGGTCCGCTTGAACCAGGAGAAGGGCACGCGCGCTGCCTCCAGATTGGCGCCGGTGAAATCAGCGTCGGAGAAATCGACACGCATCAGTCGACCATGGTCAAGATCAGCACCTGTCAAGTTGGCTCCGCGGAAGGTGGCCACAGGGGCGTTGACTTTGCCAAGTCGGGCGCCGGTCAGGTTGGCGCCATCGAGGTTGGCGCCGGCCAAGTTGGCCACGCGCAGGTCGGCCCGCATCAGGTTGGCACCGCGCAGGTCGGCGCCGGCGAGGTCGCGTGCCGACAGGTCAGCGTGGCGCAGGTCGGCACCGGGGCAGCGGGTGTAGGGCCAGATGGGACAGCCATTGACGATCAAGGGCTCAACCATTGGAGGTGGTACGGCCGGCTTGGCCTCCTGCGACGACACAAAGTTTGGGGCTTTCTGGGCCGATACCGAAGGCTGTTTCTGAGCAGCCGGCAGGATGGCCTGTGCGTGGGCGGTCAGGGTGGCTGCCAGCAACAGGGCCAGGGTGGCCGAGAGGATGTACCGGGGGCGGAAGTGGGTCATCTTTTTCCAGTCTGAAAAGTGCAACAAGGCTGGTACGGTTTACCCGCACCAGCCTTGGGCGTCAGCGTGTCAGTGCCTTATTTGCTGGCCACAAGCTTGGGCAGCTTGAAGACCCACATCGCACCACCCTGGTTGACCTGCTTGGTCAACTCGGCCATGTCACCGCCCCACAGTGGCACAGCACCGCCATAGCCAGACTGGATGCCGATGTACTGTTCGCCATCCATTTCCCAGGTCACGGGCACCGAGACCACACCGGAGCCGGTCTGGAACTTCCACAGTTCCTTGCCGTTCTTGGCGTCGAAGGCCTTCACATAGCCATCAGACGTACCGGTGAACACCAGGTTGCCGGCGGTGGTGAGCGTACCGGCCCACAGGGGGAACTTCTCCTTGTGTTCCCAGGCGATCTTGCCGGTGACGGGGTTGATGGCCCGCAGCGTGCCAACGTGGTCCTCAAACAGGCGCTTGATGCGGAACCCTTGGCCCAGGTAGGCGGCACCTGGCTTGTAGGTGATGTTCTCTGTCCAGTAGTCCATCGCCCAGTGGTTTGCCGGGATGTAGAACAGGCCGGTGTCGGGGCTGTAGCTCATCGGCATCCAGTTCGTACCGCCGAGGAATGGCGGTGAGACGAAGATCGAGTCGCCCTTTTCCTGGCCGGGCTTGACCTGTGGCGGGTGCTGGCCTTCCACAATGTTGGGCTTGCCGGTCTTCAGATCGAAGCCCTTGGCCCAGGTGATGCCGTCCACGAAGGGGTAGGCCGCCAGCAGCGAGGTGGGCTTGTTCGGATAGCCCGCGCCGGTGGCCAGCTTGGTCCGGTCGGTCACAAAGAAGAAGCCGTTGCGGTCGGCGTGGGCGCTGGCCTTGACCAGCTTGCCGGTCGTTGGGTCCTTGAACTCAAACAGCACGACCGAGTTGTTGCCGGAGAAGTCCCAGGCATCGTTCGGGGTGTGCTGGTAGAAGCCTTTGAGTTCGCCGGTGCTGGCGTCCACATAGGCCTGGCCCGAGGTGAACAGGCTGTCCCAGTTGCGTGGGTCGTCACCTTCTTTGGTGCGTTTCCAGGTGTTCCACGGTGCCGGGTTGCCGGTACCGATCACGACCATGTTGTTTTCCACGTCAAAGCTGGCGGTCTGCCAGGGGGCACCGCCGCCGTGGTTCCAGGCGTCGACCAGCTTGCCGTCCTTGTCGCGCGGCCAGCTTGGTGCTTTGGCGTCACCGGTGATGGTGGAGTCTTTGCCGTTCAGGCGGCCCATGTGGCCTTCGACCATCGGGCGGGCCCAGACTTCCTCGCCGGTTTCGGTGTCGCGGGCGAAGAGCCAGCCAATCACGCCGAATTCGTCACCCGACGAACCGTGCACGAGCAGCACGCGGCCGGTTTTCTGATCCTTGACGATAAAGGGCGCGCCGGTCATCGTGTAGCCAATCTTGTGGTCACCCCACTTCTTGCTCCACAGCACCTTGCCGGTGTCCTTGTCGAGGGCCACCATGCCAGCGTCCAGCGTACCGAAGAACACCTTGTTGCCGAAGATGGCGGCGCCGCGGTTCACCACGTCGCAGCAGGGGCGAATGTCGTCGGGCAGGCGGTGTTCGTACTGCCACAGGCGTTTGCCGGTGCGTGCATCGATGGCGTAGAAACGCGAGTAGGAGCCGGTCGCGTAGATCACGCCATCCTGTACCAGCACTTGGCCTTCCTGGCCACGCTGTTTCTCACCACCGAAAGAGAAGCTCCAGGCCGGAACCAGGTTGGCGACGTTTTTGGCATTGATCTTGGCCAGCTTGCTGTGGCGTTGGGCTTTCATGCCCAGGCCGTAGGTCAGCACATCGGTGGTGCTTTTGTCGTCGTTGGCAACATCTTCCCACGTGACGGCTTTGCCCGCCGCATGGGCAGCCGGTGCAAAGGCCAGCAGGGCTGCCAGTGCCGTTGCCGCCAGCGTGAATGCCTGCCGTGTCATGCGTTTTTTCGATTGTTGTGTCGTCGTGCCCATCAGGTTCCCCTTCTTGTGTAAAACATGTCTCCGTGATGCCGGCAGCCGGGGCTGCCGGTTGTACCGGGGTCTCCCAAGCGCCCCGGCACGCGGATTCTGTGGCGCGCCATGCTTTGGGTCTGCCAACAATTTCCCAAGCAGGGATGGGAAATATTCCCAATCTCGGCGCGATCTGTACGGCGCATGCGCAAGCCATGGTCGAATCCATCGCATGAACAACAATCTGATCTTGGTGGACGACCATGCCGTGGTGCGTGCGGGCTATCGCCGTTTGCTCGAAACCGAGCCCGACCTGACCATCGTCGGTGAATGCGGGAATGCCGAGGAAGCGCTGGCGTTGCTGGCCCGCCAGCCTTGCTGCCTGCTCGTGCTGGATGCCAGCCTGCCCGGCAAGAGTGGTCTGGATTTGCTGCGCAGGGTGACGTTGCGCTGGCCGGAATTGCCGGTGCTGATGTTCTCGATGCACGAATACCCCAGCGTGGCGGCCCAGGCGCTGCGGCTGGGTGCACGGGGCTACGTCACCAAGGCCAGCGATTCGCAGACACTGGTGCAGGCCGTGCGCCATGTGCTGGCCGGCAAGGTGTTCCTCTCGCCCGACATCATGATGTCGCTGCCGGAGTTTCTGGGTGCCGCGCGCAACACCATCCAGCGCCTTGGGCTGGGGCCGCGCGAGCTGGATGTGGTGCGTTTGTTGTCAGAGGGCCGGACCCTGTCGGACACCGCGCTGAGCATGGGCATCAGCAGCAAAACGGTCAGCAACTACCTGAGCCAGATCAAAAGCAAGCTCGCCCTCAACACCGATTTCGAACTGGCTTTCTGGGCCTGGGCCAACGGGGTGGCGAGCGCACCGCCTCAGCTCGGCGACAGCTGACCAGAGACGCCGATGCGGGGCCAAGTGTGTGCCACCGACGCTCCGCAGTACACTGCCGGCCCATGCAACTGCAAGAGATTCTCTATTCCCAGGGTTTTGGCACCCGGCGCGTCTGTGCCGGGCTGGTTCAACAGGGTTTTGTGACGGTAGCCTGCACAAAACCTGTCGATGCCGCTATGGAATTCGAAGCAAAAGGGCTGGTATTCACCGTCCAGGGCGTGGCTTGGGAATACCACGAGCCCGCCTACCTGATGCTGCACAAACCCGCCGGCACCGAGTGCTCTCAAAAGCCGTCCACCTACCCCAGCATCTACACGCTGCTGCCGTCGCCGCTGCGCCTGCGGCCGCAAAAAGGGCCAGTGCAGGGTGTGCAGGCGGTAGGGCGGCTCGACCAGGACACCACCGGCCTGCTGCTGCTCACCGACGATGGCAAATTCATCCACCGCATGAGCTCGCCGCGCCACCACGTGCCCAAGGTTTACGAGGTGACGACCAAACACCCGGTGGACGCAACGCAGGTGCAGCGCCTGCTGGACGGCGTGGTACTGGACGACGACCCGGTTCCGGTGCGCGCAGCGGCCTGCGAGGCCACTGGCACACACCAGCTGCGGCTGACACTCACCGAAGGCAAGTACCACCAGGTCAAACGCATGCTGGCGGCGGTGAGCAACCGGGTGGAGGGCCTGCACCGGTCGAGGATCGGCGAACTGGCGCTGCCGGACGACCTGGCGCCTGGCCAATGGCGCTGGTTGCAACCACACGAACTCGGCGCCGTGGGTTACCAACCACCCGCGTGACGCGTGACCGACAACGCCCAATCAGGGCACGGCACGGCTACACTTCCGGGCTCGTACCAACCCTTGCAAAGCACCTTTTTTGTGAACCGCATCTTGAAGTTTCTGGCTGGCGCCATGGCCTTGTGGGCTGCTGTGGGCAGTGCCCAGGCCGCCGCGCCCATTTTTGTCCTCAACTCGCTGGACGCGTCGGTGAGCGTGATCGACCCGGTGACGCTGGAGGAAACGCGGCGGTTTACTACGGGCAAGGAGCCCCACCACCTTTACCTGACACCTGACGAAAAATCGCTGGTGGTGGCCAACGCGTTGGGCGACTCCCTGACCTTCATCGACCCCCGAACGGCCGAAGTCCAGCGTGAAATCCGGGGCATTCTGGACCCCTACCACCTGCGTTTCACGCCCGACATGAAGTGGTTTGTCACCACCGCCAACCGGTTGAACCACATCGACTTCTACCGCTGGGACGGCAAAGACCTGGCGCTGGTCAAACGCGTGAGCACCGGCAAAACGCCCAGCCACCTGTGGATCGACAGCAAAAGCACCCGCGTCTACGCCACCATGCAGGACAGCGACGAACTGGTGGCAATCGACATTGCCACCCAGACCATTGTGTGGCGCATGGGCACTGGCAAGATTCCGGCCGACGTGTTCGGCACCCCCGATGACCGCCTGATCCTGGTGGCCCTGACCGGTGGTGACAGCGTGGAGGTGTTCGACGTCTCGGGCGCCCAGCCGGTGCTGCAGAAAAAAATCAAGACCGGGGAGGGGGCTCACGCCTTCCGCAGTGTTGGGGACAAGCGCCATGTCTATGTCAGCAACCGCGTGGCCAACACCGTCAGCAAGATCGACACCCAGACACTGACGGTGGTGGACAGCTTTCCGGTGCCTGGTGGGCCAGATTGCATGGACGTGTCGGCCGATGGCAAGACGCTCTATGTCGGTTCGCGCTGGGCGCGCAAGCTGTCGGTGGTCGATATTGCCTCGCGCAAGGTGGTGCGCCAGGTCAACGTAGGAAAGTCGCCCCATGGGGTCTGGACGCTCGACCACGCACCGCGCCAGTAGCGCGGCCCTGGTGGGCGCGCTGCTGTGCATGCCTTTTGCCGCCCTGGCCAACACACCACCTGCCGCCTGTGACAAACCGGTCTACCTGACGGTGGACACCGGCCACATGGGCGTGGCCGACCTGTTTGCCGAGGTGCTCCAGCGGCACCAGGTCAAAGTGACCTTCTTTCTGGCCAACGAAACCACGCTCACCGGCGGCACCTCGCTGGACGACCAATGGGCGCCCTGGTGGCGCGCCCGGGCCGCCGAAGGCCACGCCTTTGCCTCCCACACCTGGGACCACGGCTACTGGCGCGCGGACCTGCCCGGCCCGCAGTTCCGCATCCGCCAGACCTTCGGCCCGAACGCCAACCAGACCGAAACCTGGTCGGCCCAGCGCTACTGCGACGAACTGCAACGGCCTGCACAACGCCTCAAAGCCATGACCGGCGTGGCCATGCTGCCACTGTTCCGCGCCCCTGGCGGCAAGACATCGCCCGCCTTGCTGGCGGCCACCCGGCAGTGCGGCTACCAGCATGTGGGCTGGTCAGACGCCGGTTTTCTCGGCGACGAGCTGCCCAGCGACCGCTACCCGAACGCCCAGTTGCTGGCCAAGGCCCTGCGCGACATCCGCCCCGGCGATATTCTGCTGGCACACCTCGGCATCTGGTCCCGCCAGGACCCCTGGGCGCCGGCCGCGCTGGAGCCCTTGGTCCGTGGTCTGAAAGCCAAAGGCTATTGTTTTGCCACGCTGCAGCAGCACCCCGCCTACACCGCCTGGCTTGCACCCAAGCCAGCCAACCGTTGATCTCCCACCGACATGGACACCCTGACCACCTTGTTTTCCACTGCGCAGCAAACCCTGTTTGAAGCCGTGGTGCAGCCGCTGGTGTTTGCCGCCGGTGAGGGCGGCCTGCTGGAAGACGCCTTTGACGCCACCGGCTGGTTGCTGGTGGGCCTGCTGCAACTCGCGGTGCTGCTGCTGGTGATTGCCCCCCTGCAGCGTTGGCGGCCGGTCGAGGCGGTCACCGACCGGCCAGAGATCCGCACCGATGTGCTTTACACGCTGATCCACCGACTCGGGCTGTTCCGGCTGGCGCTCTTTTTCACGCTCGACCCGTTGGCCGATGCGTTGTTCGGCGCCTTGCGCGCAGAAGGCATTGGCACCTTCCACCTGGACCAGCTCTGGCCCGGCGTGACCGACCTCGCCTTGGTCAGCTTCGTGCTGTATTTGCTGGTATTCGACTTTGTCGATTACTGGATCCACCGTGGCCAGCACCACTGGAACTGGTGGTGGTCGCTGCACGCGTTGCACCACTCCCAGCGGCAGATGACGATGTGGAGCGACAACCGCAACCACCTGCTGGACGATGTGTTGCGCGACACCATCATGGTGTTGGTGGCGCAGGCCATTGGTGTGGGCCCTGGCCAGTTCGTCGCGCTGGTGGCTTTCACCCAGCTCAGCGAGAGTTTCCAGCACGCCAACGTGCGGGTCTGGTTTGGCCGCGTGGGCGAGCGGCTGTGGATCAGCCCGCGTTTTCACCGCCTGCACCACAGCATCGGCCTGGGACACGAGTCTCCGCTCAAACAAACCACCGCCACTACAGGGGGCAGCAAGGACGTGCCACCACCGAGCGTGGGGGCCCGTCTCGGTGGACACAACTTTGGGGTGTTGCTGCCGTGGTGGGACATGCTGTTCAGAACCGGCAACTTTGAATACCGCTTCGACCCCACCGGCATCCGCGACCAGGCCGAGCAGGGACGGGACTACGGGCGAGGCTTCTGGCGCCAGCAATGGCTTGGGCTCAAGCGCCTGGCAGGCCGCGCCTGACGCACGGTTACACAGCATTCGGCGGCCTGTCATGCCGCGCCCATTTGATCGGGGTATGCTCCACCCATGAAGCAGATGTTTGATTCTTTCTGGCGTGCCACGGCTTACTGCCTGCACCCCAGGGTGATTGGTCTCTCCTTCCTGCCCCTGGTGCTGATGGCGGTGCTGGCGCTGGGGCTGGGTTACTTTTTCTGGGAGCCGGCGATCGAGTCGGTGCGCCTGTCGCTGGACGACTCGGCCTTGCTCAACACGCTGTGGGGCTGGCTGCAGGGCATGGGCCTGGCCAACCTAAAAACCGTGCTGGCGCCGCTGATCGTGATTTTTGCGGTCACACCGGTGATCGTGGTGCTCTCGTTGCTGGTGGTGGCGGTGCTGATGACACCCACGCTGGTCTCGCTGGTGGCCGAACGGCGCTTCCCGCTGCTGGAACGCAAAAAGGGGGGCTCGCTGGTGGTCAGCCTGTTGTGGTCACTCGGCTCCACGCTGCTGGCAGTGATTGCGCTGGTGGTGTCCATTCCACTCTGGCTGGTGCCGCCGCTCATTTTGATCCTGCCGCCGCTAATCTGGGGCTGGCTCACCTACCGGGTGATGGCGTTTGACGCTTTGTCGGACCACGCGAGTGCCGAGGAACGGCGCGAAATCTTGCGCCAGCACCGCGGCGCGCTGCTGGGCATTGGCATCGTCACCGGTTACCTCGGTGCGGCCCCCAGCCTGTTGTGGGCGTCTGGCGCGCTGTTCGCAGCCGCTTTCGTGATCCTGGTGCCGCTGGCGATCTGGATCTACACACTGGTGTTTGCGTTTTCCTCGCTCTGGTTTTCGCACTACTGCCTGGCCGCGCTGGAAACCCTGCGGGCCGAAAAGGCGCTGCTCGCGCAAGCGCCGCTGCATCCAGAGCCACCCACCCTGACCCATGACGACACCGGCCACGCCCCACACGCTCTCCCGCCCACTTGACACGCCAGAGACGGTCGGCCTCGTCATCATTGGCGACGAGATCCTGTCCGGCAAGCGGGCCGACAAACACCTGGCCAAGGGCATCGAGTTGTTGCAAGCGCGTGGCCTGCAACTCGGCTACGCCGACTACGTGGGCGACGTGCCCCAACGCATCACCGCCACGCTCGCGCGGGCCCTGGCGTCGGGTGACCTGGTGTTTTCGTGTGGTGGCATCGGCGCCACGCCCGACGACCATACCCGCCAGTGCGCCGCACGGGCCGCCGGGCTGCCACTGGCCCTGCACCCAGAGGCCGAAGCGCTGATCCGCGAACGCATGCAGGACACCGCCCGGGAGCAGGGCGTCGCCTATGAGCCTGACCGTGCCGACAATGTCCACCGCCTCAACATGGGCGTGTTTCCCGAAGGCGCGCGCATCATTCCCAACCCGTTCAACAAGATTCCTGGGTTCAGCCTGGGCCATGTGCACTTCCTGCCCGGGTTTCCGGTGATGGCCTGGCCGATGATGGCCTGGGTGCTCGACACCCATTACCCGCACCTGTTCCAGCGCCATGCGCAGGTGGAAAAATCGGTCACTGTGATGGGGTCGATGGAAGCCACCCTGACACCACTGATGGAGGACATCGAGCGCCAGTTCAACCCCGTCCGGGTGTTCAGCCTGCCCAGCGTGGACCACCCCGCATATGGCCGCCACATCGAATTGGGGGTCAAAGGCCCGCCGGCCACGGTGGATGCCGCCTACGCCGCACTGCTGGCTGGACTGACCGCGTTCGGTGTGTCGCTAGGCCCAGAGTTGGTGCGTTAATGCATTTATTTGGTGCATCTAATTCAAGCTGAAGAATTTGCATTCAATTGGTGCATTTCAGGCACTCCTGTGAACAAGCCTTGTTGCGCCCGCCAGAACACGCCCAAACTCAGGGCAAAATACGCGCTGCGGATCCAATGCCGTGCTTTCGTCATGGCACAAAAACTGCATCCTCAACATTGCAGTCCATTTTTTAACTACGCACCCAGGAGAACTTGATGGCAAAGACCGTCGCAGACGTGATGAAGATGGTGAAAGAGAACGAGGTCAAGTTTGTTGACTTCCGTTTCACCGACACCCGTGGCAAAGAACAACACGTCACCGTGCCCGTGTCGCACTTCGACGAAGACAAATTTGTCTCCGGCCATGCGTTTGACGGTTCGTCCATCGCCGGCTGGAAGGGCATTGAAGCCTCAGACATGCAACTGATGCCCGACGCCGCCACCGCTGTGATCGACCCGTTCTTTGAAGAACCCACCATCAACCTGACCTGCGACGTGGTCGAGCCTGCCGACGGCAAGCCCTACGACCGCGACCCCCGTTCGATCGCCAAGAAAGCCGAAGCCTACCTCAAGGCTTCCGGCCTGGGCGACACCGCCTACTTCGGTCCAGAACCCGAATTCTTCATTTTTGACGACGTGCGCTGGGGCGTCGACATGTCCGGCTGTTTCGTCAAGATCGGTTCGGAAGAGGCTTCCTGGAGCACCAGCAAGGTGTTTGAAGGCGGCAACCATGGCCACCGTCCCACCGTCAAGGGCGGCTACTTCCCCGTGCCACCGGTCGACTCGATGCAAGACCTGCGTGCCGAGATCTCCCTCGTGCTCGAGTCGCTGGGCATCCCGGTTGAAGTGTTCCACCACGAAGTGGCGGGCGCCGGACAGAACGAAATCGGCACCAAGTTCAGCACGCTGGTCGAGCGCGCCGACTGGACGCAAAAACTCAAGTACGTGATCTGGAACGTCTGTCACTCCTATGGCAAAACGGCCACCTTCATGCCCAAGCCCATCGTGGGCGACAACGGTTCCGGCATGCACGTCCACCAGTCGGTCTGGAAAGACGGCAAGAACCTGTTCGCCGGTGACGGCTACGCCGGCCTGAGCGAGTACGCGCTGTACTACATCGGCGGCATCATCAAGCACGCCCGCGCGCTGAACGCCATCACCAACCCCGGTACCAACAGCTACAAGCGCCTGGTGCCAGGCTACGAAGCCCCGGTGAAACTGGCCTACTCGGCCAAGAACCGCTCGGCCTCGATCCGCATTCCTTTCGTGGCCAACCCCAAGGGTCGCCGCGTCGAAGCGCGTTTCCCCGATCCGCTGATGAACCCTTACCTGGGTTTCTCGGCCCTGTTGATGGCCGGTCTGGACGGCGTGGAAAACAAGATCCACCCCGGCGAAGCCGCCACCAAGGACCTGTACCATCTGCCGCCGGAAGAAGACGCGTTGGTGCCAACCGTGTGCCACAGCCTCGACCAGGCGCTGGACTACCTGGACAAGGGCCGCAGCTTCCTGACCAAGGGCGGTGTCTTCACCGACTCGTTCATCGACGCGTACATTGAACTCAAGATGCAGGAAGTCACCCGCTTCCGCATGACGACCCACCCGGTCGAGTTCGACATGTACTACAGCTTGTAAGCCCTTCACTGGCTTGCAAGACGAAGGACGGCTGATGCCGTCCTTTGTTTTTGGGGTCGGGCAGGGTGCTGACAGTGCCGGTATGCCACCGGTTTTTGTCGGCCTTGCGCGATTGCGGGATACTGCCCCATCGCACACCTTGCGCAAACCACACGCCTACCCATGAAAAGTGCATTTCTGATTTTTTGTCTTGCTGCTGGCGCCATCACGGCTGGCCACGCTCAGGACACGATTTACCGGTGTGGCAACGAGTACACCAACAACGCGGCGGTGGCCAAGTCACGCGGCTGCAAAACGGTCGAAGGCGGCAACGTCACCATCATCCAGGGAACCCGGACGCAACCGGGCAGCCCGGCGGCCATCCGGCAGTCCCAGGGCCCCCGGGTCGATGCGGCCGAGCAGCGCGCCCGCGACGCCGATTCCCGTGCCATCCTGGAAGCCGAATTGCGCCGGGCCGAAAACCGGCAAAGCGAGTTGGTGAAGGAATACAACAGCGGCGAGCCTGAAAAGCTTGGCCCCGAACACCGCAACCACCAAAAATACCTGGACCGTGTCGCCGACCTGCAGTCCAGCATTGCGCGCGGCGAAAACGACATCGCCAGCCTGCGGCGCGAATTGGGCCGCCTTGGCCCGCCGGCTGGCAAAACGAATTGAACCAAGCGAATTGAAAACAGCGCCCATCCCCGTTTCCCGCTTTCAGCCGTTTGACCTGCTGGCCACGCTGGTGGCGGTGGTACGCAGCGACGGCATGGTGCTGTTTGCCAATGCCGCGCTGGAAGACGCGCTGGGCACTTCGCGCCGCACCATTGAGGGGTCGCGCCTGTTCGACTGCTTCACCGAACCGCATGTGCTGCAGAACGCCTTGCAGGGCGCTGGCAGCAACGAATTCGCGGCACTGCGCTACGACGCCTGGCTCAAGCGGCTGGCCCATGACCCGCTGCCGGTGCACGTGATCGTGGCCCAGACCGAGCGCCCGGGCGAGATCATCATTGAGCTGCTGCCACTGGAGCAACAGGCCAAGCAGGACCGCGAAGAACGGCTGATTGACCAGGCGCAGGCCAACAAGGAACTAATCCGCAACCTGGCGCACGAGATCAAGAACCCGCTGGGTGGCATCCGCGGCGCGGCGCAGTTGCTGGAGATGGAGATCGAAGGCAAGGACCTGAAAGAGTACACCCAGGTCATCATCCACGAGGCCGACCGGCTGCAGACGCTGGTGGACCGCCTGCTGGCCCCGCACCGCCGGCCGCATGTGGTGGGCGACGTCAACATCCACGAGGTGTGCGAGCGGGTGCGCTCGCTGATCGTGGCCGAGTTCCCGCGTGGCCTGAAGGTGGCGCGCGACTACGACACCTCCATCCCCGACTTTCGCGGTGACCGCGAGCAGCTGATTCAGGCGGTGCTGAACATCGCGCACAACGCCTGCCAGGCACTGTCTGACCGCATTGCGGCCAGCGACGCCCAGCTGATGTTCCGCACCCGCATCGCGCGCCAGGTGACATTTGGCAAACAACGCTACCGACTGGCACTGGAATTGCATGTCATCGACAACGGGCCAGGTGTACCTGACTCGATCAAGGACCGCATTTTTTACCCGTTGGTGTCGGGCAGGGAAGGTGGTTCTGGCCTGGGGCTGACGTTGGCGCAAACCTTTGTCCAGCAGCACCATGGCCTGATCGAGTGCGACAGTGTTCCTGGTCGGACGGATTTCAAACTGCTGATTCCGTTGCCCTAAACAAACGCGCGGCGACAGCGCAACAACGAGGTGACGCTACACATGAAGCCGATTTGGATCGTGGACGATGACCAGTCCATTCGCTTCGTCCTAGAAAAAGCGCTGCTGCGTGAAGACCTGCCCACCCGCAGCTTCACCAACCCGCGCGAGGTGCTGGCCGCGCTCCAGGAAGTGGCCGAAGACGACCCCGACAACCAGGGCCCACAGGTGCTGGTGAGCGACATCCGCATGCCCGGTGGCTCCGGGCTCGATTTGCTCGCCAAGGTCAAGGAAAAACACCCCGGCCTGCCGGTCATCATCATGACCGCGTTCTCGGACCTCGACAGCGCCGTTTCCGCTTTCCAGGGCGGCGCTTTCGAGTACCTGCCCAAGCCGTTCGACCTGCCCCGCGCCATTGAACTGATCCGCCGCGCGGTGGAAGAAAGCCAGCGCGAGGAAGTGGCCGAAGAGCGCATGGGCGAAACCCCCGAAATGCTTGGCCAGGCACCGGCCATGCAGGACGTGTTCCGCGCCATTGGCCGGCTGTCGCAAAGCAACGTCACGGTGATGATCACCGGCGAGTCGGGCTCGGGCAAAGAACTGGTGGCGCGCGCGCTGCACAAGCATTCGCCCAGGGCGAACGGGCCCTTCATTGCCATCAACACCGCCGCCATCCCCAAAGACCTGCTGGAAAGCGAACTCTTTGGCCACGAGCGCGGCGCCTTCACCGGCGCGCAAACCATGCGCCGTGGCCGCTTCGAGCAGGCCGATGGCGGCACGCTGTTCCTCGACGAAATCGGCGACATGCCATTCGACCTGCAGACCCGCTTGCTGCGGGTGCTGAGCGACGGGCATTTCTACCGCGTCGGCGGACACAACGCCGTCAAGGCCAATGTGCGGGTGATCGCCGCGACCCACCAGGACCTGGAGCAGCGCGTCAAGGACGGCGGCTTCCGCGAAGATTTGTTCCACCGCCTGAACGTCATCCGCCTGCGCCTGCCGGCGCTGCGCGAACGGCACGAAGACGTGCCCATGCTGACGCGCCACTTCCTGCAGCAAAGCGCCAAACAGCTCGGTGTGGAGCCGAAACGCATTTCCGACGCCGCGCTCACGCAGCTGGCCATGTTCGGTTTTCCTGGCAACGTGCGCCAGCTGGAGAACGTCTGCCACTGGCTCACCGTGATGGCGCCGGCACAGCTGATCGAGCGCAAAGACCTGCCGCCCGAAATTGTGGCGCTGACCGCCGCATCGGTCCCTGCACATGCCCCCATGGCCCGGCCCGTGCTGGTGACCGACGCCAGCGAGATGCAGGATGGGCGGTTCAACCCGCCCGATGCCGCGTTGCCGGTGGCGGGCGATGCCGACGCGGTGGCCCCGTTCATGGCCCCGCCCGGCGTGGCCGCCACCCTCAACGGGCCATGGGAGTCGGGGCTGGAACTGGAGGCGCTGGAACTGCTGGCTTCGGGCCGGCACGACGTGTGGGACGAACTGACCCGCCGCTTCGAGTCCAAGCTGATCCTCACCGCGCTGGCCAACACCCGGGGCCGCCGCATCGAGGCGGCGCAGAAGCTGGGCATTGGCCGCAACACCATCACCCGCAAAATCCAGGAACTGGGGCTGGAATAAGGCTTGGAATAAGCCTGAAACAGCGTGGTGAGGAGGCTTTTCAAGCCTTTTCACCCGCAAGCCTCAGTGAAACCTTGTGATTGCGCTATATAAACTGTAGCGTCAAATGGGGCTGGCCAGTGTGACGGTCACCGGCGCATGGTCGCTGGGCCGTTCGTTCTTGCGCGGCAACCGGTCAATTGCACAGGCTTGCACCAGCGGTTTCAGCGGCGCGCTCACCAGAATGTGGTCGATGCGCAGCCCGCGGTTGCGGCGGAAACCGAACTCGCGGTAGTCCCACCAGGAAAAGCTTTTTTCCGGCTGCTCGAACATCCGGAAGCTGTCGTGCAGGCCCAGTGCCAGCAAAGCCTGGAAGTGCTGGCGCTCCTCGGTGGTGTGGTGGATGGTCTCGCGCAGGCCTTCGGGGTCGTAGGAGTCGCGGTCTTCCGGGGCGATGTTGAAATCGCCCAGCAGTACCAGCCGGGGGTGCTGCGCCATTTCGGCGCGCACAAAGGCCTGCAGCGCCTCCAGCCAGGCCATCTTGTAGGCAAATTTCTCGCTGCCGGGCGCCTGGCCGTTGACGAAGTAGCCGTTGATGACCCGCAGCTCACCGAGCGGCGAGTCGACGGTGGCGGCAATCACGCGGGCCTGTTCGTCGGCCAGGCCGGGGATGTTGTGCACCACGTCGCGCGCCGGTGTGCGGCTGAGCAGGGCGACCCCGTTGTAGGTTTTCTGGCCGAAAAACACGGCGTGGTAACCGGCGGCCTGCACCTCGGCCAGCGGGAACTTGTCGTCGCTGAGCTTGAGTTCCTGCAGGCACAACACGTCCACCGGGGTGGTGGCCAGCCAGTCGAGCACCTGCGGCAGCCGCACGGCCAGGGAGTTCACGTTCCAGGTCGTGATGCGCATTGACACTGTCCAGACAAAAAAGAAGGGGGTTCAGCCGAACAGCCAGTACGCCAGCAGCGCCACCACCACCACCGCCAGCACCGGGCGCAGCACGCGGTAGAGCCGGGGGTTGCGGCGTTTCCATTGGCGGAACTGCTCGTTGCTGCCGTCGCCCACGCGTTTGCTGAAGGCGTAGGCGCGGTTGATGCTGCCGACCCGCTCGTCGTCCAGGTTCTGCGGTGCGGTGGCCTGGCCCAGGCCGTGGCTGACCCAACGGTTCAGCGCGGTCATCACCCGGGTGTGCAGCGGGCGCTCGATGTCGCAGAACAGGATGATGCGGGTCTGGGGGGTGTCGTTGTGCACCCAGTGGACGTAGGTTTCGTCGAACATCACGTCCTGGCCGTCGCGCCAGGCGTAAACCTGGCCGTCCACATAGATGCGGCAGGCGTCGGAGTTGGGAGTGGACAGGCCCAGGTGGTAGCGCAGCGAGCCGGCAAACGGGTCGCGGTGCGGGTTGAGCTGGCTGCCACCGGGCAGCAGCGCGAACATCGCGCCCTTGACGTTGGGGATGCTACTGACCAGCGCCACGGTTTTGGGGCACAGCAGCGCGGCCGACGGCAGGGGCTTGTCGTACCACTTCAGGTAGAAGCGCTTCCAGCCTTTTTTGAAGAAGGAGCCGAAGCCGGCGTCGTTGTTTTTCTCGGCCGCACGGATGTACCCTTCGTCAAACAGGTGCAGCGCCTCGTCGCGGATGGTTTCCCAGTTGTCGCGCAGCAGGTCGAGTTCCGGAAAGTGGCTGCGATCCAGGTAGGGTTTGGATGGCACACGCGAGAACAAATACATCAGCGCGTTGTACGGCGCGAACAGCGCCGAGTGGTTCACGAACTGGCGCAGCAGCGGCAGGCGCGCCTTGCCGCGCCAATGCACGTACAGCGTGCTGCTCACAAACAGCAGCAACACAGAGGCTTTGGCAAAAAAAGACAGGGTCATGGCGGGGGCGCGGGGTCAGGGCGTGAACAACAAGCAGTACTTTTGATTTTTGCACACTTGCCCGCATCGGGTGCGCTGCGGTGGGCAGGCTCATGCCACGCCGAACTGCCGCGCCATGAACGACCACACCATGCGCGACGCGTCGGGTCCGGTGGCGTCGCTGTAGGGCTGGCCAGCGGCACCGCCGCTCCAGGCGTGGCCCAAGCCGTCCACCGTGCACAGCGTGGCCACCAGGCGGCGCTGGTGCTTGAAGTCGGTCAGCGTCATCAGGCGCCGCTGACCACGCTGCACCGGGCGACTCACCTGGCGGCGAGCGCCTGCGGCGTCGGCCCAGAGTTGGGCTGCGGCCTCGCCGTTGCTCGGTGCAACCACACCGTCGGCGCTGCCGTGGATCACCAGCAGCGGTGGCCAGTGGGCCAAGGCACCGGGCGCGGCGGTGGCGGCACGGCCCAGCATCGCGCGCATGGCCGAAGACGCCGAATGGGCCGTGCCGGGCGGGATGCCGGAGTGCATCACCACCGCGCGGAAACGCGTGGGGTAGCGGCTGGCCAGCAGCGCCGCCATGCTGGCGCCAGCCGACAGGCCCGCCACGCCGATGCGGGTCACGTCCACCGGGTAGAGCAGGCACACCTGGTCAATGGCTGCGGCCAGAGTCGCCGCCTCGCGGTAGGCGTTGCGGCTGTCGGTGTCGTACCAGTTCCAGCAGCCCTGCAGGTTGGCGCGCCGGTCTTGTTCAGGGTAGAGCGCCAGAAAACGTTCGCCCACCGCCAGCCGGTTCATGCGGGTGCTGAGCGCGAACGACTGCGCGTCCTGCCCGCAGCCGTGCAGCATCACCAGCAGCGGCAGGCGTTCGCCCGGCAGCATGCCGGGCGGTTTGAGCAGTTGGTAGCGCCGCACACCGGCCGGGCCCATGGCCATGCCGCTCAACCATTCGCCTTTGCCGCGGGGTGCCAAGGCGGTGCGGCCGCCTGTGGCGCGCCGCACCGCCTTGGCAGACTGGCGCACCGTACTGGATTGCGCGCGGCCAATGGCCGTCAACGCGCCAAAGAACGAACGCGACAGCGATTTGGACAGTGATTTCGACCACAGTGGTGAGAGGCGTTTTTTGGTCATGGCACCGTGCAAGTGAAGCCTTCACCATACCCTGCTTGTGGCGCCACTTCAGGGAAAACCCTTAAATTGGATGCGCACCCACAAGGCCACTGCGCGCCGGACTACGCACCTCTGACAAGCCCACCGGTGGAGAAATCAGATGATTTTGGCTGCGAGCCTCGGTCAAACCTAATGGTTTAGCTATTAAATATGCATCAAAGCCAGGGTGCCCACCACCAAACCGGCGGCCGCCACGGCGAACATGCCGTATTCCAGCCACTTCTTGCGCGTCAGCAGCGCGATGGCGGCGAGTGCAATCGCCACCTGCAGCACGGTGGTGGCCTGGGCCCAGCGGTGGTGCTGGTGGATTTGGTCGTCGCTTTGCTTGTCCCAAGCGGTGGCGTCGGCTTCAAGCTTTTCAGCGGCCAGCTTGATCTCGGCCTTTTCCTTCTCGTAGCGCTCCACCTTGGCCTGGTAGGTGGCTTTTTTGTCGTCGGGGGACAGGTCACGTGCCAGTTCAGCAAGCGACTGTTTCGTGCTTTTGGACTGGTAGTAATTCCACTGGTTCGAGGCTTCGGTTTTCTTGATCGCCGCGTTGTTCTTGAACAGCCCGGCATTGGCCTGCGTGGCGCCGCCCATGTAGGCGAACAAAGCGCCCACGGTGGCGATGATGGCGGTGACCATGGCAATCTGGTTGATCATCTTGCCGCCGTCTTCATGGCCGCTGTGGCTGGCATGCTCCAGCTCGTGGTCGTGCGGGCCATGCACGTGAAATCCGCCTCCTGACATCTCAGTCTCCCTGTGGGTTGGTGTGTTGGTATGTGACAAAGCTGAAGCGCAGGCCGGTGGCCGACACCTGTGGTTCGCGTGCGGTTTCTGCCCAGCCCGGGCCAAATGCAGGCGCGTGGGCGTCGCCGTCAAAGTCGGCGTCGATCTCGGTGACCACGGCGCTGTGGGCCAGTGGCAGCGCCTGCGCATAGATGTCGGCGCCACCAATCACCCAGGCGTCGGTGCCGGGCGGGCAGAGCGCCCGGGCTTGGTCCAGCGAACCGGCGCGCAGCGCGCCTTCAGCTTGCCAGCCCGCTTGGCGGGTGACCACGATGTTGCGCCGACCCGGCAGCGGGCGGAAGCGGGGCGGCAGAGAGTCCCAGGTCTTGCGGCCCATGATGACCGGCGCACCCAGCGTGGTGCGCTTGAAGTGCGCCAAGTCTTCCGGCAGGTGCCAGGGCAGGGTGCCGTTTTTGCCGATGACGCGGTTGCGGGCCTGCGCCCAGATCAGGTGGAGCTTCATACCGCTACAGGCGCCTTGATGGCCGGGTGGCACTGGTAGTCCAGCACCTCGAAGTCTTCAAACTGGTAGTCGAAGATCGACGCCGGTTTCCGCAAGATGTTCAGGGTCGGGTAGGGGTAGGGCGTGCGGCTGAGCTGCAGCGCCACCTGCTCGGTGTGGTTGCTGTAGATGTGGCAGTCGCCGCCGGTCCAGACGAAGTCGCCCACCGCCAGGCCACACTGCTGCGCCACCATGTGGGTCAGCAGCGCGTAGCTGGCAATGTTGAACGGCACACCCAGAAAAATATCGGCGCTGCGCTGGTAAAGCTGGCAGCTGAGTTTGCCCGGTTCGCCCGCCACCTGCGGCGGGGCGACGTAGAACTGGAAGAAGGCGTGGCAGGGCATCAGCGCCATCTTGTTCAGTTCGGCCACGTTCCAGGCGCTGACGATGATGCGGCGCGAGTCGGGGTTGGTCTTGAGCGTTTGGATGACCTCGGCGATCTGGTCAATGTGGCCACCGTCGGGCGTGGGCCAGCTGCGCCACTGCACGCCGTAGACCGGGCCCAGGTCGCCGTCTTCGCGGGCCCATTCGTCCCAGATGCTGACGCCGCGTTCCTTCAGCCAGTTGTTGTTGCTGGAGCCGGTGAGGAACCACAACAGCTCCTGAATGATGGACTTGAGGTGCACCTTTTTGGTGGTGACCAGCGGAAACCCCTCGTTCAGGTCAAACCGCATCTGGTGGCCAAACACGCTGGTCGTGCCGGTGCCAGTGCGGTCGGCCTTGAACACGCCGTGGGTGGCCACATGGCGCATGAAGTCTTCGTATTGGGCGCGAACAGGGCGAGGGGGGCGGGTGGTCATGGCGAATGTTCGGTCTGGGTGTGCCGGCGCCACTGTGGCCGGAAACGGGCCATTATTTCATGCCTGCACTGGCAAGTTTGCACCGCGCCTGGCGGGTATGAAACAATGGATTTGGACACTCTGGAGCCGCCATGCCCTACATGCTGTTGATCACCGAACCGACCGGCCAGCGCCAGGAACGCTCGCCCGAAGAAGGGCAAGACCTCTACGCCCGCATGCTGCGCTTCACCGACGACCTCAAGGCCCAGGGCCTGCACATGGCGAGCGACTCGCTGCGTTCCGACCGGCACGGTGTGCGGGTGCAGGTGCGCGGCGGCCAGCCCCGCCTGGTGGACGGCCCGTTTGCCGAAGCCAAGGAAATGGTCGGCGGCTTCTTTTTGCTGAACTGCACCAGCCGCGACGAAGCGGTGGCCATTGCCTGCCGCTGCCCGGCGGCGGAATGGGCGACGGTGGAGGTGCGCGAAACCGGGCCTTGCCACGACGGCTGAATTTTTTTGCAATTTTTCTTCGCGCAGGTGTCGATGTCGCCCCGGCTGGTTCGTCGTACAGAAAGAGCAGGACAAAAAGCGCATCCCGCACGGGTTCGCAGGCTGTCCTGACTGTTCAACCCCACCAGGAGTTTTGGCATGCACGTTCAGCCTTATCTGTTCTTCCATGGCCGCTGCGAAGAGGCGATTGCGTTTTACCAACAGGCCCTTGGCGCACAACTGGAGATGCTGATGCGCTTCAGCGAGAGCCCGGACCCCACGCCGCCCGACATGACCCCGCCCGACTGGGGCCACAAGGTCATGCACAGCAGCTTGCGGATTGGCAGCACCTCGGTGATGGCCTCCGACGGGTGCGGTGCGCCCCCCCAGCCGGGCGCGCAGGGGTTCTCCCTGTCGATCTCGGTGGCCGATGCCGCTGCCGCCGACAAGGCGTTTGCCGCCTTGGCCGACGGTGGCCAGGTGCAAATGCCGCTGGGCACCACTTTCTGGTCGCCGCGGTTCGGCATCCTGACCGACCGTTTCGGCGTCGGCTGGATGGTGGGCGTGGACTCGGCCAACTGACGGGGGCCACCATGCGATTCATGATCATCGTCAAGGCCAGCACCGACAGCGAGGCCGAACGCAGCCCGGCGCCCAGCGAGGCGCTGCTGGCCGAAATGGCCGCGTACCACGAAGCACTCGGCAAAGCCGGTGTGTTGCTCGACGGCGCCGGCCTGCAGCCCAGCGCCAGAGGCTGGCGCATCCATTACGACGGCCAACACCGCCGCATCCTGGACGGCCCGTTCGCCGAAACCAAGGAACTGGTGGCCGGCTACACGCTGATCCAGGTCAAGTCGCGCGAAGAGGCACTGGAATGGACGCGGCGCTTCCCCAACCCCGCAGCCGATGGTGGCGACGCCCAGATCGAGGTGCGCCAGCTGTACGAACTGGACGACTTCCCGGCCGGCGAATCCATTGACCGCATGCGTAACATCGCCATTGGCGAACACAACTGAAACAGGAGACCTTCAACATGACGACCCAGATTTTTGTGAACCTGCCCGTGAAGAACCTGCCGCAATCGGTGGCGTTTTTCACGGCCCTCGGCTTCAGCTTCAACCCGCAGTTCACCGACGACACCGCCACCTGCATGGTCGTGAGCGATAGCATTTTCGTGATGCTGCTGACGCACGAAAAATTCAAAGGCTTCACACCCAAGCCGATCGCCGACGCCACCCAGAGCACCGAAGTGCTGGTCTGCCTCTCGGCCGAGAACCGCGAGCAGGTGGACGACACCGTCCGCAAGGCGGTTGCGGCCGGCGGCAGCACCTACAACGCGCCGCAAGACCACGGTTTCATGTACGCCCATGGCTTTCAGGACCTGGACGGCCACATCTGGGAGTTTGCCTACATGGACCTCAGCGCCTTCCCGGCGGGTTGACCCAACGGCCACAGGAGAACCCCATGTTCAAGACCATCGCCCTCGTCACCGTGGCCCTGATCGCCTGCGTGCTGGTGTATGCCGCCACCCGGCCCGACAGCTTTCGCGTCGAACGCACCGCCCGCATCGAGGCGCCACCGGAGAAAGTCTTCCCACTGGTCAACGACCTGCGCGCCTGGAGCGGCTGGTCGCCCTACGACAAAAAAGACCCGACCATGAAACGCACGCTCAGCGGCGCTGCCAGCGGCCCGGGCGCCGTCTACGAATGGGACGGCAACAAGGACATCGGCCAGGGCCGCATGGAAATCCTGGCCGCCACGCCACCGTCCAAGGTGACGATCCAGCTGGATTTCCTGAAGCCCTTCCAGGCGCGCAACACCGCCGAATTCACGCTGCAGGCGAACGGCACCGCCACCGACGTCACCTGGGCCCTGTACGGCCCCAGCCCCTACATCTCCAAGCTGATGGGGCTGGTGTTCAACATGGACCGCATGATTGGCAACGACTTTGAGGCCGGCCTGGCCAACCTGAAGCGCTTGGCCGAACAACGCTGAACCCTTTTCATCACCCACCGGAGACCGTTATGAACTACGTGGATGGCTTTGTACTGCCTGTGCCCACTGACAACCTGGCGGCCTACCGCCGCATGGCGTCCAAGGCCGGCAAGGTCTGGCGCGAACACGGTGCGCTCGACTACGTTGAAGCCGTGGCCGACGACGTGAAACCGGGCAAATACACCTCGTTCCCGCAGAGCGTCAAGCTCAAGGCCAACGAAACCGTGGTGTTTGCGTGGATCGTCTACAAGTCTCGCGCGCACCGCGACAAGGTCAACGCCAAGGTCATGCAAGACCCGCGCATGCTCGCCATGATGGACCCGAAAAACCACCCGTTCGACGGCAAACGCATGTTCTGGGGTGGCTTCAAGGTCCTGGTGCAGGCCTGATCGGCACCGCAATGGCAGATGCCGGCCTGCAGCGCACGGTCGAGGCCGTCTGGCGCATCGAATCGGCCAAGGTCATCGCCAAGCTGGCGCGCATGCTGCGCGACGTGGGCCTGGCCGAAGAACTGGCGCAGGACGCGTTTGTCACCGCGCTGGAGCAGTGGCCTGCCAAAGGCCTCCCCAACAACCCCGGTGCCTGGCTGATGACCACCGCCAAACACCGCGCCATTGACCGGCTGCGCCAGCAGCAACTGCACGCCAGCCTGCAGCCCGAGATCAGCCGCGAACTGGACGCGCAGTTGCAGGCCGCGCAGCTGGACCTGGAGGCCGCGATGGACGACGACATTGGCGACGACCTGTTGCGCCTGGTCTTCACTGCCTGCCACCCGGTGCTGTCCACCGAGGCCCGCACCGCACTGACGCTGCGCCTGCTCGGCGGCCTGACCACCGACGAGATCGCCCGGGCTTTTCTGGTGCCCGAGCCGACCATCGCGCAGCGCATCGTGCGGGCCAAACGCACGCTGGCCGAGGCGCAGGTGCCGTTCGAGGCGCCGCGTGCCGACGAGCTGGGCGCGCGGCTGGGTTCGGTGCTGGAGGTGATTTACCTGGTCTTCAACGAAGGCTACTCCGCCACCGCCGGGGACGACTGGATGCGCCCTGCGCTGTGCGACGAGGCGCTGCGCCTGGGCCGCATCCTCGCCGGGCTGGTGCCGGCCGAGCCCGAGGTGTTGGGCCTGGTGGCGCTGATGGAAATCCAGGCCTCGCGCACCGGTGCGCGGGTGGGGCCCAGCGGCGAGCCCATCCTGCTGCTCGAGCAGAACCGCGCCCGTTGGGACGCGCTGCTGATCCGCCGCGGGCTGGCGGCGCTGGCACGCGCCGAGGCGCTGGGTGCAGCACAGGGCCATGGGCCCTACGCACTGCAGGCCGCGATTGCCGCCTGCCACGCCCGGGCACACACCGCCGCCGAGACCGACTGGGCACGCATCGCCGCGCTGTACGACGCGCTGGCCCAGGTGGTGCCATCACCAGTGGTGGCGCTGAACCGGGCGGTGGCGGTGGCCATGGCGTTTGGCCCGGCAGCGGGCCTGGCGCTGGTGGATGCGTTGCTGGCCGAGCCGGCGCTGAAGCACTACCACTTGCTGCCCAGCGTGCGCGGCGATTTGCTGGCCAAGCTCGGCCGGTTCGGCGAAGCCGCCGCCGAGTTCACCCGCGCCGCGGCATTGACTCGCAACGCCCGCGAGCAAACCCTGCTGCGTGGGCGGGCCGCCGCCTGCGCCCAGGGCGTGCTGCGCCACTGAATGTTCAGCCCTTGGCGGCGCCTCGGGCCTGCACCGCTTCGGCCAAACCCCGCACCGACAACGGCGCGCACCCCTCGGCCTTGTTGCTGACGGTCACGAAGGCGTTGTGGCCGGCTGCGGTGGTGGCGGACACCACCTTGGTCAGCGCTTCGCGGGTGGCGAGGTCGATGTCCACCAGCTGGTCGTAGGGGCTGTAGATCTGCCGCGCTTCCTCGTAGCCGTAGGCGCCGTGCAGCGGGTTCAGGTTCCAGCGGCACACCATCGGGCCGGGCCACAACGCGCGCAACATGGGCAACTGTTCGGCCATCAGCGGCATCTTGGCGTGCAGGCCAAGGCAGTAGGTGGCGCCGGTGCTGCGCAGCACGGCGGCGAATTCAGGGCCGAGGAACTGCCGGTCACGCACCTCGACCGCCACCACACCGTCGGGCGCGGTGGGCTGCAGCGGCGGCAAGGCCTGCAGCAGGGTGTGCAGCCGCCGCAGCACCTCGGGCAGCTGGCCCAGCAGTTCGCCGGGCAGCGGACTGAGCTGGAACACCAGCGCGCCCAGCTTGTGGCCCAGCCCGTCGAGCGCGGGCTGTACAAATTCCTGCACCGCCAGCTGCGGGTTCAGAAACAGCGGGTTGGTTTGCAGGCCACGGCCGTCTTCGTTGCGGACCAGCGCGTCGCAAACGGCACTGGGCGCTTTCACCACAAAACGGAAGTCGTCCGGCACCTGCGCGGCGTAACGGGCGTACTGGCTGGCGGTGAGCGGGCGGTAAAACGAACGGTCAATGCTGACAGCGCGGAACAGCGGGTGCTGCGCGTAGGCGGCCAGGCCGTGTTTGGAGAGGGTGGCGTCGGCGTACTCACCGTCCCACACCAGGCCGGCCCAACCGGGGTAGGTCCAGGACGACGTGCCGAGCCGCAGCCGCGCCGGCAATTGGCCGGCGAGGGCCAGCAGCGCCGGGTCGGGCGGCTGGGGCTGCACCTGCGTTGGGGTGGATTTTCTGGCGGGCGGCGGTGGTGGCGCTGGCGGGTCGCCGCTGCCACCAAACAGGTCGTCCTGCATCGGCCTGCTTCAGCCAGCTTGCAGGGCGGCGGCAACGGCTTCGTAGGGCGCGCGTTCGGCGGCAGGCATGCGCGCCGCCGGGGCTTGGTGGCCAGCGGCCAGGCCTTCGGCCACGGAGGTGATGAGGCGCAGGGAGTCGGCCTCTTTGGGCAGCACCGGGCCGGCAAACAGCACCTGCGCGCCTTGGGCGATCAGCAGCGTGGGGAAGGTTTCCACATCCACGTCACCCGCCAGATCGGCCTCGTCTTCGATGTCGACCCAGCGGAAGTGGTGGCCGGGCAGGGCGGCGGTCAGCGCGTCGAAGATGGCTTCGTAGTCGCGGCAGGTGCCGCACCAGTTGGCGCACAGGCAGGCGATGGTGAGAGAGGGCGTTGCATTCACAGTGACTTCAAGTCTAGCCGACAAGAACTGCCAGAATGGTGGCATGTACTTGCCGCGCCAGTTCGACCATTCTGACGACGCACCCCGCGTCAACGCCCTGCTGCGCGCCCACCCCTTCGCCAGCCTGATTTCGGTGGACGACGCCGGCCTGCCGTTCGTTACCCACCTGCCGCTGCACCTGCGCGATGCCGCCTCGGACAACGCCACACGGGTGCTGCTGGGCCACGTGGCGCGGGGCAACCCGCACTGGCGCTACCTGCAGGCGCGGCCCCAGGCGGTGGTGACCTTTCTCGGCCCACACGCCTACATGTCGCCCAAGGTCTACCCCGACCTGGTGCGGGTGCCGACCTGGAACTACCTGGCCGTGCACTGCGAGGTACAGGCCACGCTGGTGGACGACCCCGCTGCCAAAGACGCGCTGCTGAAACACCTGATTGGCGACCACGAGCCGCCGTACGCCGAGCAATGGCGCGGGCTGGACGACACCTATGCCCAGCGCATGCTGAGTGCCATCGTCGCCTTCGAGTTGCGGGTGACCGCGCTGCAGTGCAAGCTCAAGCTCAACCAGCACCGGCCCGAGTCCCACGCCGCGATGCGCGCCGCCTACGCCGCCGGCAGCGACGACGAACAGGCGCTGGGCCGCTGGATGGACCAGCTCGGCCTGAACCCCGAAGAACCCAACGACTGAGAAAGCACCCCCACATGCGCATGGTTGTCAGCGTGATCGGCCTCTTGCTGGTGGTGGCCGCCATCGGCCTGCTGGCCAAAAAACAGCTGTCGTCGCTCGGCCAGGTGCCGAGCGAGGCCGCCGGCGGCACGGTGCTCCCCGCCAGCCCACCCGGCACCACCCCTGCCCAGCGCAGCCAGCAAATGCAGCAGCAGATGAAGCAGGCCATCGAACAAGCCCAGCAGCCCCGGCCGCTGCGCGACGACCCATGAGCGGCGCTGGAATGGCCCCCCAGCGGCCCCGGCAGGACCGCCACGGTATTTTTTCAATCAAATCAGCCACAAGCCTTAGTGCAGGCTTGCGAAGCAGCTATTGAAACCATAGCGAATGGACGACACTTTTTTCATGCAGCAGGCGCTGGCCCAGGCCCGCGCCGCGGCCGAGGCAGGCGAGGTGCCGGTGGGCGCGGTGGTGGTGCACGGCGGCGAGGTCATTGCCACCGGCCGCAACGCCCCAGTGGCCGGGCACGACCCGACCGCCCACGCCGAAATCGTGGCGCTGCGGGCCGCCGCCGCCCGGCTGGGCAACTACCGGCTGGCCGACTGCACGCTCTACGTCACCCTGGAGCCCTGCGCCATGTGCGCCGGCGCGATGCTGCACGCGCGGCTGAAGCGGGTGGTGTTTGGTGCGGCCGACGCCAAGACCGGCGCCGCCGGCTCGGTGGTGAACCTGTTTGACCAACCGCTGCTCAACCACCAGACCCAGTTTGCCGGTGGTGTGCTGGCCGAACCGGCTGGCGCGCTGCTGCAAAGCTTTTTCCGCCAGCGCCGCCAGCACCATTCCGAGGCCCACCGCATGAACCACCCCCTGCGCGACGACGCCCTGCGCACACCCGACAGCGCTTTTGCCAACCTGCCCGGCTACCCCTGGGCGCCACACTACCTGAGCGACTTGCCGGCGCTCGCCGGCCTGCGCCTGCATTACCTGGACGAAGGCCCCCCGGACACCGGCCTGACCTACCTCTGCCTGCACGGCAACCCGGCCTGGAGCTACCTGTACCGCAAGATGCTGCCGACCTTTCTTGCGGCAGGCCACCGTGTGGTGGCGCCCGATTTGGTTGGCTTTGGCAAAAGCGACAAGCCCAAAAAAGAGTCGGCCCACAGCTTCACCTGGCACCGACAAATGCTGCTGGAACTGGTTGAGCGGCTGGACCTGCGCAACGTGGTGCTGGTGGTGCAGGACTGGGGCGGCCTGCTGGGCCTGACGCTGCCCATGGCCGCGCCCGAACGCTACACCGGCCTGCTGGTGATGAACACCGTGCTCGCCACCGGCGACGTGCCGCTGTCGGCCGGTTTTCTGGCCTGGCGCGAGATGTGCGCCAAGAACCCGGAATTTGACGTGGCCCGGCTGTTTGCACGCGGCAACCCGCAAATGGCCGCCGCCGAATGCGCCGCCTACATGGCGCCATTCCCCGACAAAGGCCACCGCGCCGCGCTGCGCGCCTTCCCGGCCCTGGTGCCCGAATTCCCCGAATCCGACGGTGCCGCCATCTCGCGCGAAGCGCGCCACTTCTGGCAAACCCAGTGGCAAGGCCAGACGCTGATGGCCATTGGCGCGCAAGACCCGGTGCTCGGCCCACCGGTGATGCGCGGCCTGCAGCAGACGATTGGCAGCTACGCCGCCAGCGGACAGGCACCAATGGTCATTGAACAGGGCGGCCACTTTGTGCAGGAGCATGGCTTGCCCATCGCCGAGGCGGCGGTGAAATTCTTCCAATGACATACTCCCAGCCCCTCTGAGTCACATCTATGAGCCACATCTACATTTACTCCCCGTCCAGCGCGGTGCGCGACAAGGCGGCTTTCAAACGCGGGCTGGCCCGGCTCAAGGCTTTGGGCCACGAGGTCGAGGTGGACGAAGCGGCGCTGGCCAGCCACCTGCGTTTCGCCGGCGACGACGCCACCCGGCTCGCCGCCATCCACCGCGCCGCCGCCAGCGGTGCCGACGTGGCACTCATCAGCCGTGGCGGTTACGGCCTCACCCGCATCCTGCCCGGCATCCACTACAAGGCGGTGGCCAAAGCCATTGCCAAGGGCACGCGTTTTGTGGGCCTGAGCGACTTCACCGCGTTCCAGAACGCGGTGCTGGCCAAAACCGGCGCGGTGAGCTGGGCTGGCCCGGCGCTGGGGGAGGACTTTGGCGCCGAAGCTGGCCCCGACGACATCATGGAAGCCTGTTTTGACGACCTGGCCTGCGGGCAGGGCGAGGGCACCGGCTGGCAACTGCCCAAGGCCGACGCCGAGCGGCTGGCCAGCGCGCCGGCCCGCAGCCGGCCCGGTGGGGTGTTCAGCATCAAGGACGCCACGCTCTGGGGCGGCAACCTGTCGGTGCTGGCCAGCCTGGTCGGCACCCCTTATTTGCCAGAGGTGAAGGGCGGCATCCTGTTCCTGGAAGACGTGCACGAACACCCTTACCGGATCGAACGCCTGCTGACCCAGCTGCTGCACGCCGGCGTGCTCGCCAGACAAAAAGCCATCGTTTTTGGCCAGTTCACCAACTACAAGCTGGTGCCCCACGACAAGGGCTTCAAGCTCGCCACCGTGGCCGACTGGCTGCGCACCCAGGTCAAGGCACCGGTGTTGGGCGGGTTGCCGTTTGGGCACGTCGCCACCAAGGTGCTGCTGCCCGTGGGTGCGCCGGTCACGCTGGCGGTGGAGGGGCGGGACGCCTTTGTGCTCTGGGGCCACCCGCATTAACACCTGTTCAAGTGATTTCTGAAGAGTTTCAGGAGTGGTAACCGCGTAACATTAATGAAAATTAAGTTGTTATAAATCATTGAGTTAGAAGATACTTTAAAAGTAGAAACCAGAGTAACCATCGCACCATGCAAGCCTACCCCTCGCACTACATCAACGGCCAGTGGGTCAAAGCCACCTCGGCCCAAACCCTGCCGGTGCACGACGCCAGCACCGAAGCCATCATGGCCACGGTGCCCGAAGGTACAGCCGCCGAAGCCGAGGCCGCGGTGCTGGCCGCCCGCGCCGCGCAAGGCCCGTGGGCCGCGCTGCCAGTGGAAACCCGCGCCGCCTACATCGACAAGATCGTCGAAGGCCTGAAAGCCCGAACCGACGAGCTGGCCACCGCCATCGCCCGCGAGGTGGGCATGCCGCTGAAGATGGCCAAGATGGTCCAGGTCGGCGCGCCGGTCTGGAACTGGGGCAACTTTGCCAAGGTGCTGCGCGGCTTCGTGTGGGAAGAAAAAGTCGGCAATTCGCTGGTGCTGCGCGAGCCCATCGGCGTGGTGGGCTGCATCACGCCGTGGAATTTCCCGCTGAATCAGATCACCCTGAAGGTGGCGCCCGCGCTGGCCGCCGGCTGCACCGTGGTGCTGAAACCGAGCGAAATCGCGCCGGTGAACGCGATGATCCTGGCCGAAATCATCCACGCCGCTGGCCTGCCGCCGGGCGTGTTCAACCTGGTCAACGGCCTTGGCCCGGTGGTCGGCGAGGTGCTGGCCACCCACCCCGAGGTGGACATGGTCAGCTTCACCGGCTCCACCCGTGCCGGCAAACGCGTGGGCGAACTGGCCAGCCAGACGGTGAAACGCGTGGCGCTGGAGCTGGGCGGCAAGTCCGCCAGCGTGGTGCTGCCCGACGCCGACCTGGAAGCCGCCGTCAAAGGCACGCTCAGCGCCTGTTTGCTCAACAGCGGCCAGGCCTGCATCGCCCACACCCGCATGCTGGTGCCCGAAAACCGGCTGGACGAGGTGAAGGCGCTGGTGAAAACGGCAGTCGCCAAGTTCACCGTGGGCCCCAGCCTGGAAGAAGGCAGCAAACTCGGCCCGCTGGTCAGCGCCGCCCAGCGCGACCGGGTGCTGGCCTTCATCCGCCAGGGTGTGGCCGAAGGCGGTGAACTGGTGGCCGGTGGCGCCGACCTGCCGGTGCCGGCCCAAGGCTACTTTGTGCAGCCCACGGTGTTGGTGGTCAAACCGACCGACACGCTGGCCAAAGAAGAAATCTTCGGCCCGGTGCTGGTGATCCTGACCTACAAGGACGAAGAAGAGGCCGTGGCACTGGCCAACGACACCATCTACGGCCTGGGCGGCGGCGTCTGGAGCACCGATGAGGCCCACGCCATTGCCGTGGCGCGCCGCATCAAAACCGGCCAGGTGGACATCAACGGCGGCCCGTTCAACGCCCGCGCACCGTTTGGTGGCTACAAACAGTCGGGCAATGGGCGCGAGAACGGCAAGTACGGTTTCGAGGAATTCCTCGAATTCAAGTCGCTGCAGCTCAAGCCCGCAGCGGCCTGACCAGGAACCGCCATGCGGCTTCAGCTCTTGCTGTTCAGCGTGGCGCTCGCCACCAGCGCCCACGCGGCCCAGATCGGCCCCGACAGCGTCACCACCGCCGATGGCCAGCGGACCTTTCTGCTGGCGCAGCCAGACCGCAGCCCGGCCGGTGCCCGCCCGCTGGTGCTGGTGTTGCACGGGCACGGCGGCAGCGCGGCGCAGGCCTTGGGGCAGAAGGCCGGGGCCTCGCCGCTGGCGGCCTGGTTGCCGGTGGCGGACAGGGAAGGCATTTACATCGCCGCGCTCGACGGCAGCAAGGCCGGTGACGGCAAACCCGGCTGGAACGACTGCCGCCGTGACGCCCCCGGCAACCCGCCGGTGGACGACGTGGCCTTTGCCCGCGAGGTGGTGCACAAGCTGGTGGCCGCTGGCCGGGTGGATCCACAGCGCGTGTACGCCATGGGCATGTCCAACGGCGCGATGATGGCTTACCGGCTGGCACAGGAACTCAGCCCGCCGCTGGCAGGCTTTGTGGCGGTGTCGGGCCTGATGGCGTCAGACAACGGCTGTGCGCCGCCCCGGCAACCCCAGCAACGGATTCCGGCCATGGTGATTGCCGGCACCGAAGACCCGCTGGTGCCGTACAACGGCGGCCAGGTGCGTTTTGGCAACGCCCAGCGGGGTGGGGTGCTGGGGGCCGAGGCCACGGTGCTGGCCCTGCGCCGCATGAACCAGAACACCGCACCGGCGCAACGCACGGTGTTTGGCGTGGCGCAGCAGCGCGACAGTTCCTGGGTCGAACGGCTGGACTTTGGCGCCGCGAACGACCCGGGCCGGGTCGCCTTGCTGACTGTGCACGGCGGTGGGCACATCGAGCCCAGCATCTCCCAGCCCTACCGGCGCTTTTACGAGCGGCTGGTGGGCCGGCAGAACCACGACATCGAGTCGGCCGAGGTGGCCTGGCGCTTCTTCAGCGGGCAGCCTGGTCAGTAGCGTTCCGGCACAAACAGCTCCGGCGCCACCGGGTGGCGCACGTAGTCGTCGTGGTGCACGCGCTCGGGCAGGGTGATGGGCGCGTGTGGCACCTCGTGGTAGGGCAGTTGCGCCAGCAGGTGCGCGATGCAGTTGAGCCGGGCCTTCTTTTTGTCCACCGCCTGCACCACCCACCACGGCGCCTCGGGAATGTGGGTGCGCTCCAGCATGATTTCCTTGGCGCGGGTGTAGTCTTCCCAGCGGCTGCGGCTTTCCAGGTCCATTGGGCTGAATTTCCACTGTTTCAGCGGGTCGTGGATGCGGCCCAAAAAGCGCAGTTCCTGCTCCTCGTCGGTGATGGAGAACCAGTACTTGATGAGGCGAATGCCGGAGCGCACCAGCATCTTCTCGAACTCCGGCACCGAGCGGAAGAACTCCTCGTACTCGGCGTCGCTGCAAAAGCCCATGACGCGCTCCACGCCAGCGCGGTTGTACCAGCTGCGGTCGAACAGCAGAATCTCGCCCGCCGCCGGCAGGTGCGACACGTAGCGCTGGAAATACCACTGGGTGCGTTCGCGGTCGTTGGGGGCGGGCAGGGCGGCCACGCGGCACACACGCGGGTTCAGCCGCTGGGTGATGCGTTTGATCACCCCGCCTTTGCCGGCCGAGTCGCGGCCTTCAAAAATCACCACCACTTTTTCCTTGGTGGCGGCCACCCAGTCCTGCAACTTCACCAGTTCCACTTGCAGGCGAAACAGCTCCTGGAAGTAGGTTTTGCGCGCCAGCCGCTCGGCCTGGCTGGGCACCGCGTCGCTGGACTGCAGTTCATGGTCTTCCATCTCCAGTTCCAGCTCTTCGTCGTAACTGTCAATCAGGTCGTTGCGCAGGCGCAGCATCAGGTCGTCGTGGTCGGTGGTCTTGTCCATGGGGTCTTGCATAGGGAGTCGTGGTCCGATGTTGACTGCGGCATGTGACAAATGGGTGACGGTGCCGTGACACCGGCGCGCGCCCAAGGTCACTAAACTGGCACCATCGTGGCCCGATGCTGGCAAGACTGTCTGTGCATCACCGCCCATTCCCCGGCCCATTTAAAGCCTTAACCCCGTTTTCTTGAGGACGCCATGACCCTGTTGCGCCGCAGCCTGTGGCTGGTGTTGGGTGTGCTGACGCTGCTGGGGGTGCTGGCGGCGGTGTACGTCTGGCGCAGCTTTCCCGCGCGCGACGGCCAGGCCACGTTGCCCGGCCTGGCCCAGCCAGTGGCGGTGGAGCGCGACCCGGCCGACGTGACCCACATCCGCGCCAGCTCGGCGCTGGACGCCTGGCGCGCGATGGGCTACGTGCACGCCCAGGAGCGTGGCTGGCAGCTCGAATTCAACCGCCGCCTGATGCACGGCAGGCTGTCTGAAATCCTGGGCGAGGCCACGCTGGAGACCGACAAACTGCTGCGCACGCTGGGCATTGCCCGTGCCGCCGCCCGCCAGCTGGCCCAGCTGCCGCCCGACGCACAGGCCGCGCTGCAGGCCTACAGCGACGGCATCAACGCCTTCTACGCCCACAGCCCGCAGGCCCTGCCGCCCGAATTCCACCTGCTGCGCACCACACCGGGGGGCGAATCGGGCATGGCCTGGACCCCCGCCGACAGCGTGGGCTGGGCACTGATGCTGGCGCTCGATTTGAGCGGCAACTGGGGCAACGAGTTCGCCCGCCTGTCCGCCGCGCAGGTGCTGGACACCGAGCGCCTGTGGCAACTGTTCCCGCCGTACCCCGGCGAGCCACCGGCCGCCAGCGCCGACCTGGCGCAGCTGTACAAGTCGCTCGGCGTGTACCGTACCGAGACTTCAGCCGCTACCAATACAGGAGCACTGCCACCAGACTCCACCAAGGCCCAGGGCACTTTTGACCTGAAAATCACGTCCCACATGGCTTTGTGGGCAAAAAACTGGGCCGACAGCGCCGGTTTCAACGACGGCAAGGGCAGCAACAACTGGGTGGTCGCCGGCAGCCACACCGCCAGCGGCCAGCCGCTGTTGGCCAACGACCCGCACCTGGGCCTGAGCGCCCCCGCCATCTGGTACGTTGCCCGGCTGCAGGCGCCCGCGACCGGCGCCACACCCGCACTCAACGTCATTGGCGCCACGCTGCCCGGTCTGCCCTTCGTGGTGTTGGGCCGCACCGCGCAGGTGGCCTGGGGCTTCACCAACACCGGGCCGGACGTGCAAGACCTCTACATTGAGCAAATCAACCCGGCCAACATCGCGCAGTACAGGGTGCCCGGCGAGAGCAATGAACCTGTCTGGCAGAACTTTGCCACCCGCACCGAAACTGTTGCGGTCAAAGGCCAGCCCGACGTGGCGCTGACCGTGCGCGAGACCCGCCACGGCCCGGTGCTGAGCGACGCCCAGGCCAGCCACGGCGCGCTGATCGACACCCGGCGCTTCGTGCTGGCGCTGCGCTGGGCCGCGCTCGACGACAACAACCGCACCGTGCTGGCCGGCATGCGCAGCAACCACGCCACCTCGGTCGCCGACCTGCTGGCCGCCAACGCCGACCACCACTCGCCGATGCAAAACCTGGTGGCCGCCGACACCTCGGGGGCGGTGCTCTACAAAGCCATTGGCAAGCTGCCGCTGCGCCATGCCAACAACGACATCCGCGGCGTCGCCCCCGCGCCCGGCTGGGACGCCCGCTACGACTGGGCCGGCTGGATTCCCTATGCCGAAACGCCGCAGGTGCTGCCCAGCCAGATGGGGCAGGGCGCGCAGGCCTGCAGTGCGGCCGACCCTGAACCCGTCCCCCAAGCGCCCGACCCGTCCGCCCTACAAGGCGCCGGCTGGCTCGCCACCGCCAACCAGCGCATCACACCGCCCGGCTACCCACATTTCATCGGCCAGGACTGGACCGTGCCGTACCGCCAGCAGCGCATTGCCACGCTGCTCAGCGCCAGCAACCGGCACGACCTGGCCGGTATGGCCAAGCTCCAGAACGACACCGTCTCGCCCGTCACCCAGGCCCTGCTGCCGGTGCTGCGTGCCGCCACGTCCAGCCACCGCCTGGCCCCCGCCGCACAACAGGCCCTGCAGACCTTTGACGGCGACATGCGGGCCGACAGCGCCGCCGCACTGATTTTTGCCGCCTGGGCCGACGAGCTGACCCGGGGCCTGCTGGTGCCGCAGCTCGGCGAGGCCCGCTTCAAGGCGCTCTACGGCAAGCGGCATTTCCGCGCCGCGGTGGAAGGCATCCTCGCGCGCGACGACGCGTTCTGGTGTGCGCCACTCAGCTGCAGCGGCCAGGCCGGCGTGGCCCTCAGCCGCGCGCTGGACCGGCTGGCCGCCCAGCACGGCGACCAGGTCGCCCAGTGGCGCTGGGGCGACGCGCACCCCGCGCTCAGCGCGCACCGGCCGTTTGGCAACGTGCCCGCGCTCGCCCGCTGGTTCGATGTGCGGGTGCCCAGCGGCGGCGACACCTTCAGCATCAACGTCGGCCAGTACTGGGCCAACGATGCGGCCACCCCGTTCGCCAGCCGCCACGCCGCCTCGCTGCGCGCGCTGTACGACCTCGACAACCTGGAAAACTCCCGCTTCATCTACCAAAGCGGGCAGAGCGGTTTGGTGTTCTCCCCGCGCTACCGCGACATGCAGGCCGAATGGGCCAGCGGCGCCTACCGGCCCCTGCAACTCCAACCCGCCACCATCCACCACCGGCTGGTGCTGCAGCCCTGAAAAGCACCGGTTTGGGCCACGCTGGGCACATTTCCCGCCAATTTCAAGCCAAATCGGCACCCAGCCTTAGTGAAACCTAGCAGACTAGCTACACTTTTAGTAGCGTTTTGAAGCCTGGTACCACCCACCCGACCTCTACAATCGCTCCCATGACGACGCCCGAACGACTGCCTTTTTCCACCGACGCCGCCCACCAGCCCCTGCTGCGCCTGCTGCTGGCGCAAGACGGCTCGGCCACCCGGCTCTGCGAGGCACTGGCCCAGCGCGCCATCACCGTCCACCTGCAGTTCCAGCGCCGCACCACCGACGTGCCCGCCAGTGTGCTGGCCCAGCTCGGTGGCAGCGTCTGGCTGGAACGCGCCACCACGCTGCACGCCAACGGCGTGGTGCTGATGGACAACCTCTCCTACACCCGGCTCGACGCCGTGCCTGACTGGTTCCTCGCCGGGCTGGACGCTGGCACCACCCCGATTGGCCACCTGCTCGACCGCCTGCCGATCCAGCGCGAAGACCTGTCGCTGGCCGACGACATCGCCGCGCGGCTCTGGCCCCACGTCGGTCTGCCCGACACCCGCGCCGCCAAGCTCTACCGCATCAGCACCGGCGACGGCCCGCTGATGCTGGTGATGGAAACCTTCCGCGCGGGCTGGACGAGTGCTGTCCATGGCTGAGATGGACCTGATCCAACGCAGCAAAAAAGCCGTCTGGCACCCCTGCAGCCAGATGAAGCTGCACGAGACCCAGCCCTTGCTCGCCATCGCGCGCGGGGAGGGCGTCTGGCTCTACGACACCAGCGGTCGCCGCTACCTCGACGGCCTCAGCTCCTGGTGGGTCAACCTGTTCGGCCACGGCCACCCGCACATCAAAGCCGCCATCACCACCCAGCTCGACCGCATCGAACACGTCATGCTCGCCGGCTGCACCCACGAACCGGTGGTCGAACTCTCGGAACGGCTGGGCGCGCTCACCGGCCTCGGCCATGCGTTTTATGGGTCCGACGGCGCTTCCGCCACCGAAATCGCGCTCAAGATGAGCGCCCATTACTGGCGCAACCACGGCCGGCCCGAGAAGTGCCGCTTCATTGGCCTGGCCAACGGCTACCACGGCGAAACCGCCGGTGCTTTGTCGGTGACCGACATCGCGCTGTTCCGCGAAGCCTATGGCCCGCTGGTGCGCCTCAGCGCCACCGTGCCTACACCCGACCCGCGCGACGCCGCGCCCGGCGTGAGCGCCATTGACCACGCCCGCGCCTGCGCCGCCGCGCTGGAGGCCTGGCTGCAAGCCCACCACCACGAGACCGCCGCGCTGATTCTGGAGCCGCTGGTGCAGTGCGCCGCCGGCATGGTGGTCTACGACGCCGAGTACCTGCGCCTGGCCCGCGCGCTGTGCACCCGCTACGAAGTGCACCTGGTGGCCGACGAAATCGCCGTGGGGTTTGGCCGCACCGGCACCCTGTTCGCCTACCAGCAGGCCGGCATCCTGCCGGACTTTGTCTGCCTCTCCAAAGGCCTGACCGGCGGCTATTTGCCGCTGTCCGCCGTGCTGACCACCGACGATGTGTACGCCGCGTTTTACGACGACAGCACCGCCCGCGGCTTTTTGCATTCGCATTCCTACACCGGCAACCCGCTGGCCTGCAGCGCCGCACTGGCCACGCTGGATTTGCTGCACGACGGCAGCGCGCTGGCACAGAACCGGCGCACCGCCGCCACACTCACCGCACTCAGCGCACCGTTGGCGCAGCACGCCAAAGTGAACAACAGCCGGCAGATCGGCATGATTTGGGCCTTCGACATCGCCACCGACGACCCGCTGTTCTCGCGCCACTACCATGCGGCCGCGCTGCGCCATGGCCTGCTGCTCAGGCCGATCGGCAACACGCTGTACTTCATGCCGCCCTATGTCATGAACAGCGACGAATGCGCCTGGCTGGCCAACGGCGCGCTGGCCGCCCTGAACGAGGTCGTTTGACATGGCGCTCGGTTACTTCGTCACCGGCACCAACACCGAGGTCGGCAAAACCCTGGTGAGCTGCGCCCTGTTGCACACGCTGCGCACCCGCCACACCCGTGTGGTGGGCATGAAACCGGTGGCCGCCGGCGCCACCCACACCGCCCATGGCTGGGTGAATGAAGACACCCAGGCCCTGCGTGCCGCCAGCAGCCTGGCCGTGCCACCTGCGCTGGACAACCCCTACTGCCTGCCCGACCCGATGTCGCCGCACCTCGCCGCACGCCGCGCCGGGCAAACCATTGAAGTCAGCGTGCTGTGGCAGCGCTACCAGCAGCTCGCGGCGCTGGCCGATGCGGTGGTGGTGGAGGGCGCCGGCGGCTTCCTGGTGCCGCTGTCCGACACCGAAACCAGCGCCGACCTGGCCCAGCGGCTGGCGCTGCCCGTCATTCTGGTGGTCGGCCTGCGCCTGGGCTGCCTCAACCACGCGCTGCTGACACAAGACGCCATCGCCGCCCGCGGCCTCACGCTCGCCGGCTGGGTCGCCAACCGGGTCGACCCGCAGATGCTGGCCATCGACGACAACATCGACAGCCTGCGCCAACGCCTGCACGCGCCGTTGCTGGCCAGCATTCCCTATTTGCCGCAACCCGACCCGGCGCAGATCGCCATCGGTTTGCCACACTGACCCCCGACTCCGATGACCGACGCCCCCCTGCAAACCTTTGACGACGCACTGGCCGAACTCGACGCCGCCGGCCTGCGCAGACAACGCCGCGTGGTCGAGGCCATCGACGGCCCGCGCCTGCAGATTGGTGGCTGCTGGCTGCTGTCTTTCTGCAGCAACGACTACCTGGGCCTGTCCCAGCACCCGGCACTGGTTGCCGCCGCGCAAGCCGCCGCCGGGCGCTACGGCGTGGGCGCCGGGGCGTCGCCCATGGTCAGCGGCCACAGCATCGAACACGAGCGGTTGGAAGAAGAACTCGCCGCCTTTGTGGGCCGCGAGCAGGCGCTGTACTTTTACGCCGGCTACCCGGCCAACGTCGGCATCGTGCCGGCGCTGGTGGGGCGGGGCGATGCGGTGTTTTCCGACGCGCTGAACCACGCCTGCCTGATCGACGGCGCCCGCCTGTCGCGCGCCGAGATCCACGCCTACCCGCACGGCGACCTGGCCACACTCGACGGCCTGCTGGCCGCCACCACCGCCCAACGCAAGCTGGTCATCAGCGACGCGGTGTTCAGCATGGACGGCGACATCGCCCCCGTGCCCGAGCTGCTGGCCCTGTGCGAGCGGCACGACGCCTACCTGATGGTCGACGACGCCCACGGCTTTGGCGTGATTGGCCCCGAAGGGCGGGGCACCGCAGCGCACTTTGGGCTGGCGTCGCCGCGCCTGATCTACATGGCCACGCTGGGCAAGGCGGCCGGGGTGGCCGGCGCGTTTGTGGCCGGCGATGCGCCGGTCATCGAGTGGATCTTGCAGCGCGCCCGCAGCTACATGTTTGCCACCGGCGCGCCCGCCATGGTGGCGGCCACGCTGCGCGCCAGCCTGAAGGTGATAGCGGCAGAAGGCTGGCGGCGCGAGCAACTGCGCCAACGCATCGCCCAACTGCGGGCTGGGCTGGCAGGGCTGCCCTGGACGCTGCTGCCGTCCGACACCGCGATCCAGCCGCTCATTGTGGGCAGCAACGCCTGCGCGCTGCAGTTGATGGCGCAGCTGCAGCAGGCCGGCCTCTGGGTGCCCGCCATCCGCCCACCCACCGTGCCCGCCAACACCGCGCGCCTGCGCATTGCGCTGTCGGCGGTCCATACCCAGGCCGATGTGGACACCCTGCTGGCTGCGCTCCAGGCCGCCGCCAGTTGACTATTTCAGTTCGCCGGAGGCTTCCAATTTGGCCGCTGTGGCGAGTTCGTCCCAGTCGAGGCTGAGCGCGCGGGCGAGGGCGGCCGAAAACAGCAGCACGGCGGACGAGAAGTAGATGAGGGTCGGCAGGGATTCATGTAAAAAACCGCAGAAACGACCTTAAGCCTATGATTCCATTGGAATTATGGTGGCATCGAAATTCAAAGGACCGATCTTCCTTTTGAAGTCCAGCGTGTAGTCCCCAAACCTGTTGATGTGAGCCGTGCGAAACGGCGCCAGGCCCCCCAGGATCTCCAGCGTGATCTCGGTGCCCTCATCTCGAAGCTCCTGCAGAACCCGCGTCATGCCCACCACGTTGTGCAAAATGATCATGTTGGCCACCAGGTGGTTGTACTTGATCACCTTGCGTTGCTCGTGCCGGATGTTCTCCGCAATGATCCCCTCTCCCCCGAAGAAGGACCAGCCGGCAAAGCCATTGAATTGCTCGCTCTTGTTGGTTTCGGCATGGATCACCTTGCGCAGCCCGACATCGCCGATGTAGCTCAGCAGGAACATGGTCCGGATGACCTTGCCGAGTTCCACAAACGCGAAATACAGTTTGTTCTTGCGGCTGTAGGTGCCGAGCCGGCGCAGGATGGCCGACGGCGTGATCTTGCCGGTCTTGATGGAAACCGCCACCCGGAGCATCGCCGGCAAATGCAATTCAATCAGCCGCCAGTCGATCACATCGCTGAACAGCGCATTGATGTTACGGTAAGCATTGCCCGGCTCGGGGCGATGGAATTTGAGGTCCTGAATACCCCGGATGCGCGGCATGAGCTGGATGCCCAGCAAGTGGGCCAGCGCGAAGACCGGGTAACTCTGGGCCTGCGTGTCCCCGTGAATCGTGTCCGGCCGGATGTCCGATTCGTTGGTCATCAGCCCATCCAGGATGTGGATGCCCTCATAGGTGCCGCAGGAAATGAAATGGCTGAACAGCGCGATGAACTTGTCGGACACATGGTAGTAGCCGATGCCGCCGTACCCGCCATAGCGGATATGGTGCTCGGACAGCAAGTTCTGCTCGTAGAGGTTCCACTTCGTGCCGTCGGCAGACGCGTGCTTGCCGGTGCCCCAGTAGCCTGGCAGTTCAAACTTGTTGTACGCATTGATCACCTTGACAATGGCCTTGTCCAGAAGATCCTCGCTGACGTATTTCAAGTTCAGCCAGGAAATCTGGCGGCGGCTCAGTCCTTTGATGGATTTGGCGGTCTGAACCGGCCCCAGGTTGCAGCCGTAGCAAAACAGCGTCGTGATGACGCGCATGCGCAGGTCCGCAAGGCGGCTGTCCGTCCCGGCCAATGGCCGGAACAGCTTGTGCAGGTCGAGCCAGCGTTCGGTGTCGATCATGACATCCACGATGCTGGCCGCTTGCATCCGCTCGGTGATCAGGGCGTCGATCCGCGCGGCGGCCTCGACGATTTCGGAGCGCGGCGGTTTGCGCAGAATCAGGCGGCCATCGACGATCTCAGCATGGGCGTTTTCCGGGAAAGTGGCGTCGATGTCCCGAGCCCGCTGAGCCATGGCGGATTTGAGCATCGTCACAAAGGTGCCGGGATCGGTCTCGATGCCGGTGACCTGGCCATAGCCGCCCACCTCCTTTTCAAAGGTTTCGTCATCGACCAGCTGCTCGCGGTAGTCGTCATAGCGCTCGCCGTACTTGATGAAGAGATCGCCCGACTTCAGGTCGTCCTTGACGGCATGCATGACTGCCAGTTCAAAATACCGGCGGTGGACGGCCTCTGCCCGGCCCTTGCCTGATGGCCGGACCAGCACCAACTTCTTCCACTGGGCGGACATCCAGCGGAGGTCCTTGTCTTCACTCAGGCCCAGCATGTCCAGCAGGACGATGTCCGTGCGGTTGTCGCGCAGCTTGTAAAGCGCCTCGATCAGCCGCTCCACCACCTGGTCCTCGCTGCTGGCTTTGGGCGAGGCGATGCCAATGCAGTTGAGCAACTGGGCCCGAACCATCTTGTAGGGCTGCAGCAGGAAAGGCAGATGGTTGCGGCCGGCGTAGGCCAGGTGCTGCTCGCATTCGTTCAGCAGCTCGTCCACCTCGGCCACCAGGGTGGTGCTGATGGCTTCAACGCGCTGGGTGTCCGTCCCCTCCAATTGGTAGGCGCCCAGGATGTCTTTGAGCTGGCCGACCAGCATGTCGGTTTTCTGGACCCGCTCCTGCTGGAAGGAGAGCAATTTCTGCCTGGCATTGTTTTCCAGGTTCTGCATCAGGCGAATAAACAGATCGGCAGCATCGTCCAGAGACTGGGCATGCTGCGCCCGGATGAAGATCACCGCCAGGGCGTAGCGCTTTTGCGGCTTGAGTTCGGCCATCTCGGCCGCATCGAGGGCGCGCGCCAGGTGCCGGAACTGCTTGAGCTTGGGCACCGGCACGTCGGGCTTGGGAAGCAGCTCCACCAGGTATTGCAGGCGCCGGATGTGCTGAATGTAGGTGCGCGTTTCCTTGTTGGTCGGCCGCTTGGGTTCGCGCTTGAGCATTTGCCAGGGAGAAACCGACTCACCCGTGGCGGTTTTAAGCAAGCCGTCGATCAGGGCCTTGGTATGAGCCGTCAACTGACTGGTGATCGCGGAGAAATACCGATTGTTGCTCTTTTCCCGGGCACGAAACGCCATCCGGTCCAGCGTCGAGAAGGCCGGCAATTCGTAGCGGTGGTGGACCAGTTCCTCCAGCATCACGTTGATGATGTCGGCCACCGCGTGTTTGGTCTCGGCCGCCGTGTTGGCCACGACCTCCAGCCAGGCGTAGCCCGCCGGGTTCAAGGGTTTGACATTCAAGTGCCGGCGCAAAGCCGCGAAAAGCGCCATGCGCGAGCCCGAGGCCTCGAAGCGCTTGAGGTCCGCCGCCAGGGGCGGCCGAGCCGCACCCGCCTGCTGCGCAATGTGCTCTCGGATTGCCGGGGGCACCTCGGCCAAGGGGATGAAATAACCCAGGCGCTGGAAGACCTTCAGGTGGATCAGCGCCGCCATGCGCGGCAAGGCGCGCTTACTGATGCCTGCAGCCAGGAGTTGTTCGTCCTCGGTCGGCGTGTACAGCTCCGCCAACTCACGGGGTGTCGGATCGGGTTTCAGGCTGGGATAGGCCGTCTCATGGAGCGTGGTCATTCGCGGGGACTGCCCCGCCTGGTGGCTTTGCTACCCATCACATCAATCCCAATAGGTGTCGGTGGCGGGCTCGTGAAACGAGGTTTCCAGCAGGCACTGGTTGTCCTCGGCGACGCGATACATGTCATCGAGCAGCGTGGCGATCACCTCGTCCAGCGAGTCGCGGGACAGGCAAGGAATGCTCAACTCGTAGAGTGTGCCCTCGGCATTCAGGCGCTGCATGGAAAAACGCTCAAAACAGGTCTGCTCGATCAGCCTGTGGCCGCGGGCCAAGCCGCGCGACTGCTTGCTGAAGCGGGCCAGCACCATCGTGACGCGCAGGACCGCCACGGGCGTTGTTCCTTCGGCCGGCGGGCGGGGAACGCCCGCCGGCGCTGTCCGCAAAAGCAACGCAGGCGGTGGCTGCTGAACGGCCGATGCCAACGCAGGCAGTCCCTGTTCGAACCGGGCTTGCAGGCTGGAATCCGACGTATCCAGGTAGCGCATGGCCGATTTGACATCCTTCCAGCCGACGTATTCCATCAGCTCCTTGATGTCCCAGCCGCTGGCGCGAGCCCAGCCGGCAAAGCCGCGGCGCATGGAGTGGCTGCTGTATTCCTCGGGCGACTCAACGCCAGCTTCGGCGAACAGGCTGCGCAGCAAGGGGATCAGGCTGTTGGCGTGCAGGCTCTCCTCGGCAACATGGCCCCAGCGGTCAATCTTGCGGAACACCGGGCCTTCGGTCAAACCGGCCAGTCCGATCCAGCCATTGAAGGCCGTGACGGGGCATAAGCGGGACAGGGCCGGGCATTTGAAAACGCGGCCCTGCAGTTGCCTGTCGCTTTTGCTGCGGCCCAGGTAGCAGGCCATGCCCTGGCCCGGCGTGACCTCGGTGTTCTCGACGCGCAGGTTGACCAGTTCGTCGGAGCGAAAGCCGCGCCAAAACCCCAGCAGCATCAGGCTGCGGTCGCGCGTGTGGCGCAGCAAAGCCAGTTGGTCGCCAGAGCGCTGGGCGTTGCTGATGGCGGTATCGAGCCACTGATCGATCTGCTGGAGCACCGCCAGTTCCAGGGGGCGCGCGCGCTTTTCTGGCACGCTGTGAACGGAGCGAATGCCCTTGAGGACTTGGCGCACCAAGGCCGATTTGGTGGGATCGGGAAAGCCCTGGTCGTTGTGCCACCTTGACAGCGCCGCCAGCCGCTGGCGCAGGGTGTTGATGGACAGGGTAGCTGCGTGGTCGGCCAGGTAGCGGGCAATGGCATCAGCCGTGGAAGGCAGCAGGCCTTTCCATTCGATCTCGAAATGGCGGATGGCAGAAGCGTAGCTTCGGCGCGTGTTGTCGCGCTCGGCAGCCTCAAGGTATTGGGCAAGACGGGTCATTTGACTGTCGATTGCGTGTGCTTTTTTGAATATTGCCGCGTCTCAACGCAGAGATGGCGAACAGCAGTATGCAGGTGATCCAGCCGGGCTCGGCTCGTGCAGCACCACAAAGCCGAGCAGGAGCCGTAGAACCGGCGCATCACCGCCATGTCGCGGACGAAGACTACCTTGCGCTGCCCCGAACATCCTCTTCGCTATCCAACTGTCTCCCACCATGGTGTAAATTCCTGCGCCCGGTCAGCCACGCCCGCCGCCGGTGGTGCTGAACTGCGACGAAGTCGCTCGTCTGATCGCAGCTGCACCGAACCCCAAGTATCAAGCGGCGCTTTCCGTGGCCTATGGGGCCGGACTGCTCGCCAGCGATGTTTGCGCGTTGAAGGACACCGATATCGACGGTGAACGCATAACGCTGCGCGTGGAGGAAGGCAAGGACCTCTATGCCTTGCTCTCGCCCGTGCAGCTTGAGCGGCTGAGCTATGCGTATTTCCGATCGACCAGCACAGGTGCATCAATGACCAGATCGTCGGCGGATATCCATTCGACGGCGTCCAGCTTCAAACGGGTGCGTTGCTTGAAGATCTCATGAAGAGCCTTCTCGACCGTAGCCGCGTCAACGCCCGGATGCAAGACGCCGCGCAGGGTGACCGTCTCGCGGTGTTCCTGCTTCGTGACCACCACTTGAGCGCGCTGCATATGCGGAACCTGCATCAACACCTCCTCGACGTTGCGTGGATAGATGAAGATCTCTCGGGCCTTTACAGCCTGTCCGACCCGACCTTTCAAGAGACTGATGTGGCTCACAAAGCCATCGGCTGATGCGACACTTCCACTCGCCACATCGCCGGTGCCAAAACGCACGAGGGGCCAGCCACGGTCCAAGGTGGTGACCACGATCTCACCGGTTTCGCCCAAGGGCAACGGGGTGCCCGTTTGCGGGTCGCAAATCTGGACCAGCCTTTCCGGCTGCACGGCGTAGCCCTCCTGACCCGTTTCCTCGTAGCCGATGAGGCCGAAGTCGCCGGTGGCGTACGCAGAAAAGATCTTGATGCCGTACCTCGTCTCAAGCGCACGCCGCTTGCCCATCCAGTCACCCATTTCCCCACCGAGCAGCGCCGACTTGACCTTCCAGGCGCCGGGAAGCTGGTGGCCCATGTGCTCCAGGGTGTTGACCAGCGTGACGAAGAAGGCGGTGGAGGCGCAGATGCAGGTGACACCCAATTCCAGGATCAGTTGGGCCTGCTGTTCGGCGCCCCCCGGGCCGCAGGGGATGACGGTGGCGCCCGTGGCCACGATGCCTTGGTCGAGCAGGACACCTGCGGGCACCAAGTGGTACGACCAGGTGTTCAGCACACGGTCCTGGGGACCGATGCCCGCACGCCGGAAGCCGTGGGAAAAACCGTGACCGTCTTGATCGTCGTTCAACTGTGGCTCGTAGATGGGGCCAGGTGACACAAAAATGCGCCGTATCGCCGCTTCGTCGGCGGCCAGGAAACCGCCAAAAGGCGGCGCCTTGCGCTGAAGGTCCAGCAGCGCGTCCTTGCTCGTGACGGGCAGGCGCGCCAAGTCGGCCGCACTGCGGATGTCCTGCGGCGTCATGCGCGCGCGCTCGTAGATGTCGCGGATGGCGGGCGCTCGGTCGTAGGCGTTTTGCTGCGCCGCGCGCAGCGCGTCGAGTCGATCCAGCGGCAAGGCATGTGTCATGGCCAGTCTCTCCGTCTATTGACCGATGAATCGCGGTGCGCGCTTCTCTTCGAATGCCAACAAGCCTTCGCGCTGGTCGGCGCTGTGCGAGTGCACCTCCGACGCGAGCAGTTCCAGACGCAACGCCGTCTCGACTGGTTGTTGCAGGCCATCATCGACCAGCGCCTTCATGCGCCTCAAGCCCAATGGGCTCTTGCTGGCGATCTTGTCCACAAGCGCTTGCGTGGCCGCTTCCAGTTCATCGGGATCGACCACCTGGTTGACCAACCCGGCTTCCACCAGCTCGTCGGCGCTGAGAAATTCACCGGTGAAAAGCAGGTACTTCGCGCGTGTGGGTCCTATGACGCGGGGCAGCCGCACCGAGCCACCTCCGCCGGGCAGCAAGCCGTAGTTGGCATGGGCATCGCCGATCTTTGCGCCGCGAGCGGCAAGCACCAGGTCGCAGCAGAGCACCAACTCGAGGCCACCGGCTAGGGCCAGTCCATTGAGCGCGGCGATCACCGGCTTGGGGAAGCTGTCCAGCCGGTTCATCGTGGCCAGGACGCTGTCGAGAAACAGACGAGGGCCGTCCGATCCCGATTGCGATCGGACGTACTTGAGATCGGCCCCGGCGCAGAAGGCCCGACCTGTGCCGGTGAGGACGACCGCCCGCACGTCCTGGTTCCCCTCGGCGTCGCTCAGGGCCTGATCGATGCCGCTGAGCACCTCCGGCGTGAGGGAGTTCATCGCCTCCGGCCGATTCAGGCGGATCCACATGGCACCTTTTCGAACATCCACGACAACAGCGGGTGGTGGCATTTGTTCTCTTTCCATGGCTTGATTTTTCATGAGTAGATTCTGCGATTCAACCGAGGGATCGGTTGTTGGGGATTTCCATTACTACAAAGTAGTCAAAGTTACTTTACAGTAAAACTGAATCAACCAGAAGAGCACCATGAGCCATCAGATTGCATCGCGTGGATCTCCGCTGAAGCGGGTCAAGGTCGTTGAGTTCGAGGGCATTGGACCAGGGCCGCTGGCCGGCTTGCTGCTCACGCAATTGGGGGCGGAGGTCACCATGGTGGCGCGTCCGAGCCCCGGCGACTTGCCGAAGGATCTGACGCCGCGCGAGGATGGTTTGCTGTCTCGCGGCAAGCGCCGAGTAGTCCTGAACCTGAAACAGGAAGACGACCGCACCCGGGCGCTTGAGATCGTCGCGGCCAGTGACGGATTGATCGAAGGCAACCGTCCGGGCGTCATGGAGCGCCTGGGCCTCGGACCGGATGTCTGTGGGCAACTGAACCCGCGTCTCGTGTACGGGCGCATGACCGGTTGGGGTCAGGACGGGCCGCTGGCGCAGGCCGCCGGGCACGACATGAACTATGTGGCGCTTACCGGCCTGATGTCGCTGACGGAGCGTCCTGGCCACCCACCCATGCTGCCTCCCACTGTGTTGGGTGATGCGGCGGGTGCGCTGGGTTTCGCGCTGGGCATGGTGTCGGGGTTGCTCGCGGCCAGGGAGAGTGGGCAGGGCTGCGTGGTGGATGGCGCCATCGTGGACGTGCTGGCGATGTTGTCCCCGCTGGTGCAAATCATCAGCGCCTCTGGAGGTTTTGATCCGGGTGTGCCCAGTGTTTTCCACGACTCGCCCTTCTACGACCGGTACATCTGCGCAGACGGCCGCTACATCACCGTGGGGGCTATTGAGCCCCAGTTCTACGCGCTGCTCCTGCAGCGCCTGGGTCTGACCGATGTCGTGTTGTCCGATCAGATGAACCGGTCTACATGGCCGGCGCTGAAAGCGCGAATGACCGCTCTTTTTGCATCGCACCCCAGTGCCCATTGGACGCAAATTCTGGAACGTACGGATGCCTGCTATGCGCCGGTTTTGAACCTGACCGAGGCAGCCGCACACCCCCACAACGTGGCGCGTGGCTTGTACCGCGTGACGCCGGGTGGCGATATCGAGACGGCGAGGGGATTGCGCTTCCTTGCACTGACCGATCGAGCCGCCGACGTCTGATCGGATGTCGGGATTTCCCTAGTGCTTCGACATCAATTTTACTCTACAGTAAAACACCTTTATAAATAGTAGATTGGCGTCAACGAGGCGCTTTCCCATAGGCCCGCTTACAGGAGAAATGCATTGGAAGACATCTATGTCATTGGTGTGGGAATGACCCCGTTTGGTCGCCATCTGGACAAGGACATCAAGCAGATGACGCGCGAGGCGACCAAGGCGGCGCTGGTGGATGCCGGGATCCGGCAAGAGGACCTGCAAGCGGCCTTTTTCGGCAACACCTCCCAAGGTCACATGGAGGGCCAGCACATGATCCGCGGGCAGATTGCATTGCGCGCCATGGGGATCGGTCGCATTCCCGTGGTCAACATCGAAAACGCCTGCGCCAGCGGATCGTCCGCGTTCGTGTTGGCATGCAACCATGTTCGTGCGGGTGCGGGCGATGTGGCCTTGGCTATCGGCGCGGAGAAGATGTTCACCCCGGACAAGCAGAAGATGTTCTCGGTCTTCGACAGCGCCTGGGATCTGTCGCGGGCCACCGACATCCGCGAAGAGCTGATGAAGCTCGGGCGCGATGTGGCGGTTCCGGAAGGCTCGACCTCTCCCCGGCCCTACAGCGTGTTCATGGATGTGTACGCGGCCTTCGCGCGCTCCCACATGCGCACTTTCGGCACTACGCAACGGCAGCTGGCGGCCGTCTCGGCCAAGAACCACGCGCATTCGGTCCACAACCCACTGTCGCAATACCAAGTGTCGTACAGCATTGACGACGTGCTGACAGCGCCACCGATCACCTACCCGCTGACCTTGCCGATGTGCTCGCCTGTGTCGGACGGCGCCGCCGCGGTCATCGTGTGCAACCGGTCTGCGCTCAAGCGGTTGAACATCGACGCGAGCCGGGCAATCCGGGTGCTGGCCGCTGTGGTTCAAAGCGGCTCCGCGCGCAATGAGGAAGACGTTGCCAACCATTGCACGGCGCTGGCCGCGCGGCGGGCGTATGAGTTGGCCGGCGTGGGGCCGGACGACATCTCCGTGGCCGAAGTCCACGACGCCACTGCCATGGGGGAAATCATCCAGTCTGAAAACCTGGGCTTCTGCGAGTTCGGCCAGGGGGGTGTGATCGCCGAGCGGGGCGACACCCGCATCGGTGGGCGCATTCCCATCAACCCCTCGGGAGGCCTGGAGTCGAAGGGGCATCCGGTTGGTGCGACGGGCTTGGCGCAGGTGCACGAGCTGGTGACCCAGCTTCGCGCGGAAGCCGGCGCGCGGCAAGTCGAAGGCGCCCGCATCGCATTGGCCGAAAACGGCGGCGGCCTTGAGGGCATCGAGGAAGCCGTTGCCTGCATCTCCATCCTGGCGCGCTGAGCGCCTCACCGAAAGAAGAGACAAGCATGGACATCAAGAACACGGTTGCGTTGGTGACTGGTGCGGGTTCGGGGCTCGGCCTGGCGACCTGCAAGGCCCTGGTCGATGCGGGCGCCAAGGTGGTGGCGGTCGACGTGGATGATGACCGCCTGATGCGCGAGATGGTCCCGTTGGGTGACAGCGTGCGTGCGCTGAAAACGGATGTGGCCAACGACGCCAGTGTGAAAGCTGCCGTCGAGTTCGCGGTCAACACGTTTGGGGCGTTACATGTGGCGGTGAACTGCGCGGGCATCCTCGGCCCTTGCAAGACCTTGTCCAAGGGCGAGCTGTTTCCGCTGGACCTCTGGAACCGCGTGATCGGTGTCAACTTGACCGGCACCTTCAACGTCATCCGGCACGCCGCCTTAGCCATGTCGCAGAACGACGCGAACGCGGATGGCGAGCGTGGCGTGATCGTCAACACATCTTCAGGTGCAGCCTGGCAGGGGCAGATGGGTCAGGCCGCCTACAGCGCCAGCAAGGCGGCAGTCATGGGGTTGACCCTTCCGGTGGCGCGAGACCTGGCGCAGCACGGCGTGCGAGTCGTCGCGCTCGCCCCCGGCTTGTTCGAGACCGGCATGTCGGCAGGCATGCCGACTAAGGTGGCGCAAAACATTATCGAGAAAGTCATCCTGTTCCCGAACCGCATGGGGCAGGCGCCAGAGTTCTCGGCGCTGGTCCGTCATGTGGTGGAGAACGCCTATCTGAACGCCACCACGCTGAGCATCGATGGCGGGGCACGGCTCTGACGGTATCGGACATGGCAGCCCGAACAGAACACCATCACGAGACCCTACAACGGTCCGAACAAGGAGAATCGATGGACATGATCCCACCCGTCAAGGGGCACGCGTCATGATTGCAACCACCAGTGTCAGCCCGGACGGTGTGGTGCTCTCGGCTCGCAACCTGTTGCTGCAGTTCGGTGGAATCGTCGCGCTTAACGATGTGTCCATCGATGTGCGCAAGGATGAGCTGCTGGCCATCATCGGTCCGAATGGCGCAGGGAAGTCCTCGCTCATGAATTGCCTGAGCGGTTTTTACCGTCCCAAGAAGGGCGACATCACGCTAGGCGGGCTGAGCGTTCGCAACATGGCGGTCCACGAAGTCGCGGGCCAAGGCTTGGCCAGGACCTTTCAGGGCACGCACATTTTCTCCGGCATGACGGTGGTCGAGAACCTGATGGTGGGCCGCCACATGCACATGCGCTCGAACCTGGCGCAGTCGTTCCTCTACTTCGGCGCCGCTAGGCGAGAAGAGGTGGTCCATCGGGAAGTGGTGGAGGAAATCATCGAGTTCCTGGAGATCGAGGCCATCCGCCATGCACCAGTGGGCAGCCTCGGCTACGGACTTCGCAAACGCGTGGACTTGGGTCGGGCGCTGGCCCAGGACCCCCGGATCCTGTTGATGGACGAGCCCATGGCCGGCATGAACGCGGAAGAAAAGGAAGACCTCGCGCGCTTCATTCTGGACGTGCGCGAAGCCAAACGGATTCCGGTCGTGCTGGTGGAGCACGACATGGGCGTGGTGATGGATCTGGCAGACCGCATTGCGGTGCTGGACTTCGGTCGAAAGATCGCAGAGGGAACCCCCAAGGAGATCCAGGCCAACCCGGCCGTCATGAAGGCCTATCTCGGGGAGGGCGGGCAATGATGCTCAAGATCGAAACACTGCCGCAACTGTTGCGACGCCACGCGGACGCCACACCCGAGCGGCTGTCTCAGCGCCACAAGCAGCGCGGCATCTGGCGTGAATACACCTTTGCGGAGGTGGAGCGCAATGTGCTGGAGCTGGCACTGGGTCTGCACCACATGGGCGTGCAGCGCGGCGCGACGGTGGCGATCATTGGCGAGAACGAGCCGCAGCACTACTGGGCGGAGTTCGCGGCGCACGCGCTGGGCTGCAAAGTGGTCTCCCTGTATCCGGATCTGACGGCGGACGAAGTGCAGTATTTGCTGGAGGACAGCGAGACGGTCTGCCTCTTCGCCCAGGACCAGGAACAGGTGGACAAGGGCCTGGACGTCAAGGGCAAGCTGGCGCTGCTTCGCCATGTCGTGTACTGGGATGACACAGGCATGTGGTCCTACAACGACCCGATCCTCAGCACCTTCAAGTCGGTGCAGCAGCAAGGGCTTGAGCGGGATGCGCAGGACCCTCGGCTGTACCGTTCGTTGGTCGCGAAGGGTTCGCCCGATGATGTGGCGGTGCTGTCCTACACCTCGGGGACCACGGGCAAACCCAAGGGGGTGGTGCTCACGCACCGCTTCCTGATCGACAACGCGCAGCGCCTGATCCATGCCACCGATGCGAAACCGGGCATGGAGTATCTGAGCTACATCGCGCCTGCCTGGGCCACCGAGCAAATCAACGGGATCTCTGCGGGCCTGGGGCTGCCCATGGTGGTCAACTTCCCGGAAAGCCCCGAGCAGGTGCTGGCCAACATCCGCGAGCTCGCCGTCGAGGCCATGACCTTCGCTCCGCGTCAATGGGAAAGCATGGCCTCCTCGGTGCAGGCCCACATGCTGGACGCTGGGCCCCTGCGGCGTGCCGTCTACGAATGGGGTATGAAGGTGGGGCACGCCTTCAACGTCGGTCGCCTGGATGGCAAGCCGATCGGCTGGCTGGATCGCCTGCAATTCCCCTTGGCCGAAGCTCTGGTTCTGCGGCCGTTGCGTGACCAGTTGGGGCTGACCCGGCTGCGCATTGCCAGTTGCGGTGGTGCCACCATGGCACCCGACGTGTTTCGTATGTTCCATGCCATGGGCGTGTCCTTGCGGAACATCTATGGCTCCACTGAAACCGGCTTGCTCACATGCCACCAGAGTGATCGCTTCGACCTTGAGACCGTAGGGCACTGGATGCAGGCGCACCCAGAGGCCGGTGCTCCCCTTGAATGGCGGGTGAGCTCGGACGGCGAACTCCAGATCCGTGGTGGAAGCCCTTTTCTGGGCTACTACCGACGGGAAGGGTCGGTCGAGTCCAAGGTCAAGGACGGCTGGTTCTACACCGGTGACGCCGTGACCAAGACCGACCGCGGTGAGCTGGTTTTCCTAGAACGGCTGTCGGATTTGAAGCGACTTCGCAGTGGCGAGACCTTTCCGCCCCAGTTCGTCGAGACGCGTTTGCGGTTCAGCCCTTTCATCAAGGACATCATGACCGTGGGAGATGAGGGGCGCGACTTCGTGGCTGCACTCATCAACATCGACATGGCCGTCCTGTCGCGCTGGGCCGAGGACAAGCGAATTGGTTTCTCGACCTTCACCGACCTTTCGCAGCGCCCCGAGATCGCGGTCTTGATCCGCCAGGAAATTGCGCGGGTCAACCGGTTTTTGCCACCCCATGCACGGGTGCAGAGGTTCGCCAACTTTCCCAAGGAACTGGATCCCGACGAAGGCGAGCTGACGCGTTCGCGCAAGCTGCGGCGCGAGTTCTTGGAGGAGCGTTACGGTGCCTTGATCCAGGGCTTGTACGACGGTTCCCGGGAAGTACATATCGACATACCTGTGACTTACCAGGACGGGCGTCGAAGCAACTTCAACGCGCAGGTATTCATTCACGATGCTGACGGATTCAGTTTGAACACTTCGACCGAACCCCATCGCAGGAGGCACGCATGAGCGATTTTCTGAACTACCTGGTCAACGGCGCGTTGTCCGGTCTTCTCTATGCCCTTATCGCGATGGGCTTCGTGGTGATCTACCGCGCATCCAAGGTGTTCAACTTTGCACAGGGCGAGCTGGTGGTCTTTGGTGGCTACATGGTGTGGTGGACCATCATTCAGATGGGCATGCCGGTGTGGATCGGGTTGCCGGTGGCCTTCGCCAGCGCGGCGATCTTCGGCTTGATGATCGAGCGCATATTTTTCGCGCGACTCGTGGGCGAGTCGGTGTTCTCGATGGTGATGGTGACGATCGGCCTGTTGATCTTGATTCGAGGCATCGTCCTGGTGCTCTTTGGTCCGCAGGTCCGCGCGTTCCCGATCATCTTTCCGCTGGAACCCATCATCCTCGGCGATGTGGTGATCTCCCGCTCGCTTCTGTATGGCGGCATCCTGACCATCGTCATTGGCCTTGGCCTTTCTTGGTTCTTCAACCGGACCCGCGTGGGCTTGACGATGACCGCCGTGGCCGAAGATCACCAGGTGGCGATGTCAATGGGAATTTCGGTGCAGCGCTCAATCGCATTCGCCTGGATGCTGGGAGCCGTTCTCTCGACGCTGGGCGCCATGGTGCACCTGAGCGGTCGGTCGATCAACATGATGAGTTCCGACATCGGTCTGGCGGCGCTGCCAGTGGCCTTGCTCGCCGGCTTGGAATCGCTTGCCGGACTGCTGCTGGCCGGCGTTCTGGTCGGTGTCATCCAGGGGCTGGCGTCGGCCTACCTTGATCCGTTGGTGGGCGGGGCACTGGGCTCTGTCTTTCCTTTCATCATCATGCTTTTGATGTTGTTGATCCGTCCCACCGGCATGTTCGGCTGGAAAACCATTGAAAGGGTATGAGCATGGATCCCGCAGGTGTTTTCGCAACGTCGTTTGACCAAGACCAGGCGCTGGTCCGCACGCGAAGTCAGGCCGTGACGCTGGGCTTGTTCGTTATGTTCATGTTCGCTCTGCCGTGGATCGCCGACGCCCGTTCGGTGGCGGTGATGACGTCGATGCTGATCACCGCCGTGGTGGTGATCGGGTTGCAGATCAACACCGGTCTTGCCGGTCAGATCAACCTGGGCCAAGCGGCGTTCATGGGCGCGGGCGCGTACGCCACCGCGCTGCTAGCGACGAAGGGCGGTATGCCGTTCTGGATCGCGCTGCCAGTCGGTGGTGTGTGCGCCGCCTTGTTCGGTCTGATTTTTGGACTGGCTGCCGTCCGGATCAAGGGTTTCTATCTGGCGTTGACGACGATCGCGGCACAAATCCTGTTCCATTTCATGGTGCTGAACTTGCCCGCTGCCTGGATGGGTGGCTCCAACGGCATCACGGTCGAACCGGCGCGGCTGTTCGGCTGGGCGCTCGACACCGATGCAGCCGTCTACTACCTGTGTCTGGTGGTCGCCTGCATCATGATCGCGGGCGCCTATGGCGTGGCGCGCAGCCGCCATGGCCGGATCTTTGCCGCTGTTCGGGATGACGACGTCGCCTCCGGAATGATGGGCATCGACGTAGTGCGGACGAAGGCATTGGCTTTCCTGCTGGGCGCCTTCTACGCGGGCATCGGCGGCGGTTTGTGGGCGTACTACGTGCGCTTCGTCTCGATCGACCAGTTCACACTGATCCACTCTATCTGGTTCATCGCCATGGTCATTGTGGGCGGCATGGGATCGGTGACCGGCGCGCTGATTGGCGTATTCGTCATCCGGTTTGCTCAGGAATTCTTCACCAGCGTGGGCCCCTCCCTGGTTGAGAACTTCTCGTTCCTGAGTGGCGACGTGGTCTTCGCCGCGCTGAACATATTTCTGGGCGGCATCATCGCCGGCTTTCTGATTTTTGAGCCGCGTGGATTGATGCACCGGTGGAACATCCTTAAACGTTCCTACCGCATGTGGCCTTACCCCTACTGATGCCGAAACTTGCGGCCGTCCGCTGCGCTGGAGGACGGTTGATTCGTGTTGGACAGCGTGATCAAAACCAGGAGACTTGTGTGACTACAAAAAATGAATGTCTGTCGGCCTTCGCCCGTGTGGCGCGATGCGGTGCTTTGGCCGCCGGTGTGTTTGGTTTGGCGGGAGCCGCCCAAGCACAGACCACCTACAACGTCGCTGGCTTGGCGGACTTTACCGGTCCGTTTGCCGATGTCATGAAAGACATGACGGGTTGCCGAAAAGGCGTTCTCGACTGGTGGAGCGATGAGGTGGGCAAGGCGCAAGGCGTGGCACTTCGCGTCAAGGAATACGACACGCGCTACGACGTGGCGCAGGTGGCCAGTCTGTGGCCCGGCATCAAGTCAGAACTGGACCCCGTGGCCATTCTGGGTATCGGCGGCTCGGATGCGGCGGCCCTGCAGCAGCGATTACCCAATGACAAGGTGCCTCAGGTCCTTGCGACCGCCGGTTATGGCTTCGCGTGGAAGAGCGACAGCTGGGTGTTCAACGCCCGGGCCACCTATCCGCACGAGGCGGCGGCTTTCTACACCTGGTTGCAGAAGAAATCGGGCTCCAGCGCACCCATCAAGGTCGGTGTGATCTCTTCCGAAGTGTCCCCGGCTTATGTGGATATCCACAAGGGCATCGAGAAGTTCGCGAAAGACAACCCCAAGATCTTGGAGGTCGTGGAGACGGTCTACACCGAAGCCCAACCCACCGACCTGACCCAGCAAGTGAACCGGTTGATTCGCAAGGGCGCGACCGTGCTTCAAGTCTTCAACAACACGGCCTCCGTCGTGGCGACTCGTCGAGCCCTGCAAAGCCTTGGAAAGACCAACATCCCGATCGTCATGTCGGCCCACAATGGGTTGATTTCGTCGGGCAAGGCCTTGGGCGGTCTAGAGCAGATGGAAGGCAACTACGAGGTCTACGGGATGGCCATGCCCACGGAAGATCCGACCACGGCGCGGGCATTCTTCGAGAAGCTGCGCACCAAGTACAAGGCACAGGTCAGCTACACCTCAGCCTGCATCATGGGCATGAGCCAAGGCCTTATCGTGGCCAGAGCCTTCGAGCAGGCGGTCAAGATCAAGGGTGTCAAGGACGTCAAGGGGGAAGACGTCCGGGCGGCGCTGCTGTCGACGCCGATGCCGAGCGAACGCAGCTTCGGTGTGCTGCCCAATATCCAATATAGCAAAGACGCGCCGTTCCCCACCGAAGGCATGGCAGTCAACATCGGTACTGTTGAAAAGGGCCATTACAAGCTCCTTGAGCAGAGCGTCCCCGTGCCTGTGCTGAGCAAGTGGTAACTGCAACCCGGCGTGGATACGGTTCGTTCGGGATCCACGCCAACCCAACCGGAGACACTTGTGCTTGAACTGAACAACGTTGAGGTGTTGTACAGCGATGTCATTCTCGCTGTAAAAGGCATTTCAGCCAAAGTGCCTGCTGGGCAGTGCGTGACCTTGCTGGGCGCGAACGGTGCTGGAAAGAGCACCACGCTGAAGGCCATTTCGAACCTGATCAAGACCGAAGACGGTCGCGTGACGGCAGGCGCCATCACCTTTGATGGTGTCGACATCGCGGGGGGAAATCCGGCCGCCCAGGTCCAGAGGGGGCTGGTACACGTCATGGAAGGTCGCAAGGTTCTGCGCCACATGACGGTGGAACAAAACCTGGTGGTCGGCGGGCACATGGGCAATGGGCGCGATGCCAAGGAACTGCTTGACGAGGTGTACGGCCGTATCAAGCGGCTCGCCGCATTGCGCAACCGTACCGCGGGCTATCTGTCCGGGGGTGAGCAGCAGTTGCTGGTGATCGGGCGTGCTCTCATGGCCAGACCGAAGCTGGTCATGATCGATGAACCCTCGCTCGGCTTGGCGCCGCTTATGGTGGAAGAGGTCTATGGCTTGCTGTCTGAACTCAAGGCCAGTGGCCTGACACTGCTGATCGTCGAGCAGAACACGCGCGTCGCGCTGGAGCTGGCCGACTACGGCTACGTGATGGAAAGCGGCCGGGTCGTGCTCGAAGGCCCATCGGTCAACCTCAAGAGCAACGAGGACGTGCGCGAGTTCTATTTGGGTCTGACGGTGGACGGTGAGCGCAAGAGCTTCAGGGACATGAAACATTACCGCCGCCGAAAGCGGTGGCTGGGCTGATGGGCACGTGCCCCGCAGGATCGACAACATTCAAGGATGAGCGATGACGAGCGTTTCCAATGCATTTTTGAGCGAACAGGAAGTGATGATCCGGGAGTCGGCCCGTCGCGTGGCCAGCGAAGTGGTGGCCAGCACTGCGGCGGAACGTGACCGCAGCAGCGCCTGGCCCTACGATGAAATCCGCGCTGTGGCCGAGGTTGGCTTCATGGGGATGCTGGCGCCACAGGCCTATGGCGGCGCCGGGCTGTCGTTCGTGGAGTACTGTCTGGCGATCGAGGAGTTCGCCGCGGCGGACGGTGGTTTTGCGACCCTGATGCATGTGCACAACTCGTCCGCGCACGTGCTCCGATCGTTTGGCACCGAGGAGCAGATGCAGTTGTACCTGCCCGAGTTGGCCAGCGCCCAACGCATTGGGGCTTTTCTGTTGTCGGAGCCGCATGCCGGTTCCGACACTGCAGCCATCCGCACCACGGCCAAGCGCGATGGTGACAGCTATGTGCTCAATGGAAGCAAGCAGTGGATCTCCAACGGCAGCGAGGCCGGCTTTGCCCTGGTGGTCGCCGCCACGGGAGCACCGGGCGCTCGCGACCGCTTCAGCTTGTTCATCGCGGACCCGAAGGACCCGGGCTACGAATGCCTTCGAATCGAAAACAAGCTGGGCCAGCACACGGCGCACACCGCCCAGATTCAGCTGGACAACTTGCGTGTGCCGGCGAAGAACATGATTGGCGAGGAAGGGCGCGGTTATGGCAAGGCCCTCTCGTTGCTGTCCGACGGCCGTATCGCGATCGCAGCGCTGTCCATTGGCATTGCCCGCGCTGCCCTGGAAGCCGCGATCCGGTACGCGAAGGAGCGTGAGGCCTACGGAAAACCGATCGCCGAATTACAGGCCATCAGCTTTGACCTGGCGGACATGGCCACGCAGATTGACGTGGCGCGCCAGTTCATGTTGTATGCGGCGCGTTTGACGGATGCGAAGCTTCCGTCCATCAAAGAGGCCGCGATGGCCAAGTTGTTCGCCAGTGAAATGGCGGAGAAGGTCTGTTCCGCTGCGCTTCAGGTGCACGGTGGCTATGGGTACGTGAACGATTTCCCTGTCGAGCGCTACTACCGCGACGTGCGGGTGACGAAGATCTACGAGGGGACCAGCCACATTCAACGGCTGATCATCGCCCGGCAGATACTGGCGGGTTGACGCACGCTCGGACGCTTAGCTCTGTGATTTTGCCTGTCCGATATCATCGAAACTCAGCCCTTCTCCGGGCAAACGCGCACAGGACACTGCAAGAATGAGCACGCAAATCGACGCCAAGCCGAAGCCGCGACCCCGTGGCCCGGCCAAACGCCTGGCCAAGGGAGTGAAGTGGAACAACGCGGTCGGCGGCGCGGACGAGCAATACCAACTCAAGAAGCAGGCGGTCATTGCGGAGGCGTCTCGCACGTTCGGCCGCCACGGGTACAAGAACGTGTCCCTGGACGAAATTGCCGCCGCGCTCAACGTCACGAAGCCTGCGCTCTACTATTACTTCAAGAACAAGCAGGAACTGATCTACGAGTGCCACGAGCTGTCGATGAGGCTCGGAGACCAGGTCCTGAAAGATGCCATTGCCTCGGAAACAACGGGGTATGAACGCATCGCGACCTTCATCAAGAACTACATCTCACTGCTGACCGACGAAATGGGGGCCCCCGCCATCCTCCACGACTTCTCGGCGATGACGGCGGCGGATCAGAAGAAGATCACCGCGAGGCGCCGCAAGTTCGATCTGGAGTTGCGCCAGGTGTTCGAGGATGGCGTTCGAGACGGGTCCATCGCGCCGTGCGATGCCAAGCTGGCGGTGTTCTGGTTCATGGGGGCCGTCGGCGGGATTTCCCAGTGGTTCCACGCAGAAGGTCGCCTGCGTGGCGATGAGGTTGCCGACATTTTCATCGGGCTGCTGGCCCACGGCATTCGTCCGGTTGCGTCCGGCAAGACGGGGACGGTGGCGAGGACGAAATCTTCTGATAGGCCAGGGTCCGCTTGAGATGCGCCGGATTGGCCGATTCCTCGGTGGGCAATGAGGAAATGGCTTCGTACTTTCCCACCTAGCAGGCTGCTGAAATACTTCGACGCAAGCCCCGTGACTTGATCCAGACGAAGGCGTAGGCAGGACAATGCGGCATGCGCGGATCCGACACCTTCACCGAAAGCCTGTTCAGCATCAAGAAACTCGATGACTTCGTGCCGGCGACGCACCCGCTGCGAGCCATTCGCGCGATGGTCAACGACGCACTCGTCGAGCTCGAAGATCTGTTTGCAGGCATGTATGAAGACGCCAGCAAGGGCGGGCGTCCCAGCATCGCGCCGCAGAAGCTGCTGCGCGCGATGCTGCTGCAGGTTCTGTACTCGGTTCGCTCGGAGCGCTTGCTGATGGAGCAGGTGCAATACAACCTGCTGTTTCGCTGGTTCATTGGGCTTTCGATGGAAGACAGCGTCTGGGTGCCTACGGTGTTCAGCAAGAACCGCCAGCGGCTGATAGAGCACGACGCGGTGGTAGCGTTCTTCAACCAGGTGCTCGCGCAGGCCCAGCGCAGGAACTGGTTGTCCAAAGAACACTTCAGCGTGGACGGCACGCTGATCCAGGCCTGGGCCAGCCACAAGAGCTTTGTGCCCAAGGACGGCGATGGAGGTGGCAGCGGTGGCAGCGACTTCCGCGGCCACCCGCGCAGCAACGACACCCACGAATCCAAGAGCGATCCTGACAGCCGGCTGTACCGCAAGGGCAAGACTGCCAGCGAAATGCGCTTCATGGGGCACACGCTCATGGAGAACCGCAACGGCCTGATCGTCAATGCCATGGGCACGCAGGCCGATGGTTATGCCGAGCGCGTAGCGGCCAAGGAGATGATCAATGACGTGCGGCAGACCAATCCAGAAGTGGCCATCACCCTGGGCGCAGACAAGGGGTACGACGCGGCGGAGTTTGTCGGTGAGTTGCACCGACTCAAGGTTGCACCGCACGTGGCGCAGAACAAATCAGGGCGGCGCTCGGCGGTGCCCGATGAGATTGCCCAGACAGCAGGCTATGGCGCGTCGATGCAATGTCGCAAACGCATCGAGCAAGGCTTCGGATGGGCCAAGACGATCGGTCAAGTCCGTCAAGTGATGGTGCGCGGGATCAAGAAGGTCGCTCAGCTGTTCGTGCTGAACATGGCTGCCTACAACCTCGTGCGCATGCGTTCACTGGGACAGGTCCGTCTGCAGGGCGCGCGATGAGCGCACAAAGGGTGCAAAACAGCGTTTGCGCGGGTTAAATCGAGGTCCAAACGCATATTCAGACCCTCACGAACGACCAAGGCACCGACATCACGATTCCAGTGACGCCAACCCGGGTTCAGCCCTTGGTATTTCAGCAGGCTGCTAGCAGCCGTGCCCCCATGCGTGCGGTTACAGCGTTGTTGTGCGCGAACGCGACGGGGTGAGTTTCCGCGGCGCAGCAGCAGGTCTGATCGCGTTACGCCTTACCCGCGCCACATCTAAATCGACCCCCAAACCAGCATCACATTGGATAATCTACCATTACCCAGTGTTAGTTTGATAGAAAACTCCAACTCATTGACCTAAAAAATAGTATGTAATATCATGGTACATACTTCGGTACGAAATAAAGAGGTGAGCCATGGCCAGAGCCGGGATCTACAAATCCGAAGTGCTGCGCGCACGCGATAAATTGCTGGCCACCGGGCGCAATCCGTCCATCGATGCGGTGCGCGAAGAGCTGGGTACCGGCTCCAAAACCACGATCCACCGTTACTTGAAGGAGATCGAGGAAGAGGAAGGGCCGGCCACCGGCAGCCGGGTGGCCGTCAGCGAGGCGATCCAGGACCTGGTGGTCCGCCTGGCCGCCCGCGTCAACGAGGAAGCCGAGGAGCGGGTCACTGCGGCGCAGGCCCGGCACGCCGAGCAGCTCACGCAGCACCAGCAAGTTGCCGCGGCCCTGAAAACCGAGGCGCAGGCCACCCGCCAGCAGCTGGAGCAAACCCAACGGGCGCTGGCCGAGGAAAAGACCGCTCACGGCAAAACCAGCGAAGCGCTGAGCCGCAAGACCCTCGAATGCACGCAGCTCGCCCAGCAGGTGGTCGACCTGCAGGAGCGCCTCGTGGCCGAAGAACGCCATCGCCAATCCCTGGAAGAAAAGCACCAGCATGCGCGCCAGGCGCTGGAGCATTTCCGGCAATCCAGCAAGGAGCAGCGCGACGAGGACCAGCGCAAGCATGAGCAGCAGGTGCAGTACCTGCAGGCCGAGGTGCGCACCGTGAACGAGACCTTGGCCACCAAGCAGCAGGAGGCCGTCCACGCCCTGCAGGACAACGCGCGCCTGCTGGGTGACTTGTCGCGCGCCCAAGGCGATCTGCATCAAGCCCAGGAAGAGATGCGGGGCCTGCGGCCGCTCAAGGATGAGCTGGGGTTTGCACAAAGGCGCACCGAGGAGTTGGGGCGGCGCCTGGTAGAGCAGGATGCGGCCATCCAGCAGCTCAGCACCACGAACGAGCAGTTGCAGGCCAAGGTCGATGGACTGCTCACTGCGAAGCAGCAGCTGGAGCTGGCACTGGCGACGGCCAGGTCATCCGTCACGGCGCAAGAGCAGGTCGTGGCCAGCATGCTGGAGCGATTCAGTGCGACGGCACCTGGTCCTGGGTTGGCGGCGAAAAACCCGGATGAAGTGGCCCATCGATCAGTCAAGCGAGAGTCAAAAAAGTCAACGGGGACAGGGACTTAAGCTTGTTTCTGCGGTTTTTTACATGAATCCCCGCCGACCCTCTAGATCCACACCAGGATCACCACCAGCGAGCCGGCGGCACCGTAGGCCGACACCAGCGGTGCGGTCGACAAATAAAACGCCAGCACATGCTTGCCCAGCGTGAACAACGCAGCGCCGGCCAGCGCGCCCCAGGCCAGGCAACGCAGCCGGGGCTTGGTGCCGGTGCTCATGCGCATCAGCGCCAGAAACAGCCCGGCGCAAAACAGGAAGGACACCGCTTCGTTCACCACGCCCAGCACCGGCGCCAGCGGCAGATAAACGCCCACCCAGCCGGTCAGCACCTCCAGCGCCGTGGAAATCACCAGCGACACCAGCAGCAAAAAGCCGAATGCGAGGATGTACGCCACCCCCCGTAACCGCAACGAGGCGGCATGCCACCACGGCGTACCGGCTTGTGTTTTCAGGCCAATTTTCCAGACTGCGTCGAACGACGCCTGCAGTTCAGCAAACACCCCGGTGGCGCCCATCAGCAGCACCCCCAGCGCCAACAACGACGCCAGCAGTCCCTCGGCCGGTGCTTGCGCGCTGGTCAGCGCCTGCTGCACCAGGCTGGCGGCCTGCGCGCCCACCACGCCCTGCACCTGCGCCACCAGGTTGGCCTGCAGCGTGGTCTTGTCCACCCACCAACCCAGCAGGGCCACCAGCACCAGGAGCAGGGGGGCCAGGCTCAGCACGCCGTAGAACGACATGGCGGCGCTCATCCGCAAGCCCTCGGCGTTCAGCCACAGTTCACTGGCCGACACCGCCACTTTGGTCGGGCGCGCCAGGCGCTGGCGCAGCGTGCGCGGCGGTGCTTTCACGTCTTGAAGATTCGGGTTCATAGGCCCCCAAGTTAACAGGCTGCTGCGGCTGCACCAGCGGCCAGGCAGCGCTCTGTTTGTAGGACGTGCCCGACACAGGCCGCCGGGCTGGTCTGGCGTGCAGGTGAGGGGGGTGCCGCCATAATGCAGCCAGTGGAAATGGCCCGGCCGTGGTGGACGGCTTGCGTTTTTGCTGCTGTCAGGAAACACATGCGCTGGTCCAATGTTCCGAAAATGTTCGTCAGCCTGATGATGGCGCTGTTTGCCGCCGTGGCACTGATGGCCATCAACGAAATTGCCCACCAGCAGTCCACCGACGCGCTGGACGACCTGCGCGAGGCCCAACTGGTGCGGCTGCGGGTCAACCAGCTCATCCGGTATGTGCTCGACGCCGAAACCGGCCAACGCGGCTTTCTGCTCACCGCCAGCCCGCGCTACCTGGAACCCTACAACCTGGCCATGGTCAATGTCGGCAAGACGCTGGAACAGCTGCGCGAATTTGCCGTCTCCAGCAAGGAGCAAAGCGACACCGTCGCGCTGCTGTCCACCGCCGTGTCCCGCAAGCTGGCGGAAATGCAGTTGACGGTCAACATGCGCAAAGAGGGCAAAGACGACGCCTGGCGCTTTGTGCTGACCACCGACGTGGGTGTGGAGCAGATGGAAACCATCCGCATCCAGTCTGACGCGATGTACGAATCCAGCCTGAAAAAAACCTCCGATGCTTACACCAAGATCGCCCAGTCCCTGCAGCTGGCGCGCATCGGCATTGCCTTGGTGTCCACCATTGGCCTGATCGCCTTTTACCTGTACCTGCGCCAGAAAAAGGCATTGGAAGCCGAGCGCGCGCGCCAGCAGACACAGCTTCAGGCCGAACACGACCGGCTGGAAGAGCTCGTGGAGAAACGCACCGCCACACTGGCCGAACTGGCCACCCACCTGCAGCAGGTGCGGGAAGACGAGCGCGGCTACCTGGCGCGCGAACTGCACGACGAGCTGGGCGCCATCCTGACCGCCGCCAAACTCGACGTGGCCCGCCTCAAGGGCAAGCTGGGCGCCATGTCGCCCGACGTGGTGGAGCGCGTCAAACACCTGGTGGACACACTCAACAACGGCATTGCGCTCAAGCGGCGCATCATCGAAGACCTGCGGCCATCGTCCTTGTCCAACCTCGGTCTGGGCCCGGCATTGGAAATCCTGACACGCGAATTTGCCGAGCGCTCAGGCCTGGCCATCACCACCCAGTTTGACGAGATCGAGCTCGACGAATCGCGCCAACTCACGGTCTACCGGCTGATTCAGGAAGCATTGACCAACGTGGCGAAATACGCCGAAGCCCGCAACGTCGAGGTGCTGGTGCTGCGCCGCGAGAACCACATGACGGTGTCGGTCAAGGACGACGGCATCGGTTTCGACACCAAAACCGTCAAGGCCAGCGGCTACGGCCTGGCCGGCATGCGCCACCGCGTGCTGGCCGCCGGCGGCCGACTGTACGTGCAGGCCAGCCCCGGCGAAGGCGCCAGAATCTCGGCCGCATTGCCCATGGGCGAAAGGGGCGCTATCCCGGCCGGCTGATGGCCTTTTTGCCGCATTAATTTAACATAATATACATCGTATAAAGTACGCCGACTCATTCGGATGCTTCAAAAGCTTCTGAGGGCCAAAAGTCGCCATGGGGCCTTTGCCCCATACCCCACCCCAGCTTAACCGGCCTATTCGGCCTGACTGGGGCCCCTGTTGTCATCAAAGAGGCGCTCAAGCCTCTTTGGCTTTTCTGGGGTTGGACAGAGTTCGCGGTAGGTTGTCACGGGCTTGCCTGCCTTGTCGAAACAGGTGCAGCCAGGTCGTGGGCCTTCGGTGATCGTGAGACAGCCAACGGCCGTAGCGAGGGTCAGAGCCGCAAGCATTGAGGGTGCTTTCGAATGAAGGCAATGCGGCGGTCTGGTGGGAGCTTCTGCACCCACTGAAGCAAAGGCGGCTTTGGCGCGTATGTCCGCTTTGGTGGCTGTAGCTTGGCGCGATGCTCTTTGAACCAATCCTTGAGGGCCTGCATGGGCAGCTTTTTGGGTTGAAAATCCCACGGCGGCAACGTGCAGAATGTTCCGTGTTCGTAGTCAGATCGGAACACCTGTCGGGTGTCATACGCTGAGTGCAGGTCGTTGCCTCTGTAAGTCCAACGCTCGGCGACGATCTGGCCCTGACCGTAGCCGACACGGGCTGTGACCATGTGGAATTTTGGGAAGTACCCCCACTTCTCACGAATCAAACCAGTGAACCTGCCAAGCACAGGAATGCGCACCTTGTCCATGCGGACACAGCGGGCCTGATACTCGATCAGCGCCTCACGAACCTGCTTGTCGATCATGCCGGCATCCTGAACGATAAGGTAGACGTCCCAGCCATGCTTTCTGGCGTGTATGAGCCAGTCGAGAAGGTGAGCCCTGCCCTTGTCTTGGAAGCTTCGGCTGTTGAGCCAGGTGCCCAGTTCGTCGAGAATCAAAACGCCATTCATGTCCTCGTCATAGCTTTCCGGGTTGCCGTGACCCATGGCTTCGAGGTCAAAAGCTGTTGGCTTGTCAGGAATGCGGAGAATGGAGCGCTTCCCATAGGGGTGGAGCACCTCGGCCTTGATATCGACGTTTGAGGCGACTCTACGGTGCTTCTGCAGGGCTTGTTGGGCCTGCCAGATGCAGAACTTGGTTTTGCCGGTGCCTAGCTTGCCCTCGACGCTGAAAATAGCCATGTCAGATGTTGGCTGTTAGCTTGATCGACTTGGCTTGGAGTTTGTACGTCTGGATCGCCAGAAACGCAGCAAGGAGCGTGGCAAGGCAGCTGCCAGCAACTGGAGGAAAGGCTAGGCCTATGAACTGGCCGTACTGGGTGTTGAATGCTTGGCCGATCAAAGGGCTAATGGCGGTGTTGAAAAACACCATCAGCGCGGCACCAGCGGCTACGAGGCCAGCAATGGCGGCGACCTTGATCGGCAGCTTTGCCGCGAAGAGCTTGGCAAGGAAGGCGACAACGCCAGTGATTAGGCTCGAAATTAGACCAGCAAGAAGGGGCATTTTTTACTCCGATGCGAAGGCGCGGGAGGCCATGCCCCACAGCGCGAAGATGGTGGCAGCAATCCAGATCATGGACAAGAGGTCATGAATCATTGGCTGGAATTGGCAAATATCGATGCTGTCGATCATCCCGGCGAACGCGGGCAACTGTAGGGGTTGGCATCCTGTGGGAAGCTGGAACGTCCAGGTGAAGCCCTGACCTGTGCGGACCTTGTTGATTTCGGCGATGGCGTCGGTCTTGGCTTGTTCTAAGCGTTGTTCGCCATCAGAGAAGTTGCCTTGTGTTGGGGTGCCGGTTTCATCGATCTTGCAGGGGGGTTGGCCAGGTGCACCGCAAGCGGCTTGTTCTTCGCCTGTTGGGGGTTTCGGCGTGGTGCCGGTGGAACCACCACCAGATGAAGCAGCCGCGGAAGGGCCACCGGCTGCCGTGCCGTTTCCTGCAGTTGGGGTACGACCTGCACCACCAGAACCGGAGCCTTCGCCAGTGGTTGGAATGTCGCCAGCTCGGGGGTTCCCTGACTGTTCTGTACCCGGAGGAGGTTCACCGGACGGGGGAGGTATAGAGGTAGATGGTGATGTGCCGGGTATGCAAACGCTTTTGCCGTTGACCTCGCCAACCGTACCGGGACATGGCAAAGGGACGGTGTTTGGACTCACAGCGTCGTTGAATGACTGGGTGTTGTTTGCCGTGCTGCATGTGTCACCAGTAGCACCGCTGGCTGATGTCCCGATCACGTCAAACTCGTAGTCGCCAGAGAGACGGTAAAGCCCATTCGGGCCGGGTGTCTTGGCCCTGTAACGGTCGAGTACTTTGGTGGCGCGAGCTTTGCATTTGTCGATGCAATGGGTGGCGAGCTGAGTCCCATCTTCGCCCCCACCAACGAAGAAAGGAAGGTTGACTTTCCCAACGTAGTCGAGCTTGTTGATGTCTGAGGAACGCGCCCAGCCCTCGGAAAAATTTTGCTTAATTTTGGAGCCAGGTGCGAGACCGCATTGATCGGGCGGAGGTGGGTCACAATAGGGCTTATTGCATGGGCTGTTGCATTCGGTGGAATTGCCGGTACGTGTGTAGAGGGTGCCACGAACCACATCGTTACCTGTGCCGGGATTTGGCTCCGATGTGAGATGAAGCGAAACGCTACATGTCTGGTCAGTGGTGACAGAGGTAATGGTGAAAGTGGGGTAATAGGGAGCAACGAGAGGACCAAAACCAGATAAACAGGCGTCGGTGGGGTTTTTGAACTCGGCACCGTAGCGGATTGCGCCTTGGAGATTGACACCAATAGCGTAGATTGTGCACTGGGCGAAAGCGGAGGTACCCATGAGAAAGGCCAACAGGACGAAAAGTAAACGTGTGGTCTTTCCCATGGGACACCCGATTAAGAGGCGCGGGGCAGCTTTTTGACGTACTTCATGGCGACCATGAAGACGACAGCGACGGCAGAGACACCGACCAGCGCGGCGGCATATGCGCCGGTCTTTTCAGTGACAGTCGTCAAAGCAGCGTCAAAAGGGTCTGTGCCAGCAGTCTGAGCAAAGCTCAGAACGGGAGCGGCAAGAGTCGCAGCAGTAGCGTACGTACGAATGCCCAAGTTGCGGGCGGCGGTTTGGATGGCTTGAAACATGGTTTTTCCTTTGGTTGCCGGTGGCCGACCGGTGGCGGTTTGTTTAGGCCGCGCCCGACAGGGCGCGTACCCAAGCAACTGCTTTGCCGATGCTGAAACCGAGAGCCCAGCAACCCATCAGGGTTGCGATGATGTTGGCAACAGCAATGACGTCTATGAGGGTGTAAGGTGGCGGGGTCACAGCTTGTCCCCTGCCCTGTATCCCATGAGAAGGGCAAAGACACACGTGGCGACCACGAGCGCTTGTAGAAGGTGGCTGATGTTGGTCAAATCCATTTGCAGGCCTCTTTTTGCTTGAAGGTCATCACCATCTGATTGCGTAGGCTGTTGTCGTTGCAGTCAGGGCTTGGCATCAACGCGGCGCACGCCGCAAGACTCGGAAGCACGAGCCAGACAAAAGCGGTTTTCATGTTGGGCTCCATGCTGAATAGGCCCCTGGGACGTGTCCGGCAGGAAGTAATCCAGCAGCGAACCGAGAAGCGGAATCTCGTATGCGAGAGATAAGCAGTTCTCCAGGGGCAAACCTGATGCGGAAGACGGGGGGGATAAGTTCGCCAGTCGTGAGGTCACACAACCCACCAGATCGGCGGGCGAGTTGTCCCACTCCGTGGGATAGCTTGGCCCATCCGGGCAGGTTGTACCAAGCACGGACGGCGCGTGCTTTTTGATCGAGTCCACCGATTCCATAGAGTCGCAAGCCTTTCGGAAATTTGGTTAGCTCTCCGAGCTTGGAGAGGTATTTCATGAGGTAGCCAACGCCTGATTTCGCTGGCTCTGTGTTGGTCATTCCATGCGGCCAGAATGGGGCGCGCTTCGGGCTTTGCTTGTCCCAATGGCGCATTGATACGCCGACAGGAAGCCATGCCAGCAGGTGGTAATGCACGGCACCGCGTTGCTGGAGTTCAGCGACCCAGGTGTACCGGCAAGGGATGTTTGCAGCATTGCACCAAGCACGGAATTTGCGGATGGCCTCGCTGATGTGGCGGGCTGTCCATTCGACGCCTGGGCGATAGGTCAGCGTGACAAACCAGCAGACGGGGTTCCGGTAGCCAGAGTCGGCCATGGCATGGAGGTGGCCGGAAGCCCAAACAGAACGTTTCAACCGCTTGACGCGCCGGAGAGCTTGTTCAGGGGCAGCAAGATTGATACGTAAAGTGGATAAATCCACTTGTTTTGTATGGGACAAGCCCCCCTCCCCGCCGAGGCTGGCTGCGCCAGCCTGCGGCGTGAAGGGAGTCGTTCCGGTGGTCACAGCGAGGCCTCGCGTTCAAGGTCGAGAAGCACGGCGAGGGTGAAGGCTTGGCGTGCGGCTTGTTCGGCCAGCAGTTCAGCCTTATGAGCGGCACCTTGCATCTGGCAGAGACGAAGGGTGTCGGCGGCGCGGAGATAGTTTTCAGCGGTGCGGAGCCATTGCTGCAGCAAGGCCAAGGCTTCTTCACCTTCAGGCTCGAACATGCTGAGTTGATCGGCGGATTTCATCGCAGATAGTCCCGATGGACACGCGCGAAGAACATGCGAACGCCGTTGGCGTTGGTGTTCCATCGGTTGTAAATACCCGGGCCTGCGCCTTTTGCGAGCACGAATCGTGTGTCTCGATACGCATGCAAATCAACAGACTTGTTTGCTTCCCCAAGGTGCGGTGACGTCACTGTGGGGACGAACCAAACGGGGTAAATCACAGCGACTGTCACAGAGCGCGCTCCATGAGGCAGAAGCGGTAAGCCTGAGTAAGGCAGACACGACCCAACGGCGCGAAAGCACAAAAAAGAGCTCGATATCCGCCTCGGTTGCTGAGGCCCAAAAAGTCGATGCGCTTCTCGTTCATAACGAGTGCCCCGCTAGCTCGACGCCGTGAACGTCGAGGTACGTGACCTCAATTCCGGGGTGAGTGGTATCGACTTCGGTCACCCTCAAGCTGATGGCGTGGACGAAGTCATGGCCGCTGACGGCATCAGAGGCCAGCGAACGTAGTGCCATACCTAGAAGGGCTTGGCGTGCTGCGTGCTGGACTGTTTCAAACGTGATTGGGGCCTGCATGGCGCACCCCTCATGCCTTAGGTGCTGCGGGTGTCGGCGCTGCCTGCGGAGCCAACCGTGGGCGGACTTCCAACCGGCCATCACGGGAGACCGTGACAGCAGAGGGGTGCAACTGGTAGCGGCCACGGGGGTATGGCGCTTGGTCGGCGTCGAGCAGGAACTCGAATTTGTCGGGAATTTCGTTGGGGGTGCCGTCTTCGCCTACGGTGTGCAGGTAACCGGTCTGGATGCGCAGGTGGTAGGGGTTGCCTGTGGCTTTGGCGGTGCCTTTGCGTTCAGTGATCGTCGGTGCTGTAATGGTGACTGCAAACATTTGGTTGGCTCCTGAATGGCTTGGAAACATTTCCAAGTACAAGAGTATTTTTTGGAAAGGTTTCCAAGTGCAAGAACTTTTAACCCTAATTGACAAGGCTGCGGAAAAGTGCGGGGGGAAAACTGCGCTTGCTAAGCGGATGGGAATTGACCCATCCGACATCACGCATTTGAGAAGCGGTGGCCGCCCAATGTCACCGGAACTGGCGGCGGAGATAGCGGATATCGCTGGAGAAGACGCCCGCGAAGCAGCGATTCAAGCAATCATTTTGCGGAGCAAAGGCACACGCAAGGGGGCGAAGATGCTTGACGTTTTGGGAAAGGGAGTAGCCGCTGGCGTGGCGGCGATGTGTCTTTTTTCCTACAACGTAGACTCGAATTCCGCTATGGAAACGATAGCGACTGATTTAAGTAGCTATACATCGTATCAAATACGAATTGAGCAGGTCTTTGGAGTCAAAAGCCGGTTTCAGCGCTTCTTGCCCAGCCGTTTCGCGAACAGCGCGATCATGAAGTCCCGGCCGGACTGTTCGGCGAAATCGGCGGCGCTGAGTTTGAGCTGGTTGCGCAGACTGATGTCGGCCCCTTCGTCGAGCAGCAGGTTCACCGCGTCGTCGGTGCCATACATGGCGGCCATCATCAGCGGCGTGGTGCCGTTGGGCGATGCGGCGTCGATGTAGGCATGTTGTTTCAAAAGCAGTTTGATGACCGCCACATGGCCGCCGCTGGCGGCGTAATGCAGCGGCGTCCAGCCGGTTTTGTTGACGTCGGCACCGCGCGCGACCAGTTGCTCGGCCAGGTCGATCTGGCCGGTCAGCGCGGCCATCATCAGCGGGCTTTCGTCGGTGCGGTTGCGGATGTCGGGCTGGATGCCTGGCCAGGCCATCAGCACCGCCACCACCTTGGGCGCTGGCTCCTTGATGGCCAGCAGCAGCCCGGGTTGGCCCTTTTCGTCGCGCGTGTTGCCGTCAAAACCGCGCTTCAGCAGCTGCTGCACGGTGCGGCCGTCGTCGAGCTGGATGGAGCGGAAGAAGTCATAGAACGAGCCAGCAACGGCTGTTCCAACCCCAATAAAAACAACAAGGTAAATTGCTTTTTTAACGTGTTGCATTAGATTTTTCAGGCGTCTGAACGCCGCTGAACAGGCGCTCGAAGTTGCGGCTGGTGGCCTCGGCAATGGCTTCGACCGGCAGGCCGCGCAGTTCGGCCAGCTGGCGTGCCACCCACGGCACGTAGGACGGGTTGTTGGTTTTACCGCGGTACGGCACCGGTGCCAGATAGGGGCTGTCGGTCTCGATGAGCAAGCGGTCCAGCGGCACCCAACGGGCGATGTCGCGCAGGTCTTGCGCGGTCTTGAAGGTCAGGATGCCGGAAAACGAGATGTAAAAGCCCATATCCAGCGCGGCACGGGCGACCACCTCGGTTTCGGTGAAGCAATGGAACACGCCGCCGGCCGCCTGCGCCCCGCCGTCTTCGCCCTGCTCTTTCAGCATCGCCAAGGTGTCGGCCGACGCGCTGCGGGTGTGGATGACGAGCGGCTTTTTCACCTGCTGCGCGGCCGTGATGTGGCGGCTGAAACGTTCGCGCTGCCAGGCCATGTCGGCGATGCTGCGGCCGTTCAGGCGGTAGTAGTCGAGCCCGGTTTCGCCGATGGCCACCACCCGCGGGCGGCCAGCGCGGGCCACCAGGTCGGCCACGGTGGGCTCGGTCACGTCGTCGTTGTCGGGGTGCACACCGACGGTGGCCCAGAAATTGGCGTGGTCCAAGGCCAGCTGGTGGACGCTGTCGAACTCTTCCAGCGTGGTGCAGATGCAGAGCGCGCGGTCCACCTGGGCCTCGGCCATGGCTTGGCGGATGGCCCCCAGGTTGCCGGACAGCTCGGGGAAGTTCAAATGGCAGTGGGAATCGACAAACATCGGAAATTTCAAGTCAAATGGGCATTGAGCCTTGGTGAAAGCTCGCGGTGGCGCTATCAAAGGCGTAGCGGTTACGCCCACTGCGCACCCGACTACAGGGTTTGCGTCGGCCGCTCGGAAGCCAGGTGGGCACCGAGGATCTGCTCAATCTTGGCCTTCAACTGGAGCGATTTTTCGTCCGCCGGGAAACGCACGCCCACGCCCTGCGAGCGGTTGCTGGCGGCGCGCGCCGGGGTGATCCAGGCGACCTTGCCGGCCACCGGGTAGCGCTGCGGGTCGTCCGGCAGCGAGAGCAGCACGTAGACGTCGTCGCCCAGCTTGTAGTCGCGGGTGGTGGGGATGAAGATGCCGCCTTCGGTGAACAGCGGGATGTAGGCGGCGTACAGCGCGGCCTTTTCCTTGATGGACAGCTGGATGACGCTGGGACGCGGCGACAGGGGCGCCAGGCCGGACAGACCGGTCAGGCCCGACAGTTGCGATGACGTGGTGTCGCCCGGGTTCATGGCTTGGAGTGTAAGGCGGTGCGGGCCTGGCTGACCAGCGCTTCCAGCATCAACCCCGGGTTGAAGGGATGTTCCACCCGGCTGGCGGTGGCGACCAGGTCTTTGTGCCACTGGGCCAGGGCCGGCCAGCCGGGCGGCTTGGGCAGTGCGCCGAGCTCAAAGAAACGGGGTTCGGCACCGCTGCGGGTGGCGGCCAGGTCGTGCGCCAGTTTTTGCAATGCGTCCACCAGCTGCGCTGGGCCCCAATCGGCCACGCTGGTGGTGTCGCCCCGGGCCATGGCCTGTGGGAACAGCCGCCACTGGGCCACGCTCAGCCCGCTCTGGGCCATCTTCAAGGCTTCTTCCGGACGACCGCCAGCGGCACGCAGCCAGGCCAGCGCGTCGGCCGGCGCCAGGCCCTGGCTGGCGAGCCAGCTCTGCGCCTCGTCGGCCACCGGCCAGGCCATGGCGTGGCTCAGGCAGCGGCTGCGGATGGTGGGCAACAGCCGGTGGGCGGCTTCGGTGGCGAGCACAAAACGCAGTTCACCGGGCGGCTCTTCCAGCGTCTTGAGCAAGGCGTTGGCGGTGACGTGGTTCATGCGCTCGGCCGGGTAGACCAGCACCACCTTGGCCCGGCCCCGGGCGCTGGTGCGCTGGGCGAACTCGATCGCGTCGCGCATCGCGTCGATGCGGATTTCGCGGCTTGGTTTGCGCTTCTTGTCGTCCAGCTCCTGCTGGGCTTTTTCGCTCAGCGGCCAGTCCAGCGCCTGCATCACCGCCTCGGGCATCAGCACCCGCATGTCGGGGTGGGTGTGGGCACCCAACAGGTGGCAGCTGGCGCACTGGCCGCAGGCCTGGTCGGGCGCAGCGCCCTCACCTTCGCCGGCCACGGGCTGTTCGCACAACCACAGCGCGGCCAGCGACTCGGCCAGCGCGTACTGGCCCAGGCCGGACGGGCCGTGCAGCAGCAACGCCTGGCCAGGTTGGGCCGCCAATGCCGCCCGCTGGCGGGCAATCCACGGCGCGGTGGACGCGGCCAGCCCGGTCATGCCACGCAACCTGCTGTGCGCAAGGCGTGCAGCACCTCGGCCCACACCGCGTCGCGCGGCTGGTGGGCGTTGATGCGGGCAAAACGCGCCGGGTCGGCCTGCAGCCGCGCGGCGTAGCCCTGCGACACGCGCTCGAAAAACGCCTGCGGCTGGGCTTCAAAACGGTCGGGCAAACGCGCGTCGGCCAAACGTTCGGCCGCAATCGCCGGTGGCAGGTCAAACCACAGCGTGAGGTCTGGATTTTTAACCAAATTGGCCTCAGCCCCCAGTGGAGACTGAATCCAGCGCTCTAAAATTGAGAGCACTTCCAGGCTGAAGCCGCGCCCTGCCCCTTGGTAGGCAAAGGTCGCGTCGGTGAAGCGGTCGCACAACACCACCTCGCCGCGGGCCAGCGCCGGGGCGATCACCTGCTGCACGTGGTCACGCCGGGCGGCAAAGATCAGCAGCGCTTCTGTGAGCGGGTCCATCGCGTCGTTCAGCACCAGCGTGCGCAGCTTTTCGGCCAGCGGCGTGCCACCGGGCTCGCGGGTGAGCGTGACGGTGTGGCCCTGCGCCTGCAGCGCCGCCGCGATGGCCGCGATGTGGCTGGACTTGCCGGCGCCGTCGATGCCTTCAAGGGTGAGGAAGAAGCCCGCCATGACCATGATTCAGCGCCCCAGCTGGTACTTGGCCACCGCACGGTTGTGCTCGGGCAGTGTGGCGCTGAACTGGCTGGTGCCGTCGCCCCGGGCCACAAAGTACAGGGCCGGGGTGTCGGCCGGCAGCGCGGCGGCCATCAGCGCGGCCTTGCTGGGCATGGCAATCGGCGTGGGCGGCAGGCCGGCGCGGGTGTAGGTGTTGTAGGGCGTGTCGGTCAGCAGGTCTTTTTTGCGCAGGTTGCCGTCAAAGGCCTCGCCCACGCCGTAGATCACCGTTGGGTCGGTCTGCAGCAGCATGCCGGTGCGCAGGCGGTTGGTGAACACGCTGGCGATCAGCGAACGTTCGCTCGGCTGGCCGGTTTCCTTTTCCACAATGCTGGCCAACACCAGCAGTTCGGCCGGGGTCTTGAGCGGGGTGTCGGGCTTGCGGCCCGCCCAGGCGGCGTCGAGGTGCTTGTCCATCGCCTTGGCGGCGCGTTTCAGCACCGCCACGTCGGCGCTGCCTTTGGCGTAGGTGTAGGTGTCCGGGAAAAACTGACCTTCGGGGTGCTGGCCGGGTTTGCCAATGGCCGCCATCAGCGCTTCGGGTGTCAGGTCTTTGGTCTCGGGCTTGAGCTGGTCGGCGCTGGCCAGCGCGGCACGCACCTGGCGGAAGTTCCAGCCCTCGATGAAGGTGACAAAGCGCAACGCTTCTTCGCCGCGCACCAGCTTGTTGGTCAGGCTGTTGGGTGTGGTGCCAGGGTCGAGTTCGTAACTGCCGGCCCGGATGCTGCGGCTGTGGCCCGACCAGCGAAACCACCAGTACAGCAGGTCGGGGCTGACGTCGGCACCGCTCGCGGCCACCAGCCGCGCCACGCCGCGCGCGGTGACACCGGGTTCGATCGACAGATCTAGCTGTTTGCCAGACACGATGGGGGCATGCAGCCACATGGCTCCCGCCGCTGCCAACGCACCCAGCGTGAGCAAACCGGTCAACACCAGAGCCAAGCACCACTTCCTCACGACCCTGTTCCTGTATGTTTACCCATATTTACCAATGGCCGATGATAATTCAGCGCATGACGAGCCCATTCCACACGACCTTGGCCCAACACCTTCAGGGTGTGGCCCGCCTCACGACGCTGGGCGTCATTCGCGCCCAGGGCGAAGACGCCGCCAAGTTCCTGCATGGCCAATTGACGCAGGACGTGGCCCTGCTGGGCCAACACGACGCGCGGCTGGCCGCCTTCTGCTCGGCCAAGGGCCGCATGCTGGCCAGCTTCACGCTGTTCAAGCGCGGCCCGGACGACATCTTTCTGGTCTGCAGTCAGGATATTTTGGCGCCGACGCTGAAGCGCCTGTCGATGTTCGTGCTGCGCGCCAAGGCCAAGCTGAGCGACGCCAGCGCCGACTGGGCCGTCTACGGGCTGGCCGGCAGCGCGGTGAGCGCCACCGTGGCCGACGGCAGCACCGCGATCAAGACCGACATCGGCGATGCCACCCGCACTTTGCTGTCGCCCGCCGGCAGCGTACCGCGCGCGCTGTGGGTGGCGCCGGCCGGCAGTGCCCCACCAGCGGGCGATACGCTGTCGCTCGACCTCTGGCAATGGGGCTCGGTGCACAGCGGCATTGCGCCCATCACCGCGCCGGTGGTGGAGGCCTATGTGCCGCAGATGCTGAACTACGAGTCGGTTGGCGGCGTGAATTTCCAGAAGGGCTGCTACCCCGGCCAGGAGGTGGTGGCGCGCAGCCAGTTCCGCGGCACGCTGAAGCGGCGCGGCTACCTGGTGCATTGCGATGCGCCCCTGGCGGCCGGGCAGGAGGTGTTCCACGACGGCGACGCCACCCAGCCCTGCGGCACGGTGGCGTTCGCCGCGGCGGCCCCCACGGGCGGCTCGGACGCGGTGGTGTCCCTGCAGGTGGCTGCCGCCAGCGGTGGTGCGCTGACGCTCGGCGCGGCCGACGGCCCTGGCCTGACGCTGCTGCCCCTGCCCTACCCCTTGCTCGACGACATCTGACCCGGCGGTCAACCGGCCATGTGCCTGATCGCGCTGGCGCTGGGCGCCCACCCCCGCTGGCCACTGGTCATCGCGTCCAACCGCGACGAGTACCGCGCGCGGCCCACTGCCCCGCTGGCCACCTGGGCCACGCCCGCCGGCACCCCGGTGGTCGCAGGGCGGGACCTGCAGGACGGCGGCACCTGGTTCGGCGTCACGCCTACAGGCCGGGTGGCGATGCTGACCAATGTGCGGCGCGGCGAAGCCCGCGCCGGCTTGCGCAGCCGGGGTGAACTGGTCACACGCTGGCTGGACAGCGGCCTGGACGCTGCCGGGTTTGCCAAGACCATTGACGCATCGGCCTATGCCGGCTTCAACCTGGTTCTGGGTGACCACGCCGCTGGGGACTGGCACTGCCTGCACAACGCAGACGCCCCGGCGCTGGCGATGGCCCGCATTGCGCCCGGCATCCACGGCCTGTCCAACGCCCAGCTCAACACCCCCTGGCCCAAAACGGTGCGACTGAAACAGTCTCTGGCACAGGCGCTGGCCAGTGCGCCCGATGGCCAGGCCCTGCAGGCCAAACTGTTCGCCGCGTTGCAGGACGCCACCCGCTACCCCCCCACCGAATTGCCAGACACCGGCGTGCCCGCCGCCATGGAACTGGGCCTGTCCAGCGCCTGGGTGGACTTGCCGGCGTACGGCTACGGCACCCGCTCCAGCACGGTGCTGGTGGCCGAGCCGGTGGGCACCAACACCCAGGTCACGCTGTGGGAGCAGACCTATGGCAGCGCCCCACCCGCTGCGGCCCGGCAAGAGACGCTGCGCTGGCCCTAGCGGACCAAGGGCAGCACCATCTCCACATGCGGGATGCCGGCCTCTTCAAACGTGTCGCCGTGCGGCACAAAACCTTGCCGGCGGTAGAAGCCTTCTGCGCTGCGCTGCGCGTGCAGCCGCACCTCGCGGTCGCCCCGGGCCTGCGCGGCGGCCACCAGGGCCTGCAGCACTTCGCGGCCAAAACCACCGCCGCGCAGCAGCCGCGTCACCGCCATGCGGCCAATGCGCGCCACGCCCTGGTCGGACGCCAGCAGCCGTCCGGTGGCCACCGGCACGCCCAGCCGGTTGCGGCTGACGGCGTGCAACGCGGTGGCGTCGTCGGCGTCCCACTCCATGGCAACGGGCACGCCCTGCTCGTCCACAAACACCGCCGTGCGCAGCGGTGCGGCATCGGCCTGCAACGCGGCCCAATCGCCGGTGCGGAGCTGCGTGACCGGCTCGCCGGCCTCAAAGCCGCTCATGGTCTGGCGCAGGCTGTCGGGCACCGGCTGTGAGGTCTGTGTGGTGGGGTTGGCGTAGACATAGACCAGCTCGCCAGTGACCAGCAACGCGTCACCCCGGAAAATCGCCGCATGGAACACCAGCGACGAGTTGCCGATGCGCGCGCATTTCATGCCGATGTCCAGTTGGTCGTCGTAGCGTGCCGAGGCGTGGTACTCCACCCCCGCCTTCTTGACGTACAGGTCGCCACCGAGCTGTGCCATCGTGGCCTCGTACGGGAGCGCCAGCGCACGCCAGTAGTCGCCGACGGCGGTGTCGAAGTACATCAGGTAATGGCCGTTGAAGACGATTTTCTGCATGTCCACTTCAGCCCAGCGCACGCGCAGGCGGTGGAAGAAACGGAAGTCCTGTCGGTTCATGGGGCGGGCGTGTCAAAGGCCTGGCGGAGTGCGGCGGCGGCATCGGCATGGGCCTGTTGGGCTTCGGGAATGGCGCGGCCCATTTTGATGAACTCGTGGACCACGCCGCGGTAGATGTCGAGTGCCACCGGCACACCGGCGGCGCGCAGCTTGTCGCCGTACAAGACGCCTTCGTCGACCAGCGGGTCGCATTCGGCCAGGCCGATCCAGGCCGGCGCCACGCCGTCCACATCGGGTGCGTTCAGCGGCGCAAAGCGCCAGTCGGCGCGCTGGCCGTGGGGAATGTAGTGGTTGAAGAAATAGTCGATGTGGGTTTTCTCCAGCACCAGCCCTTCGGCAAAGTGCTGGTGCGACGGCGTGTCCTGGTGGGCGCTGGTGCCAGGGTAGAACAGCAGCTGCAGCGCCAGTGGCAGGCCCGCGTCGCGCGCGAGGATGGCGCAGACTGCGGCCAGTGTGCCACCGGCGCTGTCGCCGCCGACCGCGATGCGACCGCCGTCCACTCCCAAATCCATAGCAAACTTGTGAGCGTGGACTATGGCTTGCCACGCATCTTGTACCGCAAAGGGGAATGTGTGCTCTGGTGCGAGCCGGTAACCGACCGACATCACCGCACAGTGGGCCTGCTGGGCCAGCACCCGGCACAGCGTGTCGTGGGTGGCGATGCTGCCAATGGTGAAACCACCACCGTGGAAGTACACCAGCAACGGCAGGCGCTCGTGCGACGGCGCCACCAGGCGCGCGGGGATGGGGGTGCCGTCGTCGGCCGGGATGGTGAAGTCTTCGACCCGCGCCATGGCCGGTGCGGGCACCTCCAGTACACCCGCCCCGGCCTCGTAAGCACGGCGGGCCTGTTCGGGCGGCAAGCTGTGCAGCGGCGGGTGGCCAGCGCGAGCCATGCGGTCCAGCACGCTGCGCATGGCGGGCGTCAAAAGGTGTTGGTTCAATCGAACTCCTGTTCTTGGCAAAAACAGGCCGATTGTCCACAACCGGCGTGGTGACCGGCGCTACTCCAGCACGGGCAAGACGGGCAGTTCCGCCGCCGCAATGGCCTGCGCCTCGCTGGCGGGAACGCCCATGGCGCGCAGCACCAGTTCGGCCGCGTCGGTGCCGGCGTCGCGCCAGGTCTTGTGCCCTTCCTGCACCATGCGCATCGCCGAAAGCACGGTGCCGCCCACCATGGCCAGCACCGAGGCCAGTTGCTCCGGCCGGAAGGTGTAGCGCCCGGCCTCCAGCCCGTGCACCACGTCGTGCAAAGGCAAGCCGATCAGCAGGGCCTCGAACGACGGGTTGGAGAGCGCGTAGCGCATCATGAATTTGCCCCAGTACGGCTCTTCATGTGACCGGCGGATGAACACGCGAATGGCCATCGCCAGCCGCCGCTCGGGCTCGGCGACGCGGTCCAGTGCGAGGGCCAGGCGTGTCCCCATCTCGGCCGTCACATGGCCGGAAACGTCGGCGAACAAGGTGCTCAGGTCGCCGATGTTGTTGTAGATGGTGCCCCTGGCCACGCCCGCAATTGACGCCAGCTCGCTGACGTTGGCCTCGGGGTCGCCGTGCTCGGAGAACAGCTGCATCGCCGCCTTGTAGATGCGGGCTTTGCGCGGGTTAAGCGCAGCGGTTTCAGGCACCTGGGAACTGGTGGTCGTCATGTCGCATGGGGAATAACGTCAGTCTACAGTCTGCTCAGGTTGTCGCGAAAAACTGGCGAACCGGTTCCAGCCACTCAAACTGCGCCACCCCCAGTGGCACGAACGCGACCAAGACCATGCCAACCAACATGACAATCACCGGCAAGATCCAGCGCTCATAGCGGCTGTAAAAACCAAGGTGACGGACTTCTGCATCAGCCGCGTCAATCTCGGCTTCGCCCACCACCTGGCGGGTCAGCAACTGGTTGAGCGCCACTGGCGGCGACAGGTAGCCCAGCTCAAAGGCCACCAGCACAATCATCCAGAAGTGGACTGGGTCGATGCCGTTGTTGTAGGCAATTGGCGCCAAAGTGCTGGAGACCAGAATCACTGCGCCAAACGGGTCCATCACCATGCCAACAAACACCAGCACCAACATCAAGAAGGCCACGGCGATCCACGGACTGGAAAACTCCAGCGGCACCACGCTCATGATCTCCGAGCGTTCAATCACACCGCCCACGGCCAGCGACAAGGCCATCAGGGTGATCAGCGCACCAATGTGGCCGATGGTCTCGTTGGCGGCAGCGCGGATGGCCGGTTCCAGCCGGGGGCTGGTGGTCGGTGGGTGCAGGGCTGTGGCGCTGGGCGACACCGGCAACACCAGGCTCGGGTCGGGCCGTGTGCGCTTGCGGTTGATCCACTTCTCCAGAATCAGCAGCAGCAGCATCAGCACCGGCATGATGGTCGGTGCGCTGATCTCGTTGAGGCTGGTGTCCAGGGCAACGTCGTAGAACACCACGATTGCCACAGCCAGCGCAGCGTAGGGCAACACATGCACGCTCTCGCGCAGCATGGCGCGAATCGCCACCATCGGAACTTCAATCTGCTCGCGCTGTGTGCGCCGCAATTGCGACAGCAAGAAAAACAGCGTCGACGTCAGGAAAAACACAAACAGCCCCCAGTGGTACAGCTGGGCCGTGGTGACCTGCTTGTTCAGCATCGCGATCAACACCACCAGCAAACAAGGCCGCAGCACCACGCCCAAAGAACCCGACATCGCCGTGGCCGCCAGCGCCAGCTGGCGTGTGCCACCGGCGTGCAGCACTTCACGGTAAATGATGGCACCAGCAGCGATCACAAAAATGCCGGAGGCCCCGGTATAAGCCGTGGGCAGCGCAGCGGCCAGCAGAATGATGTAAGTCAACAACTCCGGCGACAGCCGCCAGGGGCGCAGCAGATTGAGAAAACGGTCAACGATGTCGGTCTGCTTGAGCAACATGCCGGCAAAAATGAACAACGCCAGGTTCAAGAAGATGGTGGGCAACTCCATCAGTTGGTTGATGTAAATGGCCTGGCCAGACGGGTGGCCGGTAGACAAAAAGTACAGGCCCGAGGTCATGCCCATGAAGGCAAACAGCGGGGTTGACAACAACGCCAGCCCCCAACTGCCCAGGCCTTCGTTGGATTGCGGTCGCCACAGGCGGTAGACGGAGATCACCAGCAGGCTCGCGAACAGCAGCATCCACAGCAAATGCAGAAACGGGTTCTCAACTTCCAAGCCTGTGCCACTGGTGATTTGGTAATAGCGAACGCACGAATAGAGCAGAAGAGCCGAGGCCACAGCCATCGAGAGGTTCGTGACCAAATGGTCTCGCGCGTAACGCGGCGGACGGATGCTGATGTGGTGGTTGGCCAGGGTGGTGGTCACCGCAGCAATGGCAAACATCAACAACAGAATCAGCGGGCGGTTGTCGGTGCCGATTTCGAACAGCGCAAAGAACCCGGTCTCGATCGTCCGGAAAAGCCGTACGCCAGGGGTGATTTCATTGACCACGCGCTCGTAAAATGCGTGCTTCATCTGGCACTCGTTGCGTGCCGCTGCGAGGGCTGCGCGCTGGTCATCGGCCGACTCGGGTTTGTCGCCGAACAGCGCGTCCACCGCGTCGCTGGCGGGGGCAGCCGCAGACGGCTTCTGGTTCGCCGAGAGTTGCGCTTCTGCGTTGCTGTCGCGGTCACAAGCCGGTCGCACCGGGTCGGCGCGCAGCATGAAGTACTGGACTTGCTCGGCAGGCTTGCCAAACAGGGCCTCGCCCATGTTGAGCATCCGGCCATGGAGCATTTCACCGGTACTGATCACGAGTGTCAGCACCAGAAGGCAAAACACCGGCAGGCTGGACAGCCATTCAAGCGGTGTGCGGTTCAGCAAACCGCGAGAACCGGTATTTCCCATCTTATTGCCACTCTTCCTCTGATTTGGTCGCGCATTCCGCGTCGGCCGCGTTCACGCTGCAACGCACGCGCTTGAGCACCTTCAGCCCGGTTTTGTTGTACAAGCCTTGCTTGGCAATGTCCAAACGGGACTCGCGCAGCATCAAGGTGTATTTGTTGCCGTCCTGTGCGCTCAAGTCCATCCAGGTCTCAGCGGGAATGCTGAGCTCGGCAGCGTCAATCACCTTCTTGGCCCGGTCAAAGTTACTGGACCAGTACTCACGCGACTTTTGACCAAAACCGGCAGGGAACTTGGCCTGGTTGATCACCATCTGGTAGCTCAGGATCAAGATGGGAAACCGCACCACGGCGCCCTTCTTGCCCACGCCCTTGTAGAGCTCCAGAGGCTTGTAGGCCAGTGCAGGTGCCGCCACAAAATCCACCGAGCCGTTGTTGAACTTGGTGGAGAAGTTGCTCACGTCGGCGGAAATCGGCTGGGCGCCAATTTTCTGGATCATCACCGCCTGGGCCTTGTCGTAGTCAAAGGCGGCGATCTTCTTGCCGGCCAGTGCCTCGACCGAGTTGATCTTGCGGTCGTTCACCACCGGGTAAGCAGCGCCCATGGGCATGATGCCGGCCACTTCGTACTTGCCTTCCACCATCAGCTTGGCGGCCTCCGGACGGGCAAAGGTCTGGATTACGCGGCGCACCACCTCGTAGCTGCCTTCCATGTCAATCTTGCCATTGCGCAGAATGGTGGTGGAGCCCAGCGTGTCAATCGACGCCGAGACGGCGTTGAACTGGCGCGTGCGGAAGCCCATGGCCATCACGCCGTCACACTGGCCGGTGCGAAAATCTTCGGTCGCAACACGCTCATCGGTGTAGGCCTTCAACTCAATCTGTGCGCCATTTTTCTGCATTTCCAGCGCATAGTCCTTGGCTTGGTTGAACACGTCACCGCTGTTGCCCAGCAGGTCATAGACACAGACTTTTTGGTTGGCCTGTGCGCTTGCGCCAAAGGCCAGGGCGATGCCAACAAATGCGGCGGTACGAAGGGATTTGAATGCGTTCATGAACACTCCTCAAGGAAGCCGCGGTCTGGCGGCAACAAAGTTGATACAGGGCTGACTTGGAACTAGGTAAAAGGCTTACTTCAGGAATTCGCTCGCATCGATGGTGTCTTTGGCGACTTTCTTGTCGTCCCAGAAAGTTCCCAGGCGGCCAACCGGTGTGCGCGAGCCGGTGCCGATGGTCCAGTCGCGGTCCGACATCTGCTGAATGGTCGCGCCTGCTGCTTCGTCGATGTAACGGTAGTTTTTGTTGGGCGCGTAACCTGGTGCCGAAGCAAACCGCTTCACCACCTCGCGGATGCGCTGTTTGTCATCAGTGAAGCCGGCGCTGATGGCGGCCAACACGTGTGGCAAGCGCACGCCTTGCTGCTCACCCAGAGCCATCGCCTGGTTGAAGGTTCCGGCCACGTCTTTGCCTTCAGAGGCACCGGGCACCACGCTCCACACTGTGGCGCGAATGGCCTGGGGCGTACCCCACCACTTGGCGTTGTCCAGGCAACCCATCGCGAATTCGGCCTTGAGCGGGATGTCGGTTGGCACGTTGACCGCTTTTTCAGCGGCCACGTCGTTCACCATGGCCTGCAGGCCGGAGATGCTGCCCAGCAGGTAAATGAGCTGGTCAAAGTCGGAGTTTTTACGGCGGAATTTGGGGCAGGTTTCGCCGTACTGGAAGCGGTATTTTTTCTCCAGGCTCTGGCGCATCTGCACATAGGCGGCCAGCTGGCGGCGGGCGGAGCGCTCCAGCAAACGCTTGTGGCTGGTGCGGGCATCTTGCGCATCGGCGGTGCGGCGGTCACGCAGGGCACGCAGGTAGCGCAGCTCTTCGGTGTTGGCGTCGTTGTCGGCACACAAACTGGCCGAGGTGGACAGGATGGACTCCAGGCCAGACGGGTCACCGTAAAACGAACGGAAAGAGCCAATCAGCGGCACCATGGCCATCGCATGGGTGCAGCCCATGTTCAGGTCAGACACGCCCAAGACCGGCGGTACCACATTGCGCTCCACCACGCCCAACGCGATGTTCGCTCCACCGCGTTGAAGGGATTGGCACCCCGTCAGCAGGCCGAAGCCCACGACCGATGCGGCCAACAAAAGGCGGCGGTAAAACGCCAATACGCCACGGGTGGGCTGGAATACCAAGGTGGAACAGGCCATGGGTGCACATTCACGGTAGGTCAACAATTCCCCTTTGGACTGCGGCGGCACCAGGTTTGGTGACCGCCACTGCCAAGGGCACGTGTTCACAACTGCGCTCTACAGACACACACCGCTTGTCACTTCCGGTAGGTGTACATCGTTAGATGTGACATCGAATACTGATAAATAACAGTGATTCAATTTGAACAATTGTGTTCAAAATAGTACCATTCGACTTACCGCGAATCCACTCTCGAATACCCTTACATGGTTGTAAGTTTTGCCGCTTTTTGTCCGGTAGGCGACACACTTTGGGCGTTGTGTCGGGTTTTCAGGGCGGCTCTCGCCAGCCCTGAGCACACGTTTATTTGAACTGCACCGACACGGCCTGCGCATCTGGCAGCCCGCTGTAGGTCACCACCGCCTTGAGCCCCGCCTTGGGTGGCAGCAAGGGCGAGAAGGAGCCCAGGCTGATCAAATCGCCCGCCTTCATCGCCAGACCTTCCTTGGCCAGCGCCTCGGCCAGCCAGACAACGGCATTCAATGGGTGGCCCAGAATGTCGCTGCCCTTGCCTTGCCCCAGCGTGGCACCACCGCCATCGGACAGTGTCACAGTCATGTCGCGCAGGCCGTCGTGCAAGGCGTAGATTTCAGCGCGCGTGGCGGGCACGGGAATGGGTTTGCCCGCCACGCCCAGCCGGGCACCAACGTTGATGGCGCTGATGCCCGGGCCGTTGAGCTTGCCGGGGGCCTGCACCACCAGGTCGGGCAGTTCAATGAAAGGAATCACCTGGTCAAGCAGCAGCAGCACTTCCATCGGCGTCTTGGCCTGGTTGATGGCTTCGCTTTTCACACGCACCAGCAAGTCGGCCTCGAACAGTGGGCGGGCACCAAAGGCCGCCTCCACCTCGGCGCCGTTTTCCAGCACCATGCTGTCGAACAGCTTGCCCCAGACCGGCTTGTCGTAGTTGAAGCGTTTTTGCACCGCCGGGTTGGTGAGCCCGGCCTTGTAGCCAATCACGTTGTCAAACCGCAGCTCCAGCAACGCGGTGAACTTGGCGCGGCTGCAGGCGCCATCGGCCTCGCTCAGGCCTTCAGGGGTGTCGGCAGGCAGTTTCTCGATCCATTTGTCCATCATCGCGCTCGCCTGGGCGTCGGTCAGGCACGTCGCCTGCGCACCAAAGCTGGCTATCGCCAACGCGACCACGGCAAGGGTATTTTTCGCTGTCATGCTTGTCTCCTGCTATTAAAGTTTGATTTTTAACTGTACCCGCTGCCCTGCAGAACGACCATGGCCCTTATCTACTACGTGACACAGATCCAGTTCGAGTTCGGCGCCATCCAGCTGCTGAAGCAGGAATGCCAGCGGGTCGGCATCGGCAAACCCTTGATCGTGACCGACCAAGGCGTGAAAGCTGCGGGCATCCTGCAAAAAGCGCTAGATGCACTGCCTGGCATGGCGGTGGCGGTGTTTGACCAGACACCGTCCAACCCCACCGAAGCCGCGGTGCGCGCGGCGGTGGCGGTGTACCACGCCCAAGGCTGCGACGGCCTGATCGCGGTGGGCGGCGGCTCGGCCATCGACTGCGCCAAGGGCGTCGCCATTGCCGCCACGCACGAAGGTCCGTTGACGCACTACGCGACCATTGAAGGTGGCTCGCCGCGCATCACCGAACGCGTTGCGCCGCTGATCGCGGTGCCCACCACCAGCGGCACCGGCAGCGAAGTGGCACGCGGCGCGATTTTGATCGTTGACGACCACCGCAAGCTTGGTTTCCACAGCTGGCACCTGGTGCCCAAGGCCGCCATTTGCGACCCCGAACTCACCTTGGGCCTGCCCGCCCGGCTGACTGCCGCGACCGGCATGGACGCGGTGGCGCACTGCATGGAAACCTTCATGGCACCGGCCTTCAACCCGCCGGCCGACGGCATTGCGCTCGATGGCCTGGCCCGTGCCTGGGCCCACATCGAGCGCGCCACCACCGACGGCAGCGACCGCGAGGCCCGCTTCAACCTGATGAGCGCTTCCATGCAGGGGGCGATGGCCTTCCAGAAAGGCCTGGGTGCGGTGCATTCGCTGAGCCACAGCCTCGGCGGCGTCAACCCGCTGCTGCACCACGGCACGCTGAACGCGATGTTCCTGCCGGCGGTGGTGCGCTTCAACGCACAGGCCGAATCCATCCGCAAAGAGCGCCGACTCGACCGCATGGCCCAGGCCATGGGCCTGGCTTCAGGCGGCGACATTCCCGACGCCCTCCGCGACATGAACGCCCGCCTTGGCCTGCCCACCGGGCTGGGGGCCATGGGCGTGCAGGCCGACTGGTTTGGCAAGATCGTCACCGGCGCGCTGGCCGACCACTGCCACAAGACCAACCCGCGCGTGGCAAGTGCCGGCGAGTACGAGGCGCTGCTGGCCGAATCGCTCTGACACCGACGCGCAGACGCCCAATGGCCGCTTCGGAAACGCACTACACCACCCTGCAGGTGGCACCTGGCGCGTCGGCGTCGGCCATCCGGGCGGCGTACCGGGCGCTGGCGCAGCGTTACCACCCCGACAAGCACCCGGCCGACGCGCAGCGCGCAGCGGCCCGCATGCAGCGGCTGAACGCCGCTTACGAGGTGTTGTCGGACCCGGTGCAGCGCGCCGCCTACGACGCCCAACACGCGCCGCCCAAGGGCGTGCTGCACACCCCGGCCGACTTTGACCATCTGGTGGAAGAAGCCTCCCAGTGGTGGCAAGCC
>JAFEHU010000048.1 GCA_017848435.1 Burkholderiaceae bacterium | reverse complement strand
GGCGGGGCGTTGGCCAGTCTTGAAGGCCTTCATCTGCTGCGAGATGTAGTCCTGCTTCAGGCCTGCGATGGACACCACCGCCGAGCCGCTGACGGCATGCCCGTTGGTGCCATGGCAGTTGGCACAGGTCGCGGCCAGGGCGCGTATTTCCAGCGGCGCAGTCGTCTGCGCGCAGGTGGCCTGGGCAGCCAACAAGGCGGCTGCGGTCAGGCTGGCTTTCAGCCAGATGGTGGTCATAGGGGTCTCCGCTCGGTGGTTCAAGCTCTGGAATGTAGCGCCTTACCCACCCCGAAAACAACCCCTTAAAAAGGCATAAGCTTATGCGGACATCAGGCCACGATGGCCTCGTCGGTGCGGGTGTCGCCCCGGTTGTCTTTCCAGCTGATGGCGACCTTGTCGCCCACCTTGGCGTTCTTCACAATGAACTGCATGAAGGGGTTTTTGGAGACCGCCGGCCCCCATTGCGCGGTCAGGACCGTCTTGCCGTTGTGGGTGGCACTGACCTCCTGGATGTACCAAGCCGGCACGGTTTTGCCAGCGGCGTCCTTGCGCTGGCCGGACTCCATCTCGTGGCCCATCAGGGCGCGCACGGTGGCGTTGTTGCCCGTGAGCTGGGCGCGGATGCGGATCGGGTCTGCCATGGTTGCCTCTGCTCTGTTCAGTTGCCACAGCCACCCTGGGTGACCTGGATGTCCTTGCGGGCAAACAGCGCCCGGCCGTCGTTCAGCAGCGCCACCGCGTACACGGCGGACGACTCGTTCATCTTGGTGCGGAGCATGAAGCTCGGCTCGATGTCCGGGCCCACGTCAACCAACGCCACCAGCGCGGCCGGGTTCTTGTCCACCAGCACCAGCAGCCGCTTCACGCCCGGCAGCGTGGTGGCGACGGACAAAGCCACCTGCGCGCCGTTCTCGGCGATGTCGGGGCCTTGCAGGGTAATGTCCTTGCTCTCGGTGGGCAGGCTGCTGCCCAGGGCCTTCAACGCGGCGTCCCAGCCTTTGGCCTCAAAGGCGCGGTTGTTGTAAGCCGCCAGGGCCTGGCCAGGCAACAGCCCAGCGCCGGCCAGCAGCCCGGCGACCAGCAGCCCTTGTTTCAGCGTGTCACGGCGGTTGGGCATGGGCCATCTCCTTGTGGGTGTCGGGTTCAAATGTCACCCTTGGAAGCACGTTCCATCATCATGAACAGCGTGTCACGAACAGCTGTGGCTTCGTCTTTCAGGGCCGGCGGCAAGGTGCGCCCCAGCTTGAGCATCAGGTCCATGTTCAGGGTGTAAAGCCACAGGCCGTCGGCCTGCTCCACCAGCGTGATCCGGCAGGGCAGAAAGGCGGCCATGTGGGGGCTGAAGTCCACCATCGCACGGGCGGTGGTGGGGTTGCAGAACGAGTAGACCTTGAGCAGTTTTTGCGGCTGGCCGGTGCGCGCCTCCAGCTCTTTGGACAGCGGCAACTGGCCCACGTCTTTCATGTTCCGCTCCGACGCCACCTGCAGCAAAATTTGCTCCACGTCGTTCGCGGTCACGCCCGCTTGCACCTTGCGCTCCCAGGTGGCGGCCACGGCCACGTCGCCGCCGCTGGTCACCCAGCGTTGCCACACCTCGCCAGCCACGGTGCCCGCGCCGCTTTGCGTCTTGCCCAGGGTGTTCACCACATCGCAGCCCGCCAGCAGGCCGAGCATCGCCACTGCAATGCACAGAAAAAGCGGCCGGCCTGCTGTCATGTCAATCCTTGGGCGTGTGTGGGGGCGTCGGGACCGTGATCCTAACGGCTTTGGCAAGGGCCCGTCAGGCCCATGCCCACACAACTCAGGCAACGAGGCGGGAATTTTTTGGCACGTGCGCCAGCAAAAACTCCATCTGGTCCGCCAGGATGCGGCGGTTGCGCAGGATGAAGTCTTCCCACAGGCTGGGCACGTAGGGGGCGTAGAGCAGCGGCATGTTGGCCTGCTCGGGGGTGCGGTGGCTCTTGCGGTGGTTGCAGGCGCGGCAGGCGGTGACCACGTTCATCCAGGTGTCGATGCCGTTCTGGGCGAAGGGAATGATGTGTTCGCGGGTCAGGTCTTCTTCGTGGAAATGGTCGCCGCAATACGCGCAGATGTTGCGGTCGCGGGCGAAGAGTTTGCTGTTGGTCAGGCCCGGCTTCAGGTTGAAGGGGTTGATGTTGGGCACGCCACGGGTGCCAATGATGCTGTTGACCGTGATGATGGACTGCTGGCCGGTGATGGCGTTGTGGCCACCCCGGAACACCGCGACTTCGCCACCCGACTCCCAACGCACCTCGCCCGCCGCATAGTGGATGACGGCCTGCTCCAGCGTGATCCACGACTGGGGCAGCCCTTGGGCCGACAGCTTCAGAACCTTCAAAACACGCCTCCTTCAACAGCAAAAAGCCACTTACTCGGATCGCAACGTCTCTCCGTCACAATATACCTTGTTTTTATGACAAATTGGCTTCATGCCCCCGGCATATGGGCATTGGGTGCTATCAAAAAGATACTGAAACAATGAAGATCTACCGCGGCTTCAACCTGCCAGGCGCAGGCTGTGCGCTGACCATCGGCAACTTCGACGGCGTGCACCGTGGCCACCAAGCCATGCTGGCACTGCTGAACAACGAGGCCAGCCACCGCGGCGTGCCCAGCTGCGCCATGACCTTCGAGCCGCACCCGCGCGACTACTTTGCCGCCGCCACCGGCAAACCCGAGCTGGCGCCCGCCCGCATTGCCACGCTGCGCGACAAACTGCACGAGCTGGCCCGCTGCGGGGTCGACCAGTGCGTGGTGCTGCCCTTCGACGCCCGGTTGTCGTCCATGGCCCCTCAGGCCTTCATCGACGAGGTGCTGGTGCGTGGCCTGGGCGCGCGGTACGTGCTGGTGGGCGACGATTTCCGCTTTGGCGCCAAACGCGCAGGCGACTACGCGATGCTGGACGCCGCCGGGCAGATTGCCGGCTTTGACGTGGCACGGATGAACAGCTACGAAGTGCACAACCTGCGCGTTTCCAGCTCGGCGGTGCGCGAAGCGTTGACCGAGGGCCGCATGGACGACGCCGCCCGCCTGCTGGGCCGGCCCTACAGCATCAGTGGCCACGTGGTGCATGGCCGCAAGCTCGGGCGCGACCTCGGGTTTCGCACCCTCAACCTGCGTTTCTCCCATTGGAAACCCGCCGCCAGCGGCATCTTTGCGGTGCGGGTGTTTGGCCTCGGTGCGCAGCCGCTCACTGGCGTGGCGAACCTGGGCATTCGCCCCTCGCTCGACCCGGCCGATGTGAACGGTGGCCGGGTGCTGCTGGAGACCTATTGCCTGGACTGGCCCGCCGCGCTCGGCAGCGAGGGGGGCTACGGTAAAATCATTCGGGTGGAACTGCTGCACAAACTGCACGACGAATTGCGCTACGACGGTCTGGATGCCCTGAAAACCGGCATTGCCAAGGACTGCGCCGACGCGCGCGCCTGGTTTGCGGCGCACATGGCATCGACAGCCGCACCGATTCCGCGAATTTGAAGGGGCAGCGGGCCCTGCCCGCGCGCTGCCCCGCTCCAAACCTCCTCCCGCGCCGCGCACCGCGCTGCGCCGGCCCGCACCGAATCCAACGCATCGCCGAGCCATGACCGAGAAAACCGACTACCGCGCCACCCTGAACCTGCCCGACACGCCTTTCCCCATGCGTGGCGACCTGCCCAAACGCGAGCCGGGCTGGGTCAAGCAGTGGGAAGAACAAGGCATCTACAAGCGGCTGCGCGACGCCCGCATCGGCAAGCCACGCTTTGTGCTGCACGACGGCCCGCCCTATGCCAATGGCAAGATCCACATCGGCCACGCGGTCAACAAGGTGCTGAAAGACATGATCGTCAAGGCGCGCCAGCTCAAGGGCATGGACGCGGTCTACGTGCCGGGCTGGGACTGCCACGGCCTGCCGATCGAAAACGCCATCGAAAAGCTGCATGGCCGCAACCTGCCACGCGACGAGGTGCAGGCCAAAAGCCGCGCCTTCGCCACCGAGCAGATCGCCGGCCAGATGGCCGACTTCAAGCGCCTGGGCGTGCTGGGCGAGTGGGACAACCCCTACCGCACGATGGACTTCGGCAACGAGGCCAACGAGATCCGCGCGCTCAAACGCATCATGGAACGCGGCTTTGTCTACCGCGGCCTGAAGCCTGTGTACTGGTGTTTCGACTGCGGCAGCTCGCTCGCCGAGTTCGAGATCGAGTACGCCGACAAGAAAAGCCAGACGCTGGACGTGGCGTTTGAATCGGCCGAGCCGGAGAAGCTCGCTGCCGCGTTCGGAGTCGCCCCGCTGACCAAACCCGCCTACGCCGTCATCTGGACCACCACCGCCTGGACCATCCCGGCGAATCAGGCGCTGAACCTGAACCCTGAGCTGGACTACGCGCTGGTCGACACGCCCAAAGGCTATTTGGTGCTGGCTGCGTCGCTGGTCGAGAAATGCGGCGAGCGTTACGGCCTGGTCACCGAGGTGGTGGCCACCGTGCAGGGCAAGGCGCTGAACCTGCTCAACTTCCGCCACCCGCTGGCCCATGTACACCCTGGCTTTGACCGGCTCAGCCCCATCTACCTGGCCGACTACGCCACCGCCGAAGACGGCACCGGCATCGTGCACTCGGCGCCCGCCTATGGCGTGGACGACTTCAACAGCTGCGTGGCCCATGGCATGGCCTACGACGACATCCTGAACCCGGTGCAGGGCAACGGCCGTTATGTAGACACGCTGCCGCTGTTTGGCGGGCTCAACATCTGGAAAGCCTGCCCCGAGATCATCAACACGCTGCGCGACGCCGGCCGGTTGATGGCCACCACGAACATCGAGCACAGCTACCCCCACTGCTGGCGCCACAAGACGCCGGTGATCTACCGCGCCGCCGCCCAGTGGTTTGTGCGCATGGACGCCGAGAAGCCCGGCACCCAGGGCGTGTTCGCCAAAGACAAGGCCGGCCAAACCCTGCGCGAGCTGGCTTTGGCCGCGATTGAAGACACCCAGTTCTACCCCGAGAACGGCAAGACCCGGCTGCGCGACATGATTGCCGGCCGGCCCGACTGGTGCATCTCGCGCCAGCGCAACTGGGGTGTGCCCCTGCCCTTCTTTCTGCACACCGCCACCGGCGAGCTGCACCCCCGCACCATGGAGCTCATGGACCAGGCCGCGGCCCTGGTGGAGGCCGGCGGCGTGGAGGCCTGGAGCAAGGCCACGCCAGAGAGCCTGATTGGCAACGATGCCCCGAACTACACCAAGAGCACCGACATCCTCGATGTGTGGTTCGACTCCGGCACCACCCACGACCATGTGCTCAAGCACAGCCATGCGGCCCAATCCACCTGGCCGGCCGACCTGTACCTGGAAGGCCATGACCAGCACCGCGGCTGGTTCCACAGCTCGCTGCTGACGGCCTGCGCCATGTACGACCACGCGCCCTACAAGGGCCTGCTGACACACGGCTTCACCGTGGACGGCAAGGGCCGCAAGATGAGCAAGAGCGAAGGCAACGTGGTGGTGCCGCAGGAGGTCAGCGACAAGCTGGGCGCGGAAATCATCCGCCTCTGGTGCGCCGCCACCGACTACTCGGGCGACCTCGGCATCGACGACAAAATCTTGGCCCGGGTGGTCGACACCTACCGCCGCATCCGCAACACGCTGAAGTTTTTGCTGGCCAACATCAGCGACTTCGATCCGGCCAAGGACGCGGTACCGCACGACCAGCTGCTGGAGATCGACCGTTATGCATTGAGCCGCGCCGCGCAGTTGCAGGCCGATATCCTGGCCCACTACGAGGTGTACGAGTTCCACCCGGTGGTGGCCAAGCTGCAGGTGTATTGCTCGGAAGACCTCGGCGCGTTTTACCTCGACGTGCTGAAAGACCGGCTCTACACCACCGCCCCCAACTCGCTGGCCCGCCGCAGCGCACAAACCGCGCTGCACCAGATCACCCACGCCATGCTGCGCTGGATGGCGCCCTTCTTGAGCTTCACCGCCGAAGAAGCTTGGGCAGTGGCAGGCAAGAGCGCCTCCATCTTCCTGGAAACCTACAGCGACCTGGGGACGCCCGATGCTGCGCTGCTGGCCAAGTGGGCCCGCATCCGCGCCATCCGCGACGAGGCCAACAAACAGATCGAAGCGCTGCGGGCCGACGGCAAGGTGGGCTCGTCGCTGCAGGCCAATCTGGTGGTCACCGCGGCCACGGATGACCATGCACTGCTGGCCAGCCTGGGCGACGACCTGAAGTTTGTTTTCATCACCTCCGCCATTCAGTTGGTCGCGGGCGCGCAATTGGCCACGGCGGTGGCACCCAGTTCTGCCACCAAGTGCGAACGCTGCTGGCATTACCGCGACGACGTGGGCCACGACGCCACGCACCCCAGCATCTGCGGGCGCTGCACCAGCAACCTCTACGGCGCCGGTGAAACCCGGAAGGTGGCCTGATGGGCACCGTCGGCACACCCGCTTCGCCCCGCCAGCTGCTGCCCTGGCTGGGCTTGGCCGCCCTCATCATCGTGGTCGACCAGCTCACCAAGAACTGGATACTGGCCCACTACCAGCTGGGTGACAGCACGCCCGTGCTGGATTTCTTCAACATCGTCCGGGTCCACAACACCGGCGCGGCGTTTTCCTTTCTGGCCGAATCGGGCGGTTGGCAACGCTGGTTTTTCACTGGCATCGGCCTGTTCGCTGCCGTGTTCATTGTCTGGTTGCTGCGTGCCCATGCCGGGCAACGCCTGTTCGCTTTTGCGCTGGCCAACATCCTGGGCGGCGCCATTGGCAATGTGGTCGACCGCCTGCAACACGGCTACGTGGTGGATTTCCTGGACTTCTTTGTTGGCCGCTGGCATTTCCCCGCGTTCAACGTGGCCGACAGCGCTATCACGCTGGGCGCCATCTGCCTGGTGCTGGACGAACTGCGACGCTGGCGCCACAGCCGCCGCTGAGCTGCGGCACCCCTTTGGGGGAACGGCAACTTGGGCAACTCAAGACCCCGGCGTCACCGCGCCGGTTTTTTTCATTTCACAGCGTCAGGATCGTGCAGCCGGTAGTCTTGCGGGCTTCCAAGTCGCGGTGCGCCTGCTGCACCTGGTCCAGCGGGTAGCGTTGGTCGATGCGGATCTTCACCGCGCCACTGGCCACCACCGCAAACAGGTCGTCGGCCATGGCCTGCGTGCTTTCGCGGGTGGCGATGTGGGTGAACAGGGTTTGCCGCGTCACGTACACCGAGCCCTTGGGGCCGAGGATGCCGGGCGCAAACGGCGCCACTGGGCCCGACGCGTTGCCAAAGCTGGCCATCAGGCCGAAGGGGGCCAGGCAATCGAGCGATTTGTCCCAGGTGTCTTTGCCGACCGAGTCGTACACCACCTTCACGCCTTTGCCGCCGGTGATCTCTTTCACCCGCGCCTGGAAGTCTTCGGTGCTGTAGTTGATGGCGTGGGCCGCGCCGTTTTCTTTGGCCAGCGCGCATTTGGCGTCTGACCCGGCCGTGCCGATGAGCTGCAGCCCCAGCGCCTTGGCCCACTGGGTGGCGATCAGGCCCACGCCGCCGGCGGCGGCATGGAAGAGCACGAAGTCGCCGGCTTGCAGGCCCCCCTGCGGCAGCGTGCGCTTGAGCAGGTACTGCGCGGTCAGGCCCTTGAGCATCATGGCCGCACCGGTCTCGAAGTCGATGGTGTCGGGCAGCTTGCAGACACACTTGGCCGGCATCACCCGCAGTTCGCAGTAGCTGCCGGGGGGCTGGCTGGCGTAGGCGGCGCGGTCGCCGGCCTTCAGGTGCGTCACGCCCTCGCCCACGGCTTCCACAATGCCCGACGCCTCCATGCCCAGCTGCAGCGGCATGGGCAACGTGTACAGGCCGCTGCGCTGGTAGACGTCGATGAAGTTGAGGCCCACGGCCTTGTGGCGGATGCGGATCTCGCCTGCACCGGGCTCGCCCACGGTGACATGGGTGAGCTTGAGCTGCTCCGGCCCACCGTGCTGGTCGATCTGGATGGCACGGCTGTTGTACTGGGTCATGGGGACTCCTGAAAAAAGTGAGGGGATGGTGCCATGAATCGGCTGGGCTTGCTGTCGCCACCAGGCAGCGGGAAACAGGGGCGCTTGGTACAGTTCGGCCATGAACCAGCGCCTGACCCCGTCCACCATTGCCCTGCTTGTGATCCCGCCGCTGATGTGGGCCGGCAACGCGGTGGTGGGCCGCATGGTCAACCCGCTGGTGCCACCGATCACGCTGAACTTCCTGCGCTGGGCGCTGGCCTTTGCCATCCTGCTGCCGCTGGCGGGCCATGTGCTGAAACCCGCCAGTGCGCTGTGGCCCCACTGGCGGCGTTTTGCGCTGCTGGGCCTGCTGGGGGTGGGCGCTTACAACGCGCTGCAGTACCTGGCGCTGCAGACGTCCACGCCGCTGAACGTGACGCTGGTGGCGGCCAGCATGCCGGTGTGGATGCTGGGCATTGGCGGGCTGTTTTTTGGCGTCTCCATCTCGCGGCGCCAGGTGCTGGGTGCGGTGCTGTCGCTGGCGGGCGTGGGCGTGGTCTTGTCACGCGGCGACTGGGCGCAGCTGATGCAGGTGCGGCTGGTGCCGGGTGACATCTACATCCTGCTGGCCACCATTGCCTGGTCGTTCTACAGCTGGCTGCTGGCCAAGCCCAAAGAGCCCCCCGCGCTGCGCAACGACTGGGCGGCTTTTTTGATGGCGCAAATCGTTTTCGGGCTGGTCTGGTCGGGCCTGTTTGCCGGCAGTGAGTGGGCGCTGACCGACGCCCACATCCAATGGGGCTGGCCGCTGGTGGCCGCGCTGCTGTTCATTGCGGTGGGCCCGGCGCTGCTGGCGTATTGTTTCTGGGGCCTGGGCGTGAAGCGTGTGGGGCCAACGGTGGCCGGCTTTTTTGCCAACCTCACGCCGCTGTTCGCCGCCGTGCTGTCGGCCGCGTTCCTGGGCGAGCTGCCGCACCTGTACCACGCGGTCGCTTTCGCGCTGATTGTGGGCGGGATCGTGGTGTCGTCCCGGCGCTGAACTCAGGGGGTCAGCCGAAGCCCGTCTGTGGCAAACACGGTTTTGCCTTTGTAACCCTGCGCGATGGACGCCTGCACCGCGTCTTTGGCCGCATCCAGATTGGGTGACAAATGGCTCAGCAACAGGGTCTTGGTGCCGCTCTCGCCAGCGACGCCACCGATCGCCTTGGGCGGCGTGTGCAGGGTGTACAAAACCGGGGGTGAGCCGGGCGGGTCCAGCACCACGCTGTTGAAGACCAGCAGGTCGGTGCCCTGCGCGATGCGGCGCAGGCCGGGCAGGCCGTCGGCGTCAATGTCGCCGGTGAAGGTGATGCTCTGGCCGGCGTAGTCGATGCGGTAGATCACCGCCGGCGCATCACGGTGGTGGCCGGCCATGGCGCGGACGACCAGCTTGCCTTCGGTGAGAAGGGTCTTGGGCTGTGAACTCGGGGTGGGCGGCGTGGCCACGTCGGTGGCCTTGACCGTCATGGGTGCCGAGAAGTCGCGCAAATAACCAAAGGCCCCCTGCTGGCCAAACAGCAAATCCACCAGGCGGCTGGTGGACGGAAAGGTCGCAGTGCTGTTCTCGCCTTTGCCTTTGCCACGCCGTCCGTCGGGCCCGAAGACCTTGAAGTCGATTTTGCCACGCGTGGACACGGCACGCGCCTTGAACAGGCCTGGCAACTCACCCACATGGTCCACGTGCAAATGCGTCAGCAGCACGATGTCGGTCTTGGCGAGCGAGAGCTTGGCCTCGCCCAGGCGGGCGAACGAGCCTGGCCCGGCGTCCACCAGAATGCGCGGCACGCCATCGAGCAACACCAAATAGCTGGCGCCGGCACGCCCGGTGGCACCGGGCCCGCCAGAGCCGAGCACCACCAGTTCCAGCGGGGGTGGGACAGCGGTAGCAACGACCGATGGCGAAGAAGCGCCAGGCGCGATCGGCTGCGCGGAAACGCTGTAAACCGTCAAGACCAGGCACAGCAGCCCGGCAAAGCGGGTGAAGCGCGAAGAGGTGGTTGGACGCATGGTGAGCCTTTGGGTGTTGTGCAGGTTTACTTCGCGCCGCCGCTGGCCTTGGCCACGTACAGCGACAGCGCCGCTATCTGGTCTTCGGTCAGCATGGTTTTGTACGAAGGCATTTGCCCCAGGCCATCGCGCAGGGCCTTGGCCACGCGCGATGCATCGGGTTTCAGCTCGTCCAGCACTGGTCCGACCTCGCCCGTGCTGCCAGCATCCTTGAGGGTGTGGCAGACGGCACAGGCCGGCACAGCGCTCTGGGTGAAAAGTTTTTTGCCCAGCGCCATTTGTGCTGCCTCGTCAGCTGCCATGCTGGACTGGGCAAACAGTGCAGCGGCAAGGACCAGGACAGAGAAAACGCTGCGCTGCGCGAGGCGGTGCGACAAGGGGAATGTCATCAGAAAGTCCAATTCAAAGGGTGACAGAAATTGTTCAGGCGACGGTTACGGCAACGGCGTGGTCGACCCAGCTGCTGTTGTTATAGCCGCTCTTGTTTTCCACACGCAGTTGGGTCTGCACCGTGCCTGCGGTGTCGGTGGCACGGCTGGCCAGCGTGTACTGGCCGGGCTGCAAAGGCACTGCCAGTACAAACTGGCGCCAGGCGAACTTGCCCAGGTCGGGGCCGATGAAGCGGGCTTGCGTCCAGTTCTTGCCGCCGTCGGTGGACACGTCCACGCGCTTGATGGCGTGCAGGCCGCCAAAGGCCACACCCTGGATCAGCACAGTGCCGGCGCGCAACTGGCTGTTGTCGGGGTTGGGCGAGTTGATCCACGATTTGACTGGCATCTCCAGCACCGACGGCTGGCTCGGGTCCCCCTTGCCATCCATCGGTGAGAGCCGGTAGCCGTGGGACATGATTTGCGCGTCGGTCTCTTTGGCTGTGAAGGCCAGCCGCTTGATGTATTTGATGTTGTTGACACCCTGGTAGCCCGGCACGATCAGGCGCAGTGGCCCGCCGTGCGCAAGTGAAATCGGTGCGCCGTTCATCTCCCAGGCCAGCATGGCATCGCCCATGGCTTTGGCTGGCACCGAGCGCTCAACAATCACACTCTTCGGGTCCAGCCCAGCGGGCAATTTCTCGCCACCGGTGCCCGTCAGATAGGCCATGCCGCTTTCCACGCCACCGAGCGCATCAACCACAGCGCGCACCGGCACGCCACTCCAGACCACACAGCCCGCCGCACCCACGGTCCACGGCGTGCCGCTGGGCTTGTGCGGGAAGAAACCACGCCCGTTGCCCGAGCACTGCAGCACCATGGCCACGGTCTCCAGCCCCATGGCCTTGAGCTGGCCGACGGTCAGCGTCTGTGGCTGTTTGACGCCTTCAATCGACACCTCCCAGGCGTCGCGGTTGGCCACGATGGACGCGTCCGGCGCGGGCAGGTTGTTGCGAATGTAGAGCTGTTCGGCCGGCGTGATGACGCTGGAGCCGAAAGCGGCGCGTTTGGTCTCAATGGTGGTACTGCTGTGCACGATCACCGCCGACGGGTCTTTCCAGCTCACATAGGCCGGCAAAGGCTTGACTGCAGTGGTTTGGGCCTGCACGCTGCTGGCCCAACTGCCCAGGCCAATGGCGGCCAATGCGCTGGCACTGCCTGCTAGCAGGTGGCGGCGCGGCAAAGAGGCGGGGGATTCATTCATGTGTGTCTCCTGTTGGATGGATGGTTGGTTAATGAGAACGCGGCATCTGGGCGGGGCTGACTTAGCCTGGAGGCTTGACCAGGCTGGCTTCGGCCACCGCCAGGGCTTTTTTCTTTTGCGCCACCAGCACCAGCGGCTTGCCATCGCGTGAGGTGACGACCTGCCAGTAGACGTTGCCCCACCAGCCGCTGTCTTCCTTCAGCGCAACGGCGTGGTCAAAGGCAAACACGGTCACCATGCCGCCTTTTTCAAAGAAGGTGGTGAGGTGGTAGACCAGGTGGCCGTCAATGTCGCAGGGGCGCAGCAGCTGCGGAAAGCCCGGCAGCTGCTTGCTCTGGCCCAGACCCAGCTGCTGCATCAGTGGGCGGACTTCCATGAAGCTGCCGCGCAGCGTGCGCTCGTAATACTCGTGCTCAATGGCACCGCGCACCAGCTCGGGCGGGCGCATGGCCAGCACCGCACCCGTGCCGCTGGCAAACAGCAGCAGCGCGGCGATGCTGCGCTGCACGCTTCGGCGTGCCAACACCGGGGTGTGGCGAAACAGGTGCCCAGGCGGCTGGCCTGGCTCGTAGGCCAGTGCCAGCTCGGCGCGGGCACGCAGGTCAAACGCGTCTTCCAGGGGGTCTGGGTGGGGGTTCATGTCAGGTCTTTCGCAGTACCGTCACGGTGGCGCTGCCCTTGGCCAGGTCGGCTGCAGGCAGCAGCTTTGCGGGCTGTGCCATGGCCGCCTTCAGGGCGTCCCGCGCACGCGACAGGCGCGACAACACCGTGCCCGGCGCAATCTCCAATGCCTCGGCCATTTCCGCAGTGGGCATGTCGTCAAAGTAATACAGCACCAGCACCTCGCGGTGGATGGCCGCAATCCGTCCCAGGGCTTTCACCACGTCGAGCCGGTCGTCCAGGCCCGCGTCCGGGGCGGCCTGTTCGGGCAGGGCGTCATCGTCCAGCGACTGCGTTGCGGGTATCCATTGCCGCAGCGCGCTGCGGCGCATGATCTGGAACAGCCAGGCACGGGCCAGTGCCGGGTCGCGCAGCTGGTTGCGGTGTTTCCAGGCATTGGTAAAACAATCTTGCACCACGTCCTCGGCCACCGCGCGCGAGCCAGTCAGGGCCCAGGCGCTGCGCAGCAGAAAGCGGTAGTGCTCACGCACCCATTGGTTGTAGCGGGATTCAGCCGACTGGAACATGTGTACAAGAGCGCAGGGCTGTTGTTCTCATTCCATCACCCACTCAAAAAAATAATCAGGGTTTACACGGGGCCTCAGTCCACGGCCAGACGCTCTGAGCGCAGCCATGTGTAGGAAAAGCCCACGCCGACGGTGGCCCCGGTTTTCTGCCTCACCAGCGAGCTGCTGTCGTTGGCGGCACCGGCCACGCTGTCGACCCGGGCAAAGGTGAAGAAACGCCAGTCGGGCGAGATCAGGCGCGAGGCCGACCCGCCAACGCGAAAGGCGATCAGGCCGGACTTGGCTTCGTAAGCCGGGCGTGCAGCGGTGGCAAAGGCGGGCGCGACACCGTAAAAGGTGTCGTTCAGTTTGCGGTTGCCCAGCACCAGGCCGGTACGTGCCGTCCAGTTCCAGCCGTTGGACGAGCTGCGGTCGAGCACCAGTTCGGGTTCAAAAGACAGGCCACGTTGGGCCAGACTGTCGCTCAGGTCAAACACACCGCGTACCGGGAAATGGGCACGCCACTGCGCACCGGCTGGCCCGTTGCCCAGGTTCAGTTTCACACGGGGCCCCAGTTCCACCAGGGTGCCGAGCTTGGGCAAGCCCCGGCGGGCATCAATCGGCTGTGAGCTGGCGCCGAGCGACGCCGAAAAACCGACATCGACTTCCACCAGCGGGGTTTTGAGCGCGCGCACCCCCAGGGTGTCGCCATCAGAGCGGATCAGCGCACCACGGTAAATGAAAAATGGCAGCACCAAAGGTCGATTCACCTGCTGGTCGGAGCCCGGATACGCCTGTTGCGACACCCCGACACCCACACCTCCCAGCTCCCACAGCGGTTTGGCAGGCAGCACGTTTTGGGCGGACGCAGGAACACTTGCAGCAAGGCTGGCGGCCATCAGCAAGGAGGACAGGGTACCGGGGCGCTGGCGCATGAAACACTCCAAGGGTTGTCGTGGAGTGTAGGCGCTGGCCCTGGTTTTTTCGCGACACCGCCCGGCAAATGTGCGCGCCTGCTCGCGGGTGGTTGTGAACCGGCGCGGGCCGCTTCAAAGAGGTGTCAGGACTTCGGCGCTGCCAGCGTGCCAACGATCTGCTGCGTGGCGCGGTCTACCGTGGACAGGCTCAAGTCTTCGTTCAGCACATAGGCCCGCTTGCCGTCGCGCGTGAACACGATGGCCTGGCGTGGCTGCTTGAAGCCGGTAATGGTGGCCACCGTCTTGAGCGTGGCCACTTCGATCACCGACACCGTGTTGTCGGCCAGGTTGCCTGCGTACACAAAACGGCCGTTGGGCGTGAGCGCGGCGCCATAGGGGTCTTTGCCCACCGGCACGGTGCTGGTGATCTCGCGCTTGGCGATGTCCACCACGGCGATGTTGTTGGTGCCGCTGTTGGCGGCGAACATGGTCTTGCCGTCGGCCGTGACCGAGATTGCGCGGATCTTGCTGAAGCCGGTGATCTCACCGTCAATCTTGTCGGTCTGGGTGTCAACGATGGTGACCTTGTCACCGAGAAAGTTGGTGACGTAGAGCTTGCTGCCGTCCGGGCTCAGGCGCACGCCCTGGCGCGGCTGCGCAAAGCCGGTGATGACGGCCCGGGCCTGCTGGCTGGCGGTGTCGAAGCGGGTGACGGTGCTGCTGGCCTGGTTGTTGACGTAGAGCGCGCCGCCGTCCTTGCTGAGCGCGGTGCCAAAAGCCCCTGGGCCAGCGGCAAGGCGCGACAGCGGCTTGAGCGTGGCGCTGTCTATCTTGACGACCTCGCCACGGCTGCTGTCGGACACGTAGAAGGCCTTGCCGTCAGGCGCGAACACGATGTTGCGCGGTGTCACATAGCCATGCAGCACACCGCGCACCTTGCTGGTGGTCAGGTTGTAGACGATGACGTCGGGCCGCTCGCTGTACGAGACCACGGCCGTGCGCTCGTCAGGGCTAATCGCCAGCGAGTTGTTGCGGATGTTCCCGTCGAACGTGGCACGCGCCGGGCTGGCATCTGCGGCCTGCGCGGGCAGGCCAACCGCACTGGCGATGAGGGCGCTGCACAGGGCAAGTGCAGCCATTTTTGGAGAAAAACCGTGGGGAAGCGTCATGGCGTGTGAAAACCTGGTTGAGTTGAAAAACGGGGCAGCAGTGCCGGGTCAAGTTGCGACACGTTGAGCGACAGTCATTGCAAAAGAGCGCGGGTAGAGCGGTTTCATTCCATCGTCTGCAAAAAAGGCGTTAGCCAAGCAGCGCGGGTACCCAGCGGTTGACCAGTGCACCCCCGACGACCAGCCAGCCAAACAGCACCAGTGCCAGCAGCAGCGGCCGGATGCCTGCCTTGCGGATGGCGCCGAAGTGGGTGGCCAGACCCAGTGCGGCCATGGCCATCGCCAGCAGTGCGGTGTCAACCTCGGTGGTCACGGCCACCACCTGCGCAGGCAGCCACTGCAGCGAGTTGAACAACACCACCGCGACGAAGCCAAAGGCGAACCAGGGCACCGCGAGTCTGGCCTTGGGCTGGGCAGCTGCCTGTGAGTCGGCAGACTGGCCATGCCGACGTGCGCCGTCGCGTGCCAGCCAGGCCGACAGCAGAATGAGAAAAGGGGCCAGCATCATCACCCTCACCATCTTGGCAATCACTGCCGCGTCGGCCGCACCGGGGCCAACCGAGCGGGCGGCAGCCACCACCTGAGCCACCTCGTGGATGGTGGAGCCGGCATAGATGCCAAAGCCACGCGCGCCACCGGGAATCACCTGCCACTGCTGGTTCAGGTTGAACAGCAGCGGGTAGAGGAAGATGGCCAGGGTACCGAAAACCACCACGGTCGCCACCGCCACAGTCACCTGTTCGGCCTTGGCGCGCACCACCGGCTCGACCGCCATCACCGCGGCCGCCCCGCAAATGGAACTGCCGGCACCGATGAGCATGGCGGTCTTGCGGTCCATGCCCAGCCAGCGGGTGCCAATGAACCAGGCCAGCGCAAAGGTGGAGCTGAGCACCAGCGCGTCGATCAGCACACCTGCCAAGCCGACCTGGCCAATGTCCTGCACCGTGAGCCGCAGGCCGTACAGCACCACACCCAGTCGCAGCAGGTTTTGTTTGGAGAAATTGACACCCGCCCCTGCCGTGGCGGCAAAACGCGGGTAGACCGTGTTGCCGACCAGCATGCCCAGCACGATGGCCAGCGTGAGCGCGCTGAAGCCATGGTCTTGCAGCCAGCCAATGCGGCCCAGCGCGATGCCAGCCGCTGCCAGCGCGCCGCTGATGGCCAGACCTGGCAGCAAGTGCCACAGCCCTTTCCGAGGTGTTGGCAGGCTGGTCAGGGGGACGAGGGCGGTGGTGGTCATGGCAGTTCCTGGGCGTTCGGGTGATGTCAGGCTCGACTGTAGGTTTTTGCATTTGACCCGTCCAACGGGTTGTTTATGTATGATTTACCTGCTAAATAGGTATATCAAGGGTCATGCCATGGACATCCTTCGCCTCACACTGCGCCAGTTGCAGATCTTTGTGGCCGTGGCGCGCAGCGGCAGCACCACGGCGGCGAGCGCGCAGATTGCGCTGTCGCAGTCGGCCACCAGTTCGGCCGTCAATGAACTGGAACGACTCCTTTCGCTGCAACTTTTTGACCGTGCCGGGAAGCGCCTGCTGCTCAACGACAACGGCCGGGCGCTGCTGCCCCGGGCACTGGCCTTGCTGGATGGTGCTGCCGGCATTGAGCAGATGGCGCGTGACAGCAGTGCCCAGGCACAGACGCTGCGCATCGGGGCCAGCACCACGATTGGCAACTACGTGCTGCCCAGGCTGTTGCACGGATTTTTTGCCGGGCGGCACAGCAGCACAGCCCAAACCTGGCGGTCTGCGGTGACGATAGGCAACACAGCGGCGATTGCCCGGGGGGTGGCCGAATTCGAGCTTGACATTGGCCTGATTGAAGGACCTTGCCATGAGCCCGTGCTGCAGGTCACACCCTGGCTGAAAGACGAACTGGTGGTGGTGGCTTCGCCAGCCTATGTGCCGCCCGCACCCGACCGGGTGCCCCTGAAAACCCTGCGCGAGGCGGTCTGGTTGCTGCGTGAACCTGGCTCCGGCACGCGCGAGGCCACCGACCAGCTGGTGTTGCCGCACCTGCGGTCTTACCGCCGCAGCATCGAACTCGGCAGTTCGGAAGCCATCCAGCTGGCAGCGGCAGAGGGGCTGGGCATTGCCTGCCTTTCGCTCTGGGTGGTCGAAGCGGGTTTGCAAACCGGTCGCCTGGCCCGCCTGCGCACCACGCTGCCGGGCCTGGTGCGGCAATGCCACCTGGTGATGCACCGAGACAAGCAGCCCACCCCGGCCTTGACAGACTTCATGGCGGCCGCGTGGGCGGATACTTTGCTGCCGACCACGCCTGCAGCGTGAGGGCTGCGCACCACACGGTCAGCGCAAGTCCAGCAGCATCTGGTCGGTGGCGGTGTTGCAGTCGCGCGGACCACGCTGGCAACGCAGCGCGATGTCGGCCATGTCAACCGCCACCGGGCTCAGGCCGGGTCGCTCCACCACCAGACGGCCAGGGGCTGGCTGCTCGACGCGGTAAGTCGGGTACTGCTCGGTGATCTTGCGGGTGACCAGTGTGTCCCACGACAGCGGGCGGTCGTTGCAGGCGGACAGCGCCAGCAGCACCACAAGGCCAGGCCAGCGGGTCATGGCTCAGAAGGTGCCAGGGTAGGCGCCGCCGTCGGCCAACACGTTCTGGCCGGTCATGTAGGCGGCATGGGTGCTGCACAGAAAGGCGCAGATGGCACCAAATTCTTCTGGCGTGCCAAAGCGCTGGGCGGGGATGTTTTTGCGGCGGGCGTCCATCACCGCGTCCAGTGGCTGGCCGGTTTTGGTGGCGGCGCCCTGCAGCGTGCCGCGCAGGCGGTCGGTGTCGAAGGCGCCGGGCAGCAAGTTGTTGAGGGTCACGCCCTTGGCGGCCAGCGGGCTGCGCGCCACGCCGGCGACAAAACCGGTCAGGCCGCTGCGGGCGCCGTTGGACAAACCCAGAATGTCGATCGGCGCTTTCACCGCACTGGAGGTGATGTTGACGATGCGGCCAAAGCCGCGCGCGGCCATGCCGTCCACCGTGGCCTTGATGAGTTCGATGGGGGTGAGCATGTTGGCGTCCACCGCCTTCAGCCAGGCCTCGCGGTCCCACTGGCGGAAGTCGCCGGGGGGCGGGCCACCGGCGTTGGTGACGACGATGTCGAAGTCGCGCCCTGGCCCGCCCGGCGCGGCGAACACCGCCGCGCGGCCGGCCTCAGAAGTGATGTCGGCGGCAACCGCCAGCACCAACACGCCGGGTGCGGCGTCGCGCAAGCGCGCGGCGGCCTGCTGCAGCGCCTCGGCACCGCGCGCGACCACCACCACGTGCACGCCTTCGCGCACCAGCGCCAGCGCGCAGCCGTGGCCCAACCCTTTGCTGGCGCCGCAGACCAGCGCCCATTTGCCGGCAATTCCCAAGTCCATTGTTGTCTCCTCAGCGTCTGAATTTGGTGACCACGAACACGCCGCCCAGCACCAGCACCGTGCCGGCCACAACCCAGGCGTTGAGCCGCTCGTCGAGCAGCCACACACCCATCAAAATGGTGGACATCGGGCCGATCATGCCGGTTTGCGCGGCCAAGCCGGCGCCAATGCGCTCAATCGCCATCATCACCATCAGCACCGGCGCGGCGGTGCACAGCGTGGCGTTCAACAGCGACAGCCAGATCACCTCGGGCGCCACCACCGCCGCGCTCAGCGGCCGCAGTAGCACAAACTGCAGCAGGCAGCACAAACAGGCCACCGTGGTCGCCAGCCCCACCAGCCGCAGCGAACCGAGGCGCGGCACCAGTTCACCGCTCTGGGTGAGGTAGATGGCGTAGCTGACCGCGCTGCCAAACACCAGCAGCGTGCCCAGCGCCACGTCGCTGCCTTCCAGGCTGACCTCGTGCACAAACACCAGCAGCACCCCGGCGTAGCTGATGGCCATGGCGATGGCCTGCACCGCACCCACCTTGCGCTTGTACAACACCCAGCCCAGCAGCAGCACCAGCGTGGGGTTGAGGTACAAAATCAGCCGTTCCAGCCCGGCGCTGATGTAGGCCAGCCCGGCAAAGTCGAGAAAGCTGGCCAGGTAGTAGCCGGTGAAGCCCAGCCACAGCACACGCAGCCAGTCTTTGCCACTCAGCGGTGGTTTGTTGCGGCTGGCCCACCAGGCCATCACAGCAAAGATGGGCAGCGCGAACAGCATGCGGTACATGATCAGCGTGACCGCGTCCACGCCGTGGCGGTAGGCCAGCTTGACGATGATGGCCTTGCCGCTGAACGCGATGGCCCCCAGCGCGGCGAGCACCAGGCCGGGCCAGATGTTTTTTGCTACGTTTTCAGTAGCTAAACTGCTAGATTTCACTAAGGCTCAAGGCGTATTTGACTTAAAAATCACGTTGCACAGGGTTCCGGCGGCCTTCCAGGGCCTCAAAAACCCGCCGCCTGGCCATCGCGCCGCGCGTCGCTGGCGGCCACATAACCTTCCACGGCAGGGTCACCGGCGCGCCAGATGAACTGGCCGGCGCCGAAGTCCTGGTAGGAGTCGTTGATGACCTCCATCTGGTGGCCACGCGCGGCCAGGCCCTGCACCGTGGCCGGGTTCAGCGACGCTTCAACATTGATCTCCAGCCCGGCGTTGAAGCGCCAGCGCGGCGCATCGCAGGCGGCCTGCGGGTTCTGGCCGTAGTCCAGCATGCGCACCAGCGTCTGCAGGTGGCCCTGCGGCTGCATGTTGGCGCCCATCACACCGAAAGACATGACCGGCTGCCCGTCCTTGGTCAGGAAAGCGGGAATGATGGTGTGGAAGGGCCGCTTGCCCGGCGCCACGACGTTGGCGCTTGCCGCATCGAGGTTGAAGCCGTGGCCACGGTTCTGCAGGCTCACACCAAACGTGGGCTCGACACAGCCCGAACCAAAACCCATGTAGTTGCTCTGGATGAAGCTGACCATCATGCCGCTCTCGTCGGCGGCGGTGAGGTAGATGGTGCCGCCCTTCACCGGGTTGCCGGCACCGAAGTCCTGCGCCTTTTTCATGTCGATCAGCTTGGCGCGGCTGGCGAGGTAGGCCGAATCCAGCATTTGCTCGGCGGTCACCGCCATGCTGGCCGGCTCGGCCACGTAGCGGTAGGTGTCGGCAAAGGCCAGCTTCATGGCCTCGATCTGCAAATGCTGGCTGTCCACACCGTCCAGCGGCAGGCCGGCCACGTCGAACTGGTCGAGGATGCCCAGCGCCATCAGCGCCGAGATGCCTTGCCCGTTGGGCGGAATCTCGTGCAGGGTGTGGCCGCGGTAGTTTTTGGCAATCGGCGTGACCCACTCGGGCTGGTAGTTGGCAAAGTCTTTGACGGTGAGGCTGGCGCCGTGGGACTGGGCGAAGCGCGCAATCGCCTCGGCCATTTCGCCACCGTAGTAGGCCTGGCCCCGGCTCTCGGCAATCGCCCGCAGGCCGCGCGCAGCGGCCTTGAACTGGAACAGCTCGCCCACTTCGGGCGCGCGGCCCCAGGGCAAAAACGCCTCGGCAAAGCCTGGCAGCGACTGCAGCTCGGGCGTGGCGGCGGCCCACTTCTGCTGCACCACGGGTGGCAACAGGTAGCCACGCTCGGCCATCTCGATGGCGGGTGCCATCAGGTCGGCAAACGGCAGTTTGCCGAAGCGCTCGCTCATGGCCACCCAGCCACTCACGGCGCCGGGCACGGTGACCGAGTCGAGCCCACGCTTGGGCGGTGCGGTGGCGCCGTCGCCGTATTTGCGTTTGAAGTAGCCGGGCGTCCACGCGGCAGGTGCGCGGCCTGAGGCGTTGAGGCCGTGCAGCTGCGTACCGTCCCACAGGATGCAGAAGGCGTCACTGCCAAGGCCATTGCTGACCGGCTCCAGCACCGTCATCGCCGCAGCAGTCGCAATCGCCGCATCGACCGCGTTGCCGCCAGTCGCCAGCATCCTCAGGCCCGCCTGCGCGGCGAGCGGGTGCGAGGTGGCCACCACATTGCGCGCAAAGACCGGAATGCGGTGGGAGGTGTAGGGGTTGGCGTAGTCGAACTTCGGCATGGTCAATCCATTATGAATGTGCTGCGCTGCCACCGCAGTCGCGCCGACGACGGCCGCGCTCAGTCGATGGTGAGGCGGTCGAACCAGCGGGCGCCGGCCGGCACGTCGTTGCGCTCTGCTGGGCCGTAGGGCGGCACGTCGGTCCGGGCCGGCGGCGCGCCGATGGCGTTCAGGTCGATCGCCTGCGGTGTGCCGACCAGCCCTTTGTCGGTCACGGTGAGCCGGTAGTACACGCCGTTCCACAGCTTGGCGCCAAAGTCGCTCGGCTGCTTGTAGAAAAACAGCAGCTGGTGCTCCAGCCAGCTCAGATCGGTTGGGGTGATGGTGCCGGGGTTTTTGTACGGGTAGGGCACGTGGCACAACACCTCGGTGCCGCCTTCGAGGCACTTGAACTCGCGCATCGACAGAAAGAAGTCTTTCAATGCGTGGATGTCCATCGTCACCCGCACAGCGGTCCTGTCACCCGACGGTGTGAAGCGCACGCTGCCCACAGCCACCACTTTGCCATCGCGGCCATGCAGGCGAATGGTCTTGTCGCCACTCCAGTTGGCCGACGCCAGCGAAGCACCCATCAGCAGACAACCTAGCAGCAAGCTCGTCAGGGTGCGGCGCATGGTGAGTCCTTCGTGTCGTGTTCAGTGCGTGAATAGCTTGTGGTGCAGCCGCCGCAGCGACCACCAGACCCCGAAGGCCACCAGCGGAATGGCCAGCGCCGCCGTCATTTCCGGTGCCACAGGCCATCCCAGCTTCTCGGCGCCTTTGGCCATGTAGGCCACCAGCCCGACGATGTAGTACGTGATCGCCGCCACCGACAGGCCCTCGACGGTGGACTGCAGCTTCAGCTGCACATCCTGCCGCGTGTTCATGGTGGCCAGCAGTTCCTGGCTGGCCACCTGCTGCTCGATCTCCACCCGGGTGCGCAGCAGGTTGCTGATGCGCGACACCCGCTCCGACAGGCTTTGCTGCCGCCGCACCGCCCATTCGCAGGTGCTGACGGCCGGCGACAACCGGCGCTGCATGAACTCGCGGATGGTCTGCATGCCCGCCAGCCGGGTCTCGGCAATGTCGACAATGCGCCGGTTGACCAGGTCGAAGTAGGCGCTGCTGGCCGAAAAACGCGAATGGGTGGCGGCGTACTGGCTCTCCACCTGCCCGGCCAGGCGGGTCAGCCGGTCCAACAGTTGCGGCTCTTCCGAGCGGCTGGCGGTGCGGATGGCGCCGGCCAGCAAAGCCAGTTCGCGTTCGGCACCCCCGAGCGCAGCGGTGGCCTCGCGCGCCACCGGCAGTGCCAGCAGTGCGGCCATGCGGTAGGTTTCAATTTCGGTGAGCTGTTGCACCAGCCGGCCCAGGCGTCTGGGCGCGGCGCTGCCGACGAGCAGCACCATGCGCGAAAAGCCGTCAGCATGGATCGCAAAGTCGGTGTAGACCTCGCCGTGGCCGTCGGCCACAGTGGAGGCCACCAGCGTGTCGTCCTGCAGCACACCGCGCTGCACCAGCGACTGCGTGCCAAAGGCGCTGCTGGTCAGCACCCACAGGTGCATGCTCGATATGTTTTGGCCGGGCAGGCCCTCCAGCCAGTCGCGCGGCACCACCTCGAGCGCGGTGGCACAGCCCTGTTCGCCAAACGGGTCCCCCGACAGCGGCCGCATGAAGGTGTAGCTGACAAATTCGGTGTGCAGCTCCCAGCGCAGGCGGAACGCCCCCAGATCCACCCGCAGGTGGTTGGTTTCCCCGCCCGGCGGCGGCAGATGGTGGTTGCGCAGCAGCTCGGCCAGGTGCGCGCGGCTGGCGTCGCGCTCAGCCGGGTCGGCCAGCATCACCACCTGGGCGATGGCCAGTGGTGCGGTGATGGCCTCGGGTGGCCGGGCGTGGATTTCATTGTGCAGCGCGTGGCGCTGCGGGTGGTTGTGCAGTGGCATGTCGCCCTTCCCTCTGGGCAGCATTGTGCCGCAGCGGCAGGGCGTGGGGCGCGCCGCCCCCGTGTCTACACGGCGTCAGTCTTCGACAAACGCCTCCTCGCGTTTGTTCTTCACCGCCGGCAACAGCACGATCACCAGCAGCAGCGCCGCCACCGCCAGCAGGCTGGCCGAGAGCGGCCGGGTCACCAGCACGCTCCATTCACCGCGCGACAGCAGCAGCGCCCGGCGCAGGTTTTCCTCCATCATCGGCCCCAGGATGAAGCCCAGCAACAGCGGCGCCGGCTCGCAACCCAGCTTGATGAAGGCATAGCCAATCAAACCAAACAGCGCCACCATCCAGATGTCGAACACGTTGTTGTTGGTGGAGTACACACCGATCGCACAGAACAGCACAATCGACGGGAACAGCCAGCGGTAAGGCACGGTGAGCAACTTGATCCAGATGCCGATCAACGGCAGGTTCAGGATGATCAGCATCAGGTTGCCGATCCACATCGACGCGATCAGGCCCCAGAACAGCTCGGGGTTGCTGGTCATCACCTGCGGGCCGGGCTGGATGTTGTGGATGGTCATCGCGCCGACCATCAGCGCCATCACCGCGTTGGGCGGGATGCCCAGCGTCAGCAGCGGGATGAAGGAGGTTTGCGAACCGGCGTTGTTGGCCGCTTCGGGGGCTGCCACGCCGCGAATGTTGCCCTGGCCAAACGGCACTTCACCGGGCTGCAGCTTGGTTTTCTTCTCGACCGTGTAGGCCGCAAATGCCGCCAGCAGCGCGCCACCGCCTGGCAGGATACCCAGCGCCGAGCCCAGCGTTGTGCCACGCAGGATGGCCGGCACCATGCGCTTGAAGTCCTCTTTGGTCGGCATCAGGCCACTCACCTTGCCGGTGAACACCTCGCGTTTGTCTTCGGACTTGGACAGGTTGCTGATGATTTCACCGTAGCCGAACACGCCCATGGCAATCACCACAAAGCCAATGCCGTCGGTCAACTCGGGGATGTCAAAACTGAAGCGTGCCGCACCGGAATTCACGTCGGTACCCACCAGGCCCAGCAGCAGGCCCAACACGATCATGGCAATCGCCTTCGGCAGCGACCCGGAAGCCAGCACCACCGCGCCGATCAGGCCCAAGATCATCAGCGAGAAGTACTCCGCCGGCCCAAACTTGAAGGCCACCTCGGTCAGCGGCGCAGCGAACGCGGCCAGGATCAGGGTGCCCACGCAGCCGGCAAAAAACGAGCCGATGCCCGCCGCCGCCAACGCTGGTCCGGCACGGCCCTTGCGCGCCATCTGGTAGCCGTCGATCACCGTCACCACCGACGACGACTCGCCCGGCAGGTTGACCAAAATGGCGGTCGTGGAGCCACCGTACTGCGCGCCGTAGTAAATGCCGGCCAGCATGATCAGCGCCGCCACCGGGGGCAGCGCGTAGGTCGCCGGCAGCAGCATGGCGATGGTGGCGATCGGGCCAATGCCCGGGAGCACACCGATCAGCGTGCCGAGCAGGCAGCCGATGAAGGCGTAGGCGAGGTTTTGCAGCGTGAACGCCACGCCGAAACCGATGGAGAGGTTGTTGATCAGATCTTGCATGGTGGCGTCCTCTTCAGCCGGTGATGAAAGCGGGCCAGACCAGGAATTGCAGCTTCAGCAGCCACACGAAAGCCCCATAGCTCATCACCGACAGCAAGGTGGCCAGAATCAACACTTCCTTCAGCTTGAACGACTCCGCCGCCAGGCTGGCAACCAGCGTCAGGCCGTAAATGCCCGCCACCAGCCCCATGGGCGGAATACCCAGGCTGGGCAAGCCGCCCAGCAGCACGCCAAACAGGACGTTGGCACCGAGCACGCACACCAACGGCTTCCAGGCCCAGGCGCCCACTGGCTCACCGTCGCCCGACTCCGTCTTGCCCAGCGCCTGCACCGCAATCAGCAGTCCCAGCAGCGTCAGCACAATGCCCAGCACCAGCGGAAAGTAGCCCGGCCCCATGCGTGCGCCGTTGCCAAGACCGTAGTTGCTCGCGCCCCAGGCGAAACCGATGCCGACCACGGAGAACATCGCTCCGGAGCAAAAATCTTTCTGGTTTTTTATGCGCACAGCACGGCCTCTTGTCTCTTGTTGTTGGGAACTGCCCGGATTGTGGGCGCATTCTGCCGCAAGAGGCCTGTGGATTCCACCTATCTGGCGGGACCGGCTCAGGACTGGAGCGGGTTGAACATGTGCAGCCAGGTGCTGGTGCGTATCTTCCAGCGCTGCTGGATGTCATGGCAGCGCTCGACCAGTTGGTCCATGCTGGGCGGACGGGGTGTGCGCTGGGCCAGCACGATGCTGTTGCCCTCTTTGGTGGGCTTGAAAGCCCAGACCGTACCAGGCCCGAAGACCTTGACGATCTTGCGCAGGCTCTCGTCGTAGCTGGACAGGCGGCCAAACAAATTGACCGTCATGCAGCCGTCGTCGGTCAACAGGCGGCGGCAATCGCTGTAGAAGTCCTCGCTGTCCAGCACCGGCCCGTCGGCCTCCTCGTCGTAGAGGTCAACCTGCAGCGCGTCCACCGTCTGGTGCCAGACCGGGCGCTGGATTTCCAGTGCGGCGTCGGCCACCACCACCTTCAGCCGCTTGTCTTCGGGTGGCAGCTTGAACCAGGTGCGGCAGGCCAGCACCACCTGCGGGTTCAGTTCCACAACGGTGGTCTGCATGCGCAGCTTGTTGTGGCAAAACTTGGTCAGCGAAGCGGCGCCCAGACCGAGCTGCATCGCATGCCGCTTGGGCACACTGGGGGGCGTGACAAACAGCAGCCAGGCCATCATCCGCTCGGCATACTCCAGCTTGAGGTCGAATGGCTGCTTGATGCTCATCATGCCCTGCACCCAGGGCGTGCCAAGGTGCAGAAACCGCATGTCGCCTTCGTCAGAGAAATTAACTTCGGGCAGGGCGATGGCCGGGGTGATTCTTCGGGTCATGCAATCAATTCGTGGGCGACCAGCACGGCACGCCAGGCCGCCAGCTTGCGGTCGAACGACCACGAGGCATTGGCCGGGCTGGTAGAGGGCAGTTTCACCACCGGCACGCCCAGGGCGGCGGTGTGCTGTGCATGGCGATAACTTTCGCCGCCATTATGGGCGATCACCCGCAACGCCGGGCAGTGCTGCCGCAGCGTGCCGAAATCGTTGGTTTGCGCGTCGCGTATCGCGCTGTCCAGGCTGCCCTGGCGCTCGCAGGCGGCGTACACATCCCACAGGCCCAGGCCTTGCTGCAACAGCCAATTGCAACGGTCGGCGTAGCCCAGCGCCAGCACGGCGGCGGCGTCTTTGGCCAGCAGGGTGGTGACGATGGGCCAGAAATGGTTGCGCGGGTGGGCGTAGTACTGCTGCGCCGCCAGCGAGGCGGCGCCAGGGAAGCTGCCCAACACCAGCAACCGTGTGGCGGGTGACACCACGGGCGGCAAGCCGGTCAGCATGGCGTGCCGCCGCCGGACCACAGGGCCTGAAGCCGGGGCAGCGCGGCCAGGGCGTTGGTGGTGGTCGCAGTGGCCAGTTCGGTCACCGCCATGCCACGCAGCTCAGCCACCACCGCGCCGATGCGTGGCAGCGCCCCTGGCTCGTTGCGTCCTTGTGGTGCGCCAGCGTCGCGCTGTTGTTTGGTCATGTAAAGCCAGTGGGGTGGGATGTCGGGCGCATCGGTCTCCAGCACCAGCGCGTCCAGCGGCAGGCTGCGGGCCAGCGAACGCAGTTGCAAAGCGCGCTCAAAAGTGACGGCACCACCAAAGCCGAGTTTCAGCCCCAGGGCCATGAAGGCGTCCGCCTGCTGCCGGCTGCCGTTGAAGGCATGGGCAATGCCGCGCCATGGCAACGGTTCGTGCGGACCCGCGACCTCGCGCAAATGCTTCAGCAAACGGTCTGCCGAACGCCGCACGTGCAACACCACCGGCAGCCGGTGCTTGCGCGCCAGCTGCAGCTGCGCCCGGTAGAAATGCTCTTGCTTGGAACGCATCTCGGGGGTGCAGAGTGTGGGCACGAAAAAATCCAGACCAATCTCACCCACCGCGACCAGGCGGGGGTCGTCCCGACAGGTGGCCAGCAAGGCATCCAGTTGTTGCAGATCGGCTGCTTCGGCCTGGGGCACGTACAGCGGGTGAATGCCCAGCGCATAGGCGTCACCGGTCTGGTGTGCCAATGCCTGAACCACGGTGAAATTACTGGCCTCTACCGCCGGGATGACGCACAGGGCCACGCCCTGCGCTGTGGCACGGGCGCGCACGGCGGTGGTGTCGCCGCCGAATTCGGGCGCATCCAGATGGCAATGGGTGTCTATCCACATGCGCCACACTGTACAGACACCACCCCGCTAAACTGGCCTCTGCACCCATTCACACGGGTTGCATGGTCCAGCACTTTGTCTTCACACCGGAAGGAACGCCCCATGTCCAGCGTCGGTTACCACGAACCCATTGAAGAACTGTCTGACGCCACGCGCGACATGCACCGTGCCATCGTCTCGTTGATGGAGGAACTGGAAGCGGTGGACTGGTACGCCCAACGTGCCGACGCCTGCAAGGACCCGGAGCTGAAGGCCATCCTGGAGCACAACCGCGACGAGGAAATAGAGCACGCGGCGATGGTGCTGGAATGGATCCGCCGGCGCAACCCGCGGTTCTCAAAAGAACTGAAGGCGCGGCTGTTCACCGAGGGACCAATTGCCCATCACTCCGGCGAAGGGCACTGAAGCGCGCCCACCGGCTGCGGCACCGGCTTGGCCCAGGTGCCGGCATACGCGGTGGCTGACAGGCTGTGGTTCGGGTAGTCGATGCCGCTGAAGGTGGCGTAGTCCTGCAGCGTGCGTTCGCGGCCCAGGCCGTGGACGCCGAGGTCGGCGCCGTCCCACAGCAACCGGCGCAGGCGCTGCTTGGCGGCTGCGTCGATCTGCCACCAGCGTTGCTGGCGCTCTTTGTCCTGCGCTTCGTCCCAGTGCAACGGCCGGGTGCGGGCCGATTTGTCGATGTTGTAGAGGTGGTAAACCGGCAGGCCGCTGACGTGAAAAATGTCCCAGCCGTGGGTGAAGGCGCGCACGGCCATGCTCTGCTCTTCGCCGTAAAAATACAGGTGCGGGTCGTAGGGCAACACGCTCACAAAATCACCGGGCGCGAACAGGCAGCCCGCCCCCAGGTGGAAGCCGCGCACCGGCGCATCCTGGTTCACCGGCATGGCCTGGAAGCTGAGCGCCGGGTGTTCGGCTTCAAACACCGCACCCGGTTTGAGCACGTGCGCCAGCACCTTGGTCGTGGCCGGCTTGGGCACGGGCTTGCCGTCGACCATCTCGAAGGCGTTGGGGTAGGACGACACGATGCAGCGCGGGTTGGTGGCCTGGCACTGCCGGGCCGACGCGATCAGCCGCTCGTCCCAGCCGGGTTCGAACAGCATGTGCGAGTCGATCTGGAAAAACCATTCCTCGCCCTGGTACAGCGTCATGGCCAAGGCACGGGCCCAGCACACGCCGCGCGCATCGCTCGGGTGGATGTGCACGTAGCGGATGTGGCGGCGGGCGTGGTCGCTGGGCAACTGCAGCCGGTCGGCTGGCGGGCTTTGGTCCACGATGCCAAAACTCAGGCGTTCCGGGTGCGCAGCCCGCGACCAGGCGCTGTTGACCGTGAACTGCAGCATTGGGTCGCAGTACGACGCGATGCTGATGAAAATGCGCTCGGGTGATGCCATGCCGTCCACGCCCAGGCTTAGCCCTGCAACACCCCACCCACCAGCCGCAGTTGGCGGTTGCAGCGCGCGGCCAGTGCCTCGTCGTGGGTGACCAACACAAAGGCTGTGCCCTGGTCGCGGGCGAGTTGCAGCATCAGGTCAAACACGCCGTTGGCCGTGGCCCGGTCGAGGTTGCCGGTGGGCTCGTCGGCCAGCACACAGGCCGGCTGTGTCACCAGCGCACGCGCAATCGCCACCCGCTGGCGCTCGCCGCCCGACAGTTCGGCCGGCCGGTGGTGCACCCGGTCTTGCAGGCCCACAGTGGCGAGCATGCGCGCGGCCGCGTCGGCACACACGGCCGGCGCGGCGCGGCGGATGCGCAGTGGCATGCCCACGTTGTCGAGCGCGCTGAACTCGGGCAGCAGGTGGTGGAACTGGTAGACAAACCCGAGGTGCCGGTTGCGCATCTGCCCCTGCTCGGTGGCCGACAAAGTGGACAGGTTGTGCCCCTTCAGCACCACGGTGCCACTGGTCGGTGCGTCCAACCCGCCGAGCAGGTGCAGCAAGGTGCTTTTGCCGGAGCCTGAAGCGCCCACAATCGCCAGTGTTTCGCCCGCATGCACGGCAAGGTTCACGCCCTGCAACACGGTGACGTCGAGCCGGCCTTCGGTGAAACGCTTGGTGAGGCCAGTGGCCTGGAGAACAGCGTCATTCATAGCGCAACGCCTCTGCGGGGTTCACCCGACTGGCGCGCCAGCTCGGGTAGATGGTGGCCAGAAAGGCCAGCACCAGTGAAATGATGGCCACCGGCATGATGTCGCTCGCCAGTGGCTCGCTGGGCATGCGGCTGATGAGGTAGATGTCGCGCGGCAGGAAGCTGGCATTGAACAGCTGCTCCAGCGCCGGCACCAGCACGTCGATGTTGAAAGCGATGCCGAGCCCGAGCAGCAGGCCACCGAGCGTGCCCACCACGCCCACCGCCGCACCCTGCACCACAAAAATGCCCATGATGCTTTGCGGGCTGGCGCCCAGCGTGCGCAGGATGGCGATGTCGGCGCGTTTGTCGGTCACGCTCATCACCAGCGTGCTGACCAGATTGAACGCCGCCACCGCGACGATCAGCGTCAGGATGATGAACATCATGCGTTTTTCCAGCTGCACCGCCGAGAACCAGGTGGCGTTCTGGCGTGTCCAGTCGCGCACCAGCAGGCCGCCGGTGAGGGTGCGTGCCATGTCGGCGCCCACTTCGCGCGCCTGGTGCAGGTCACCCAACTTGACGCGTACGCCGGTTGGCCCTTCGAGCCGGAAGATGCGGGCCGCGTCGTCCACGTGCATCAGCACCAGCGCCGAGTCGTATTCGTAGTGGCCGGAGTTGAAGGTGCCGACCACCGCCATCTGTTTCAGCCGCGGCACCACACCTGCCGGTGTGACCTGGCCGCTTGGGGCCACCAGGGTGACGCGGTCGCCCTCGCGCACGCCCATGGCCCGGGCGAGTTCACCGCCCAGCACCACGCCGAATTCGCCCGGCACCAGCCGCGCCAGCGCGGCGTTGTTGGCGCCCACAATGTCCGTCACCTCCGGCTCGCGGGCCGGGTCCACCCCGCGAACGATGGTGCCCTTCATGTCTTCGCCGCGCGCCAGCAGGGCCTGCGCCGCGATGAAGGGCGCCGCGCCCACCACCGCCGGGTTGCGCTTGACCTCGGCCAGCGTGAGCGCCACGTCGGGCAGCGCGGCGCCGCCGGGTGCGGAAATCTCGATGTGCGAGACCACGCCCAGCATGCGGTCGCGCACCTCTTTCTGGAAACCGTTCATCACGCTCAGCACAATGATCAGCGCCGCCACGCCGAGCGCGATGCCCAGCATGGACACACCCGAGATGAAAGAAATAAAGCCGTTGCGGCGCGTGGCCCGGCCGGCGCGGGTGTAGCGCCAACCCAGGTTCAGCTCGAATGGAAGTTGCATCCTTGGATTGTTGCATCCCGGACAATACCCCCA
>JAFEHU010000072.1 GCA_017848435.1 Burkholderiaceae bacterium | reverse complement strand
GTTTTAATGCGTGCCGTCCCCAACACCTCCGGCCAAGCGCTGGCCATGCCATGTAGGCCCAAGCCTTTCAGGGCTGTCACGACTTCAGTAGACATGGTTGGCCTCCACATGGTCAGCATTCATGTCGCTGGTGCGCAGACTGTCGTAGCGCGTCACGTTGGCCAGCGGTGGCGTCTGAAGTGCCAATGGTGTGGCGACCTCGCCGACGACCTCCGTGCGCTGGCGGTCTTTCAGGTGCGCCAAGGTGTGCAAGACGTGCTCGGCACTCACTCGCCCAGCCTGTAAGGCCATCTCGATGGCCGCCAACACCGCCTCCAGCCCGTGCAAAGGCACCGCACTCAACACCTGGGCCATCACCCGGTCACCGCCCGGGTTCTTGAGCAGCTGGCGCTGCAACTCCTGGAGGGGAGCGGGCATGGTCTTGAACGGCGCACCATTGCGCAGTGCGCCTGGCTTGCGCTCGATCAGTGCGATGTAGTGCTGCCACTCGTAGTAGGTCTGGTCGCGCTCAAAGCTGCGTGGCAAATCCACCACCTCGCCGTGGACGCTCACGATCCGCAGGAATTCTGGGTAGGCCCGCAGGCTGACGACCGAGTTCACCCATTCGCACGGCACACTGTAGCGGTTGCGCTGGAAGTGGACCAGCGAGGTTGCTGTGACGCGGGCGGGTTGTTCGACGTACCCGTCAAACGGCTTGGGCAATGGCATGAGGCGTATGCGCTCGTCTTGCAAGACATCGGCCACCGTCAGCTCAGGCCAGTCTGGGTGGCGCAGTTCGCTCCAACTGTCCTGGCAAGCTTGCACCAGCCAAGCGTTGAGTTCGGCCAGACTTGCCCAGCGCCGCTCTGCCGCCTCGCGCCAGATGTGGCGGCGCCGGTCCTGAACATTCTTCTCCACCCGGCCTTTTTCCCAGCCTGCAGCACGGTTGCAGAACTCGGCCTCGAATAAGTAGTGCCCAGTCATGGACTCGAAGCGTGCGTTGACGCTACGCTCCTTGCCTTTGCCAACTTTGTCGACCGCGGTGCGCATGTTGTCGTAGATCCCGCGCTTGGGCACGCCGCCCAGAATGGCGAATGCGCGGCTGTGGGCGTCGAACAGCATTTCGTGGGCCTGGCTGAAGTAGGCTACGAGCACATACGCCCGACTGGCCGCCAGCTTGGTGTGGGCGACTTCCAGGCGCCGGCGCAGACCGGCAATCACCACGTACTCGCAGCTCCAGTCAAACTGGAAGGCTTCGCCGAGCTCGAAGCTCAGGGGCACAAACCCCGCGTGTCGCGGCGCGTTGTCTTGCTTCTGCTTCCAGGCTCGGCAGTAGCAGTAGACAAGACTCTTGCCGCCGGTGAATCCCATGGCGCGGATCGCCTCGAAGTAGGCGCCAATCGAGCGGCGCTCACGTTTGGCTCGGTGGCTGTCGGCCCGAAGCCATAGGTCGATCTGCTCTTTGTAGGGATCAAGCAGGCCTGGGCCGCTCGCCCGCTTGGGATAGGCGGGCTGGACCATGTCTGGCTCGGCCAGCCAGCGCTTGGCCGTGTTTCTGGAGATGTTGAGCCTTCTGGCGGCTTCTCGCACGGAGACCTTGTCTCGTAACACCATGCGCCTGAGTTTGCTGAGGGTTCCCACGTCGATCACTCCTGTAACCCCGCTTAAAAATCAAGCAGGATATGTGGATAACGTGGCTCAGATTCGCGCTGGAAACCGCAGCTTTGTGGCTCAGATTTGGACTGGAATCAACATCAAGAAATCGCAAACACAAATCGAGAGAGTCACCTGCCCAGCGATCTAGGTGGGGTTTTCTGACAGGCTGGACGGAGAGGTAACCAAGCGGGGGTCCTGAAGCGCTGGGCAAAAGGATGGGCTCTCGTTGGCCTCATGGCCGGGGCAGAGCGTCAGGGAGCGCTGCTTGCAGGCGTGACGGCATCCTTTTGTGGAATTGGCAGCGCCACGGTGACCGGGAAAGGCAAGGGCGCTTCGGCCCGGTGTTCCATGATGGCGGCCACGCGGTCACCCAGGTATTTGTTGGCCGAGCG